>NZ_OZ252014.1:1929611-2641722 GCF_965247405.1 Ekhidna sp.
ATTGAAAAAAGATGTCTGTCTGGTGGGGATAGAGCCATCAGCGATTCTCACATTTCGGGATGAATATCCGGATCTGCTACGAGGCAAGGAAAAAGAACAATCATTGAAAGTGGCGGAGCGAACGTTCACCATTGAAGAATTCCTGGCCAGGGAACTGGATGCTGGAAATCTCAAATCAGAAGATTTTCCAAGAAAGAAACAGAAAGTGCTGGTACATGGACACTGCCATCAAAAGGCACTCTCGTCCATGACACCAACGATGAAAATATTGAAAGCTGCCGAGGGATTTGACGTTCAAATGATACCCAGTGGTTGCTGCGGCATGGCCGGTTCCTTCGGTTATGAAAAAGAGCACTTTGAAGTTTCTATGAAAATTGGTGAGTTGGTACTTTTTCCCAAAGTACGAGAAGCAGAAAAAGATACGATCATCCTTGCTTCCGGCACCTCATGTCGTCATCAGATTCTGGATGGGACTGGTAAAGTGGCACGGCATATCGTGGAGATTTTGTAAGTGTAAATTTCCTCTTAACGTAAGCGCATCTAGAAATAAGGCATTAAATTACCTTATCACCCATTTTGGAAGCTAAATGAAAAAACTCCTTCTCCTCATCATTGTGTCGCTAGTTGTCGGTGCATGCAGATACAAACCCTTCGTCAAATATTATTTTCCCAATAAGAAAGAAGGGTTTCCGCGATTCTCTAAACGTGATTACCTGCAAGGTGAAGCCAACCGTCTAAGAGCTTATGACATCACCACCTATGATTGGTATGTCAAAGTAAACCCTGAGGAAGAACGAATTGAGGGCACCATGCGCATCGATTTCGAAATGGAGATGGCGCAAGATTCTATTCTGATTGATCTGCACCGAAAATTCAAGGTTGGTAACATTGAAAGCTCCATCCCTCTAAAAACATGGAAGCACAAGAAAGATCTGATATTCATCGTCTTCAATGCTCAAGCGGAAGAAGGCACTGCGGCATCCCTAAAAATCTCTTACGGTGGTAAGCCGGCCAACATTGCAAATGAAGGGCCTATCCAGTGGCAAACAGACAGCAAAGGGAACCCATGGATCGGTACACAAACCGAAGGTGTAGGTGGTCATTACATGATGCCTTGTAAAGAACTTTTATATGACGAACCAGAACGATGTATTATCCGTGTTGAAGTTCCTAATCCACTTGTGGCAGTGGCTAATGGCAAGCTTGATAGTGTGACAATCAATGGCGCTAACCGAGTGTATCATCACTCCGTCCTTAATCCCATCAACATTTACAACATCTCGTTCAACATCGGGATTTATGAAAAAATTACTTTCCCCTATACAGATATCACCGGCAGGGAACGTGAAATTGAGGTCTATGCACTGAGCCATCAAATCGATACAGCTCGATCATTTTATTCGCAGACTCCTTTGCACCTGAAGGAACTCGAAGAACTATATGGTCCCTTCCCTTGGTGGAGGGATGGGTGTAAAATTGTGCAGTCTACGCTCGGAGGTGGAGCCATGGAGCACCAATCCGCTATTTCTATGGGCTCCTATTTTTATAATGACTATGCCCCACCCGCTTATTCATTAAAAGTGAATGCTACACTCATCCATGAGCTCGCTCATGAGTGGTGGGGAAATCTGGTTTCCGGAATGGACTACTGTGACATGTGGTTGCATGAAGGATTTGCAACCTATTCTGAGGCGTTGGTTGTGGCTAAGCTTTACCAACCGAACTATTACGATCACTACATTTGGAACCTCCCCAGATATGTGGACAATGAGCGCCCGGTCTTAAAACCCTGTGGTGTCCGGTACAACAGCTGGGTAAGTCCAAAAGATGCTGATATCTACTATAAAGGAGCATTGATCCTCCATACGTTGAGAAGACAACTAAACGATGATGAGAAATTTTTCTCCATTTTAAGAGGTGCTCTGGATCGATATGCCAGGCAAAACATTAGCACCGAAACTTTCATTTCGTATTTCAATGAAATGTCTGGTAGAAATTTTCAACCACTTTTCGATGTTTATTTGAAAGAAAAATCGCCACCTGTTCTTCAGTATGCCTATGATTCTATTCAGTCAACGTTGAAGTACAAATGGAAAACCGGATTTAAGGACAACTTCCCATATACGGTCATTGCTACGGTTGGAGAAAATAAAGAGACCTTAATCCCAACTAATGCTATCCAGACAATGAAAGTGGCATCTCACCCCTCCTTTAAAATTGAAGATTTTGGCTATATCCTGACAGAAGAATTGGAATAATTTCTCTATCCACTCATGTAATAATCATGGTCTTCTCATCTCCAAAATGGTTAAATTCATATCATGACTATTGCGCTACCACACCAAAAAATCAAACTCAGTGATAACACCGTTCGTCGTTCATTGATGGTGCTTTTGGCTTTTGTCATGACGCATCTGATTACCTATCAGAAGCTGCCATTCTCACCGGACTATCAATTCCCATTTATTCCTTTCACCATCTTCCTGATTTATGGATTATTTATCTGCGAGACGAATACCTGGAATTATCGTAGGCTTTCAAAAAAATCAAAGCTTGGAAATGATCTGTCTTCTGTCCTTCTGATCATTCGAACCAACCTGCTTTATTGCACGCTTATTTTCACGATCCTCAGCATCGGCCAAATGCTGATATTCCAATACATCATGGATCCATTCCGATTTGTAGGTTTGCTGGGTGTCTGTCTGATGATTTCATTGATCGAAACAGGCGTATTTATTCTGAGAGGATATGCCAAAGGCAATGGAACACTCACCTTCAATAAGCTGGCGTCTACATCTGATACGCTCACCATTGTAAGAGGCGGAGAACTTCGAACCATTGAGGAAAATGAAGTTTCATGCTTTGTCCATCAAAATGGGTGTGTTTTCCTTATTGACACGGATGGTAACAAGCTTGTGACACAGTACGAATCGTTGAGTGAAGTGGAAGAGAAGCTTTCGAATCGGTTCTTCCGTGCCAACAGGCAAACCATCATCTCCAGACCAGCTATCCGTGCCTTGCAAAAGGATGTGAACAATAAGCTCAAGATCCAATTGGAGCACCTTTCGACATCCATTAATGTCAGCCGCTATAAAAGTCGGGAGTTAAAAACCTGGTTCAGGTCTGACCATTCAGTCTGAAAACAGGTACCACTCAACATCTCAATTCCATTTTTCACAGTCAGAAAAGGCTTCCAGGCGTTAGGATTGGCTAAAAAATCTAATGCTATGAAAAAACTATTGAGTACAACCATGCTAATGGTCATCTGGATCCTAGGTTCTTCTTTCGGTGGGGAAAATGAGACACTTACCAAGGAGGACAAAAAAGAAATCATCAATTACCTGAAGACAAGCCAGTCGGACTTGATTGAATCCATTAAAGGATTGACTGATGAGCAATGGACATTTAAACCTAATGAGGAGAGCTGGTCGGTAGCAGAAATATGCGAGCACATTATAAAGGCCGAGCCCGTTGTTTTGAAGCGAGTGGTCAACCTAGAGGGGATGGAGTACAAACCGGATCAGGTGGAGGGATACAGAGAAAAGGGAAATGAGATGATTGAGTTTATCGTGGGTCGATCACAAAAATTCCAGGCTCCTGAGCCGATAACACCGGAAGGTGCTTACAAAACACCCGCCTCATTTATTGAGGCATTTAAAAGCAGAAGGTCTGAAACAAAGGGCTTTGTGAAGGCGCTGGACAAGCCAGTGAAAGCATACTTTGAAAACTTTGGTCCGGTGGGTGAGGTCAGTGGCTATCATTGGCTGATGTTTATTTCTGCTCATACCGAGAGGCATCATGCGCAGCTAAAAGAAGTTTTGGCTAATCCGGATTTTCCAATTTGAGTTTGTAGTAGAGTAGTTGTTACGTCATCGCGATTTGCAATTTTAATCGTCATTCCGAGCAAAGCGAAGGAATCTCATGCTTCATGGGAAGATTAAGATTGCTTCACCCTGCCTGTCGGCGGGGTTCGCAATGACGGTTAAAAAGACCCGTATTCCCTTGGGAGGATAACTATTGTTATCCGAGTCATGGGAATCTCATTTTGTATTGCAAAGATTCCCAAGTCTCACTCGTGCCTCGCTCGCAAGGGAATGAGGGATGATTATTTATACCTCAATCTCCCCCTTCATATAGGTTACCGCATTTCCGGCGATCAGCACCCGATCTCCTAAGTCGGTGCAGTTGAGATAGCCTTTTCTCTCAGATAATTGATAGGCGATCATCTCGTTCTTACCTAGCTTCTCCGACCAATACGGAATCAATGAGCAATGTGAGGAACCGGTGACCGGGTCTTCAAAGACTGAACCTCCGGGAAAGAAGAAACGTGAGACGAAATCCACTCCATCTCCCGGCGCGGTGCAAATGATTCCTCCCTTATCAAAATGCTCGGGGCTGAGCAGGCTAGCATTTACTTTCAATGAACGAACGTCTGCTTCGGTCTCATAGACCATCACATAGTCCCTGGATTTCAGTATTTCTTTTGGCGCATGATTAAAGGCCTGAAGCAACCCTTCCTTCATTTCGGCTGGTTCCGGCTTTCTGGAAGGAAAATCCAGTTGCAACAAGTGGTCCTTACGTTTCACTACCAACGGCCCGCTCATCGTCTCAAAATCGATCTGATCTTTGGTATATCCCAGGTGATTGTAAATCACATGCGCTGAAGCAAGGGTTGCATGCCCACAAAGGTCGATCTCAAACTCGGGGGTGAACCAGCGAAGGTCAAAAAAATCTCCCCGATCCTGAAAAAAAGCAGTCTCAGACAGGTTGTTTTCGATGGCAATCTTTTGCAACACATCATCGATGGGCCACTCGTCCCCAATGGGGACAACTGCCGCCGGATTTCCGGCAAAAAGGTGATCTGTAAATGCGTCGACTTGGTAGATAGGTAGCTTCATATTCTTAAAGATAAAAATCACAAGTCAGGAAAAAGATAGATGCTGAAATAAATTCAGCATGACAAACTCTTTACAAAGTCACCCTGAGGCTAGCCGCCCGCACTGCCTCAGGTCTATTGTCCAAAAAAGAACGATTTTGAACGAACCTGTCCGCTTATAGTACAGATAACTCAATCGTTTTTCTAATCGTAAAATCTTTCATGAAAATACTACTCTGGTTCATCCTCCTCGTCATCTGCTGGCCGTTAGCATTAGCCATTTTGTTCTTTTATCCGATCATTTGGATGCTTTTACTTCCGTTTAGAATCCTTGGATTTGCTGTAGAAGGGGTCTTTGCATTTATCCGGGCGCTGTTTATGCTGCCGGCGAGGGTGCTGAGTTAATTTAGTGAACATACTAAATATACCCAACCTCTACCGTTTTTTGGAATAGTTTATACAACCCCCTTACCCCCTTTGTTAAGGGGGAATAACAGCACTGATGTTTTGCGCTGGATTTCGATTAACTTTAATACATGACGCAGAATCAAAAATTGCATGCCATTCTGAGGCATCTGGATTATATCTCTAATCACCGAAGCAAAAGCACTTTGACGGCTTCTGATGTTTCCAGGTACTTCTTCAAAGAATTTGAAGTGGAGATTCCCATTAGTGAAGCCAGACGCCTGTGTCAGTTGTTGATCGATACCAATGTCGTGTCTGATGTGGATGCCTCCGATGAGGTGTGTATTGGCTATAGCAAATCAACCTCCGATGCGCTGAAAAGTGCAAAGTACATGGATTAGGAATATCATGCCAGATATCTTTCCATTAAATCCCTCCCCCTAACCCCGAAACGTCGGACCGCCTCCAAAAGGGACAGCCAGCAGACAAACGCACCTTCTCACCTCATCCTTCCTCATTCATTTCCGTATCATCAGATTATGAAAAGCATTGCAACTACACTTTTGCTGTGCTTCGGGTTCCTGTCATCAGCGCAAAAAAGCCCGACGTACACCACCAGTGATGGAGCCATCAAAGGCTATGATCCGGTGGCCTATTTCACTCAAGGCCAACCAACAAAAGGCGATCAGTCATTCTCGTTTGAGTGGAACAAGGCAAACTGGTATTTCAGCACGCAGGAAAACCTGGATGCCTTCAAAGCCGATCCGGAACAGTACGCTCCTCAGTTTGGTGGGTACTGTGCGTATGCGGTTGGCAATGGCTACACGTATGAATCAAATCCTAACGCCTGGAAGATTGTGGATGGCAAGCTCTATCTCAACTACAGCAAGGGCATTCAGAAAAAATGGGAAGCAAACCAGACTGAGTTTATAAAGAAGGCGGAGGAGAATTGGCCAAAGGTGATTGAGGAGTGAGATCCTTCGCTGCGCTCAGGATGACACTTCGATCATAATTCAGAGAGATTCGACCATTTAGAGCTTCTTAATTCTCTCTGTGCTGTCATGCTGAGGAACGAAGCATCTCAATCAACCTCATCATTTAAAAACCTCCACTCAGGATTGAACTCATTGATTAAGGCCACTTTTTTAAATCGCTTCCATCCTTTTATTTCATGTTCTCTTTCGATAGCATAATTGACATATTGATGTCTTTCCCAGAATACAAGATAATAGCAATTGTATTTTCCCGCAAAAGTCTTCTTGGCACCCATTGCATCTTCTTTATGCTGCTCTAATCGAGTGCGTAAATCATTCGTCATTCCTGTATAAAGGACTTTACGAGATTTATTTGTTGTGATATAGGTGAAATAGTTGTGGTTCATATCTCTAAATATAATTAGATCCTTCGCTGCGCTCAGGATGACACTTCGATCTTCATGCGGAGCAATTCGATCATGCAGGGCTGCTCAATTCTTTCTGGGCTGTCATGCTGAGGAACGAAGCATCTCAATCATTACACTGTCTTGCTTGCACAAAACATTTAATCACTTCTCGTTATCTTCAACCCCATGAAGCGAAGAGTATGCGTGATTGGAGCCGGGCCTTCCGGGATTACTGCCCTCAAAAACATTTTAGACGAAGAAATCGAAACGGTCTGCTTCGACCGCAATGATCGGGTTGGTGGCAACTGGATTTACAGCGAGAAACCCAGTCATTCCAGTGTGTTTGAAACCACCCATATCATCAGCTCCAAATTGCTGTCGCAATACGAAGACTATACCTGGGACGATCATGGGGAAGAGGTAGCAGACTACCCTTCACACCAGCAACTGGCTAGCTATTTTCAAGGGTATGCACGTCACTTTGGTTTGCTCGATCATATCCAATTTGAAACGACCGTCAAACAAGTAGAACGTATTTCTGAAGAAGAATGGAAAGTCACAATTGAAAATAAAGACGGCCAGCACGTTGAAACATTCTCTGATCTGATCGTCTGCAACGGGCACCACTGGAACCCGCGTATGCCGGAATATCAGGGGACTTTTGATGGCGAGTTTCTCCATTCACATGATTTCAAAAAAGCTGAGCCTTTCCGAGATAAGCGCGTGCTTGTAATTGGAGGTGGCAACTCTGCGTGTGATGTGGCTGTGGAAACCAGCCGGATAAGTAAAAAAACCAGCATCAGCTGGAGACGAGGCTACCGGATCATTCCCAAGTTTATGTTTGGCAAACCATCGGATGTTGTTGGATCAGGTATGACCTGGCTACCAGTGAAAATCAGAAGTCTGCTTTCCCAACTGCTCATCCGCATTTTCATTGGTCCGAATAAAAATTATGGCCTGCAGGAACCGGATCATAACTTTGGGCAGACACACCCAGTGATCAACGATGAGTTGCTTTATCGCATCCGACATGGCAAGGTTCATCCCAAAGTAGATATTGAAAAACTGGATGGGCACACCGTCCATTTCAAAGATGGGAGCAAGGAAGATGTCGATGTTATTATCGCCTGTACGGGCTTTATTATCTCCCACCCATTTTTGGATGAGTCACTTATCAACTATAGTGACGGTCCTGTTCCCTTGTATTTAAAAATGATGCATCCCACGATGGATAATTTATTCTTTGTGGGGCTGTTTCAGCCGCTTGGCTGCATCTGGCCCGGGGCGGAGCTACAAGCCAAGATCATTGCCCGACAGCTTTCAGGTAAATGGAAGCGACCAAAAAACATCGAAAGGCTCACAGAGAAAGAAGTCTCCAATCCACATTACAAACAGCTAAAAACGCCAAGACATACGATCACGGTCGATTACCATGTTTTCAGAAGACAGCTTCTGAATGAGCTTCCGAAAGACTGGGTTGCTAAAGAAAGAAAGGATGCACAGCCCGCCTGATTATCGTTTCTTGGCAAATGAAGTCACAATCCCGAATTTGATCCCTGTCACATTCATATTATCAACATGATAGAAAGGAATAGAGACGGCAGTGAATATTCTCAGATTTACCGTGGAGTTTCTATTGATCAAAAAACCTCCACCCAGATAAGCTCCAATTCCGGACTTTGACTCTTTGTCACCCCATTCTGCATCTTCTTGCTTTATGGTGGTATATCCATATTCCATTCCACCATTTACGAAGAAGGTTGAGCGCTTGCGCGTAAGGGGATAGGTCACCCCTAGTGAAACTCCCCCGCTTTGCATTTTCTGTCCCGGATTGCTGTGATTAATGGAAATCGTTGAAGAGGGAAACAATTCAAAATCAAAGTTGAAAAGCACCGTCGAAGCATCGTAGGTGTAGGCCAATCCAAAACCGGATAATGTGCTTTCATTCGGAATGGCTTTCCCACCGAGCATGACTCCAACAAAGTGATTGACCCTGATCTGTGCCAACTCAATTCCTTTTTGGTCATAGGTTGTCACCTCATCGATTTCAATATCCGTTTTTGCGGTCCTGCTGGTAAAAAACGACCGGCCTAAGCGGGACAGCAATGGATCAAGGTCTTGCTCGGCTGCTCCTTTGGCCATGTCGTGCCAGACTTGTTCCATACTGGCAGTTTCATACACGCCCAATGAAATAATGTACACCCCTTGCAGAAAATGAATTTCCCCTCGCATAAAGAACCGTGCTTTTTGCTCGGTAGCATTGACAACAGATTGCTGCAGAGATTCCCGACTCAGGTATCCATCGGCTCCAATGCGCTCATCCAAAAGGATCGTGTAGCTGTGGTTGTCTTCTATATACGATTTAATGAGCTTGGAAGTGGAGTACTGCAGGCCAGCGGTGGGTTCTTCCACATTGATCAGTTCAAAGCCTGGAAAGTAAACAACGTTCTGGGAGGTAGCTAATTGAAAACAAAGTGAACAGAGCAGAAATAAATAGGCTTTCATGTTGGCTGTGGGTTTTGTGTTTGCTCTAAGGGACTTAATACAAAACCCTCCCCTAACGACGAGATCAAAAAGTGAAAATAAAGTTTGAATGCTTAGGGGAATCGAAGATTTCTCCTGCCTTATGCGTTTTTCTCTGATTCAGCTTCTCGCTCAATCGTCTTCTCCACTTGCGCCTTCATCTGCTCGAAAGTTGCATATCCATGGGCGATCATAAACAGCTGATCCTGATGTAGCAAAACAATGGTGGGATAACCCTGGACCCCCCATTGACGGTTGAGCATAAATTCATTTCGGGTCTCGTATCGCACCTCCTCGCTCTCAAGTCGCTCTAGAAATTTCTGATAATCCACTCCAAAATTCTCACAGATGCTTTGGTAGAATTCATTGGTTCCGGGATCTTCTGATTCCATGTAAAATTTGCGCTGAACTTCCTCAAAGAACTCCATCTCCAACTCATTCACAAGCGGGCGAGCAGCCACTACCGCCCGACAGGCAGGCTCAGTGTCATAATTAAAATCATCAAGCTCCATGAGCTTATATCCAAAAGGCTGACCACTCATTTCGGTCACATGGCCCCAATGCTCTTTTAGAAAATCCTTCATTTGATCATTCCATGGGTCGCCCCCTCCTGGTCTGAGGCCACCCACCACGACTCGATAGCCTACTTCTTTGCCTCTGTAATAATCACGAAGTTTAATGAGGTCTGGTGAAATGCCCCAGCACCACGAGCACATGGGATCTCCTACATAGATGATTTCTGTCTTTTCTGTCAGCTTATGCTGTCCGATGGATTGAAGGTCTTCAAACGTGGATGGCGTACAAATGCCGGTTTCTGGATCGCAATACGGATTCATGTAGCTCAAACACCCAGACACGCAATTGAGTTTGCCTCCGCCTCGATTTTAACTGTTAATCTGTAGATTGATAATAATTCAGCGGAACCTTTCCTGATTTCCATCGACTAGAGGTTAGCAAATGAAAACTTCGGATCAAATAATTGAAGAGTGGCTGGTGATTAATTGCCAGGCTGGTGATCGCAAAGCCTTTGAATTATTAGTGAAACGGTGGAACCCCAAAATGCTGAACAGGATGTACCATACGACCAAAGATGTAGATGCTACAAAAGATATCGTGCAGGATGCCTGGGTTACAATTATTAGAAAAATCAAAACCCAGAACGATCCGTGTGCATTTCCGGGCTGGTCGCTTCGTATTGCTACTAATCTGGCTATTAGTTGGATTCGATCTAATCAAGTCAATAGAAAAAGAGAGGACATTGGAAAGACAATCCAGTCCGATTTTGCCGAAAAAAGTAATAGCCCCAATGAGGACACTTTGAACACATTAAAGAATGCGATCAATGAACTATCAGAAGAGCAAAGATTTGTCATACAGCTGTTCTATCAGGAAAACCTTTCCATTATCACTATTGGAGGATTGCTGAAGTTGCCTGTAGGAACAATAAAATCAAGACTCTTCAGGGGACGAGAACATTTGAAAAAAATATTAGAAACAAAACTGTATCAAGATGAAAAAGAATGAGGAAATCGATCAGATGATCAAAGAAGCATTGTCTGAAGATGAAAAAGAGTTGTTTAACACATATGATGAACAAAGTATGTTCCAAATGCTTGGTGGCCTGTTTCAGGGTAAAATGAAGTGGCTCAACGCAGGGATTCTGATTGTTCAATTTGTGTTTTTTGGTTTCGCAGTTTACTGTGGCTATCGCCTGCTGAGCACATCAGATGCAGCGGAGATGATCCCATTCGGAGTTGGGTTAATGTTTTTGCTCATGGCCATCGGTATGTTGAAGTTGTTTCAATTTATGGAAATGCATAAAAACGCGACCATCAGGGAGATTAAACGATTAGAGTTACAGGTATCTGTTTTAGTGAAATCCCTTAAGAAAGACTAGCCATGAAGGATACATTATAAGTTTTTTCTCCATTTACGAAACAAATGATTTATTATTACGTCTTCATTTAAGAATTATATAAAATCATGAAAGGAACACACCTCGGAGAATTTCAGGAAATTGTAATGCTTAGCATCCTCATATTAAAGGATAATGCATATGGTGTTACCATCCAGGAAGAAATCGACCACCGAATGGGGCGCAAGATTAGCAGAGGGGCATTGCATACTGCACTCACTCGACTGGAAGAAAAAGGGTTCATTTCCTCAGACTATGGGGAGCCGACCTCAGAACGTGGCGGACGAAGAAAACGATACTATGAAGTAACCAATAAAGGACTGGCCACTTTGCAGGAAGCGAAGGAACTGCGCGAAGGCATGTGGGATCTGATCCCAAAACTGACCTAATCAAAAAAGACTCAAAAGGACTACTATTATGAAACATCCCGAGATACCCCCTCTAGCCTATAAGCTCTTCAAGTGGTTTTGTAAAGACCACCTATTCGAAGAATTGGAAGGTGATTTGGAAGAGACATTTCTGGTCAATAAAGCAAAATACGGATTAAAAAAAGCACGTCGCATTTACACCCGAGAAGTGCTGAAAATGATTCGCCCCTCTGTACTGGACAAACCTAAATCAGGACCGGGATATCAGGCTGCTTTGATCGGTAGTTATGTTACCATTTCCCTGCGAAATTTAAGAAGACAGAAGCTCTTTTTGTTTATCAACATTTTCAGTTTATCAGTGGCTATGTCCAGTGGACTCCTGGTAATAGGTATGATCTCAGACCTATTGAAGTTTGATGAGTTCCACGAACACAAGCATGAAATCTACCGGGTCATTTCCTCCCCAACCTATCAATTCAGACAGCTTGAAGTACAGGCCTCTTCCCCTCTGGGATTGGGTCCGGAGATTAAGCAACAGATTCCTAATATTCAGGTCACACAACTGGGAAGAAGGTTGCAAGGAACTGCCACTGCAAACGATAAGAAAATCTTCATTAAAGGCATTTATGCAGATGAGAATTTCTTTGATTTTCTTACTTTCGATTTACTGAAAGGAAATAAACAAAATGTTCTGAAAGACCCCTTTTCAATCCTGATAACAACGGGATTTGCTAAAAAATCATTTGAAGGTCTCAACCCCGTTGGCGAAACCATTGATATTGAAGGGCTGGGGACTTTTAAAGTTACCGGTATTGTGGCAGACCCTCCACAATTCTCTCATTTGCAATTTGAAGCCATTGTTTCGCTGAGTACTACTTCGATTCTTGCTCGTCAGGGTACTATCGATAAGTCTCATGACCAATGGGAGAACCTGGATCGCTATTATAACTACCTATACATCCCGCAAAATGAGCAGAAAGCCAATGTAATTGCATGGCTGGATAATAATGCGCCGACCTATTTTAAAGATCCTGACAATTTCAAAGCTTCCTTTCAACTCCAACAAATAAATGAAATTGTTCCTGGTCCTAACATCAGTGACTCAATAGGGCCCAAAATGATCTATCTGCCCATTATCATACTTTCGGTAATTGCCGCGGCGATCTTGCTATCCGCCATTTTTAATTATACCAACCTATCTATGGCTCGATCGCTGCGAAGAGCAAGAGAGGTCGGGGTAAGAAAGCTCAATGGTGCTAGTCGTGCCTCTATCTTCGGGCAGTTTACGGTAGAGGCCATAATCCTATCACTTTTGTCACTTGGTTTGGGCATCCTTCTTTTCCGTGTTCTTCGAAATGGGTTCATTGAAATATTGCCCCGAGCAGAGGAGATGGTCACCCTGGAGCTGACCCCTCAGCTGATTGGGTGGTTTGTTCTATTCGCGATTGCCACGGGTTTGATTGCCGGATTAAGTCCTTCGCTATTTTTCTCACGCTTAAGTTCTTTACGTGCGCTGCGTTCCGGAAAAATGCTCAAAGCGCTTTCAGGAATCAATTTTCGGAAAAGCCTGATTGTGGCCCAGTTTACACTAAGCATCATATTCGTTATGGCTGTCGTCATTACGCACAAACAATACTCCTATTCCTTGAATACCGATATGGGCTTCAACAAGGATAATATTCTAAATGTGAAGGTTCAGGGTAATGACCCGCAAATTCTGAAATCTGAATTAATGAAGCTGCCAGAAGTATCAAATGTCTCGTTCTCATCCTACATTCCCGGAGTAGGAACCTGGAACAATCTACAACTGGTAGACGCAAGAAATCAGGATTCAATATGGGTACATCACATCGACGTGAACGACTCCTATCTGGAAAACATGCAAATTGATTTGGTGGCCGGAAGAGATTTTGTGCCAGGAGAAAATGAGGTGCGTGAGTCCACCATGTTGGTCAATGAGACCTTTGTGAAAAATTTTGGCCTGGGTTCACCTTCGGATGCTTTAGGAACCGTTTTCAACATTGAAGGAGAGTCGGTTGAAATCGTTGGTGTCATCCAGGACATTATTTATGCCAACCTGGAAGAATATATCAACAGCTTTGTCATCAGAAATACCGGAAGCTACCAATATGCCAACCTAAAAATTGCGAGTTCTGATATTTTAGGAACGCTCAGTGTTGTAGAGGCAGTATGGGATGAAATTGATGCCAATCATCGAATGGAAGCAGCATTCATGGATCGACAAATTGAGGACTATTACGAATTTCTTGTTGACTTTATGAAGATCTTTGGATTCATTGGATTCCTGGCAGTCTCCATCAGCACACTGGGTTTATTGGGTATGGCAATCTATTCCACTCAAACGCGCTTGAAAGAAATTGGCATCCGAAAAACGTTTGGAGCATCCGAAAGAAAACTCATTTATTTATTGTCGAGAGGGTTCTTTAAAATGGTCATATGGGCCATCCTGATTGGTACGCCTATCTGCTATTTCCTTTTTGATAAGGTCATATTAGCTCAGAATGTTTATCGCACACAGATTACCCTTGTAGAAATTGGTAGCAGTATCATTGCGCTCCTTGTGCTTTGCCTGGCGACCATTGTGACGCAAACATGGAGAGCGGCCAGAACCAATCCCGCTGCGGTATTAAGAGATGAATAGTTTAAATCGGCGGCAGTTCCGGGTATGGTACTATCGACTCTATTAGAAGTATCACTCCATTCTTAGTTAGGAGGGTGAGTGTGATGAGTATGCTGCTAATGATGAGGGAGACACCCACATTGTTATTTCTGATTTCTTCAAACTCACTGATAGGAGTCAACTTGCTGTAGAGAAAAGTGCTGATCAGCCCAATTAAGATGGTGGCGGCATAGGCGATCGCAATGTAAACGGCCCCAATGGAAATATACTCGAAGGCCAGCATGAAACTATTTGAACTTTGATTGAGCAGCCTGAATGATGAAATCAACGGCTGAACGATCCCACTAAGCATAATACCAACAGAAATAATGATCGCTGATACAAATATGCTGTACGATAAATTGTAGTCTTTAATGTCATAATATTTCCGCCCCACCCATTGCACAATTTTATAGGTAAGCGCCAGGATAAAGATGCCAATTGTGATGGCTGAAACGATCTCAATGAGTGCTAATATGGCCAGGTTTGGATTCATGATTCTTCAAAGTTACTTAATTCAAATGGTCGGTTGATCGTCGTTCACCAAAGCAATTTTCCAATAATTGATATTGTTGGAATTTGGAGGCAGCATGCCCAGTGGCCACCCTTTCCCTGTCGTTTCCCAGAAATAATATTTTTTTCCTTCATGCTTCAAATAATCTCCGGACGCTGGAATATTTAATGCCAACATTGCATGTGCGTATTCATCACTTATTACAATCATTGGGTCAAACCCCATTTCATTTAGAATTGCAAAAATGAGCACCGCTCGAGTATCACAATCACCATAAAGTGAATGAATGAATTCATAAGGAGAGAGAATTCCCAGAGCAATATTTCCAATGCATGGTTTTCCTTTATTATTCGTCTCTGAGCAGTCTTCAGCTCTTACATAGCTGTATGGTATATCCTGAACGAAGGTCACGACCAGCTCTGCCAACTCTATCCGATTGAGCGATTCCTGTATGGAAATTTCTTTAAGTGAATCTACCAAAAATCCAATGTTACTATCTCTAACAAGCTGTTCGTAGACCGAGCCCCAGAAATTCTCATAGGAATAATCCATGCTATATAGGATTTCATTTCTTGCTCGACCAGTCGCCAGACTGACGGACTCCACCGATATATAACTGGCACAGAAAGACTTTGAGTAGTCTGCAAAATCCCAACTCCTTTCATGCATACGGTGCTCCCCTGAATTGATGACTTCAAAGGCATCCTGACAAAATACAGGGTCCTCTACCGATTCATTGATGAGGGAAATAACACCTGTGATGATCAAATAGACCACTCCAAGAAAAACAAAAAAACGTATGAGCGCTTTCATTGGTTAAATATCTGAAAAGTAGATTTATTCTCCGGTATTGATTAGTGTCTGCATCATATTTACTTACTTTATGAAAAGCATTTTTTGATGATCTATTACATTATATACACAAGTACACCAAACGGGAATGTGACCCCCGAAGTACTCAATGATATCACCCAGGAATCTATTAAATGGAACTCACAACAGAATATTACAGGTATGTTGCTGAACGTTGAGGATAAGTATTTTCAGTTTTTGGAAGGTGAAGAGATGCAGGTGCGAAAGCTTTTTGATATGATTAAAGGAGATTCCAGGCACACGAATGTCACAATCAGGGTTCAGGGATACTCAAACGAACGGGTTTTTACTGAATGGTCCATGGGGTCATGGATGCTCACTAACAAAGAGCTGATCGAACTTTCAGGTTTGAAAGACCTAAAGGCATATTTAGACGATCCAGTAAATAATAGCCTACAATCAAAAAAGTTTATATCAATGATGAGCAATCTGCTGCAGACCTGGATTTCTCACGAGCCGGAAAGAGCAAAGCGACTCAAGAGTGATCACTAAGTTTTTGATACTGGTTATAAATCAATAGAATCAGCACACCAAAAAGCACAGCAGTTATTATTAAAGCATTTCTCAGGAGTCCCTCGCTACTAAAAGAAAGCCTGAGCAGTATGGTAGAGACGATAAAACCCGAGTTTCTAATCACGCTACTGAATCGGTCGGTATGAAACAATGAAATCAGAAGAAGCAAAACATCTGTTAAAATCAAAACGGTAAAGAATTCATCAAAAAAGATGTTGTTGATATCGATGGTGAATGTCGATTCTGATGAGGTGTTTGCAAGACCATCCAATACCCATACCCCCAGGCTGTAACTAGCCATTAGGAGAAAAACAGGTACCAGCACAATAGCCATGATTTCCTTTCTCGAAATCAACTTTTGAACCTCTGAAGAGACAGGAGCTTTATCTGTTGTGAACTTTTTTCTGTTCAGCTTATGAAACTGATAAATCAGAAAGAAAAGAATGAGTGTCGTGATTAGGTCATAGGTAAACTGCAGGTCTCCTCTGTCTTGAAACCAATTGGCCGAAAAGTCCAGCAGTGAAAGGTCTTTAAAAAGAGCCCGTATTACAATCAACGTAATAATTTCGTATTGCTTGATTATGTAATAAGAAGTTGATTTAGGAATATGGTATACCAGCAAGTATACTTCGTAGATCAATATGAAAGAGAAAGGGGTGTAAATCGCAGCGATCGGATCCTTGAGCAACGGAGGGCTACCTTTCACTTCAAGGATTCCAACATCCACCAGCAGAATCAAAACAACGTGAATGAGAAAGCTAATGATGGAAGCGAAAACAATCCAACGCTCTCCTTTTTGCTTTATCCTTTCAGACAAAAAGGCATCATAAAGAACCTGGTGTATGCGGGATCGATTCACTGCATTTAAACTCCAGTAAAGGCTCAGTGTTTATTTTAGATCAATAATTCAGTAACTTGTTAATGCGCATATCGCTGAAGGCCGATGGTTTTCTATTTGATTTATACCAGCACACCACGAGGGCCAATCACCCCTCACACCTTGGAGGAAATCACATTGACGTCCATGTCTAACAATAAAGCCAAGGGAATAACCGGCATGCTGCTCGGAATTGAAAACAAGTATCTTCAGTATCTCGAAGGAGGAGAAAAAGAGGTTACGTTATTGATGGAAAATATCAAAAAAGACCCAAGACATCAGATGGTAACCGTGTGGATTCAGGGGTTTACTGAGGAGCGTGTCTTCTCTGATTGGTCAATGGGCTCCTGGATGATGAGCAATGAGGAACTAGGAAAATTGTCCGCTTTAGACGATTTGAAGAATTTCCTACGAGATCCAATGAATAATGAACATCAATCAAAAAAATTCATTGCCATGATGAATGGTTTACTTAAAACCTGGATTGCCCATGAGCCTGAGCGAGTAAAAAAATTGAAGAATTAGTGTCCATACTACCTTGGTTGTTTCGTCAACTCACAAATATTAAATCATGAAAAAGCAATTAGTCCTATTGTTCTTATTCGGTCATTTGCTCTGCGTTGCACAGGAAGCAAGTGTTCCGTATGCCTGGCTTGCCGGAAACTGGATTGGGGATGGTTTTGGTGGCACCTCCGAAGAGGTTTGGTCTGCACCCTCGTCAGAGGGTACGATGATGGGTACCTACCGTCATCACAAAGGAGACGGAACACTCAATTTTTATGAATTCATGGTGATGGACTCCACTGGCCTGCGTTTAAAACATTTCAATCCGGATATGACCGGCTGGGAAACAAAGGAAGATTTTGTCCACTTCAAAGCAATTGAGTTTAAAGAAAACATGATTGTCCTGAAAGGGTTGATTTTCGAACGAAAATCTGATACTGAAATGGAAATCCGGTTAGACCTTAGAAATGGAGATAAGCAGTGGACGGAGGTTTTTAAGATGAAGCGGAAGTAGCACCTCTTAAGCTAAAAAATCCGAAGATTGGACCTATTACAAGTACCCAGGTCGCATACGTTGGAGCTGATCCAACAAGCCAGCTCAATAATTGTATGCTCACGATTGTAATAGCAAACCCCATACATGTGACAATCGTCAAGGCGGTTCCTTTTAGCTCAGGTTTAGCATTCTGTGCCACTAGAGAAGAAAAGAGTGGCGAGTCTGCAATAACTGCAAGTCCCCACACCAAAAGAAATCCAATAAAAATTGATTTATGAGCAAAAAACAGGAATGGACTTAAAAGGCAACAAATTCCCGAAATTGCTAGAGAAGTGGCAGCTACCCTTTTCTCACCAAATATTTCTGATAGGTATCCTCCAACAATACATGATATAGCTCCACCTCCGATAATCAAAAAGGAAAGCAGAGAAATATTCGTATTAACATCATTAAGCTCATTATAGTAAACCATCATCGCCGGGACAAATGCCCAGAAAGCGTATAGCTCCCACATATGCCCGAAATAACCAAAAGCCGCTGCTTTAAATGGTCGATTTTCAAAGACTTTCATAGCCGCCTTTAACTTCAGTTTAGGTCCTTGTTTTCGGTAAGGTCCGTTCGGAACAAAAAGCAAAATCAATAGGCCACCAAAAACAGCCAGCCCGGAGGTGGAATAGATCACTCCCGTCCAGGAGTATGACAGTTCTAAACTGGCCAATAGATGAGGGAGCGCTGTGCCCAAAACCAGAGCACCAACCAGAAAGCTCAATGCTTTCCCCAGCCCTTTTTCAAAATAGTCCGCTGCTATTTTCATCCCAACAGGATAGATGCCCGCCAGGAAGAAGCCAGTTAAAAAACGAGAGACGAGGACTTCAGAAAACGACACCTCCAATACAATGAACATATTACATGTAGCACCCAATAGTGCGCTGAAGAAAAACACTTGGGAAGGAGGAAACCGATCGACAATGGTGAACACTGCGTACGTCAATGTTCCGACAATAAATCCAAACTGAACCGCACTCGTGACGTAACCCAGATCAGATTGCTGCAGATTTAATTTCATCAAAAGGTCTGGCATCACTGCATTACCAGCAAACCAAAGCGAGGTACACATGAATTGTGCAACGACTATGATTGGAAGGATGTAAGTCTGATGCTTCATCAGGCAAAGAACCAAAAATCTTCAACGGGTTTTTTACCCCATTTTGTAAGCTGCTTTCGTATTTCTACTTTTTCTTCTGGTGACGTAACGACAATTAAAATCTGAGGATGATCAAAATCAGGAATGCTGTCCTGATGTTGGATGGTAATTCCATAAACATCCTTCCCTACTTTTCGCTTGTTATCGCATACCCAGTGAAAGGTGTCTTCCTCTTCCAAAAGAAGCTTGGCCAGATCTTTCCCGTTTCTACCAGCTCCCCATAAAACCAGCGGACGATCCCGATCTCTGTCAATCTGATAGAAGTATTTCAGCTTTAAATCAAAGTATCGGTTGTCTTTGTATTCTTCCCAGGTTCTCGAAATTCTATCCGATCGGTCTCTCCAATAATGAAGCACCTTGTCAACACCATGCACTTTTAGCCGGTTCTTGTAAAAGCGGAAACATAAATCATAATCCTCCGGATAAACTTCCGGATTGAATGCATTGACCTGATCGAAATCTTCTTTATGGATGATCCAACAATGAGATGGAATCACACACTCCTGATAGATTTCCTGATAATGTTTTTCTTCTTTTGCCACCTCATTAAGCCATTGCTCATATCTTCGAAAGCCGTCTCCTACTTCCCCCTTATCAACAAAATGCTCTGTTCCTCCAGCGATGATGTGACCTTTTCCATATTTCAGCCACTCGTTTACTAACACCTCCAGCTTATCATCCGGCATGAAATCATCCGAATCCATACGGTTAATCAACTCACCTTTTGCCTGTGAATAACCCTCTTTCAATGCAGGAATCAATTTCTCCCGTCGACTATGTACGATTTTAATGCGGTCGTCTTTTTCCGCGTACCATTTCATAATATCCGGTGTTCGATCAGAAGAATGATCATTAACTGCTATCAACTCCCATTTTTTGTAAGTCTGCCGTAGAATGGAGTCCAGACATTTTGGAAGGTAGGGAGCGGTATCTTTGGCCGCCATAATAATAGATACGAGGGGTTGCTGGTCCATCTAATCAGTTAGGTTTTTACTCCAGTATTTCTCGGCATAGGGAGAAACCGGAATCCCTAAATTAAAACGAATGAACATATTGAGGTCAAACCAGAGCACCTTAAAAAATCCATGCTCCTGGAATCTTCGCGGAGAAGTGCGAATACCTGGGCGAAGCAGAGCTAGCTTTCCAACTTTACTGAGTCGCCGGCATAAGAATGCAGTTTCCATCAGTGGCTCATTTGGAACACCACCAACATCATCGAAGGGTTTTTTTCTTAAGAACACCGCCTGGTCACCATAAAAGACCTTACCAAATCGATAACGAATCCGGTTGCCAACAGATATAATCCACAATTTCCAATCCGGCCGATCAAAGGCAAATTCAAACGCCCCGCCTATAATTTTTGGTCTCTTGAAAGCGGACAAGATCATTTTGTCAAACCCTTTGGGCAACAGGGTATCGGCATCTAAAAACAAAAGCATTTCACCTTTAGCCTTTTCTGCACCGTAATTCAGACTTGCATGTTTTTTTAAAGCAAACTCAGGCATTTCATAAAGCTGGACTGGCAAATCATTTACTGTTTGTCCAGTCCCATCCGTACTACCTGCATCTACAATAATGACCTCAAGATTAGATTTATCAGTCGCCACATTCAACAAATGCAACACGGTTTTACGCACGTATCGTGCTTCATTTAATGTCGGAATGATGATTGAAATCACGCCTCGCTGATCTTAAAAAGGTGACCATCAGGGTCTTTGAAAAAGGCACGAATCTCCTGACCCCAATTCACTGGAGGTGTTAGGAAATTTGCTCCTCTCTCTTTTAAAGTTTCATAGCACCCCATGCAGTCCTTGACGCGAATGGTAAAGGAGTGACTCACAAGGTTTGAATTTTTTGGCGGCACAAATTGCGTGTTAGGTTTATCGATCGTTTCTCCTCCTGAGGTAACGAGCAAGATCCAATTGTCCAAAAACTTCAATACACATGAATCTCCGCCATATTCACGAAAAATTTCTGCGCCCAATACTTTTTGGTAGAATTTTTTTGACCTGGTCATATTCGAAACCACCAGGATGGTGGTTAATGCCATGTCATTAGTGGGGAACGGTGCTTTTGCCATGATTATAAATTTCCAAGGTGCGTATGTTTAAAGTTATCACTAAACTTTAACCCATATCCGAAAATACGGTCCATGCTAGCGTGACCGAAAAGGATAATTCCTGTTAACAATATTTCTTCAGAGATTGCCACCCACCCAAAAACTAATATCAACAGGGCAATACCCTTATGATGGAACAAATTGTAAGTAAATGCTCCTACTTTAGGATTTATCAAATAACCTAGCATACCAATATCAGGGGTTAGTATCAGCAGCAGGAATACCCACCAGGCAAAATCGAGCAAACTAAAAAGGTAAATAGAGAGGAGGAACATGGCCAGCTCCTCCAGCTTAATGAGGTTTTTCATTGTAGAAAGATAACTCACCCTAACTATCCCTTTCCAAACATTAGCTCCAACACTTTCACACGATATTCAAAAATCCCTTTTAGTTGTTTTCTCACAAAAAGTGCTTGCGCAATAGCTCCTAGAAATCCGAAAGGGATTTTATAGGTGACCTTATCGGTCATGAGAACACCATTTTTATTCTCATCAAAATGATGTTCATGATGCCACATGCTATAAGGCCCAAATCGCTGCTCATCCACAAAAAATTTCTCTTCATCCACATGAGTAATCTCTGTAACCCAGTTGGTCTTAATGCCTGGAATAGGAGCCACTCGATAGCTGATGATCTGTCCTGCATACATTCGGCCAGTCTCTCCAGAGGTAATTTCAAATCCCATGTGATTGGGAGTGATCTTTTCAAGGTTTTCCGGAGAAGAAAAAAAGTCCCATGCCTCAGACAACTTTATCGGCAGCTGCTGCATTACTGTTAATGTATAGATGCCGGAATGCTTTTTGATTTGAACCATGATTTGTTAACCTGCTTTTGCATAAAATGTTAAATAATCCTAAATCAAAAATTTGTGCGCAATTAAAATGGATATTTGACGGATGAAAACGGTCCTGACCATATCGTTTCTACTCATACTAGGTGCTGCAAGTGCGCAGCGAGACTATGTCTATGGTGTGGTGCGAGACAGCCTGAGCAGTGAGGAAATGATTGGCGTCCACGTTCGCAACATAGACGCAGGCCAGCTCACCTCCACCAATGAGGAAGGTAAATTCAAAATGCCGGCACAGATTGGTGATACACTTGTTTTTTCCAGCGTTGGACACAAAACGTTAGCATGGATTGCAGACTCAACCTGGTTCAATGAAGAGGAAATTGAGTTCCTTCTTCCCGTAAATACCATATATCTTGAAGAAGTAGTAGTGGGTGAATTTCCCGAGTATGAACGCTTCAAAGAGGAGCTCATAAAAATGGAAGTTGAAGACACATCATTTCAAATTTTCGGGGTTCCAAAGGTGGTCATGGATCCTTATCCTCAGCTTGAAAAAAATGAATACTTAAATCCGGTATTTGTCTTTTTCCATCCTGTTTCTGCTCTCCACCATTCCTTTAGCAAAAAGGAAAAGGAGAAGCGTAAAATGCAGCAGATCAGGAAACGTCAGCATATTACATCTAAAGCTTATCAAAAATTTACACGTGAATGGGTCGCTAAGAACACCAAATTGGAAGGCGATAAACTTACTAGCTTCATGGATTACTGCGACTTCTCAGTTGATTATCTCGCAAGCGCCACCTTGTTCGACATACACCAACGAATGATGGCATTACTTCCGGACTTTCTGGAAGAATATGAGGATAAAGAAAAATTCAAAGAAGGCTAATCTGGCTTATTTTCTTCCAGGTATGTCTCCACACGTTCGGCTACATTCTCTCTAATATTCATATAAAACAGGTTGTAGTCTACAATATGGTATCGCTTCCAGTTGATGAGAAATTTCCAAAAATACCTTGGCTTATTTACCCATAACATACCATCCATATTTTGAGCATCTGACAGGCCCGGCCTGATTTTTTTGAAATTTCTAAGCACCCCTCCTCGATTAGCTCCCCATGAGACATAGGTAGTATCAGTAGTCCAGCTCAATGGATTTACGTTCAGCGCATCCCCATACCAAAACTCATGTTGAGGTGGATAATAATCCCTGATATAGGTATTCCATGTTAACCAACAGCCCGTTTCCTTTGGATCATCACATGGAGAGATGTATGAGAAGGTGCCTTTATCCAACGGCATTCCTATGATATATGCCGCAACAAGCTTTTCCATTAAAGGCCGACTCTCAAAAAAGTCCCGAAGGAGTTTTACCGCATGATTGGTTCCCTGGCTATGGGAGGCAATAATGATGGGTCGTCCATTATTCCAGTTTTCCAGGTAATATTCAAATGCACGTTTGACATCTGTATAAGCAAAATCCAGTGCCTCCACTTTTAGTGGTAGATTATCATTGTAATACACTCCAATATGTGCCTGCCTATAAATAGGCGAATAAACTTTTGCTGAAGCATTAAAAACACTTGCCTGATTCCTTATGGTAGATTTTGCAATTTCTTTGTTGAGCTTTTCGTCATTCACATCAGCAAACCATGGATGGTCTTTCTCCTGTTTTTTAGAATAAATAGTAGGGTAGATAAAAAAAACATCCACTTCAGCATTGTCCTGATATTCTTTAAGCTCACCTTTTCCGGGTACCTCATCAGCCATATCCTGAACATCCGGATGAGCTATCCAATATTTCATCTGATTATAATCAGGGGCTGGTGGCACCAGCTCCAAATCATCTCGGTCATATTTGGTTTTAAATTTCTTCTTCGACTGTGAAAACGCATTGAGTGAAAGGAAAAAAATCAGTAATCCACCCAATATTTTTATATAGGTTGTGCTTATGGACATATAAATTTTATAAATAATCTAAATAGTAGATTTAAGTTAGTTAAAGTATTTAAACCTTATCTAAAAATGAATATGAACGCATCAGCAAATGGCAATGGAATAAGTAAATGTCCCTTTCATGGAGGCAATACTTCCACCGGTACTACCGATAAACATTGGTGGCCAAACTCACTTAATCTGGACATCCTTAGTCAGCACGACGCTAAAACGAATCCATACGACGAAGATTTCAATTATAGGGATGCAGTCAAAGAATTAGACTTTGATGCAGTTAAAAAGGACATGCATGCTTTGATGACTGACAGCCAGGATTGGTGGCCAGCCGACTGGGGTCACTACGGAGGATTCATGATCAGAATGGCGTGGCATGCTGCAGGGACCTACCGAATCTCAGACGGCAGAGGTGGGGCTGGAACAGGGAACCAACGTTTTTCTCCACTAAACTCATGGCCGGACAATGCCAGCCTGGATAAAGCCAGACGATTGCTTTGGCCTATCAAAAAGAAATATGGCAATAAAATCAGTTGGGCGGATCTTTTTATCCTCGCAGGAAATGCGGCTTATGAAACCATGGGCTTAGAAATGTATGGGTTCTCTTTTGGGAGGCCCGACATTTGGCATCCCGAAAAAGACATTTACTGGGGAGCTGAAAAAGAATTCCTGGCACCAAGTGAGGAGCGATACGCAAATCTGGAAGATCCGTCTACCTTGGAAAATCCATTAGCTGCTGTGCATATGGGCCTTATTTATGTAAACCCGGAAGGGGTGAACGGAAAGCCCGACCCATTAAAAACTGCTGCTCAGGTAAGAGAGACATTCAAAAGAATGGCTATGAACGATGAAGAGACGGTCGCACTGACAGCTGGTGGACATACGGTGGGTAAAGCTCATGGAAATGGAGATGCCGGTAAGCTTGGGCCAGAACCGGAAGGTGCCGCACTCGAAGAGCAAGGGTTTGGCTGGAGAAACGATCAAAATGTTGGTGTGGGAAGACACTCGGTGACCAGTGGGCTGGAAGGTGCATGGACATCAGAGCCTACCAAGTGGGATAATGGATATTTCAAAATGCTTTTTGAGCATGAATGGGAACTGAAGAAAAGTCCGGCGGGGGCTTACCAATGGATGCCAAAAGACATCAAGGAAGAAGATATGCCTGTAGATGTGGAAGATCCATCAGTTAAAACCATGCCGATGATGACTGACGCTGATATGGCAATGCGTGAGGATCCAGTTTATCGTGAGATTTCGCTTAAGTTCAAAGATGATCAGGAATATTTCTCTAAGACTTTTGCCAAAGCATGGTTCAAACTTACTCATAGAGATATGGGTCCAAAGACCCGATACATTGGTCCGGAAGTGCCTAAGGAAGATTTGATATGGCAGGATCCTATCGAGCCCGGAAATACCTCGTATGATGTAGATGGCATGAAAGCGAAGATCGCTGATGCAGGGATTTCCATTGCAGATATGGTAGCTACCGCGTGGGATAGTGCCAGGACGTTCAGAGGGTCAGATATGAGAGGAGGAGCCAATGGAGCACATATCAGGCTAGCACCGCAAAAAGATTGGGAAGGGAACGAACCTGATCGATTATCTAAAGTGCTTTCCAAGCTTGAGCCTATTGCAAAAGAGTTCAATGCAAGTGTAGCTGACGCAATCATATTAGCAGGTAGCGTTGGCGTTGAAAAAGCTGCAAAAGCTGCTGGATTTGATGTGGCTGTCCCCTTTGCTCCGGGTAGAGGTGATGCGACTCAGGAGATGACAGACATTGAGGCATTTGAGCCTCTTGAGCGTGTAGCTGATGGATTTAGAAATTATCAAAAGAAAACTTACGCATCTACAGCAGAGGAAATGATGCTGGATCATGCGCAACTGCTGGGGCTGACTGCTCCGGAAATGACCGTGTTGGTAGGAGGTATGCGTGTGATTGGAGCCAATTACGGCGGCACAAAACACGGTGTGTTCACTGACAATGTGGGGGCGCTAACCAATGACTTCTTCGTCAACCTGACAGACATGTCTTTCAAATGGCAACCGAAAGGGGAGAACCTATACGAAGGTAAAAACAGAAAAACAGGAGAGGTCGTCTACACAGCGACGCGAGCCGACCTGGTTTTTGGGTCTAATTCCATCTTAAGAGGATATGCAGAGCTGTATGCACAAGATGACAATAAAGAAAAATTTGTTCGCGATTTCATTGCAGCCTGGACCAAGGTGATGAACGCAGACAGATTCGATATGGAGTAAGAATCAGCTAGGGGTCCGATTGAATCGGGCCCTTTTTTTCTTCAATCGTCCTAAGAGGAAAGACTGAATTAATACGTATATTGAAGTAAGCACAGCAATGAATAATGCTTCGCTACATTCACATACAAGGAAAGGAAGCTCCGTCATTCTACTTCAGAGATAAAACGGCACAGCACTTTAAATCGTTGATCCAAAGTTTGGGTGATGGATCATCATTAGTCATTTCTTCGCTTTATCGTACCGATGTGCTTTACACTGCAGAAAAAGATCTTTCTGAGAAAATTTTTAAGCTTTGGGCACTTCAGGAAGAAACGTTTGAGGAAGCCCGACTGAAACTAAGAGCGGGAAGAGATGAAGTACTTGAGCTGTTCTTCACTTCGTTGGTTTCTTTCAGTAGCGTGTACAAATGGTATGATATTTACCTGAACGAATTCAGGCACGCCTGCTCCATTGACCAAAACAATCCCATCTTGAAAGACCTGAAACTATGTGAGCAATACCTTCAGGAATCTCATCAGACAGTAGCCAGACCTATCGCTGGGGCCAATAGTGATGACCTTCTCCCCAGAAAAGAAGTCTTCGAAGATCTGGTCAAGCACATCAATGATTTTTTGAATTGAAATCAAAACTGCACCGTAGGGGCAGTTTCCGCCCCCTCTGCTGCTTCATACAGTGGCTTCCTTTCAAAGCCAAACATTCCGGCTAGCATCGTATTTGGAAACTTCCTTATGTATGTATTGTATGCTTTGGTCTTCTCATTGTAGCGAGTACGTGCCACTGAAATTCGATTCTCCGTTCCTTCCAATTGTGCCTGTAGTTCAAGGAAATTTTGATTGGATTTTAAATCGGGGTACCGCTCTACTGTGACCAATAATCTTGATAATGCAGAGTTTAACTGACCCTGAGCATTCGCAAAATTCTGAAGTGCCTCTTGATTGAGGTTAGAAGGGTCAATTTGAATGCTGGAGGCTTTTGCTCTTGCCTCTGTAACCTGGGTAAGTACTTCCCGCTCTTGGTCGGCAAATCCTTTGACGGTATTCACCAGATTTGGAATAAGGTCATATCTCCGCTGATATTGCGTTTCCACATTTGCCCATTCGGTGTTTACTTCCTCATCCATGGTCACCATGCTATTATATTTCCCGGCGAAGAAATTGTACCCAAGAAAAACAACGACCACAATGATCAGTATGGTAATTACTCGCTTATTCATCTTTATTTCTTATTTTCATCGAAGATATGAAATCATACCTAAAATCAATAGTCATTCTACTTGTCTCAGTGGTGGTGGTCACCCATTTGAGAGCACAAGATCAACAGGAGGTTCCATCACTTAAAGAACGAGTAACAGACCTGGCAAATATTCTCACAGAATCTGAAGAAGCATTTTTAACCAGCCAGCTTAAAGAGCTTGAGGAAAGAAAGGGTAGTCAACTTGCGATTCTAACGATAAATAGTACTAAGCCAGAAACCATCGAGCAATTTGCCATTCGTGTTGTAGATCGATGGAAACTGGGAAGGGAGGATGTAGATGATGGAGTCCTTTTGATCGTTGCAAAAAATGATCGTAAACTAAGAATAGAGGTGGGATACGGACTGGAGGGAGCCATACCTGATGCATATGCCAAGCGGATTATAAATAACATCATTGTGCCTCATTTTCGCGATGGTGATTATTACCTCGGCATGGAAGAAGGGATTGAAGCTATTATCGGTTTGATCAATGGAGAGGACTTGCCGCAGGTTACTTCGACAAGAAGCAGACAAAAGGAAGAAAGTTATTCATTCGGTCTATTCTTGGGAATCGTCATCCTGATATTCACAATTTTCATTGTTAAAGCTTTATTAAGTAAGAAAATCGGGAATATGAAAAGTAATTTAATTGTGATCCCGATTGTGTTTCTAATAGTGTGGATATTAGTAAGCCTTGGAGCAGCATTATTTGCATCACTTTTAGCCGCTGTTATCCTGAATGGAAAAGGATCAGGTGGTGGCCGAAGAGGTGGTGGATATTATGGCGGATACGTAGGTGGTTCTTCCGGCTGGGGCGGAGGAGGTGGCTTTAGTGGTGGCGGTTTCTCCGGAGGTGGCGGAGGTTTTGGTGGCGGTGGTGCTTCCGGAGGATGGTAAAAGTTTAGACAAATGAAAAAATACATATTTACAAGAGAGGAAAAGCATCTGGTAAAAGAGGCTGTCGAAGCGCTCGAGAAGGAATCGTGCGGTGAAATAGTGCCTTTCTTTACCCGGAAAAGCGATGATTACTCAGAAGTCTCCTGGCATCTGTCCGCCATTTTAGGAATCGGGGGGTTGGCTATAATCGCAATGCTTTCGTATACCTGGATGCTACCAGCAATTTCATACCTTGAGGCATTTATTGTGATTCTTGCGCTGATGATCATTGGCTATTTTTTACCTATTATTTTCCCTATTCTCACCCGGGTTTTTGTCTCTGAGGAACGTGCAATGGAAATGATCTCACTCCGTGCAAAAGAGGCCTTTCTTAATGAGAAAGTATATGATACCCAGGAGCGAGTAGGCATACTTATTTACATCAGCAGGCTTGAACATGTGGTTCTTGTGATTGGTGACGAAGGCATCAATGCGAAGGTGAAAAAAGAGGACTGGGAACAGGTGGTCTCGTTCATAACAGATGGTCTGAAAAGAAAACAGATCGGTGATGGCCTGGTGGATGGAATTAACCATTGCAAAGAGTTACTTCTCTCCCACGGGTTTGTTCGAAAAGACACGGACACGAACGAACTTTCAGACGAACTAAGAATCAAAGAATAACCCATTTAAGTCTGCTGTCGGAACAGTGCATCGCTGTTTCCTGTTTACCTTTATACTAAAACTTAAAAACCTAAAAAGATGAAATTCAAACTGCTTTATGGATTAGTGTTGGGTGCATTCATGTTTTCATGTACCAGCACAGAAAAGGAATCTGATAGTGACACTCCAGAAGAGGTGCCAGTTAAGGTGATCGGGAAAGTCACATCTTATGCCACAGATTCTACTGAAATGATTGGCTATATGGCCATGGATGTCAACGACTCATCAAAGCGTCCGGGAATTTTGGTGGTGCATGAATGGTGGGGCCACAATGAGTACTCCAGACAAAGGGCGGATATGCTTGCAGATCTGGGCTATGTTGCGCTTGCTGTGGATATGTACGGAGATGGTAAACAAGCCGCACACCCGGATGAGGCCGGGCAGTTTGCGGGAATGGTTATGGGCAACTTCGATGAAGCAAAAGCTCGTTTTGACGCTGCACTGGAAACATTAAAAAATCACCCGAACGTAGATAATGAGAAAATCGGAGCAATTGGTTACTGTTTTGGCGGATCGGTTGTGCTCAGTATGGCTAATTCAGGGTATGATCTGGATGCGGTTGCTTCATTCCATGGAGGATTAGGCTTACCTGTAATGCCTGACTCTGGTTCCGTAAAGGCAAAGGTGCTTGTTGCTAATGGAGCAGACGACCAGTTTGTGCCTGAGCAACAAATCGAAGATTTCAAAGCGGCGATGGATGCTGCTGGAGCGGATTACAAATTCATCAATTATGAAGGAGCTGTGCATAGCTTTACCAGCAAAGCGGCAGACTCAATTGCTGCGAAATTTGAGATGCCTCTGGCCTACAATGCTGAGGCAGATAGTGCCAGCTGGGCGGAAATGAAAACTCTTTTTTCTCAAGCTTTCAAATAAGTGCTGGTTCATGAAATCGTTAGGCGCCTGTGGCGCCTTTTTTTATTTCCATACATGGATATTTCCTGCCTCGTCCACCATGATTTTCTGATATTCAACAGGCACCACCACCTCAAACTCTTTATCGATTACTCCTAGTTTCCAGCTCTTTTTGCTTTTTATCAAGGCGTATTTTCCCACAAAATCACTGACCCAGTATTTCTTAACCGTTCCTATATTTCTTATATGTGTGCCTCTGGAGCTAAAATGATCACTCAATTCATGAAAGCTACCGCTCAGGTCTGCCATCGCTACCGGTACTACTATTTTGCCTGCTTTATCAATAAATCCAAACTTGCCTTCCTTTTCCACTAGTGCCCAGTTGGAGTTTTCCCGATCAAAATAGCTGATGCGATCGTAGACAGGCGGAACGACCTCTTTTCCGGTTTTATCAATGAAACCATACAGTCCATTCTTTCTTACCATGGCCAGGTGTGATGCTCCCTTGCTTCCAAAGTTGTAGATACGCTCGTATATTGGTGAAACCACCTCTTTTCCCGACCGATCAATTAATCCGTACAATCCATTTCTTTCCACTCGCGCCCAGTGGCTGGCAATTGTCCCAAACGAGGAGACAGAGGTATACTTCGGCGTGATTATTTCTTTACCACTACGGTCAATAAATCCCTCCAGGCCATTCTTCTCCACCTTAGCCCAATCCGTACCAATGGATCCAAAGCTCCCGATTCGGGTATATGCCGTTGGCACAATTTCTTTCCCTGATCGATCCAGGAATCCGTATAATCCATCTTTTTGCACCCTTGCCCAGGATATTCCATAAGACCCAAAAGCGTTGATGTCGCTATAAACACACGGAACGATCTCCGCTCCCGACCGATCAATGAATCCATACAGTCCATTTTGAAGGACCAAAGCCCAGTTTACGCTTTTGTCCCCAAAAGAATAAATGCGATCATATACCGGCTTGACTACCATCGCACCACCTCGATCTACATAGCCATATCTGCCGTCTTTTTGGATCTTGGCCCAGTTCAGTCCCGATTGACCAAATGAATAAATTTTTTCGTATTCAACAGGAAGCACCTCTTCGCCCCGGCGGTTTATCAGTCCATACCGGTTTTCTTTGCGAACCACTGCAAAACTATTGTGACCATGCTCTCCAAAACTTGCAATATGATCGTATGTGGAGTCTTCCTGTGCTGGAGACTTTAAAAAAGAAAAAATCAGTAGGATAGTCGCAACGAAAAACTTCATATAGGTCGTCTTTTAATTATAGACAGCCTAACATCAAGATAGCTTCCGTTTGTTCATCAAGATTTATGCACACGTGCTTATGAATAGTGCTATTGAAAGAAATGCAACGGTAGCGCGAAATATGTAATAGTACTTGCGCATAGTTAAGATTTACTTAATAATCCTAACTATATATACGTACGGACAGGTGGTCGGGGAAATATATTCGATCAACTACCGCACCCTACACATTCAATCTCGGAGTTCATGGGACGAGTTCCATTTTGCTTCATCTTCAAATTATGGATCTTGTCTTTGATCTCCATATCTGAAAACATGTCACCAGTTAGCTGAGACTCTAATTCTTCGATTTGGGATTGGATTTCTTCTGCAGTCATGACGTATTTGTTACGGGTGTTTGAGTAAATAAATCTAAAGGAATTTTTTCGATTATCGTTCCATGACTGTGAGAATTTATTCTTAGAAAGGATAAAGGCAATCCATCTTAACTTTGCTATTCTTATTGTCTCTGAGTTCAAGTTCACTTACTACTGGCAATCCATTAAAAATAAATTTGATCACCTTCAGCTGACCGATTGCCTGTTCATAATCTAGCTCAACCGTTTGATTGTCGCCCACCTGCAACTGTAATTTTCTATCCCGACTGGTGATTTTCACATTGTGATTCGTAGTAACATCTGCAGTTAAATCAGACAGGTCATTGGCCTTTCCTGAAAAGCTTTTTTCTGCGCATACAAGTGTAGCAATGCCATAGCATCCTTTTTGTGTTACCGGGATTCGCATATTTCCGTAGCTTCCTTTGACCAATACTTCATACATAAGACAGAGGGTGCTCTCCGATGCTGGAGCCATGGCTACTCTTGCATTCAATGAAAAATCATCTCCAGAAAGCATTTCCAAAGAGGTGTTGGATAAAGTGAAAACAGGGTAAATCTCTGTAGCATCTACTGCTAATTTTTCAACCGTTTGCCTGGTGATTCCTAGTCCGGATGAATTAAGAAAATCGCTTTTATCAACATATTGTGGTTGGGTATCCATTCCTGAATCCATCAGCAATGCATGCCAGCCTTGAGTGGTAACATGAACAGCTTGCTGGGCCAGAACCTGATCCTGATATAGCAATTTTGCTTTGTGATAATCCGGGTAATAATAGGTGCCGGTATAGAAGTTGTTTTCCATGTCCAGCACTACTCGCTCATACGGATTCCAGGATAGCTCTATCTCAACTTCAGGATATGGTACAACATAATTAAAGCCTATGGTGGCCGGCACCCCTTCATGCACTAAAACTTGTGGCTTCAGAATTACCTCACCTACTGCCTTATCAGTCGAGGTTAAAAATATGATTGTAGAAACAATTAAAAGCAACCCTAGCGAATAGAGCACTGATCTTGAAGTTAGTTTATAAAGGTGCTTTTTATTGTTTGGCAATGAATGCTTAAATGCATGCCATCCGGAGTGGTCTAAAAATTGTGCTAATGCATCCAGTGTTTTGGTTTGAGGTATCGATTGATATTTGTCGGACCAGATTCTTCTGAGCGTAGATGTACTCAAATCCGTTCGGGTCTTCTCCAATATGATCTCATGCAGATATTCAAAATCCCGCTCCATAGGTGCGGAACTGAAATTTAGCTTTTGTTCTATCTGCTTTTTGCACAACGATATGTACTCTCTTTCTCTCAAAATTCCTTCAAGATAATACTGCAAAGGATTTACTAAGGTTTTGAAAAAGTTTTTAGGCCGATCAAAATCGAGTGCTTACTATGTTGATGATAAAATAAAAATGGACTAATCATGAAACTACTAATGACACAGATTTTTGGATTAATTCTAATCACATCCAGCTTGGCTCAGTCACTCAATTTAGACTGGAGCTTTCAAACCTCTGATCGAATTATAGCCTCGCCACTCATACAGGGTGAAACTGTATTTGTTGGAAATGAACGAGGCGATTTCTACGCTGTTAGTCTTACTGGTGTGGAGCAATGGAAAATCGAGACTGGAGGAAACATTCAGGCAAAAGCAACATGGGTGGACGGTAATGTATTCTTTGAGTCTGCCAATGTATTCTACCTGGTCAATGCCAAAAGCGGGAAGGAAGTCTGGAGGTTTGATACAGCCATGAAGCCTTTTGTTTTCAAATACGATGGAAAGGAGTTTCCATTTAAAATAGATCCATACGACGACAAAAGATCAACGGCTTTTGTGCACCAAGAAACAATTTACATTGGTTGCGGAAATGGGAAGGTCTATGGACTTGATGCTAAAAGTGGGGAAGTCGAGGTTGAATATCAAACTGAGGATAATTCTCCGATACGTTCATCTCCGCTGGTTGAGGACGGAAAACTCTACTTCGGTGGTTGGAATGGGGTGGTTTACTGCTATTCTTTGGCTGACAAGGAGCTGATGTGGAAGAAAAAGACCTATCGCGGTGAAAAGCCTTACGGTACGTTTGGAGGCATTGTTTCTGAATTCCTTATTCACAAAGGCCTGTTGTACTTCGGTGCTCGAAATCATATGCTGAATGTGCTGGAAGCTTCTACCGGAGAAAAAGACTGGACATACACGGATAAGAATGGTGGATGGATTATTGGCGATCCGGTGATTTACAATGACACGCTTTATATGGGTGGGTCCGACAATTTCACAATGTATGCTTTTGGTACACGTTGGGGTAATCCTATATGGGCTCACAACAACGGAAACAAAAACATTTATACAAAACCAATAGTGACCAATGATTGGGTCATATATTCATGCGGGAGTGGGTACAACCCGGCCGCAAGTGGTGTCCTTTATCTCATAGATAGAATGACCGGAAAGGAAGTGGACAAATATGACACTCCAATGACCACTTTATCTTCTCCCGAACTGGCTGGGAATCAGGTCGTTTTTGGGTGTTACGACGGTAAAATATACACCATCAAACTGGAGTAGGCGACCTTTTATGTAAAGGTTTGAGGGTAATTAGGTTCTTTGGCGTTTAACAAGAAACTAAAGTAAGCACCAATGAAAAAGTATGTAAGTCTAATCCTCATGTCAATGACGACCTTTTGCTTTGCGCAAACGAGTACCGAAACCTTAGTTGCCGATTATGAGCGTGCCAAAGCACTGTCTCTTGAATACGTGGAAGCTATGCCGGCAGACAAATTTGATGACAGACCTACTGAAGGGATAAGAACCTTTGCCGAACAGTTTCTTCATGCCTCACAGGGCACCATCGGGCTGGTGAGCAATGGTACTGGCGCAGATAGAATCTATGCCAATGCTAATCTGGAAAAAGACCCCAAACTACAATCGAAGGAGGAGGTGAAAAGGATGGTCACGGAAAGCTTTGATTTTGCAATAGCATCCATCAAAAATATGGATGAAAGCACCTTCGGTGAAATTGTGGAAAGAGGGCCTTTTAAGATTACTCGATTAGCATGGGTTCAAAAAGCGCACGAACACATTTCTCATCACAGGGGCCAGGCAGCCGTCTATTTACGGATGAATGGGATTGTGCCACCGCAGTATAAATTGTTCTAAAAATGATAAAACCGGCTATATGCCGGTCTTATTCTTCTTCATCTTCTTCTACGATCTCTTGCCTAACATCATCCAGAGACTTAAACTCCTGATTGTAGGTATTGTGAAAAGCGATCATCGTTCCGATGATCGCCACCCACAAAATTCGCTTTATAATCTCCCAAATGGTTTTCACATCAATATATTTTCAATGTCCTCTCCCCACCCTCGAAACGTCGAACCGCTCCAAAAGAGGGAGATGTTGGTATTGAGGTGCAAACCATTATTCAATTGCTACCTTATCCAGGTTCAAAAACTCTACAGCTCCCTGATCGGATAACGTCACGCCGATTACGGAATCTTTAGTAATGTTACCCGCCAGAATTTCCTTGGACAGTTCGTTCAAAATCTCCCGTTGCAGTACTCGCTTCAACGGTCTGGCTCCAAACTGAGGATCAAATCCAACCTTGCCAAGGTGTGCAAGCACCTGCTCATCCGCCTCAATTTTGATTCCATTCTCTTCCAGTCGCTTTTGAATGAGCCTGAACTGAATGCCTACGATCTTCTGCAAGTCATCTTTGCTCAGCGGACGGAACATGATCGTCTCATCCACCCGGTTTAGAAATTCAGGTCGAACAGACTTTTTCAGAAGCTCGAAAACCTGATTCTTCGTCTCTTCAATTACGGGTTCCGGATTCTTTTCATCCAACTTCTCAAAGTTTTCCTGGATCAGGCTGGACCCAATGTTGGTGGTCATGATGATGATCGTGTTCTTAAAGTTTGCAACCCGTCCTTTATTGTCAGTGAGCCTACCATCATCCAATACCTGAAGAAGGATATTGAACACATCGGGATGCGCTTTCTCAATCTCGTCAAGTAAGATTACACTGTAAGGTTTTCTCCTGACAGCCTCTGTGAGTTGACCGCCTTCATCATAACCGACATAACCCGGAGGCGCACCAATCAAGCGACTAACCGCATGTCGTTCCTGATATTCTGACATATCAATTCGAACCATGGAATTCTCATCATTAAAGAGATATTCTGCAAGTGCTTTAGCCAGTTCGGTTTTACCTACACCTGTGGTTCCAAGAAATATAAATGAACCAATTGGTCTTTTCGGATCATGCAATCCAGCTCTACTTCTTCGTACTGCATCTGAAACAGCCTGAATCGCTTCGGACTGCCCTGCGACTCTCTTACCAAGTTCGTCTTCTAGGTGGATCAGCTTCTCTCGATCACTCTGTAACATTTTGGAAACAGGAATGCCGGTCCATTTAGCTACCACTTCTGCAATATCCTCCGCGTCGACCTCTTCTTTTAGTAGCGACTTTTCACCCTGCATCTCATGAAGCTGTTCCTGGTAATCAGCCAGTTTCTTTTCGGCTTCTACAATCTTCCCATACCGAATCTCAGCTACCTTTTCGTATTCCCCGGCACGTTCAGCACGCTCAGCTTCCAGCTTATAGTTCTCGATATTTTCCTTTGCCTCACGTAATCCCTGAATCACGGACTTTTCATTGTCCCACTTTGCCTTGAGTTCCCCTCTTTCAGACTCCAGATCTGCGATTTCCTTGTTGAGCTGCTTTTCTTTCTCCTTGTTTTTCTCCCTTCGAATCGCCTCACGCTCAATCTCCAGCTGCATGATGCGTCTATTCAGCTCATCCAATTCCTCCGGAAGAGAGTCTATCTCAATTCTCAACTTGGATGCAGCCTCATCCATTAAGTCAATGGCCTTATCCGGTAAAAATCGATCGGAGATGTATCGATTAGATAGCTCCACAGCGGCGATTACCGCATCATCTTTTACCCGTACGCCGTGGTGTACTTCATATTTATCTTTTATACCCCGAAGGATAGAAATTGCATCCTGAACATTGGGCTCATCGACTGTAATCGCCTGGAATCTTCGCTCCAGCGCTTTGTCCTTTTCAATGTATTTCTGATACTCTTGAAGGGTTGTTGCTCCTATGGCATGCAGTTCACCTCTGGCCAACGCTGGCTTCAGTAGGTTTGCCGCATCCATGGCACCTTCACCACCACCACCGGCACCAATGAGCGTGTGTATCTCATCAATGAATAGGATGATCTCACCGTCACTATCTGTCACCTCTTTGATCACTGCTTTCAGTCGCTCCTCAAACTCTCCTTTATATTTTGCTCCTGCAACGAGTAGACCCATGTCTAAAGAAATAATGGTTTTTGACTTCAGGTTCTCAGGCACATCACCATCCACGATTCGCTGAGCCATACCTTCTACAATGGCCGTTTTACCAACCCCAGGTTCACCTAATAAGATTGGATTATTCTTGGTCCTTCTTGCCAAAATCTGAAGTACTCGTCTAATCTCTTCATCACGACCTATCACAGGATCGATCTTCCCTTTCTTTGCAAGTTCATTTAGGTTCTTTGAATAGCGCTCCAGTGAGCGGTACTTAGATTCTGCGTTCGGGTCTGTCACCTTTTCCCCTCCTCGCAATTCCTTAATGGCTGCAATCAGCTGTTTCTCTTGAAAGCCTGCATCTTTTAAAATTTGTGCTGTTTTGTCGGATCCTGCTAGTATCCCAAGAATGATGTGCTCAACAGCCACGTACTCGTCACCGAAATCCTTGAGGTATTTTTCTGCCTTTTGAAGTGCCTTCGCAGCATCATTAGAAAGGTATGGTTGCCCCCCTGATACCTGAGGATATCCATTGACCACCTCGTCAAGAGGCGCTTGGATCATCTGCTTGATGGCACCCAGTTTTTTCAATAAAAATGAGATGAGGTTCTCATCCGACATCAAAATTGCCTTTAGCAGGTGGCCTGTCTCAATTACCTGATGCCCTCCTCCTGAAGCTATTTCTGTTGCTTTTTGGAGGGCCTCCTGTGCTTTAATTGTGTAATTATTAAAATTCATTAGTCGCTTTTTTTCTTGTACGATTGGAAGATGTCAAATGCTATTCCAAAGATTTTTTTGGACTATTTCAAGACAACTTGGCAGACGTTAGTGATGGTTTGATTGGAAAAAAGGACAAGTCGTCAGTCAAAAAAATTAGTGAGTGATTTAATAAACTGGAATTTTTTATTTTGATTTTTTTTACGAAAAGGCATTTATCGTTTGTTTATGAGCATTATCCTTATAATTTTATGGGAAATTAAAACCTGACCAAAAATGAAAAAAGTACTTTTACTATTAGCTATGGTTGCATTCCTAGGAGCATGCACATCATCATCTTCATCATCAGATTCTGAAGCAGAGGATGCAGTGGAGGAAGCAGGAGAGGCTGCTGAAGAAGCAATGGATGATATGGAAGAAGCTGCTGACGAAGCAATGGACTCAGTAGACGTTGCTGTAGATTCTCTTGCTGCTGAGGTTGAGGAAGCTACAGAAGGAGCTGCTGAAGAAGAAGAAGATCAGTAAGATTTCTTTGAAAGAATTAAGGAAGGGAGCACGTAGCTCCCTTTTTTTATGCCTACTGAAAATCTGACATCTTTCGATCTTTTGTAAAAATCCACACCATCAAAACAATTCCTGCTATGGTGAGTGGGATGCTTAATATCTGACCCATGTTTAACGCGAGATCTTCCTCAAACGCTTCTTGGTTCATCTTAAAGAACTCATCCACAAATCGTAGTGACCATAGCACGATCATAAAAAGTGCGAAATTGAATCCTTGCGGCAGGATATCTTTTCTTTTGCTCCAAAGCCAGTAAAGTACGATCATCAGAATAACACAATAAATCGCCTCGTATAATTGAGCTGCATGTCTCACTTTACCTTTCGCAGCAATTTCTACGATCTCTTTGCCATCCTTTTGATAGTTTTTGTAGGCCAGGGGGCCATCTCCAAAATCAACATGTTCCGTCACTTCACCATATCTGCTTAGCGTACTTTTCAGCTGGTTCTCAACAAACATTTTATCCTTTAGCTCGAACTTGTACCCCCTGCGGTATTCGATGAATGCTGTGATCGGTACAAACCCTGCCTGATCACTTTGCAATTCTCCTCCTTTTTCAAACCAGACATCATCCACATCCTCGGAGTAATTGAGCACATCGTAAGTAGCACGGGCGTACACGATACCAGTATTGGAGTTTGTAAGAGTCCCCTCCATTTCGGAGTTGAAAAGATTGCCGGTTCGAATCATAGCTCCTGTTAGAGCTACCACAATAACCAGCCTGTCTAAAATCCAGAGATAACGATAATTGTATTTTTTGCAGAACAGATAAATAGCAACTAAAATACCAAGCGCTCCTCCATGACTCGCCAGCCCTCCTTCCCAAATCATTAGGATTTTAATCGGATTGGATAAGTAGTATTCAGGATTGTAAAACAGACAGTGACCTAACCGTGCACCAATGATGGTCGCTATAACCATATATCCGGTTATCCGCTCTACATCTTTTTCCGGACGCCCTTCCGCTTTAAAAATTCGAAAGAAAACCTGCTGAGAAAGCAAGAATCCTAATGCAAATAATACTCCATACCAACGTGGTGCATAGTCAGTAAAAGGAATGGTGAAGATGGCCGGATCTACCGTCCAGATTATATAACTGAGGATATTCATTTATTCATTTTTTGATGAATCGCTCAAAGATGACCCAATCTGCTGAAAGGCCTTAAACTTTTCTCCAGAAAAATGGAGTAAAGAGGATTAGCACTGTAAAAAGTTCCAATCTGCCAAGAAGCATCATAAACGAAAGAATCCATTTTACACCAGTAGGTAGATGGGCAAAATTGTCAACAGGCCCCACATCACCAATCCCAGGTCCAATGTTTCCTAAGGTAGTGGCCACAGCTCCTAAAGATGTATTGAAATCGATTCCAAACGAAGAAACAGCGATGGCCCCAAAACAAACGATTAGGATATAGATCATTATAAACGCGAGCACATTGAACGTAATGTCTCTGCTGACAGACTTTCCATTAAATCGTACAGGGATAATAGCTGATGGATGTAGGATACGTTTCAGTTCTAACAAGCTGTTTTTAATCAATAGAATGTGCCTCACCAGCTTCACACCGCCTGCGGTAGATCCTGCTGACCCTCCCGCAAACATCAGCAGGAAGAATACAACGGTTAGAAAAGATGTCCATGCAGTATAATCATGGGTCACATATCCGGTGGTAGTAACCACAGAAACGATCTGGAATAAAGCATCCCGGATGGATTTCTCGAAGGTGTCATGTCCCAAATTGAAAATGATGAGTCCTACTATTAAGGAAGACGCCACGCAAAAAATCAGGTAGAACCGAAACTCCTCATTTCTCAGCACCTTTTTGAATTTCCCATGCAGACCAAAATAGGTCATGGTGAAATTAGTCCCTGCCATGAACATAAAAAAGATGATTACATATTGAATGAACGGATCCTGATAATGAGCAATGCTGGCATTTTTCGTTGAAAATCCTCCGGTAGCCATGGTCGTCAGGCTGTGATTAATTGCATCATAGAACGTCATTCCTCCGGCCCACAGCAAGGCCAGCTCAGTCACTGTCAGCCCGCAATAAATAATCCATAAACGCTTGGCTGTTTCTTTGATTCTTGGCTGCAGTTTGTCAGGAGATATGCCAGGTGCCTCGGCCACAAAAAGCTGCATGCCGCCAATGCCTAAAAGGGGAAGGATGGCGACCGTTAACACAATAATCCCCATTCCTCCGATCCACTGAGTTAAGCTTCGCCAAAAAAGAATCCCTTTATCTACCGACTCGATATCGGTAAGAACAGTTGCTCCAGTGGTGGAAAAGCCTGATAGCGTTTCAAAAAATGCATTGGTTAAATCAGGAATCGCTCCACTGATAATGTATGGCAAGGAGCCGAAAAAAGACATGGAAAGCCAGCCCATCGTAACTATGAGGTATCCGTCTTTTTTCCGCATCTCATTGGTGTGGAGGTTTCTGGTGATTAGAAGTAAAAGAGATCCTATACCAATGGTGATGAGCGACGAGCTAATAAGTGCCAGGTGATCGCCCTCATTGTAATAAAAGCTGAAGGGCAAGCAGGTGAGCATGAATCCTCCATTGATTAAAAGAAGAATCCCAATAACTTTAAAAATGACCTTAAAGTTGTAGTTAAACTGCATTATTTGAAGAAGCTCTCCACTTTCCTAATACATTCTGGCTTTGATAAAACGACTACCCGGTCTTTGGGTTGAAATTCGAAGTTACCTCTCACAGCAATTCCACGTCCATCCCGAATTACCCCACCAACAATCGCTGTTTTCGGAAAATCAAGATCTTTCAATGGCTGCTCAGTTATCCTAGATTTTTCTCCTAATTCAAACTCAAGTATTTCTGCATCCACCCCATGAATTCCAGCAATGTTGAGTACTTCACCTTTACGGATATACCTAAAGATAAAGCTTGCCGCTATCAATTTTTTATTGATCAGTGTATCGATACCAATGCTCTGAGAAAGGTGGATATAGTCCACATTTTCCACCAGGGCGATGGTTTTTCTCACCCCCTGATTTTTGGCAACCAGGGAAGCCATGATGTTTGTTTCAGAGTTTTCAGTAAGCGCAACAAATGCATCCATCCGATCAATGCTTTCCTCTTTCAAAAGATTAATATCCCTTCCATCGCCATTAATGATCATGGTATCTGGTAGCTCATCCACCAGGTGAAGACATTTTTCTTTGTCGGCCTCAATCAACTTGATGTTGTATTTCTTACTCAAAAGCTTGGCCGTGTTTATTCCCACTTTACTAGCGCCAAGAATCATCACGTTCTTGATCTCGAAGCTCTCCTTCCCAGCCAGAGCGGTTACTCGCTCAATTCCATCAGGTTGGGCAATGAAATACGCATGATCTCCATCCTGAAATTTATTTTCACCGTATGGAATGATGGTTTTGTTGTCTCTAAGAATCGCTACCGTGGTAAAATTGTGATCAGGATTTAAATATGCGGTTTCAGTCAGTGTTTTTCCAAACAGCTGAGAGCCTTCATCCACTGTGATCCCCACAAGGGATAGCATCCCCTTTTCAAACTCAAAGGTATCCGTCAAAGCAGACTGTTTGAGTAATCGTTTGATCTCCCTTGCCGCTAGAGAAGCTGGGGAAATGATCTCATCAATTCCAACATTACTGAGGTTTAATTCATCACGAGAGTGAAGGAGCTCAGTATTGGATATTCTCGCAATGGTTTTCTTTGCTCCCAGACTTTTCCCCAAAATACAGGTGGTAATATTCGTCTCCTGAATGGAGGTTACGGCTATTAACAAATCCGCCTTTCCAATATTGGCTTCCTTTAATATCCGCGGAGAGGTGGAGCTCCCTCGCACCGTGCTTACATCCAGGTGTTGGGAGACATACTCCAGTACGGTAGGATTTGAATCTATGATTACAATATCCTGCTCTTCGGCGGTTAAAAGCTTTGCAAGATGAAACCCCATCTCACCGGCTCCAGCTATTACAATTCTCATCCTATCTTAAATGATATTGGGCGCAAAGATATGGCATCTAAGTACCAGCATTCCAAATGATTACGATTTATATACTTCACTAAAATACTTCTTGGTGGCTTGCATCACTTTCGGCGCTAGTATTACCGTTGAAATCATTGTAGGGAAAGCCATCAATCCGTATGCTACAAACACCAAATTGACCACATCTGTTAGAGATGCTACTGACCCCACCAGGACTAAGGCAATGTACCAATAATAAAAATACTTGCCGAACCTCGCTCCAATTATAAAAGACAAACATTTCTGACCATAATAGGCCAGACCGAAAATGGTGGTGATGGCAAAAACCATTACACAGATCATTAATACTATCGGGCCAACCCCAGGTAACCCCACCTCGAATGCACTTGCCGTCATCACGATTCCATCTGCTTCCCCGCTGTTCCAAACCCCTGTGATCAAAATGCAAATGCCGGTCATGGTACAAATGATAATGGTATCGATGGTAGGTCCGAGCATAGCTACCAAACCTTCTCGAACTGGTTCTTTTGTTTTGGCCGCACCATGCATTAGTGGTGCCATTCCTATCCCTGCTTCATTGGAAAATGCGGCTCTTTTGGCGCCTTCAACTATGACAGCTCCAACAGCACCTCCCAACACTGCTTTAGCAGTAAAGGCATCTTCAATGATGAACAAAAAAGATGGAATAATCTCTGAAGGGTTTGTGATCATGATCGAAAGCACACTTAGAACAAATAAAATCACCATGAAAGGAACCAACTTAGAAGCCACATTCCCAATTCGTTTAATTCCTCCTAAGATTACGATTGCCACCAAAGCGGCTATTACAATACCTATGGATAAGTTTACTACGAATGAGCTTTCAATACCGATTGGCGTCAGCACCACATTCTTGAATACTGCTACCATCTGATTGGTTTGGAATACAGGAGTAGCACCAAAAAAGCCTGCAACACAAAAGAAAATGGCGAGTGGCATCCACTTTTTTCCAAGGGCTTCACGGATCACGTACATAGGTCCTCCTTGTAGTTCGCCTTCAGAGTCTTTTCCTCTAAACTGAACAGCAAGGGTGCAAGTAAAATATTTGGTTGCCATCCCTACAAAGGCACTCATCCACATCCAGAACATTGCTCCTGGTCCACCAGCCGCAATGGCTAACGCAACCCCACTAATATTTCCCATACCTATCGTGGCAGCCAATGCACCACTTAGTGCCTGAAAATGGCTGATCTCCCCTGGATCATTTGGGTCATCATACTTGCCCCTCAAAATATTAACTGCGTGACGGAGATATCTAAATGGAAGGAATCGCGAATAAACCAAAAGAAAAAGCCCTCCTCCTAAAAGAAGAATAAGCAAAGGAGGTCCCCATATGAAGGCTACTGCATCTGCTAGAAATGTGCTGATCGAGTTCATAAAGCTCGTGAAGGTAATATGTAACTTTGAGTCAAAACCATTTTATGGGCATGAAATGAACAAAACCAATCATTTTGTCCTTTCATAAACCTGTAATCAAATTTTTCCTGATTAATGAAATTGAACTTTAGAACATTAGGAGAAGGCGATCCCCTCATCATCATGCATGGGGTATTCGGATCGTCTGATAACTGGCAAACGCTGGGCAAAGTTTTCGCAGAGAGGTTTAAAGTCTATTTGGTAGACCTGAGAAATCATGGAAATTCTCCGCATAGTGATGAGTTTGACTATGATGTGATGGTGAAAGATGTAGTGGAGTTGATGGATGATGAAGACCTGAAAAAAGCCCATATTCTGGGACACTCTATGGGTGGAAAAGTAGCCATGCATCTCGCCACTCAGCACACCAACAGAGTGGATAAACTCATCGTAGTGGATATCGCACCAAAATATTATCCTCCTCACCACCAGGAAATTTTTGAGGGGTTTCATTCAGTAGATCTCGATAGCCTTGAAAACAGAAAGGACGCGGATGAGCAAATGGCCAAAGTGATCTCCAATTTCGGTGTTCGTCAGTTTATCCTGAAAAACCTGGATAGAAAAAAGGATGGAAGCTTTGGCTGGAAGCTCAATGTGAACGCAATTGAGCGAGCCATTGACAAGGTAGGTGAAGGAATAGAGGGTGATGTGAGTTTTGAAGGCACCACGCTATTCATTGCCGGAAGCAAATCCGATTATATCACTGATGAGGACCATGACCTGATCCGTGAACATTTTCCAAAAGCGTTGATTGCGTCAGTGAAAGATGCCGGACACTGGGTGCATGCAGAGAAGCCGAAGGAGTTGGGAGAAATGGTGATGGAGTTTTTGAGCTAAAGCAAAATATCCTGGAAACCTTTTTATATAATGTCATTTCGACTGAAAGGAGAAATCCTTACCGTATAAATCGTCAAACATCTTTAGTATAGATTTCTCGCTATGCTCGAAATGACAACCCTCATTACCTGATTTTATTCCATAAATAACCAAACAGCATCAATAGCAAACTGATTAATATACATGTGGTGATTGGGAGGTAAAAACTGAAATTTTCTCTTTCGATTCGGATGTCTCCCGGCAGCCTGCCCAACGGAACGTTCGGAGCAAACTCCATAATTGCACCAATAACAACTAGTGCCAATCCAATTAAAATCAATATTTTGCCCATATGAGTCAAGGTAAACTATTTCTGATTCCTACCTATCTGTCAACAGATAATGATGCATCATTTGTTTCACCAATGGTCATAGATGTGCTTAAACACACAAAACACTACTTCGTAGAAAATGTGCGAACGGCCAGAAGATTCATTAGCAGCCTGAAAGCAGGCATTACGATAGATGAGTTGCAGTTTCAGATTCTGGACAAAAAATCAAACTGGGATCAAATGTATCCGCTGTTTGAACCCGCCAGAAACGGAGAAGACATGGCAGTGATCTCAGAAGCAGGCGTTCCATGCTTGGCAGATCCGGGGAATCTGACAGTCAGCTTCGCCCATCAGACCGGCATTCAGGTGGTTCCCATGCCAGGCACCTCATCTATTCAAATGGCGCTCATCGCCTCCGGCTTCAATGGACAGCAGTTTACTTTTCACGGCTATTTACCTATAGATAAAAACCCTCGACAGAAAAAAATAAAAGAATTGGAACGGTTGAGCCAGTCAGGATACACCCAGCTCTTTATGGAGACTCCCTATCGAAACCATCAATTAGTCAAAGATATTCTAAAGGCCTGTCGACCGGATACGCTGATGAGTATCGCAGCTGATATCTCCGGATCAAACGAAAAAATCCTAACTCAGCCTATCTCCAAGTGGCAGAAGACTGACATTCAGATACATAAAATCCCTGCGATATTCAGTTTTGGTCAATTCCCGTGAAGGAGTTCTCCGAATCTTCTAAATTTGCCGACCAACTTTAAAAATTAAGATCAAACATACATGCCCTACTTATTTACCTCAGAGTCCGTCAGTGAAGGACACCCGGATAAGATTGCAGATCAAATCTCAGATGCACTACTCGATCATTTTCTTGCCTTCGATCCTGATAGCAAGGTAGCTTGTGAAACCATGGTTACAACCGGATTGGTGACCCTTGCAGGTGAGGTTAAAACCACAGCTTATGTAGACGTACAGAATATTGCCAGAGAGGTGATTAATCGAATTGGTTACACGAAGGGTGAATACATGTTTGATGGGAACTCGTGTGGTGTTATTTCGGCTATCCACGAACAATCTCCAGACATCAATCAGGGGGTAGACAGAGACTCTGAAGACGAACAGGGTGCGGGCGACCAGGGAATGATGTTTGGTTATGCCACTACCGAAACTGATAATTACATGCCTTTGGCATTGAATATCTCTCACAGCATTCTGATGGAACTTTCTGCGATCAGAAAAGAAGGAAAAGAGATGACTTACCTGAGACCTGATGCCAAGTCGCAGGTAACCATCGAATACGATGACGAGAACAGGCCTGTACGAATTGATGCGATTGTTGTTTCTACTCAGCACGATGAGTTTGACAATGAGGATAATATGCTGAAAAAGATCAAAGAGGATGTAATCAATATCCTTATTCCTCGGGTGATCAAGAAAATGAAGCCAGATAACCAGGCCCTTTTCAATGATCAGATCAAATACCACATCAACCCGACCGGGAAGTTTGTGATTGGAGGACCGCACGGTGACGCTGGTCTGACCGGAAGAAAAATCATTGTAGATACTTATGGCGGTAAAGGAGCTCACGGCGGAGGAGCATTCTCAGGCAAAGATCCTTCGAAGGTGGACCGTTCTGCGGCTTATGCAACACGTCATATTGCAAAAAACCTGGTAGCAGCAGGAGTTGCTAATGAAATATTGGTACAGGTGTCTTATGCGATAGGAGTACCGGAACCGATGGGTATTTATGTGAATACGTATGGCACAGCCAATGTGGATATGAACGATGGAGAAATTGCTAAAATCGTTGAAAAGATATTCGATATGCGCCCTGCATATATCATCAAACGACTCAAACTGAAAGAGCCGATCTATTCCGAATCTGCCGCTTACGGTCACATGGGAAGAACCCCGGAAGTAAAGCAGGTAAACTTCATTGGAAATGGTGGTGAAGAGGTGAAGAAAGTGGTAGAAACCTTCACCTGGGAAAAACTGGATTACGTAGATCAGGTAAAAGAAGCCTTTGGGCTGTAACCCATGAAAGCGCTATTAAGTAACTGGCATGAGGTGGTCAAAAAGCAAGATGCCCGGTTGCTTAAATCAATGCTTGATAAAGACGCTGTATTTCACTCTCCGATACTTTTCAAACCTCAAAAAGGTCGTAAGCTGGTAATGACTTATCTGCTTGCTGCTGCGAGAATGTTTGAGGATACCAACTTTCACTATGTGAAGGAAGTGATCAATGAACAAGAGGCTATTTTGGAATTCAATGCGGAAATAGACGGCATTCAAATCGATGGGGTTGATATCATTACAGCTAACAAGGACGAGTTGATCACAGAGTTTAAAGTAATGCTTCGTCCACTCAAAGCCATTGAGACTGTTGGCGAAAAAATGAAGGCTAATCTCGACGATATGAGCCTATGGGACAAACTTAAATGGAAACTATCATGAGAAAATTACTCGTCGTTTTACTGATCGTCCTAATTGGCTGCAAGCCCTCAGAGGAGAAAAAAGAGATCACTATTGAGCCGGTTGCTTCCGGCCAATCATTCAACGCGGCTTTTCTGATGATTGATGGCGTATATAACTCTGAGCTGATGGCTCCCTTTGATATTTTCCAGCACACCGTTTTCCATACCGAAGGGGGCATCACGGTTTTCACAGTCGCAGAGACAATGGATACGGTCACTACCTTTGAAGGGTTAAGGCTGTTTCCTGATTATTCATTCGATAGCGAAGACCTTCCGGAGATTGATATTCTGGTTGTGCCAAGCGCTGAGCACAACATGGATTCCGACTTAGAAAATGAAACGCTAATAAACTGGGTTTCAGAAGTCGGAACCAAGGCTGATTATGTCATGTCGCTTTGTGACGGAGCATTCGTTTTAGCAAAGGCAGGACTAGTTGATGGAAAAGAGTCTACCACTTTTCCATCGGATATTGCCAGATACAAAGTAACATTCCCCTCTTTGAACGTTCATGAAGGCGTTTCGTTTGTACATCACAACAACCTGCTTACCTCTGCTGGTGGCGCAAAATCCTATGATGTAGCACTCTATTTAGTCCATCATCTTTATGGAGATGAAGTGGCCAAGGGTGTTGGTCGTGGATTGGTTATCGACTGGGATGTGAATGACTATGCCTTTGTCCGGGTGGAATAACTCACCAATCAATCACCTTTTTATCTCTCAAGAATTTCCCACTCGGAATATCCTCTGCAGTAGCCAACCAAACCGCTGTTTCGGCTCCTTTTTCTACAGGCCTTGATGCACCAGAGCCTCCCATATCTGTTCGCACCCAGCCAGGACACATGGCATTTACTTTTACGCTAGCCCCAATTTGTTGATGTGTCATGATCGTCAAGGAGTTTAAGGCTGTTTTAGAGATTCGGTACGCCGGGTGATCTGCTCTCAAATCATCAATGGCACCCATGCCACTGGAAATATTGATAATCCTTCCATCTGCGGACTTCTCTAAAAGTGGGGCTAATTCCTGAGTCAACGTCCAGGGGCCAAACACATTGGTTTCTATGGTCTGCTGAACCACTTCGAGATCAGCATTCAAAACATTCATACCATCATCAATCAGAATGCCTGCATTGTTGATCAATACATCCAGTTCACCGACCTCAGCCTTATACTTTTGAGTAAACTCCAGAATATTATCTTTTTTGGAAACATCGAGCTCACGAAACCTGGCCCCAACCTCAATCGCAGCATCTTCTCCTTTCTCGATCGATCGGGCGGTGAGCACTACATCATGACCTTGCTCTACCAGCTGTCGACAGATTTCTTTTCCAATTCCACGATTTCCTCCGGTTACGATGATTCGTTTTCGCATTATCTCAAAAGTTTAAACGCATGTGACCATTGATTGTCTTTGAAGCCCGGAATACACCAGAGTATACAAAGTGGCTCTATCGCCCGGGCCGCCTCTATAGATCCCATGTCTTCGGTTTCCCAACCGAACAGATCCAGAATTGCTGAGACTTCTTTCTTCGCTGACTCGTCATTTCCGGCAATAAACATGGATGGTTTTTGGCCTCCTCCAATCTCCGGGTTGACCATCAGATGCGCCCCAACTGAGCTAAAGCATTTCACAAAATGAGCTTCAGGGTTCGATTCCTGTAAGTCCTCCATTAACGATCGGTTGATGTCTGTAAAAAACTGCAGCACCCCATTCACGGGACCGGCTTTTTCATCAATTGGATTAGTGGCATCTATCACGGTTTTTCCGTTGATTCCATCTCCGGCCATTTTCAACACATCCTTTGCCGCATGCCCTTTCACGGCTAAAACGATGATCTCACCAAAGTCTGCCGTTTCCGAGAATAAACCGGTACTTCCCTTTTCTCCGGCTTCCTTTTTCCAGTCATCCAGTTTGCTTGTATCCCGTGTCCCTATCATGACTGCATGGCCATGTTTAATAAATCCGTCTGCCAGGGTGCGTCCAACGACCCCTGATCCTAATATTCCAATTTTCTTCATGCTAGATTAGTGTTTTATTTGCCTAAAATTTGCCCTCCATGCACGTCATAGAAGTACAGGATAAGAAAACAGCTAACGAATTTTTGCAGTTCCCCATTCGTCTTTACAAGGACGAGCCAAACTGGATACGACCGCTTGACAAAGACATCAATGGGGTATTTGACCCGAAGGTGAATAAGTTTTTCAGAAACGGGGAGTGTACGCGCTGGATCCTGAAAAATGATAATGGAGAAACGATTGGAAGAATTGCCGCTTTTATCAATCAAAAAACAGTCAATAAAGACAATGATCAGCCAACCGGAGGCGTAGGTTTTTTCGAGTGCGTCAATGATCAGGAAGCGGCCAACCTGTTGTTTGATACCGGCAAAAAATGGCTGGAGGAGAAAGGCATGGAAGCGATGGACGGACCCATCAACTTTGGTGACCGGGACACCTGGTGGGGGTTACTCGTTGATGGTTTTGACCGACCACCCAACTATCAGTGCAACTATAACTTTCCGTATTATGTAGATCTGTTCGAAAATTACGGTTTCCAAATCTATTTCAAGCAGTTTACCTTCGGACGGCCGGTGATGGATCCGCTTAGTGATCGACTATATGAAAAGGCACAAGTGGCAGACAAGGATCCTGATTACACCTTCAGGCATATTGAAAAAAAGAAGCTGAAAGAATATGCTGAAGATTTCCGAACGGTATATAATGATGCCTGGGCCAGACATCCGGGAGTGGCTGAAATGACTTCTGTGCAGGCCAATGCGATCATCAAAAAGATGAAGCCCATCATGGATGAGAAGATCATGTGGTTTGGCTATCACAAAGACAAGCCGGTTGGTTTTTACATTAACATCCCTGAACTAAACCAGGTGTTTAAGCATGTAAACGGAAAGCTTGACCTGATTGGAAAGCTAAAATTTGTCTATCACAAACTGATGAAGACCAATACGAAAATGATCGGCCTGGTCTTTGGCATTTCCCCGGATCATCAGGGTAAAGGTGTAGACGGAGCGTTAATCATGGCTACCCGGGACATGGTGCAGGATAAGTACACCCGATACAAAGATCTGGAGATGAACTGGATCGGTGACTTCAACCCAAAGATGATCAAGGTGGTAGAGCAGGTTGGAGGCGATGTAGTGAAAACGCATCATACCTATCGATACCTGTTTGACCGTTCGAAGAAGTTTAAGCGGATGCCACTAAAGAGTTGACGGCAACAAAGTCGTCCCACCACTCAAAGTGGTAGTACGACTGAATCAACACAAAGAGGTGTAAGGGAGATATTGCGTAGTTTTATATCACATTTAAGCAGATATAGTACACTTTATCCACTATATCCGGATGTTGTATGCCATGATCGATGAGTAAGATTCCCAGCGGACTATATCACTACTGCTCTATTGAAAGTTTCTTTCATATTGTTTCATCTAAATCAATATGGCTATGTAATAGCAGTCAAATGAATGATTCATATGAGAATAAATGGATTGAACATCATTTCGACATAGTTAAGGACTTCTTTAGCGAGACTAGATATGACAAGTTAATTAAGGACTCATTTGATATGTATGAATGGAATAGTAAACCTCCCTTCATTTTCTGCTTATCGGCAAACAAAGATTTGCTTAGTCAATGGCGCGCCTATTCTCATGATGGGCAGGGTGTTGCGATCGGATTTAGTACAAAGCATCTCAACATTAAAAATGAACTCCCTGCTCCAAACGTATATGCTCATAATACTCTTGGAATTGAGAAAGTGGAATACTACAACTATTCTCAGAAAAACAAAGTCATTGAATTATGTAAGGATGTCAAAGAAGCATTTGACAAAGATCCCAGCTCTGATGACAACATAATGTTAAGCCTCGATCTGGCTTTTTCATTGGTGAATTGGGGTCTGATATTCAAAAATCCAAGTTTCAAAGAAGAAAGAGAATGGAGAATAATTCATACTCCAACAGATTCATATGAAGAACCACTGAATCAATTATCTGATTTAAAGTTTAGAATAAACTCAAATAGAATAACGACATATTACAGTTATAACTTCGATAAAAAATTTAATTCGGATTTGATTAAGGAAATCGTGATTGGCCCAAGGTGTCAAATGAAACTGGAGGAAATCGAGCAATTTCTCAAACATAACAACCTTAGTAAAACAAGAGTGATTATGTCCAAATCAACATATCGTTAAAACGCATCTGAAAAGAGAAGAATGGAAATTATAGAGGAAAACAAACAATTAATTGAAGAAACAGAGCGTATCCTTGGAATTGTAAAAACTCAACACGACGACCTTATCAAAGACTATGGAAAAGAGGACTTTAGAACAAAATTCGTGGGGCTATCAGGTAATATATTTCATACAATGTTACTAGATTTTGCCGCTGTTTCTATGACAATTTGCATTCCGGAATGGTGGGAAAAGCATTATAAAAGAAAACCAAGTGCTGGCGACATTAGTGCCGTTCAAAATCATGGTAAATTCACAAAACATGCGTTTCTCGTTTTTTACTTTTCGAAAGTAGAAACCATGATAAGGAAGTCTCTTAATTTGGTCTCTTCGGGATTCGATCCAACGGGAGTGCAATCTTTCAAAGTTGTTTATGATGAATACTTGAAGGAGTTAAACTTAGAAACTGAAATACCGTTGTTTGACTTAATGAGATTGCTTCGGAATGCAGTTCACAATAACGGGATTTTCATTCACCCTAGAGGAAGGGATCGTGAAATTACCTGGGATAGCAAAACGTATCAATTTAAACATCAACAACTGATCGATTTCATATCTACTGAATTTCTATTTTACATCTATGAAGAAATGATTCATTCAGTCAATAGAATCGTTCGAGCTGACCGTTTTAATTCCATGAAATCCATTGAGGACAAGTTTCATTAAAACACGTCATACAACAAACACTAAAATGAATATACGAACTGAGCCATCTGAAAAGCCAACGCAAAACGGAAATCTTATTGCTTCTAGCAACTGGGCTGCATACTCATTTTAGTTGAGCGTTACACACCATCTTCTTCAGGTCGTAGAAGCATAACGGCAAAGTTTACTTTCAACGAAACTTTACTTAGCTTAGCTGAGTTAACATAAATGTAAACTTGATGATTCAACGATTTGAGGTTGAACTCCTTGAACAGGCTTATGAATTTCTAAGGAAACTTGATCTCAAGCACCGGAAAAAGATTATTCAGAATATGGATCGGGCTAAATTTCATACCGATCCTAAACTGTTCAAGAAGCTTGACGGTGAGATCTGGGAATTCCGGACTTTGTTTTCAGGAAAGCAATATCGATTGCTTGCCTTCTGGGATAAGACCAAACAAACTGAGACGCTGGTTTTTGCAACTCATGGATTCGTTAAGAAAACAAGCAAGGTTGACAAAAAGGAAATTGATAAAGCTGAACGAATTAGACAGCAATACTTTAAAACCAAGGAGTCATGAAACGATATACACTTGAACAAACAAAAGACGACTTGATTGGGAAGATCGGATCTCCTGAACGCGACCAGTATGAGGTTGAACTCAAATTGGAACTGATTGGAGACATGATCCAACAAGCCAGGAAGCAGCGTAACCTAACACAGCAACAACTCGGTGAACTTATTGGAGTTAAGAAGGCACAGATTTCAAGACTTGAGAACAACACAGGGAACGTAACTATCGAAACGATTCTCAAAGTATTCAACGCTCTTGAGGCGAAGGTGAACTTCAACGTTAAGATGCTGGACAATAAAATAAACGTGGCGTAAACGGTGCGTAACAATCACTAGTAGGCATGGCCACATGAGTCATTTGCTAAGTTCATTGGGCTAAACCGCTCACCTTTCCACCAAGCAAATTTCAGTACTTTCTACCATGCCTGTCTACTGGGTTTGGTTTCTTGTGTTTCGCAGTGTCTTTCGGAAGTTAACCGCACCGTTCAGGTTCGCTCTTTCACCGCCATTTATTACTTTTATGGCCACAGTCCGCTGGTTGGGCGTTTGTCGTCATCCATCTATTTGCATCTTTTATCTCGGATTCAACATCAAAAGCCTTTTCACTTCCCTCGCTTCTTCTCTTTATAATATTCCTTATCCGCCACATAAATCAATTTTTCAATCTCGCAGAAAAGCTTGCCTTCTTTGCTTGTTAGCAAGACCGGCTTCACCAGATCTACTTCTTTCTTTTCGGAGATATCGGCTTTTAGCTGCCTAATTTCATCATCCGAAAACGCAAAAACGGCGTAGGCGTCTGAGTTGGCCGGACGTTTAATTTTGACCGTCGAGGACTTGTCCCACACCACATAATCCTTTCCCAGGATTTGAATCAGCTGAACCATGTAAATGGGATCAGTGGCGGCAAAAAGACTCCCGCCGAATATCGTCCCCACATAATTTTTGTTTTTGTAAGAGATGGGGATTCGTATCTCCACACTGCTAAAATCAGGATCCACTTTCGTTACTCTCCCGGTCGTTCTTCTGTACATCGGAGACAAATTGAAAAACAGCTTGAAAAGTCTGTGCTTTTGCTTTGGGAAATAGGTACTCGAAAACTTTGATAACGCCTGGTACATAGAACTAAGATAGCTTGCATCATACAACTCATCCACCCTATTCAACAGTTCAGTGTTGTTATTTTTTGAATTGCTAGATTCTGTTATTGAATTGCAAAAATCAATTCAAAATGGAACAATTTCTGATCATATCTCACATCCTTTGCGGCGGTACCGTACTCCTCCTCGGACTGGTGCAAATGTTTAACCGAAAAGGTGGAGCCAATCACATAACCATTGGTAGGGTATATGTAGGTGCCATGTGGTGGATCTGTTTGAGTGCCTGGGGCATCATCCTATTTTATCGATTCAGCGCTTTTTTGATGGTCATTGCTGTATTGACATTTCACGCATCTTTTGTAGGAGTTAGAGTGTTGAAGCGACGAAAGACAGGTGGTGAAAAATGGTATGATTGGGCAGTGGCAATAGTCACTTCGATCTTTGGTATAGGGATAATCATCTATGGAGTAAACCTGTATTTTACTTCGTCCAATACGGTACTTGCTTTTCTGTGCGGACTGTTTGGTTTCTTCACCTTGTCAAATGGTTTCCAGGATCTGAAGTTTTTCAACCAAAAACCGGAGGTAGAAAAAGGCTGGTGGCTAAAACAACACATTGGGGCGATGGGCGGGAGCTATATTGCTGCTGTCACCGCATTCGCTGTACAAAACCCCAACATCTTTTTGCCGGGTAGTTCCTATCAATGGCTGCTCTGGATTTTGCCTGCTGCCATTGGTAGTCCAATCATTTCGATGATGTCTAAAAAGTGGATGCGCAAATCAAATGGCCTACTTGCTAAAGGAAATGAATATATAAATGAAGGTGCTAAGTGAGATGGTAATTGTGAAAAATACATATCCAACACACCATACAATGAGTGCTTTAATGTATGTCCAGGTTACTGACTTTTGCGGGTTCATAAGACCGACAACAATCACATTATATAACATATTAATTACTAACCCTTCAATAAAAAACATATAGCCAGCTGTTGCTGCAAAGGCCACTGTAATTATGCTAATCCATAAGAGCTGGGAGATTGCATAGCTAATGATCAAAAAGTTTTGCAAATAGTTTCTCCTACGGTAAAAAATTGACATTGAAAGTGCTGTGAATGGAATGATGGCTCCAACAAGCAATCGCATGTTTTTGGAAAACATTTGCGTGTAGTCATTAAGAAATTGCTGTTGCATTTCCGAAAGTTCCTGATCAGGTGCCTGAAATATTCTGCTTGCTTCATCCATCATTTCCGCTGGATTAAAACCAAAGACCTGAAAAGACAGTACGTAGAGGAAACTCATCACCACGAGGTATGAGAGAGGTGCTATATACTTTACACGATTGCCTTCGAGATAATCAGTTATTACCTTCTTCGGATTGCTCCACAAGCCAATAAAAGTCCGTATTATACGGTTATCAGCACCAAGCCATCTGGAACTGAGTTCGGTTATTAAGCCCTTCCAGGTTATCGGTAGCACTTCAGCCTTCTGGCCACAATTTGAACAGTAATTTCCGGTTACAGGAGAGGAACAATTGATGCATGATTTATCGGCCATAATCCGAAAATAAATCAAAATAAGCTAATCAAAGGTTGACGGGGAATGCTGGAAGACATCCTTAAAATAGAAAGGCCTTCCTGACGAGACCGAGGACTGGTACGAGATCAAGCTTGTCAGGGCAAAAATTTGTTCCACCAAACCATTGTCCAAGGCCTACACTTTTAAGTTGCATTTTCATAACCGGCATTGTGTCTTTTCAACGACTTTCTAAGTCGTTGGATTGTCCTTTATAGAATTGGTCGCAGGACTTAGAGTAAAGTACGTATACGAAATACATTCCTTGTAAAATAAAAAGCCCTTCCTGACGAAACAAGTCTGTCAGGACAGGTACGAGATCAAGCTTGTCTGAGCAAAAATTTGTTCCAAATTTTTTGGGCCTGTCTATGCCTTGCGCCTAGATGGAAGACCGGATCGATGGGACCAACCTTTGGCCGGCGACCTCCTGAACCACATTAGACCCATTCAGGAGGTCGCGTCGGTAAACAAAAAAAGCAGTCACATTTCTGTAACTGCTTCTTATTTCTTGGGTGAAAGACCGGATTCGAACCGGCGACCTCCTGAACCACAATCAGGCGTTCTAACCAACTGAACTACAATCACCATAAATCTTTCAGGCATTCCTGAAAAGGAGTGCAAAGTTAATACCCCTTTTGAAATCTACAAACGATTATTTTCTATCAAAAGAAAGTCTTTGACCCATCTGGCCTTCGTCCAGCTTTCCGTTGGAATATGCCAGATGACCAGAAACAAATGTTTTCTCAATGGTAGACTTAAATGTATGCCCCTCAAATGGTGACCATCCACATTTTGCACGGACATTGTCTCGATTGACTGTCCATGGTTTATTCAGGTCTACCAATACCAAATCCGCTTTGTAGCCTTCCCGGATATATCCACGCTCTTTTATCTCAAAGCACTCCGCAACTGCATGGCTCATTTTTTCTGCTATTCGTTCCAAGGAAATTTTTCCCTGGTGATAAAAATCAATCATTGCATTAAGCGTATGCTGGATAAGTGGCCCACCTGAAGGAGCCTTCGCGTAGGGGTTCTGCTTTTCTTCCAAGGTGTGAGGAGCATGGTCTGTGGCAATAACATCTATACGATCATCGAGTAGAGCCTTCCATATTTGATCCCGATCTTGCGCTGTTTTTACCGCTGGATTCCACTTGATAAAGGAGCCTTTTTCATCATAGTCCTGGTCCGTAAACCAAAGATGATGGATGCATGCTTCAGAGGTAATCCTTTTGTCCCTCAGAGGGATTTCATTGGTGAAAAGGTTCGTCTCCTTACCCGTGGAAATATGAAGAATGTGTAACCGTGTATTACACTTTTTTGCTAGTTCTATGGCTTTCGATGAGGATAGATAACATGCCTCTTCGCTACGAATAATGGGGTGATACTTAAATGGAATATCATCGCCATACTGAGCAACGTACTTTTCTGTATTTGCGCGTATGGTAGCCTCATCCTCACAGTGAGTGGCTATCAAGATCGGCGCATTGCAAAAGATTTTCTCCAATGTATCCGGATCATCCACTAACATATTTCCGGTGGATGAACCCATGAAAATTTTAATTCCGCACACAGACGAAGGGTCTGTCTTTAATACCTCATCCAAATTTTCGTTGGTGCTACCCATGTAAAAAGAGTAATTCGCCAAGGCGTTCTTTGCCCCAATCTGATATTTTGCTTCTAGCAATTCCTGCGTAATTGTTTGAGGATTTACGTTAGGCATTTCCATAAAAGAAGTGACTCCTCCTGCAACTGCCGCTCGCGATTCTGTGAAAATATTTCCCTTATGAGTGAGTCCTGGCTCACGAAAGTGTACCTGATCATCTATCACTCCGGGGAAAAGGTGCAAGTTGCTTCCATCGATTTCTGTCACGTTGGAATCAACAGTCACGCTGCTCCCTAGTTTTTCAATACGGTCATCTTTAATAAGTAAGTCAGCAACCTTAACTTCTCCTTCATTGACAATGCTTACCTCTTTTATTAAAAACATTTATAATTATTTTAAGTTAGAATGTGATTTTAATGGAAACTCGTTTAGCCTGTTGTGGAAAATTTGTCTCGTGTCATATGAATCGGACTACTTGTTCAAAGATAAGTCTAAATAAAAAATGAGCTTGTAAAAAGCTCATTTTCAACCATTTTCAAGAACAATTTCTTAGACAAAAACAGTTAAAGCAATTTTTTTGAAGCAAAACTTTCTTGGAAACCGCATTAAATATTTATACTTGTAATAGAAAGATGGATTTTTTAGTCTTTCTTTCCATAGCTGGTTGAAAAGATCTTGTGGGGCGAATGCCCCACAATGATCAATTTCCTTCACAATTATTCTCCAGCTTCTTTCTCTAACTTTTCTTTATCAACCTCTATTCTTTCTGCCCTGTTTGCTATTTCCCATCCTGTGTGAAATACAAGTCTTGCCCTTTTTTCCATCGTATCAAAAGCAATTTTTTCTATCGTATCTGTTGACTTATGATAGTCCGGGTGAGTCCCGTTGAAGTAGAAAATGATAGGGATGTTATTCTTAGCAAAGTTGTAATGGTCTGAACGGTAATAGAATCGATTAGGATCGTTTTCATCGTTGTATGTATAGTCCAGTTCCAAACCAGTGTAGGTTGTGTTTATTTTTTCTGAAAGCTCATGAAGCTCCTGCGAAAGCTTATCAGAGCCAATCACGTAGATGTAGTCACTGTTATCTGCATGGGCATCATCTATCCGCCCAACCATGTCTATGTTGAGGTTAACTACAGTATTTTCTAAAGGAAATACCGGATCCGTGTCTGTGTAATATCTGGATCCCAGCAGCCCTTTTTCCTCTCCTGTAACCGTCATGAAAAGCACACTTCTCATCGGGCCTTTCTTCTTTTTAGCCGCTTCCACGAACGCTTCTGCAATTTCCAACACACTTACTGTTCCTGACCCGTCATCATCTGCGCCATTGTGGATTTCGCCACCAATGATTCCTACGTGATCGTAATGAGAAGTTATGACAATTACCTCATCAGGTTTTTCCGTTCCTTTTAGAAATCCAAGAACATTTTCCGTTCCAATCGGCTTATCAAGATAATCTGCATTAAAAACCACTTCGGCTTTATCGCCAGGCTTAATCTCTTCAAACGCTTTATCGAACATCCACGCAGCAAGGGATTTATCCGCAATGATCATTTTGTCCGACTCATTATCTCTTTGATCCAAACCAAGACTTGGACGTTTCAGGTAAGGTCCAAAACGAGTAAGTACTGAACTGAATTCCTCATCGTTTTTAAGCACTACAACAAATCCAACAGCTCCTGCCTCTTTCGCCTGATCTATTTTTTCCTGTAGTCCTCCAAGTTGATCGGTTACATAAGCCACATATGAGCCTTCATAGTTGCTCAAATCTCCATCTTCCTCTGACATCACAATACTGATGTACTCTTCCCCCATGGTCTCAGCTTTCGAGTAGTAGATAAACTCCTCAAAACCATCCTTCTTTTCCTCCCCTTTTCGGAAGTAGACAGAGCCTATGGAAGATTCTGTTAGATTAAACTTTTGAAAGTACGACCCATCCACAGGAGCCTCAAGTCCTAATGACTTGAAGTGGTTGGCAATGTACTCGGCAGCCATTTTTTGCCCTTTCTTTCCTGTTTCTCTTCCCTCATATTCATCAGAAGCAAGAACTGAAAGGTGTTCTTTCAGGTCATCTGCCGTAATCGTCTTAGCAAATTTTATGGCTGTTTTATCCTGTGCCAGCAGTCCAAAGGCCACAATCAGGCCCAATACAAATGTTATTTTTCTCATTGTGATATAACGCGTTAAAAATCAGAGCATAAAACTAAGAAATTTTATTCCGGCCAAACCAATTAATTACACTAGTGGTTAGGGGATAAAACACTTTTTGTCTTGCCCACACTGACGTAAATTTGCGGCCTCTAAATAAACAGCCCCGATGAAATTAAATCTGAACGATCGAGTAGAGTTTGAAAGAAGACACAATGGCCCCTCTGAGGATGAAGTGTCTAATATGCTACGAGCTATTGGTTTAAGCTCTGTGGATGAGCTTATTAATGAAGCAATCCCTGCTCCAATTTTGAAGAATAAACCCCTGGATTTGCCCCCTGCATTAAACGAGTTCGAATATCTCAATCGGATGCAAAAAGTGGCTGATAAAAACAAGGTTTTTAAATCGTTCATCGGGCAAGGGTATTATAACTGCGTAGTACCGACTGTCATTCAGCGAAATATTATGGAAAACCCGGGCTGGTATACTGCATACACCCCATACCAGGCAGAAATTGCACAGGGTCGTTTAGAAGCTTTAATCAATTTCCAAACGATGGTCATTGATTTAACGGGGATGGAAATTGCCAACGCCTCTCTTTTGGATGAAGCAACCGCGGCGGCAGAAGCCATGAGTATGCTTTACGGCCTTAGAAAAGGAGACAAAAAATCTTCCAATAAGTTTTTAGTAGATGATGCGGTTTTCCCGCAAACATTGGATGTTCTAAAAACAAGAGCTCTTCCTTTCGGAATAGAGCTGGAGGTTGTGGACCTTGCCAACGCTGATCTAAGCTCACCAGAAATTTTTGGAGTTTTCTTCCAGTATCCAAATGACTCAGGATCCGTGAGAGACTGGTCAAGTGTGGTTTCAGAAGCCAAAGAAAATGAGGTGTTTACCTCATGTGCCTCTGACCTGCTAGCTCTCACACTACTAACCGCACCCGGTGAATGGGGAACGGATGTCGTGGTTGGAACCAGTCAGCGATTCGGCGTTCCAATGGGTTACGGAGGTCCTCACGCGGCATTCTTCGCTACGAGAGAAGCATACAAACGATCCATTCCGGGTAGAATCATTGGGGCATCAAAAGATGCTCATGGAGATGACGCTTATCGAATGGCTCTTCAAACCAGGGAGCAACACATCAAAAGAGAAAGAGCCACTTCAAATATTTGTACAGCGCAGGTGCTCCTAGCTGTAATGGCAGGAATGTATGCCGTCTATCATGGTGCAAAAGGACTTAAACAAATTGGAGCCAGAACACATGGGTTGGCGAAAGAAACAGCTAATACGATCGCTCAATATGGGTTTGAAAATCAAAATACCTACTTCTTTGATACCATCAGAATCAAGCTCACACCAGAACAACTGTTGCACATCAAGCAACTGGCAGAGGAGCACGAGATCAACTTCAGGTTCTTTGAAGATGGTGTTGGTGTGTCATTCGATGAGTCTCATACGGTAGCCGACGCTAATGAGGTGGTAAAATTATTCGCCCGGCTTGGCAATGCTTTCGAAGCACCTATCGTGGAGGATTTTGAGGTTGAATACCCTTCTTCCTTAAAGCGAACGAGTCCATTTCTGGAGCATCCCATTTTCAACCAATATCACTCAGAGCATGAGCTGCTTCGATATATGAAGCAGCTGGAAAACAAAGACCTTTCGTTGGTACACTCCATGATCTCACTAGGGTCGTGCACCATGAAGCTAAATGCCACAACCGAAATGATTCCGGTGACATGGCCTGAATTTGCCAACATTCATCCTTTCGCACCGAAAGAGCAGGCAGAGGGGTACGGTATTTTGATCAATGAACTGCATGACTGGTTAGTGGAAATCACTGGCTTCCACTCCGTTTCATTCCAACCAAACTCAGGAGCACAAGGTGAATATGCTGGCCTGATGGTAATCAAATCGTATTTGGAAGGAACCGGTCAACCAAACAGAAATGTGGCGTTGATTCCGTCCTCTGCTCACGGAACAAATCCTGCCAGTGCGGTGATGGCTGGAATGCGAGTAGTGATCGTAAAGTGTGACGAAAACGGAAACATCGATGTAGATGACCTGAGAGAAAAGGCAGAAGCACACAAAGATGAGCTGGCAGCCTTAATGGTAACCTACCCATCCACACATGGGGTTTTTGAGGAAGCGATCATTGAAATTTGTGAGATCATTCACGAAAATGGTGGTCAGGTATATATGGATGGTGCGAACATGAATGCGCAGGTTGGGTTGACCTCCCCGGGAATTATTGGAGCGGATGTTTGCCACCTTAACCTTCACAAGACTTTCTGTATCCCACATGGGGGTGGCGGGCCAGGTATGGGCCCAATCGGTGTAGCTGAGCATCTTACTCCATATTTGCCAGGGCATACGACCGAGCACAATAGCAATCCGGCTGTATCAGCTGCTGCGTATGGCAGTGCGAGCATTTTGCCTATTTCTCATGCGTACATTGCGATGATGGGGGCCTCTGGCTTAACCAACGCCACAAAAATGGCCATTTTGAATGCCAATTACATTGCGGCGAGGCTGAAGGATCATTATCCGGTGCTTTATGCCAATGACAAAGGCAGAAATGCACATGAACTTATCATTGATTGTCGTCAGTTTAAAAAGTCCGGCATTGAAGTAGAAGACATTGCGAAACGACTGATTGACTATGGGTTCCATGCTCCAACTGTTTCATTTCCAGTGCCGGGTACTATGATGATTGAACCAACTGAAAGTGAGGTTCAGGATGAGCTGGATCGTTTCTGCGATGCGATGATTGCCATTCGCGATGAGGTTCAGGAGGTCATTGATGGAATTGCTGATGCCAAAGACAATGTCCTGAAAAATGCTCCTCACTCCTATAAGGTACTTGTCGCGGATGAATGGAAATATCCATACTCCAGAGAAAAGGCAGCCTTCCCTGCTCCGTATGTGAAGGAAAATAAATTCTGGCCTGCGGTAAGCAGAGTAGATAGTGCTTATGGCGATAGAAATTTGGTTTGCAGTTGTTTGCCTCTCGATGTTTACGAAGATCAGGAAGAAGCAGTAGAGGCTTAATTACAAAGCCTGATCTGAAAAGATCCTTCGACGGTATTGTCGTCATCGAGCACTGCTTGAAGGTAGCCAAAAACCACTCTGTTTTCAATAGCGAAAATGGACATGAATCCACTTGATGCAACAAGTGAGCCTGAAATGTCTGCGTTAAATGTGACGACCACTTCGTTATCATTGACAAGCTGAGGGGAAACCGAGTAATTCCCCTCATATTCAGGAAATCGCAAAAAGGCCGTAATGTGTCTTTTCGCAGTACTTCGTAGTGCGCAGGGATCCGCAACAGTTTCTTCTGTAGATAAAAACGTAACTCGATATCGAAAGTCGGCAGACTCAAGGAAAGCATTTGCAGACTTGTATGTCCACTCTTCTCCATCTATTTTGCCCTGCAACACCTCCTCCGGTAGTTCCACCTCATCCTTTCCGCACCCAGCTATAAGAGATATAAAACCCAGTGCTAGTAAATAGAAAGTTTTTCTACTTTTAAGCATTACACCTTTAGTCGCTATGAAGAAGTTTTTAATCACACTATTAATTATTGTTTTGCTGGTTTCAGCATTCGTCGTATACACATTTAGTTCTACCGGATACTTCCGCGAAGTTAATAACACTGATTCCTATGAGGTTATTGCCAAAATTCTAATGAAAGGAGCAGAAGATTTCACGATCAATTATGAGGATGGGTTCATGATTATTTCTCAGGACGACCGTGCGGGCAGGAGAGATGGAATTGCGACTCAAGGCCACCTTTATTATTTGGATCTGGATTCCGGAGACTTCCAAGCCAAAAAACTAACTGCGAATCATAAACTCAAATTCTACCCGCACGGAATCAGTTTACTAAAGCTGGATTCAGCACGATATCAAATCCTGGTAGTAAACCATGCCAGGGGGCATACCATCGAAAGGTTTGAGCTCTTTGGGGAAGACAGCCTGGTATACATGGCCACCTATCGTGATGAAACCATGATAAGTCCGAATGATGTGGTTGCGCTGGATGAAGAGTCCTTTTACTTTACGAATGATCATGGATACACCAGCTACTGGGGTAAGCTGGCAGAGAATTATTTGGGTCTTGCCGTATCAAATGTTGTGTTTTATGATGGCAAATACCGAGAAGTGGCAGAGGGCATCAGTTACGCCAACGGCATTAACATTTCCAAAGACCGTTCGCAGGTTTTAGTGGCTTCTCCAAGAAGCTTTAGCCTCAGATATTATAACATCGGGGAAAACGGTGATTTGTCTTTTGATCACAGTCTGGATGTTGGAACTGGAATTGATAACATTGAGCTAGATGAAGATGGAAACCTGTGGATGGGGGCTCACCCAAGCCTGCTGGCATTCACCTCTTATGCTGTTGGAAAAAATGAAATAGCTCCGTCTGAAGTGATCAAAGTTACGGGTGATCAGGTTGAGTCATTGTATGAAAATGATGGAGAGCTGGTTTCGGCAAGCAGTGTTTCTGCGCCTTATAAGGATCTTATGTTTATCGGGACGGTGATGGATGATGACCTGGTGGTGTTAAAGAAAAAGGGTGAGTAAAATCTACCCACCCCTTACCTCGATGCGTCGAACCGCTCCAAGGAGGGGAATTATTTATTATCCGTCATTGCGAACCCCGCCGATAGGCAGGGTGAAGCAATCTCAGTATTAAGATCGCTTCGCTGTGCTCGCGATGACGGTTAATGTTTACCCTTTTCTTAAATAGATGTTTCCGCTGATGGTTTCAAAGTTGGATTCCACTCCCCCTGAGCTTACTCGTCCTCTCACATCCTGGCCTATGATCTGTCGAAGGCCTTCCTTGCCATAGGGATATTCAATTTCAATATCCGAATAGATCTCTCCTGAGATGGTCTTCGCTTTAAAATCCATTCCATCTTTCTCCGAAATAGTCACATCAATCGCTCCAGAAATTGTCTTCAGTTTCATTTCAGAACCAAAGTACTCAAACTCATAGTCTCCAGAAATAGTACTTGCTCTTACGCTTAGTTTGGATGGTAGATACACCTTATAGTTAATCGTAGAGGTATAGCTGCAGTTGTTCCACTTCCCATCCTTCTCTTTGCTTAGCTTTTTCCACATGTCTTCATCCATTTCGATGTAGATCGTGAAGTTGCTTGTTTCAGAAGAAAGACTGAAAATATCATTGTCTTCTCCATCATTGATTTCTACCATTACCTCCACCAAAACTTCATTCTTGTCCCATGTCTCAAAAACAATGTCGTCAGCGAAATCAAACTCCAGATCCAGTAGCTCCTGTCCCGTGATCGCCACTGATTCTGTTACTTTTTTAGGCTGTGCCCACAACCCAAATGTTGTCAGGCACAGCATCATTGCTAATAGTCTCATGGTTATTCTGCTTTTCTGATGTAAATGTCACCACTTACAGTTTTCAAAGACACTTCTACGCCTCCACCGTTGAGTTTGCCGGTTGCATTCTGACCTCCAACACGGCGGATTTTTGCATCTTCCCCAAAATCGAAATCAAATCCTGTATACACGCCTCCGGAAATAGTAGACATCTTGAAGGTTCCTTTCACTGAGGCAGGAAGGGTCACGTCAATATCTCCGCTCGTTGAGCTTAAAGAGGTAGGTGAAGCATTCGAAAGTGATGAGAATGAAACCTCCAGATCAGAACTTAGCGTATGCGCTACGATTGGCCCGGTCACATCGATAAACTCCAGATCTCCTACCTGGCTCTTCGCCTCTACTTCTCCTGCCATTCCTTTGATGACCACATCTCCTGCCTGCCAGCTGTTGTAGTCTAGCTTTACTTTCAAGTTTTTTGGCAAGTACATGACATAGTCTGCATTGTCTGCTTCTCTATGCGCTCCTGAAAGAGAAATCGTATTTCCTTCCTGATTGATGCTCAAACCTATTCCTGTGTTCTCAGGGCCAGTGGCTGAGAGCGGCTTCAAGCCTTTGGCTTTTTCCGGAAGCCCTTTGTAGTTCTTGCTTTCAATTCTGATTTCTGATCCATTTGTTCCCTCGATCTGTAAATCAGAGGATAGGTTTTCAATGACCAGCCACGTTTCAGCTGCGTTACCCTTTATGGGGTAACTGTAGTTTGTTTTATTCTGAGCTACCACGCTGGTCACTCCGAATAGTATTAGTCCTGCTATTATCGTTTTCATTTTATGTTGTTTTTGAGTATTGAATTGATAATTAATTGTACCGGTATTTTTATGTCAAAACCTGAAGGGCAACTTCTGCCTGCTGCTTCACCTCAGGTGATGTTTCTTCTTTTTCAATGATGTCTCTTAATGGCGCGATTGCACTGCGCTCTTCTGCCTCCACCAAAATGGTTATCAAGGTGATCTGAATCAGTGGATCAGACTGAGCTTCTAATGACTTGACCAACTCGGCTCTTACGTCCGCATTGTCAATGAACTTTGCCAATGCCTGCATAGCGGCATATCTTACATTCGGGCTTTCATCCGAATTCAATGTTGTAATCAATGTTGTAATCAACTCCTCATTTACTTCAGGACTCTCCTCAATTCTGTTCACTGCCATGATTCGTTCACTAGCCGAATGCTTTTGCAAAGTGCTTCTCAGCGTGACTTCTCTGAGTGATTGTACCTCATTTTTCAAGGCCATCAGCTCATCAGAGGAGCCAGAGGTGGAAAATTTTCCTGCTCCAAAACCAACGATCAGTAGTGCCACTGCCGCAGCAATCTGCATCCACGGTGTAGACGATTTGGCGCTCCTTAGCTTCTCATTGATCAATGCTTCTCTGAAGTTTGACTCAATATGAGGTGGAACCTCAACTTCCCGGGTTGTCTCCATCGCCTTAAATAATTCTTCCAGCTCAGAGAATCGTTCTTTCAACTCAGCGTCCTGCTCTATTTTTTCCTTTAACTCATCATTCTGCTCACCTTCGAGCAAAGCAATCAGTTGTTCGTCTGTAATTTTCATGTTCTTACAATTTTGCACCGGCCGGGCCGGTTAGTCTTCCGACAATTCGAAATAGACCTCTTTCAATTCTTTAATGGTGCGATGCACCTGTACTTTTATGTTGCTCACTGTAGTGTCTCTTAGTTTGGCGATCTGCTCGTATTTCATCCCTTGAAACTTACTGAGTACCAACAGTTCACGCTTTTCATCCGACAATTTTTTCATTGCCAGATGTAGTCGTCTTTCATTTTCAACCAGCTGTTCATCCACTTCCTCTTTCACTTCAGGCATCACTTCTACAGGGTTAAATTGATCCCGATGCACTTTCATTTTTCTAAAATGATCTTTGACCATATTTCGTGCAATCTGGAAAATCCAGAACTGTACGGACCGTCCCTCTTTGTAAGAGTTTCTATATCGCATTACCCGTACAAAAAGCTCCTGTGTGAGGTCATCACTGTCCGCCCGCTCCAGTGTAGACTTCAAGAAATAGTTATATATCCGCTTGCTGTAGCGGTGAAACAACTCATTCAGGTAGTCCAACTGTCCGGCCTTTACCAGCGACATCAACTGTTCGTCACTTACTTCCAAATCGATTTAGGTTCGTCTTTCAAGTTGATTTAAACCAGCACCGCTGGTAAATGCATATAAGTTACAGCAAAAGAGAAGGAAGGTTACAACTTGAAAATAAAAATCCCTGACGTTACCGACAGGGATCTATTAGGCTGGTAGAGTGTTAAGGGATTTTACTAATTCGTATCAATCGTAATTTGATTACTGTAACCGTATCCTGCTTCATTTTTTGCATATGCACGCATATACCAGGTGTTTCCCTCGTAAAGCCCCATAACTCTTCCTTCAAAGGATGAACCAACACCTGTTGCCTGAACGCCGGACTTCCCCCACTCAGGATTTGAAGATGTAGAATAAACAAAGCCTCTTTCTATGATGGATGAGCCGCCATCATCCAAAACGTTGGAAGCAACCTCCACTTGTCCGGAATTTTGGTTTGACCATGCACTTGTGATAGTGGGCTGTGAAACTGTTGGAACATCTCCAAGAGATTGTGGTTCTTCATCTTCTTCACAGCCAGTGAAGCATAAAACTCCTATCAGGAGTAAGAAAATAGATATGATGTTTTTCATAATAAACTTTTGGATTCAATCATTCAAAACAACTATCTGTTGCTTATTTTGAGTGTCGTAAATGAATCAAAGAATATCAGATTTGAATCATGATGCTCTCTTAAAGTCGGATGGGGTCTTACCAAACGATTCTTTAAATACCTGTGTGAAATAGGATGGGCTTTCAAATCCGGAAGAATATGCCGCGGCAGAAATTGATTCACCAGATTCTAACAAACCGACTGCCCTTTGCAATCGATATTGTTTGATCAGGTTAAGTGCAGAAACACTCAATAGTGATCTTAGCTTCCTATTTAATGTGCTCTTGCTCATGCCCATTGCCTCTGCCACCTCAGATACCTCTAGTTTGGAATTGGTATGATGATCATCCAAAAACTGGTACAGTCTGGAAAGGAAAATATCACTAGGTGATTCAATTTTCACTGATGGTGATCCTGGTAAAAGCTGCTTTCTTAATTTTTCTTTCAACCTCTCCTGCTGTGCCAAAGCATTTTTTACTCTAAGTTCAAGTTCATGTGAGTGGAAGGGTTTGGTCATATAATCGTCGGCTCCACACGCCAGCCCGACTTCCTTGGAAGATTGTGCCATTTTGGCTGTTAGAAGAATGACGCCAATATGATTGGTACGGGGGTCATCTTTAACTTTTTTACAAAGTTCATAACCGTCCATTTCAGGCATCATTATATCGGAAATAATGATGTCCGGCAGATGTTTTTCTGTCAGCCTCCACCCGGTCATTCCATTCTCCGCCACGATCACTTTCAGATCTGATGATAGGCTATCCACTATAAAGTCCCTAAGCTCATCATTGTCCTCCACTACCAAAATAAGTGGATCTTTATCAACTGGCAGAGCATCTGATTGCGAGCGAGGCGTACCATTTTTCATGCTCAGCTTTTCTACAGGAAGTATCAATTCGAATGTCGAGCCTTTTCCTTCTATACTTTCTACACTGATAGTTGCCCCCATCAAATCAGCCAGCTCTTTTACAAGGGACAATCCAATACCTGTTCCTTCCTGTTGACGAGTGCTGGAGTCATCTACCTGATAAAAGCGATCAAATAATACCGATATTTTTTCTTTCGGAATGCCAATTCCGGTATCCACTACTTTTAAGGAAATCGCAGGTTGGCTATTTACTTGCGATGCGGTCAACATTACTTTTACCTGACCGCCTTCCGGGGTGAATTTTGTTGCATTTCCCACCAGGTTCATGATGATTTTTTCCAGGTGTGATTTATCGAACAGGTAGTTCCCTTCTACTCCTTCTACAGAAAAACTTATGTGTATACCCTTCTCTTCTGCCAGCCCTTGAAACTGATCTACCAGGGCTTTTACAAACCCATTCAAATCACCTGCTGACTTATGCATCATCATGCTACCGGATTCCAACTTCGATATATCAAGGAGCTGATTTACCAATTTAAGTAAATGATTCCCTTGACGATAGTTGTTTTCCAAAATACGAATTACATTTTTGGAATGGCTCTTCTCCCTCAGCTCTCGTTCCAGAGGTGAAAGAATCAAAGTCAAGGGCGTTCGAAATTCATGTGTAATGTTTGAGAAGAAGCGTGTTTTGATCGCATCTATTTCTTTTAGCCGTTTGGCTTCCCTCTGATTAAATTCCTGCTCTTGTTTCCTAAAAATTCTCCTTTTATATGTCCGCCAATACAGCGCCAAAATCATTAGTCCAAATGTTGTATATAATGTATATGCCCACCAGGATAGCCAAGGTGGTGGCTTAATCGTAATGTTTATGGTGTTTATATGCTCACTCCAGATTCCGTTTGTGTTAGATGCGTTTAAGAGTAGTCGATATCTTCCCGGAGGCAATTTGTCAAACCGTAGGATTGTCTGGTTTCTATTATTCACCCAGTCGGAATTAAAATTCTCAAGCTTGTAGCGATAGTTGATCGCCTCAGGGGCATTGTATTGGGTAGCAGCCAACTCCAGCCTTAACTCATTTTGATCATATGGGAGTACAAGTGTTTTCTTTTGGTGATATTCGAATGGCTTACCATTGACTGTAAAATCTGAAATATTAGTTATTGGATTATGTGTGTCTGACTCAAACGTTTCAGGTTCAAACACAGAATAACCAACTGTGCCACCAAGGGCAACTCTTCCATCAGGCAACATTAGCCCGTGATGACGATTAAACTCGCTTTCTACCAATCCATCCTTCATCGTAAAGTTGGTGAACAACTCTTTCTCTATGAAAAATTGACTTATTCCATTAAACGTCCCAAGCCATAGATTCCCCAGGGAGTCAGGAACAATGCTTCCAATGCTGTTACTGGGTAAGCCATCTTCTGTTGAATATATTTTTTTGGTTTCTCTTTCCAACTTATCCCACTTGACCAATCCTCCTCCCAATGTACCGATCCAGAGAATGTCCTCATCATAAAGATCCTGGCTGATATCAATGAGTGAAGAGCCCTCTTTCCCAACCTTGTGTTCCTTTATGATTTTTCCGTCATCTAATTCATAAAGTATGTTTCTGGTCACGATCAGCCATTGACGTTCTTTGTCCACAGTCAAGTCTGAGATACGCTCTGTCCCAGTGTCGGGGATCTTCTTGACTTCTCTTTCTTCTGGATTTTCATCCAAGTCTTTCCACTTAAAAGCTGTTCCCCCTATATCTGCCGCCCATAAAGTAGAGTCAACCTCATCCATTCCAATCACATAGTGGAAATATTTGTCCTCAAGTGGAATAGGATTTAGTTGGCCATTCTCTAGTTTATAGATACGCCTTGCATCACCATAACCGTAGGACTCATGGGTTATTAATAGTCCAAAGTTAGAATAGCAATACCTCAGGCCGTACGACCAGCCTTGCTTTCGCCAGTTATCTGGTATTTCGTCCTTATCTATTCCAAGCTGTTTAGTGAGAATATCAACTAAGAAGTTCTTCTCGTATTCAAATGAATGGAATTTTGGCGTGTTCAAGTCAACCCGAAACATACCTCCTGTATTTACACCCACCCACATAGTATTCGATCGATCAATCAAAATGGAGGTAATGTTGAGTTTCTCCCTAAGTGGGTTCTCCCATAAATAGGTAACGGTCTCATCTTCTTCCAGACGAAGTACATAGCCAAGGTATTGGATGATTGCCCGGCCTGCATTGTCTTTGGTCATTACTAAAATGGAATTATATGTAAGGACCGACAAAGAAGGAAGCTGTATCTCTCTATACTCTTCGTTGAGCTTATCGAAAACAAACAACCGGTTTTCTACGGCAAATAGAATTCGGCTTTTGCTCAATTCCATCATTGGCCTGTGGTTCATCATTTTAAAAGGAATCTTTAAATCCCCCGGAAAATGAACAAGCTGATAATTGGCCCAACTGGTATCACTCGTTGACAGTCCGTCTTCTGTCAAGATCCACATGCTGCCATGCTTGTCTTCCATGAAACCATAGGCTGTTGGTGTCTTTCGGGCTCTTTCCCTGCTAAATAGTTTGCTAAGCTTTGTGTTTTTTCCATCGTATAGATGATAAGAAACCGTATCACCAGCAAACCAATTTCCCCTATGATCATTAACAAATGAACGAACGTTCATCCAGTCAGTCCCAAGATCAAATTGATCGTGAGGAATGGTTTTGACCGGGGAAATCTTCCTTTTTACTTCCAGGGATTGTGGGTCAATCACATCGACAACATGGTTACGATGAAAAACCCAAAGCTGATTCTCATCATCCAGGTAGATGTCATAAATAAGAGAGGTTGAAAGCTTTCTATCCTCTTCATCAATGTTGAATTTGAGAAACCTATGCCCATCAAATCTAGCCAGACCATCTAATGTGGCGACCCAAATAAAGCCTTGTTCATCCTGGATGATTTTAGATACATAGCTCTGAGGTAGGCCGCTTTCAGTGGTGTAATGTTGTGAAGAATTGTGTAAGGTCTCAATCTGCCCAAAAGAGGAGTAGCAAACCAATAAAAGCAAAAATCGTGACACGGTGGTGAACATTTTCAGAAAGATAAACATCCGGCTGAAAAGAAGTCAACTTGCTTCTATGTTGTTTGAACTTTTTTCTCCTCGACCATTAAAACAGCTATTAAAGCTGAGAGCCAGGCCAGACCGGCACTGAGTCGTCCAACCCACTGATACGTTTGTATGAAACTTAAGTCATATATTCTATTCACTTTTTCTTTCAGTGATGAACTCAAGTTTTCCGGAGCTTTTGCTTCTCCCAATTGTCCCGCCTCGCTCATAATGACTTCTTTATCATAAGATGAAATGGATAACTGACTCAAATCAACCTCCACATATTTGGCAAAAAGAAAAATGGCGAAGGCTCCCAGAATTGCATTGATGAACGTACCGGAAATTCGGGTTACACTATTGTTGATTCCAGAAGCTATTCCGGACTTGCTTTCATCCACACAAGCCATCACTGCTGTAGTCAATGGGACAACTGTGATTGACATTCCCAGTGCAAATGTTAAAAAGGCAGGAAAAAAAGTACTCCAATATTCGAATGGGCCTTCAGTCATTCCGATGGTTGACAGCCAGTACATACCCGCTCCTGTAATTAGTGGCCCAATAATTAAAAACCTCCTGGGTCCATACTTATCAGATAGCGCCCCCATTCTTCTTGCTACCAAAATCATCATAGCTGAAAAAGGAAGGAACGTGAGACCTGCCTGGAACTGCGAGTACCCCTGCACCTGAATGATGTTAAGTGAAAGGAAAAGCATTACCGCTCCAAGCGCAGCATATAGAAAAAAGCTTAGGAGGTTTACACCAGAAAAGGTTTTGCTTCTGAAGAGAAGCAAGGGAACCATTGGTTCTGATACACGCTGTTCTGTAACCAGAAAAACGACTAAAAGGACAAGTCCTAAGGCTAAACTTGTTAGAACAAATGGATGCTGATAGCCCATTTCCGGCATCTCCAAAAACCCGAATGTGAGTGCGGCTAAACTTAATGTTAGCAGAGCTGCTCCCCACCAGTCAACTTTCGAGGCTCCCGGTTCTTTGCTCTCAGGCACTTTATATTGAAGTGCGAAGATGGAAAGAATACCAAGGGGTACGTTGATAAAAAAGATTAATCGCCACAGACCTATATCTGCCAATGCTCCACCCAGCACCGGTCCGCACACTGTCACGATTGTAGTTGCAGCAGACCAGGTTCCGATCGCTTTTCCTTTTTCATCTTTGCTGAATACGGCAGAAATAATGGCTAGGCTTCCCGGTATCATTAATGCGCCACCAATGCCTTGTATAGATCTGAAAATTATAAGCTGAGTGATGTCTTGGGAGAAACCGCACGCTGCAGAGCCTAACGTGAAAATGAGAATTCCAAACTTGAATACTTTCACACGCCCTCGTTTATCTCCAAGACTGCCGCCAACAATTATTAATGAGGCCAACATTAACAGGTAGCTATTGAGCACCCAAAAAAGATCTGAGCCAGTGGCCTCTAAATCCTTTTGTAGAGAGGGTAAAATCACGTTCAAAGCAGTGCTGTCAATGAACGCCATACTGGAGGCCAGGATGGTAGACAGCATCGTCCATTTTCCAGTAGGGCAGTTGAGCGGATAGTTGTGTTGAGCCTGAGTAGACATCCACTCAAGTTACTTCATATTATAGATAAAAGATCAATGCTCCTACTCCACTGAAAATGATCATGGCTGAAATGAGGTAAAAGACATTAAGCACAAAAAGTTTGAGTAGAGTGGTTAACCACCTTTGCTCATAGACTTTGCGTAGTGCGATCAACAAATAAATCTGGAGCAGAAACAGGGTTATGAAAAAAGACCACTGACTTAGAAAAACACTGCTTGGAAAAATGTAGTCGATCAAAATCACCATGACGGTGAGTAACACAAAAGCAAATGCATGATAATGCACAGAAAAGATGAAATGCGTTAGATAAAAGCGACCTGGTTTTCTAAAGAGCAGATAGAGAAAAAGAGCAAATAGCGGAAGCAAGAGAAAGAATAGTCTTGGAAACCATATGCTGAAAAATGAATCTAAAAACTCCGCCTCTTCTGATTTCTCTATTGCCACTGTTTGATCCACTGGTCCGAGAAACAGAAAGAAAACAATACTAATAAAAATAAACATTCGAAGAGGGGGGATGTATCGTACTCTTCTTCCGGCTACAAATTCTTTAGTTAGAAAACCAGGGTTGAATAATAGGGGTCTTACACTTCGTATGATCAGTGAGTCAAACGTGAAATAGTCTCCAAGAAAGTCAAGAATAAACTGCTTGAAGTGAACCACTTTGTCTTTGTGCTCCTGTCCGCAGTTGGGGCAGAACTTAAAATTAGTTTCAAGTTTTCTTTCACAGTTTTTGCAAATCCTTTCCAATATTTCTTGTTTACATTAATATTGATGTACATCGAAAATACTTCGTTGCATTGAGGAATAAACTATTCACCACATTTCTTTTCATCCTGGCTATCGGAGCAACTACTGCCTCAGCTCAGCGAATCGTGGTAGATAGTGCGTCTACAAACAAATACCTGATTAGGCCAGAAGTAAAAAGTGAAGAACCGATTAACACAGAGGAACCGACTTTTGGTGACCGTGCCTTCTCTATTGGAAAAGGAATCATCAACCGGCTAAAAGCAAGACTCAACCTCGAAGAGGCTGCCGAAAGTATTAAGGGAAAGAAACAAAAAATTTTGGGAAAGCCTGAGGATAATAATCCGGCAAATAAAGGGGGCTAAGCCGCACCATTCAAGTGTCTTTCGATTTCCTCCCGATCAAATGGTTTTGTAAAAAATTTCTGAATCGTCTTGTTGCGTAAAGCAGCATCGATTTCATCGTTAAAGGTATAACCGCTTAGTATGAAGTACGGTATGTCTTTTACCTTTTCTTTAGCCCTTTCAATAAACTGAACCCCATTCATCTCTGGCATGTGCATGTCACTAATAACCGCACATATTCTATCCTTGTTTTCATCCAGTTTCCTCAATCCTTCTTGTGGAGAGTTGGCAACTAGTACTTCTCTCTCCCCTTCAAATGAAACCCTGAATAGCAGCAGGTTGGCCTCCTCATCATCGATATACAATATGGCTGGCTTCTCACTCATCTTATAAAGGTAGCTTAATTGTGAATTTTGTGCCTTCCTCCATAGTGGAAGTAACATCTATTTCTCCGCCATGTTCCTCGATTATTGAAAATGTAATGAATAGTCCTAACCCTGTACCCTCACCAGGTGCCTTGGTAGTAAAAAATGGATCGCTGATTTTAAGCAGGTTTTCTTCCTTGATTCCTTCGCCATCGTCCTCTACCCATATTTCCATAAAGTCCTTTCCTCGAATCGTCGTGATTTTAATGGTTCCCTTCTCCTTAATCGCTTGCTCCGCATTGGCGATAATGTTCATCATAGCTTGATGCAATCGTCCTTCATTTCCTTTTAGCTCAGCGCTCTGTTCAGTAAAGTATGTTAGGACTTTAATCCGATTGCGGATTTTATTATGCAGGATAAGGAGACAATTTTCAATAATTTCATGAATGTTGCATCGCTCGTCAATACTTGGCCCTCTTCGACTAAAATGACTTAAACTTTTAACAATATTTGTCGCCCGACTTACTCCTTCGTTGATGATTTTAAAATAGGATTTCATTTCATCATCCTGGTTATTTTCCAGCTTTTTGGATAATGCCTCAATCCCATTTTTTATAAAGTTAAGAGGGTTGTTGATCTCATGACCTACCCCTGCAGCCAGGACACCCAGAGATGCCATTTTTTCTGACGTAATCAGAAGTTTTTGTGTTCTCTTCAATTCTTCATTGTTTCGCTGTAGCTCTTTGTTCTTTTTATTGTTCTTCCTAAAGAGAATAATCATTACGATAAGTAGCGGAACAGTGATGAGTATAATGAAAGTGAAAAGCTGGTTGGTGACGACCTGATTGCGAATCAATGCTTGCTGTTCAGTAAGCCTGATTCGATCCTCCTCTTCTTTTATTTTGAGGGGAATAAGGGCCAGATTTCTGGAAACCACATCATGAAAAATTGAGTCACGCAAATTAATATACATCCTCAGATACTCACTTTCCTTTTCCTCCATGCCCAACCCATCATACACAGATGCATAAAGCTTTAGAACCTCCAGTTGCTGTTGCCAAAGTCGAATTTCGTTAGCCCAACTCTCACACATCTGCAAACTCTCCAAAGCACGCTCATTATCACCCTGGGTTTGAGCAATCTTCGCAAGCAGATAATATGCCTCTGCCAGCCCTTTTTTATCATCTATGGATTTACTGGCTGATAGTGAACTGTTTAAGTATTGAACCGCCGAATCAGGATGTCCGGTTTGCATCAGCACCTCAGCGATCCCCCGGGCCGAAACTGCGCCCCAGTTGATGTTTTCAATCTTCTTTCCAAGAACATATCCTTTTCTAAAGCATCTAAGAGCCTCATCAAGATTTCCTTCTCTGAGGTAGGTTATTCCAATGTTATTGGTAGAGTATAGCTCGTTATCATCACTCTTTCTCTCTATTGCGACATCATAGGCTTGTCTGAAGTATGCCCGGGCGGTTTCATAGTCTCCCACCCGCTCAAAAACTAAACCGATGTTATTGAGTGTAGTAGACAGTCCATAGTTTTCGCCAATTTTCCCTTTGATCTCTTTGGATCGTAATAAATACTCCAACGCTGTTTGATAGCTTCCTAGATTATAATTTAGAAGACCAATATTGTTATAGCCATTATTTATTAGCGCAGAGTCTTTTAACTTCAATGCAATGGTCAATGCTCTTTGATTGTATTCAAGAGACAGATCAAAATCTCCCCGATAGTAATATACTCCTGCAATCAGTCGTAAAGACTTGGAGATCAGCATAGAGTCCCCTTCTTGCCTGGACAGCTCAAGGGCCTGTTCTCCATATCCCATCGCTCTATCCGGATAGTTGAGCCATAGCTCTAAAATGATTTTGTGTAGTGCATCAATCTTTTCTTTTCCTTCAGCCTGATTGGAATAATTAATTAAGCTATCCACCTGCGCATATGACATAATGGAAAACAATAAAAAGATTGCTGTATATCTGGTTCGCCTCACTCTCTAGAACTAGAAGATAGTCTTAAAAGATAACAAGAAATCTTCAGTTTAGATTATTGATCAATCTTTTTCAACGCGCTCAAAAGCGCCTATGTCCGGTTGGCTATCTCGAAGCACACCCTTGATGTCATTTTTAACTCCGGCATCAATTCCTTTGTCTTTCGCAAAGGCTAGCGTATCAAGGGTGTAATTGTTTGCAAAGGCATTTGTAAACCCCGGGAAATTGCTCTCCTGTGAAGTGAAATTATTAGCTAATTCCAGACCGCTTTTTACGATATTATTATTTAGAGATAGTAGTATGTTGGCTCCTCCTCCATTATTTATTAAAAGTTCGTTATCGCCTGAACCCCAAACAATGCAATTGGTCATCTCCAAGCTCAGATCATCAGTTAGCAAGTCATCTTCGCTGATAACAATATTATCCGAAAATTGCACCGTTGGTTCGTCCTGAACAAAAAGTGCTGGTTCGTTGGAAAAGGTGCAATGCGTAAATGAATAATTGCCTCCGGCAAAGCCTCCGACCAGATAGCTGCCACAATTATAAACCAGCGTATTTGTGACAGATAAGTCCGATGTAAATGCCAGTATTCCCGCCGTGCTCATATTAAAAATCTCAGTATTAGAAACTCGGACATCCGGTATATCATCGTCATCCGGGCTTCCTAATCTTAGTCCAATCTGACCATTAAATATTTCGGCAAAAGCGATTTCGTTATCGGCACTTCCCTCGAGAAAATAAATGCCATTCCACTGGCCCGGCACCTGGTCGTATATTCCATCAAACCGGGCATTTCGAAAAACGATGTGATCCGCCGAATCCCCAACGGCGGTAAGTGTACCTTGAATAAATAACGCCGCATCATTCTCAAAATAGATGTTGGTGCCTTTTTCAATGATCAGCCTGCAACTGCTTCCCACCAAAACGGTATCGGAAATAATATAGGGGCGATCGTTTGTCCATGTTTCATCGCAAATCGACACGTTTCCAATATCTGTGGCATCCTGCCCATAAGAAACCAGCTTAACATGTTCTTCATTGGTATTCCATCTAAATATGATGGAGTCCTTTACCAGGTACGGAAGGTTCTCGTCTCTGGCTTGAACGTTCACTTCAACTAAAATCATGAGGCTGTCACCTCCTAGTAGTTGTTCATTCCTTACCGAAAGCTGCTGCTTGCCATTTATAATGACACTGTAATCAGAATTTTCACTTTTGCCTAAAGCAATTTCGGAAAACTGGATTGCCTCCTCATTTGGATTGTAGACGGTCAGTCTTCTTGTGCTACTTCTTCGCTCTGATAGTAGTGTATCAAAAGCTACCGAGTCATTGCTAAAAACAAGGGAAAGGGATGGGTCAAAAGATATGGACTCTTCGGTGGGCTCGCATGCAGACCACATGATAACAATGCAAAAGAATAGGAGGAGGTTTCTCATTCTGTTATGAAAACGGACTATTCCGCTTCTTCTTTCATAATCTCAGCATTTTCTGCGATACGCAGCTGCTCTATGAACTCTTCAATATCGCCGTTCATAACATTAGGCAGGTTATACACAGAGAGGTTGATTCTGTGATCCGTCACTCTACCCTGGGGATAGTTGTATGTGCGAATCTTGTCTGACCTGTCTCCGGAACCAACCATGCTTTTTCGCTGACTGCTGATTTCAGCGTTATGCTTTTGCAGCTCCATTTCATAGAGCCTTGAGCGAAGTACCTTCAATGCCTTGTCATAGTTGGCGTGCTGGGAGCGTCCATCCTGACACTCAACCACAAGCCCTGAAGGAGCGTGCGTCAAACGAACTGCAGATTCAGTCTTGTTAATATGCTGACCTCCGGCACCAGATGCTCTGAAAGTATCTTTACGGATATCTCCCATGTTCAATTCTACATCCACCTCTTCGGCCTCCGGGAGCACTGCAACCGTAGCTGCTGAGGTATGTACCCTTCCCTGAGACTCTGTTGCTGGTACTCTTTGTACCCGATGCACCCCTGATTCGAACTTCAGTTTTGCATAAACATCTTCGCCTTCTACAGAGGCAACAATTTCCTTATAACCTCCGGCGCTTCCTTCATTAAAGTTTAGCACCGAAAAGCTCCAGTTCTGATCTTCAGCATAAGACTTGTACATGCGAAAAAGGTCTCCAGCAAAAATGGAGGCTTCATCCCCTCCCGTTCCGGCCCGGATCTCAAGAATCACATTCTTACTATCATTGGGATCTTTTGGAATGAGCATGATCTTGAGGTCTTCCTCCAGCTTCTCAATTTGTGGCTCCAGCTCATCAATTTCTGCTTTTGCCATATCACGAAATTCAGGGTCTTTTTCGTGGCTTAGTACTTCTTTGGCATTCTTGAGATTGCTCTTTGCTTGTGTGTACTCTTTGTACTTGACTACAATTTTTTCAAGATCCTTATATTCCTTGTTCAACTTCCCGTACTTCTCCATATCCGTAACAATGTCCGGTTGCACGATAAGCTGACCCACCTCCTCAAATCGGTGTTTTATTTCCTCCAGTTTTTCAATCATCCGCTAGATTCTTTAAATCACAAATTTAACTTACTGCTTGTCAATTATTTGTTTTTCAATTCCTCATATCTAAAACAATCTGTGGTATGATCATTAACAAGTCCAATTGCCTGCATATGTGCATAGATGGTGGTAGAACCAACAAATTTGAACCCTCTTTTCTTAAGGTCTTTGGATAACTCGTCAGACTCTTTCGTGGTTACGGGCACTTCTCCCATTGTTTTCCAACTATTAATAATCGGTTTTCCTCCCACAAACCGCCAGATATAGTTATCAAATGAACCAAATTCTTTTTGTACCTCCAGAAAACGACCGGCATTGTTGATGGTGGCCTCAATTTTTGCCCGGTTTCTGATGATCGATGCGTCTTGTAACAGGTCCTCAACCATACCGGAACCATATTCTGAAACTATCCTAGGGTTAAAGCCTGCAAATGCCTTTCGATAGCCTTCCCGTTTTTTTAAAATAGTTGCCCAACTCAATCCGGCCTGAGCGCTTTCCAAGACAAGAAACTCAAAATGCTTTTGATCTTCGTGGACCGGCACACCCCATTCTTCATCATGGTATCGTACATATTCATCAAAAGAGTTGGCACACCAGGCACATCGTGTTTTCATTCTTATACTAAATTGAGACAATTAAGAGTTGAGTTTTTATAAAATTAGCACTTTAGTATTTCAATATGAGGGGATATATCACCGGACTACTTTGCATGCTTGGCTTATGGCTTCACTGTCAAACTCCAATCTATAATTATGTGTCATTCAATAAGGCGTTGAATGTTCCCGAACAATTAAGTAGTGAACGTTCAGCTGTTATCTTCTCCATTCCTGAAATAAAGGAAGATTTTATAAAAGTTGGTAAGCACGAAAAACTTTTGAACCAGGTCCATAAAGCATTCATCACGATGGGGATTGATGCTATTTTTTACCTCCATGACATCAACTTTACGTCAAGTAACAGTGCGAAGCAAGCATACGTTGAGCTTTTCAATCAACGAAAGGTGAAAAACATCATTTTTGTAACTGAATCAGAATCAGGTTATGAGTTCCTAATGGCTCCTTTTAGTGGGGACCGTCGACTTATCAAAGATGGAAATGATGCGTTTTTTTTAACCGCCAACGACCTATACGGCCTGCTTTTGGGAGTTGGTAAAGAGGTACGAAGAGCTGATCAGGAAAAAAACAACTTCTTGATACCCGAAAAACCAAACGTACTTAGCGGGCTTTCCATTGTTGAAAACACCCTTTTAAAGAATTATCCCGGCATACTAAGAAGAAGCAAACTGGCTGTGGAACGATTCAGCCTGCTTGACTCTACAAACATTTCAGATGCAGATGCGCAGACATTTGTGAAGAAATTCAACCAAGAGGTAAAAACTAAAAACAGGGAGCTGGAGAAAATAATGAAATCATATCCGTATGAGTATGAGCTCATAGATCCCATGTCTGACGATGATTTAAAAAGAAACAGATACCAATTTCTGTTGCGATCTGTGCGTGCCTCTGCGGGTATCGTCAAACAGATGCTGGATTATGAGGTGCTGCCAAGTGAAACCGGATTTGTTTCAATCATACCAATCATGCCGGATCAAACCCGGGTAAAAACGATACCAAGAGATGCGATCGTATCCAAGTTCTATGTGAGACAAAACATCTCCAAAAACGTGCATGTAGGAGAGTGGGATGCAGATGTAACCTGGCAGGAAGCACTAAACAACATGATCGGAAATTTGTCGCAGGAGTTGAATGTAAAGAATTGAAGAAGCTAAACTTTTTCCAAAATAGTCCTAAGACACCCAAAATCGATGTGGATGCATACCTGGAACGCATTGATCAAAAAAAAGAGGCCCCTTCACTTAGGTATTTAAAAGACCTGCAAAAAGCACACCTCATCCATATTCCGTTTGAAAACCTGGATATTCATTATGGAAGTAAGATCATCCTGGACTATCGAAAGATTTTTGATAAAGTGATCCATAGAAAACGCGGAGGGTTTTGCTATGAGTTGAATGGGCTGTTCTATCACTTACTTAGCAATCTTGGCTTTGATTGTTATGTAATTTCTGCAGAAGTGAAAAGTAGAGAAACAGGTGAGTTCGGTCGTCCTTTTGACCACATGGCGATATTGGTTTTCATAGATGATGATCTTTGGCTGGCAGATGTGGGGTTTGGTGATGGGATCATTAATCCCTTGAGAATAAAGGTGGGAGAAGTGCAGATGGACTACACAAAATATTGGAAGATAGAAGAAGACCCGGACGAGAACCTTATTCTGAAGGTTTCAAGGGACACGAGTCAGTATGAGCCTCTGTTTCGGTTTACCACCAAGGAAAAACAACTTATCCAGTTTATCGAAATGTGCGAATATCATCAAACCGCCATGGCATCACCTTTTACTCAGAAAAAACTAATTACCCGGCTTTTACCCAATGGCAGGGTAACGTTAACCGAGCGGAAGTTAAAAATTGTGGAGCTTGGTGAACATTCTGTGTCAGACGTTTTGCATGAGGACGAATTTTTGTCAAAGCTGGAGCATCACTTCGGAATTAGTTTCGAACAACTTATTCCGAAAGAGACATAAAAAAACCCCGATGAATCATCGGGATTTTGTATTAGTTTCTGTGCTTTCTGACTTCCCTCTTCAATGAAGAGATATCCGACGCTATGGCAGGATCGCTATAAATTCTAGCTGAAAGCTCAGAAATCACATTTCGCTTAAAGCCAAGCTTTTCCGCCAGCTCTTCACAGAACTTAATTTCCGACAGGTAAACCTGACTATCAATTTTCATCAATTGAACCAGGTGAAATAAATACTCAAACTTATCATCCTCTGACATTGTACTGAGTGGAGGTAGAGGCTCTGGGTTTTCCACCATATTATTTATCTCATCCTCGCTGATTCCATTGGCCTTGCCAATCATATAAATCAGGTCTTTTTCTTCACCAGCAAATTCGCCATCGATGTTTGCTAACTGAACCAGCACACTTAGTTTCGCCTTAATGCTCATAATTTCTCTCTAATTACTATTTCAAAAATTTGTTGGCCTCCTTCATTAAAGCCTCTCTGTTTCCGGTGATTGAAGGATCTCCATAGATTCTGGATGACATTTTCTTTACAACTTTTTTATCATAGCCCAGCTTCTCCGCTACTTCTTCACAGTATTTAATTTCCGTTAAAAAAACTTCTCCGTCAATCTTCATGAGCTGAATGACATCATACAGATAATCGAACCGCTCTTCGCTGAGCAACCCCTGAAAGTTCACTTCGCTATTTTCCTTTGAGTTCAATACTTCTTCTACCAGCACATCAATTTCAGTTTCAGGTACTCTGTTTGCTTTTCCGATTGTATAAACATATGTTTTTTCCGGTTGTCCAAAGTCTCTGTCTATAATAGAAAGTTGGATTAAGGCTCTCAGGTGATTTTTAATATTATCTTCCATTATCGCTGTTGTTGTGTTTTCGTCCTTCTAATTTAGGAATTAATCCCTAAAATGAAACCTCATTAGTGTAAATAGCTTCCCGCATTGATATCGAAGGTTGCTCCTGTAGCATGGTCTGCCATTCCGCTTGCAATAAAGGTCACAAGCGGTGCAATATCTTTCGGTTCTGTTAGCCGCTCAAGAGCCAAATCTCCTTTCGCATGATCCTCCCCATATTGCTGCATAAACTCCTGAGACATATCCGTTCGTACAAATCCTGGTGCAATTACAAACGCCTTCACACCTTCTTTCCCATACGATCGAGCTATGGATCTGGTGAGAGATACCAGCCCTGCCTTAGAGGCTGCATACGAAAAATATTCTGCCTCTTCCCCTCTAAATGCAGCCCTGGAAGCAATATTGATGATTCTTCCTGCAGCTTTCCTGCTGATAAAGTGTTGCACCGCTTTTTTGCAAATGATCGCCGATGAATTAAGGTTTACCATCATGGTCTCATTCCAGGCTTTCATCCACTCATCGTCTTTGGCATCAATAGAAGATGGCTTGGCTAGTCCTGCATTGTTGATCACAATCTCGACACTCCCCATTTCCAAACTCACCCGCTCAAATAACTTGGCTGCCTCATCTGGTTTCGAAAAATCCGCCTGAAATGCTTTAGATTCATTGCCAAGAATATGGGCCAGGTTTTCAGCTTCACGTACATTCTTATTATAATGAACAGCTATTGTTGCTCCCGCTTCTGCAAGCTTGGTGGCCAGGGCCTTCCCAATTCCCCTACTGGCCCCTGTGACCAGGATGTTTAAGCCCGATAGATTGATATACATATAATCGTCGTTTGAGCTGAAAAATTAGACAAAACCAGTTTGAAGTTGACTTATCTCATGATAAAAGATCAAGTAACATGTTTGCCTGAAAGAAATCTTTGTTAATTTAGGCCATCTCCAGCTAATTGAGTCACCGCATTTACAACATTGAACGAATAAAATATACATGGGCATAATCATCCCTTTACTGCTAATCACGTTTTGTTGCATAATAATCTGGAGAGCCGGAGATGGCTTCATGACTGCATCCGAATATATTGGTAGAAACCTCTCTGAAGGCGTCCGTGGAGCCACAATCAACGCGATCGCAAGTTCAATGCCTGAAGTTTTCACTTCTCTTTTCTTCCTCTTCGTGCTCTCAGATGCTGAGGGGTTCTCAGGGGGAATTGGAACCACCGCAGGTAGCGCTATTTTCAATGGAATGGTAATTCCTGCAGTTGCCGTGCTTGCTGTAATTGGTATGAAAATGACCAAACGGGTGGAAGTTTCAAGAAAAGTGCTTTTAAGAGATGGCATTGCCCTGATCATTGCAGAACTGATCTTCTTAATTCTAATTAGTGGGTCCACCTTACATTGGTATCACGGAATGCTGCTAATGCTTGTATACGTGGTGTACATCGTGTACATGTTTGGCACGATGAAAAAGTCAGAAAAGGAAGAGATGCTAGAAGGAGGACAACTAAACGAGGAAGTTTTTGAAAGTCCTGAAGAACCTCAAGGCCCATTTTTGAAAGGACTCGTTACTTTCGATTTGGAGCGTGTTTTCATTGGCAACAATGCAATCAGCAATATTCGAGCATGGTCGTTATTGGTTTTCTCAACGGTTGCTATTGCCCTTGTTTGCTATTTCCTTGTACTGGCTTGTGAGTGGGTGGGTTCTGAAACCTATCATGTAGCCGGACTTGGTGAATTTGATGGACTAAATATACCGGTCATGTTCGTGGCTTTGATCTTAGCATCAGCTGCCTCCAGTTTTCCTGACACCATTATATCCATCAAAGACGCGAAAAGAGGTCAATATGATGATGCAATCTCCAATGCCCTTGGGAGTAATATTTTCGACATATGTTTTGCGCTTGGTTTCCCGCTTTTCATTTTTACGATTCTCAATGGGCCTATCCATATGCCTCCGGAGTTGGTGGATCTAAGTAGTGAACTACGATTCTTACTTTGGTTGCTGACTGTTCTAGCTGTTATCATTTTTACAAGCGGTTCGTACTTCGGCAAACGAAAGTCTTACCTGCTTCTTAGCATCTATGTTCTTTTCGTTTTGTATATCGTGGGACGTGGATCAGGAAATGAAATCGCACAAAGCATTGCGGACTGGTTAGTCGGGGTAGTCAAATTTTTCAGAATCGGGTAAGCCTTAGCAATCAATAAAAAGCCCACCTTCATTTAAGTGGACATAATATCTTTTCATTGATTTGCACCTTCTGTTTGCTTCCTCTCCGGATTTCATGTTGAATCGATAGGTGTGCAATGGACATACGATTTCATTCAAGTGGTTGGTGTTCCCTTGATGCAGTTTGGCTCCCATATGCGGGCATGCATTATCAAAAGCAAAGTATTCATTTCCCTTTCTCACGAGACATACCTCTTTCTCACCCGCTCTGATTAATTTCGGTGCTCCATCTTCAAAATAGGCTTCTGCCTTTTGTTTAGAATCCAATATCTTGAAAGTCATACAGTAATTATAACTATGAAATGCCAGCGTCAAAAATTTTTGCTTCAGCGTAAGAACGCATACCTAAACTGTGCTTACATGTCTCCGCTAATGAAACAGGTGGAAAAAGCTGGTATCAAAGGATTGAAAACGAAGAGAAATCCTGTCAAGGTTTCAGTAGATGATTTTTTCCATGAGAGTGAGCAGGTTAGAGGAGCTTATTCCAGACTGATTGAAAACGACGATCCAAACAGGGTTGTAATTATTCCTTCCGTATCCTATGGTTTAGCCAATGTGGCTCAGAATCTGCCTTTCAATGATGGAGAGATTCTTTTGGCGGAGGAGCAGTTTCCAAGTAATGTCTATCCATGGGTGCGACTAAAAGAAAAGGGCTTTACCATTAACGTCGTTTCTCCTCCACAAAGTGATAATCGAGGTGAGAGTTGGAATGAAAAAATTTTAGATGCGATTAATTCTAAAACCAGAATGGTTGCTGTGGGTCATATCCACTGGTCTGACGGAACGCTTTTTCAGTTAAAAACAATCCGAGAAAAACTAGATGAGGTAGGAGGGCTGTTGGTTATAGATGGTACTCAGTCAATAGGTGCTTTGCCTTTTAGTGTAAAAGAGATTCGTCCTGATGCACTGGTTTGTGCTGGATATAAATGGCTGATGGGGCCGTACTCCATTGGCTTGGCTTATTACGGGTCTGCCTTTGATGAAGGACGGCCGATTGAGGAAAACTGGATAAACAGAAAGGGCAGTGATGACTTTGGTAACCTTGTAAATTATCAAGAAACATACCGCGAGAAAGCACTTAGGTACGAGGTAGGGGAGCATAGCAATTTTATTTTAGTGCCTATGATTCATCAAGCCATCAAGCAGCTACTCAGATGGTCTCCAGAAAATATCCAACAATATACACATGATTTAATGGCAGATTCAATTACTGAAATGACGGCAATGGGGTACAGAGTTGAAAATGCGGCATGGCGAGCCAATCATCTGTTGGGTGTGCGGCTTCCTTCGGGTGTAGAACTTTCGAGGGTTCAGCAGTCACTAAAGAAACATCGGGTAAGTGTAAGTTTTCGGGGGGACTCCATCCGGATTTCACCAAACATTTATAACGATGAAATGGATGTAAGAAAATTGCTGAAAGCGATGAAAGAACCTATCTTCGCATCATAAAGCTTCATTAGTTAGGAAGCAATAGCAATAAAACAGAATAGAAAATGAACTTAACGAATCCAGCAGTAACCGAAGGCGTTAATATTTTTGTAAATATTGTGATCTTTTTAGTGGCGTTCGCGCACGCCCTGGCATTTGTAAACGCACGAAAAGAAAATCAGAAAAAGAATTAATCTTTTTCTTATTCTACGTGATCTCCTTTGTGTTTGCTCACTGCTTTGTTTGGCAAAATAAACGGGCAAAGAATTGCCAATACAAACAGTCCGATAATTATTCCTAGCATTGCCATTTTCTGATCATTTTTTATATGAAGAGCAAATATAGTTGCTTCTTCATTTTTGATCTAATTTCTTGCTTTTTCATCCCCCAGCACTACCCACTTTTGGGTATTTTTCGATCCTTTTCTTTCTGTCTCCTTTGATTAATATGGAGATCACGCTACCATTGTCTTCAAACCAACTAAACCTTTATAGAAAATGGCTAAAAAAAATGTAAGAAAGATTGGCAAGAAGATGAAGAAGTCTGAAGCCAAGAAATGGGTAAAAAGATACCAGAAAGAAAACCCTGACGCAACCTTTGGGTGGCTCTATGGAGATGACATTCTAGAGACTTTATTGAAATATAAAGGATGTGAAGGCATCTGGTTCTTCAAAGGAATCAATGATGATGGAGAGGAACGACTTGTTTTGTTTCCTGCAGATGAAGATGGGAACATCCTCAATAAAAAAATGAAGTCTTTGGGTGCGGCGGTAAAAAGTAGTTTAAGAGATAATAACTTCGATGATCCGGCAGATAATGGATCCCCGTGCCCTCCAAATTGTCCTGGTTTTGGAAGCTAAAAAATGAATTTAACAGATTTTTCAGAACTAATTTCACAACTAGGAAGATATACTGGCATTCCGGGGATAGTTTATTTTGCTTTTTTTCCAAAGAAGCTAAATCATGTCTCCGGTATTGTCTTTCTTATCCTTTTAGTTAGTTTTCTGTCAGATTTTTTAGGTTATGGCTATGCCAAGTATATCTACGCCAACAATCATGGGTTTATCAATACTTGGCACTTATTTAATTGCCTGCTTGCAGGATGGTTTTACTTGAGAATTTTGCCTGAAAAAAAGAAATTTTTGATTGCTGTGCTGATTTCTTTTGTTGTAATCTCAGTGTTGTCATTCTTAGTTTCTTACTCATTCTTCGAAGTAAATACTATTGTTTCAACCTCTGGGGGTATGATTATAATTATCTTTTCGGTAATATCATATCTTCAATTACTCAAAAACCCTTCGATTAAACTATCATCTCTACCCGTATTTTGGATAATCACCTCTCTATTCGCTTTCAGTTCAGTAATGCTCTTAATTTTCTTGTTCCAGAATTATTTGATTTTCGATCTTCAAATAACTCAAGAAGGATTTGCCTCGATTACTACGCTGATCAATGTCGCCAACATCACCAAAAACTTTATTCTCTTCTACGCGCTTGTCCTGATAGATAAGGGCTATCCAGATACTTTAAAACCTGCCAAAGCCGCATGACTGAAGTTATTGTAAATATCGTGGTGTATGGAACGGTCCTCATTTTTGCTGGGGTGCTTTGGTTTTTAGTAGCATTTTCTAAAGCATATAACTCGAAAAATTCTTAGTTTAAGTATCGACCAGAGCTTGAATCAATAAATATTGGAAGGTAAAATCATCTTACTCGTTATCATAGGCACTATTGGTGTCATGCTCATGGCATTTTCGGTCGTATTTTTTGTGTTGCTCTATCGACGCAAAGTGCTTGAAAATGAATTGGAAATGCAGTCCATTAAAACAAAGCATCAGGAAGAAATGCTTTCCGCTACGCTCAAATCCCAGGAAGAAGAAAGAAACCGACTGGGAACTGAACTTCATGATGGTGTTGGGGCTATGCTTTCGTCTATTAAGCTCAATCTGCAAGTGGCTAACAAGAAAAACGATGTGAGCCAGTTAAAACCTGTACTTGGACACCTGGATGAAACCATAACGCAGGTGAGAAATATCTCTCATCAGATGATGCCCATTATTTTAAAAAAATATGGGATTAAGCGTGCGATTGAAGATCTTTTCGGCAAAACCACTAATTCTTCGTTAAGCTTATCAATCACGAATTGGGTAGATCCACCGCTGGATGAATCGCAAGCCTTAATGCTTTACCGAATTGTGCAGGAGTTAGTAAATAACTCACTAAAACATGCAGACGCATCTGTTGTGGAGCTTTCTATTAGAAAAGAGAAATCAAAAATCATCATTTCCTACGTTGATAACGGGAAAGGATTTCCAGAGAACGTCCTCCAAAACAGTGATGGCATTGGCTTATTAAATGTTAAAAACAGGGCCCAAACAATTGGTGCTAAGCCCATATTTTACAACGAGGAGAAGGGCGGAGCTAAAGTAGATTTGGAATTAGAAGCTTCGATTGATTAATTTGATCACTCAACCGAGTGAGATGAGTCAACCAGATAAGCTAGATATTTTGGTCACAGACGACCACACGCTATTTCGTCGTGGTACTATGATGCTTTTACAGTCCTTTGATGAAGTGGGGCATGTCGAGGACGCGGAAAATGGGAAGGAAGCATTGGATAAACTTGGTGAAAAACATTTTGATCTGCTTCTGCTGGATCTGGAAATGCCCGTGATGGACGGCTGGGAAGCTTCCAAAAAGATCACTGCAAAGCATCCAGATGTTAAGATCATCATGATCTCCATGCATGATTCACTTCAAATCATCTCTGATTTGATCGAGATCGGTGTTCACAGCTACTTGTTGAAGAATGCCGAGCCTGACGAAGTACATAAGGCTATCATTTCGGTGGTTAATAACGATTTTTACTACAATCAACTCGTTTCCAAAGCGCTACATAAGAAAGTGCAAAAAGATGGCCTCAATAAAGGTGTGGCCAGACGTGCAGATATTAGTCCACGAGAAATTGAAATTCTACAATTGATTTGCCAGGAACTCACCATGAAGGAAATAGGTGAAAAACTATTTCTAAGCGAACAGACCGTGCACACTCACAGGAAAAATCTGATGAAAAAAACCAAGGCAAAAAATGCTGTCGGGCTGGTAAAATTCGCATTTCAGAACGGAATTGCATCGTTTTAGTGCCTACCCACTTTTGGGTATTCTACTACCTAGAATAGGGTAAATCTTCATTTTACATTTGTTTATAACAGCCTGTTTTTCAGTGGGTTACTAAGTTTTTAAATCCTTGGGTACCCAAATAGCAGATTTTGAGAGTAGCCTTATGCCTAATTTCATATTGTCATTTATTACAAACAATAGATGATATGCTCTTAGGTTGATGGTTAATCTATGAAGATACCGGGAGTCCAAGGTTTTCGCTTAATCCTTTGGTTTGCCAACTATCTCACTCACATAGTGGACTCCCAGGTATTTTCAAATAAGAAATTTTAGTAAAATCCAGGTACACCACTAATCCCTGTAAAATGACAAAAGGCCCTAAAAAGGGCCTTTTATCGTTTATATGTAGATTGTCTTTTATTTATACAACGTCTTTCCTGCATCATAGTATTTATCACCTTTCACCCAGAAAGGAGCCTTTTTTGCATTGCCAATCATACGGCAGGCATATACATAGCTTCGAAAGAATTTTTCCAAATAAGCGTAATCCAGCGTATTCGGATTATCCGCTGGCTGATGATAGTATTTAGTAATCTCATCATCAAACGCTGTGAATCCCATTCCAAAGGTTGGAGCTGGAATTCCTTTTACTGCAAACCGAACATTATCTGATCGATCAAAAAGCCCTTGCTCGGGTGCTGGATCATCAGTCGCTTCAAGTCCGAATGCTTTGCATGCTTCTACAATCATGTCATTAGCAGTTGTTCTGTTCAAACCAATAATGGTTGCTTTTGAAGTGTCGTTATACCCACCATTGTCTGAATTGAAACAATAAACCATTTTGCTGAGCTCAACTGGTGAGTTGTCAACAAAGTACTTGCTCCCGAGTAGTCCTTTTTCTTCACCTGTAAACAAAACAAACAGGGCAGACCTTTTGGTGGGGTTTTGCGCAATGCTTTTTGCTGCCGATAACACAGTCACTGTTCCGACTGCATTGTCTCTTGATCCATTATAAATGCTGTCGCCATTTGCGTCTGCTTGTCCAATTCCTACATGGTCATAATGGGCAGAGTAGACAATGATTTCATCTTTCAACTTAGGGTCAGTTCCTTCTACATACCCAACCACATTTTGAGAGACAAACTTTTCATTCTCCATATCCCCAACAAGAATTGATGCAGGCCTTTTCGAGTCAAGGAATGAAGCATCATCAGCAGATCTGTTTAACCAAATATGTGTTATCCCCCCTTCATCATCTCCTTCATCGATAGCTACCCGTTCTCTACTCAAGTAGCGAACTAAAAAATTCCATGGAATTTGCGTTGAGCTATAAAGCTCTACAAGTGCAAGACCTCCTAATTCTTTTACGCGATCTCTCTTTTCACTTGATAATGTAAACCACTCCTGTGGGCTTTGGCTTTCGCCATCACCACACAAAGCAAAAACAACTTTTCCTTTTATATCTTCCTCGGTTAGTTGATCTGGTAGTCCATATTCTGCAAAATGAAATGGTTGATCAAAAATACTTTTATAACCTTCAATAATGACTAAATCTTTCTCCAGCTCAAGCTCTGTTTTGCCCACCTTCACAACACCAATTTTTCTTGGCATAATTTTCTTCATTGGTACTGGCTGCATGAATGACTCCATTCCTGGAGCCATCTCTACGCCATATTCCAAAAACCGGCTTTCAATATATTTAGCTGCTATTTTTAAACCTTCAGAAGGAGTATCTCTTCCCTTCAATTCGTCAGAAGCAAGAAAGCCAATGTGACTTTTTATTATGGCCTGATTTGTGGATTTCTCTGCAAGCTCTTTGTCTGTTTGCGCGACTGACAAAAGTGAAGCGGTGATTAATGCTAGTGATAAGATGTTCTTCATAGTATTGGAATTTTAGCACAAGATAATGGCTTGGTCATTACCTTCAAACATAAAAAAGGCCATCCACCTGTCGATGGATGACCTATTCATTTATAACCAATTCTTGGGCTAGTTCAGGAATTCATAAATACCTGCTACTCCCTGGCCTCCACCTACGCAGGCGGTCACCATGCCGTACTTTCCTTTTCTTCTTCTCATTTCATTGAATAGCGAGATGGAAAGCTTTGCGCCCGTACACCCAAGTGGGTGGCCCAATGCGATCGCACCACCATTCACGTTGAGCTTGCTTGTATCCAAATCAAGGCCTCTAATCACACCCAGAGATTGAGCGGCAAATGCTTCATTTAACTCAATCAGATCAAGATCATCTTGCTTTAAGCCTGCCTGCTTCAATGCCTTTGGAACTGCTTCGACCGGACCAATTCCCATAATTCTTGGGTCTACACCTGCGGCCGTATAGCTGATCATTTGGGCAATTGGCTCTAGGTTATGCTCTTTTACCATTTTTTCGCTCATCACCATCACAAAAGCAGCACCATCTGAAGTAGGTGATGAGTTTCCTGCGGTTACCTGCCCACCTTGTTTGAACGCCGGACGAAGTTTTTCCAAGCCCTCCATTGTGGTGTTTTCTCTAACACACTCATCAGTATCCACGACAAATTCTCTCTTATGTCTTTTTCCATCTTCACCAACATAGGTCTCTTCAACAGCTACAGGAACAATCTCATCCTTGAATTTTCCTTCTTTAATTGCTTTCGCTGCTTTTTGATGTGATTCCATCGCAAACTTGTTGGAGTCTTCTGCAGAAATGTTGAAATCCTTAGCAACCTCCTCTGCGGTAAGGCCCATATTCAAATAATATTCCGGATGCTTTTCTGCAATCTTCCAATTCAGTGCTGCTTTGTATCCCATCATTGGTACCAAAGACATGGATTCCGTTCCTCCTGCAATGATACAATCAGCCGTTCCCGAGTGTATTCTGGCACATGCCAAGTGTATTGCCTCCAGTCCAGATCCACAGTATCTGTTGATGATCATTCCCGGAACAGAGATTGGCAAAGAAAGAAGTGAAATGTATCGTCCCATCTGCAATCCTTGCTCCGCTTCGGGTATCGCATTACCAACGATTAGGTCATCCACACGTGTGGCATCAAAGTCTTTGATCGATCCTACCAGATGCTTGATCACATCTGCGGCTAAATCATCCGGGCGGTAAAAGCGGAAGCCTCCTTTTTTGGCTCTCCCAACCGCCGATCTATATCCTGCTACTATATATGCATTCATCTTTTTAGTCTTTTAGTTTTTATAACAATTCTCAGTTCCTCAAAGGCTTGCCTTTGAATAAAATGCTCTGGATTCTTTCCAAAGTTTTTGGCTCTCCGCAAAGACTTAAGAACGCCTCACGCTCCAGGTCCAACAGGTACTGCTCAGAAACTTCTGTCGGCGCAGAAATATCTCCACCTGCCATAATCCACGCCAGCTTCTGACCGATCTTTTTGTCGTGATCAGAAATGTAGGATCCATATTTCATTCCTTCGATTCCAGCGTAAAACATTGCCAAAGCGGCCTTGCCCTGAACCTTCACATTGTCTCTTGGAACCGGCTGAGTATATCCTGCATCTGCTAAAGCCAACACTTTTTCCTTTGCGTCAGTCAAAAGTCGGGTTCTGTTAAGTGTAACTTCATCGCTGGCCCTTACGATGTTCATTTTTCTAGCCTCTGCGGCAGAGGTAGCCACTTTAGCTGTTGCAATGTTCATGAAGTATTCCTGAAGTGTGTTCAACTCCGGGTCTCCTGGGGTGAACTCATCAGCCGCCCGTAAGGTCATCTCCTTGGTGCCTCCTCCTCCCGGAATCAGACCAACCCCTACTTCTACCAAACCAACATATGATTCAGCATGTGCCTGAATTGCATCACAATGAAGGGACAACTCACAACCACCACCTAACACTAGGCCTGAAGTTGCTGCAACAACCGGAACACTTGAAAAGCGTGCTTTAGTCATCGTGTTTTGGAAAGTTCTGACCATGAGGTCAATTTCATCGAACTCCTGATCAACCGCATACATGAAAAGCATAGCTAGGTTTGCTCCCGCAGAAAACTGCTGGCCCTCATTTCCGATCACCACTCCACGATAGTCCTTCTCGGCCATCGTAATTGCAGTGTTGATGCCTTCGATTACATCTGCATCCACCGAGTTCATTTTAGTATGGAACTCCAGGTTTAGCACACCGTCTCCAATGTCGTAGATAGTAGCACCCGGTTTTTCCCATACTATATTGTTTTCCTTAAATGCGTCCAGGAAGATCAAGCCCTCTGTGCCAGGTACCACCTTGTAAGATTTGGACGGAATGTCATAATACATCTTTTTACCTTTCTCATAGGTATAGAAGCTTTCGAATCCCGCATCCACCATTTCTTGTACCCATGATGCTGGTTCTTCACCGGCCTCCTTCATCTGAGCAAGAATGTCTTTCAATCCCATCGCATCCCAGGTTTCGAACGGGCCCATTTCCCACGCAAATCCAGCCGAAACAGCCTGATCAATTCGGAACAATTCATCCGCTATTTCAGGAATTCGATACGTGCAGTATTTAAAAAGGTCAAAGAAGGTTTTTCTGTAAAAATCGCCTTCCGGGCCTTTAAGTGAAATAGCAATTTGCAGTCGCTTGTTTAAGTCTTCTATGTTTTTGGTTTTGTCTAGAATATCAAGCTTTGATTTTTTCTTAGGCTCGTACTCGAACGTTTTTAGGTTAAGTTCAAGAATCTCTTTTTTGCCATTCTCTTTTACCTTTTTATAAAAGCCTTGCTGGGTTTTATCTCCCAACCACTTTCGATCATGTAGTTCCTTGACAATTTTTGGAAGTTTAAACCGATCCTTTGACTCGTCTTTGTCAAGAGCGGCATATAGGTTATTAGCCACATTCACTGTGGTATCCAACCCAACTAAGTCAGATGTTCGGAAAGTGGCTGATTTTGCTCGGCCGATTACCGGTCCTGTCAACTTATCAATTTCTCCAACCGAAAAATCTGTGTCAGAAATGGCATGCATACCAGACATCATTGAATAAACACCGATTCGGTTCGCAATGAATGCCGGCGTGTCTTTACACAACACGGTTTCTTTTCCCAGATAAAGGTCCCCATATTTCATGAAGAAGTCCACAATCTCCGGATCTGTCTTTTCCGTCGGGATTATTTCCAACAATCTTAGATATCTAGGAGGATTGAAGAAGTGAGTACCGCAGAAATGCTTTTGGAAATCTTCACTTCTACCATCCAACATTAAGTGAATAGGGATACCCGATGTATTGGAAGTAATAAGTGTTCCCGGTTTTCTCTCTTTTTCAACTTTTTCAAAAAGTGACTTTTTAATGTCAAGGTTTTCTACAACTACCTCGATGATCCAGTCCACATCTTTGATTTTGGATAGGTCATCATCAAAGTTGCCCGTTTCAATCAATCTGGCTTTATCCTTATCATAGAGTGGTGAAGGATTTGATTTGATGGCTGTTTGAAGCGCATCGTTCACCAGTTTATTTCTGGCTGCCGGATTGTCTTTGTCTTTATCATCCAAATCTCTGGGTACAATATCAAGCAAAACGACCTCCACTCCGATATTCGCAAAGTGGCAGGCTATTCTTGATCCCATTATTCCAGATCCTAAGACTGCTGCTTTCTTAATGGTTCGTTTCATATTTAGGTTTATGTATTGACGATTTATTATTAATGATTTTGTACGAGTCCAGCATTTGCAAATTCTCTTGAAATTTGCTCTGCTATTTTATTAAACAAAGAAGGGTCCTCAACAATTTCACTTATCTCCTGGGCAACCTCAAAGAAGGTATTTAAACGATCTTTATCGACAAGTGATCTGATCTTAGCATTAAATTCTCTGACTGCTCTTCTGGATAACTCTCTTTTCTCCTTTCCAATATCAGATAAAAATATTCGAACGGACCTTCCATCTGTTGGGTCCTTTTCCCGATAAACCCAGCCTTTCTCTTCCATAGCTTTAAGCATCCGGGTGAGGCTTCTTGATTCCATCCCAAGAAGTGGAGCTATCTTAGTTGCCGGAGTTCCATTTTCAACATCTATATTTAGGAGCACAAAGCCAGTAGAGGCGGTGATGTCATACTGAGATCCAAATTGATTGTACATTCTGGAAATACTGTGCCACAGTCCTTTTATATTGTAATCGACCGTTTCTTCTCTTTTCATAAGCGCACTATATAATTCAAATATAGCAAAATTTGTTATGCATGCATACTATTTTTCGTCGCTCATGCTTTTACTTTTAGATTTGAGATATGAGCGATAATAGAATTCCCAAAGACTTTTATTCGTTTGAGACTAATGCGCCATTTGAGCAATGTATCGAATGTGAAAAATATCTGCTGGATGATGATACCGAGTATATCATTGAGAAAGCAATAAAGAATTATGAGGGTTATTCAGCACAAGATGTGGTATTCGATTATGCCATTTGTATGGATTGTGCTGAAAAAATGAGAAAGGAGATTTCCAAAGAGTCTTGGGAAAAGATGATGAAGTACTTTCAAGATAACATCGATATTCAATCGAGGCTGGAAATGCAGGAGAAAACTCCGAAGGATAATCTTAGAAATTGCATGATAAAAAAAACCGGGGTTGAGGACTGTAGCGAATATCAGATTTATGCTCATTGCAAGGGAAAAAGCCTAAATCTTGATAATCCTCCATATATGATTTCTGGAGAGGTAATGGAGGAACTGCTTCCGCTGCTGTCGAACAAAACAATTGATGAAATGAATGGCTTTATGAATAAACATTTCTCACCGGATCCATCCTTAATGGAACCGACTCCACCGAGTGTGATTTTGCTTTAACTGCTTTCACTGAAAGCAAGGATTTTATACTCATCAAGAATTTGAATAACCGCTGATTTCATTACACGTTCGTTTCTTTGAGCGTCCGTACCAAAAACACCTGAGGCATAACCCTGCCACACTGTTTGGTTTCTTTTTCGATCCAGAAAGGAAATAAGAATGGTCCCTTCTCTTAGACTGTATTTGATTTTGTCATAGTCTTCTTTCAAATGAGGAGCATACGTCTCCCTCTCATCATAAGTACTTGATAATGAATCATCGCTCATTGCAAGTTTGTCTTTTGAAAAATTATGTCTTAACCAAGCGCGAAACTCTGGTTGCGAATATCCTCTGAAATTCAGCTCATCAAAGAAAATGGAATAAACGACAACCAAATCTGGCCTCCGATCTCTGTGCCTGTAGCCCCATGCCTGTAGTATTCCTTTCAGGCTGCTTTCTACAATTTCTTTATCCTCTAAAACACCAGCAAAGCTTTGGTTAGAGGCAAAATCAAATGTTTTATATCTGTGAAATTTTCCGTTGTAATTGTAGTCTGAATCTACAACGTAATCATACGTAGAGCAGGAGGTGATACTCCAGATTATCAAGAATGACAGAATAAACTTTTTCATAACTAATAAAATTACAAAAAAGCAATTTTGTTTTGAATTACCTAGCCATAATAAAAATGGTATGTCAGCTATCTTTCAAAACTTTCTATCAGGAAGGTTCGAATACTTATGATTCCAAGGCCTGCTTGATATCCCAGATTAAATCTTCAGCATTTTCCACACCTACCGATAGTCTTACCAAATTGTCTGAAATACCGAATTTTTTTCGATCTTCTGGATCTACCCCTGCATGAGTCATTGTAGCCGGATGCTGTGCTAAAGATTCGGTACTTCCCAGGCTGACAGCCAGTTTGATCAATTTCAGGTTATTTAAAAATTTGAAACTTTCCTTTTCTCCTCCTTCAAGAATAATGGAAAGCATAGCTCCCGCTGAAGTGTATTGCTTTTCGAAAATCGTATGCTGACGAGTACCTGGCTTTAGAGCTCCGAGATAATGAATGGTCTTCACCTTTGGATGATCCTTGATTTCTTCATATACACGTGCTGCATTCCTGGCTTGTTGCTCCATTCGAACTTTCAATGTTTCTAAACTTCGTAGCAGCAACCAACCCGTCCAGGGTCCGGCCATATTTCCAAGAAACGTTCGCATTTCTTTTATCATGGAGATGTGTTCCTTACTTCCCAGACATGCACCAGCAATCACATCACTGTGACCACCGATGTATTTGGTTGCGGAATAAAGCACCAGGTCTGCACCATACTTTAATGGATGCTGCCAAAGCGGACCCATATATGTGTTATCCACAGCTACAACTGGTCGTTCTTCCCCGTTTTGAAATTTATCAGCTATGGAGCGGCACATTTCCAGATCTACCAGCTGATTTGTTGGGTTAGCCGGCGTTTCAACGTAGACCATTTTCAACTTATCTGCATGTCCAGAATCCTGAATTAATTTTTCAATTTGCTCCTGGCTGTCCAACGGATCAAAACCCAGAATGTGGATCCCAAATTTCGGAAGCACGTGTTTTACAAAATGATCCGTACCTCCATAGATAGGGTTGCTATGTACAAGCAGGTCACCTGGCTCCAAAAATCGAAGCAGGGTGGTAGTAATTGCTCCCATTCCACTTTCAAAAACTGCAGCATCTTCGGATTGATCCCAAAGTGTCAGCCGATTTTCCAGGATTTCAAGATCTGGATTATTTAATCGACTATAGATGAGTCCTAGTTCTTCTCCTTCATCTTTTTCCCTAAGGCCATAGGCCTGCTCAAAAAACGCTTTCCCATGCTCAGCACTTCGAAAGACAAATGTTGAGGTTTGAAAAATCGGTGGCTTAATTGCTCCTTCTGACAATTCAGGTTTGAAACCATATGACATCATCAAACTTTCCGGACTCATCTTTTTCATATCGTGTAATTTGTTTAACTAAGGTGATTGATTTGTCCATCAATTCAAACATGAACAGAAAAATCATCTAAAATTTATTACTAAAGTTTATGTATTTTCTATATTGGTATTAATTAGTAGATAGATGAAGAAAATGTCATGGATGATTTAGATAAGAAACTTGTTCAATTACTTCAACAAAATGGAAAACTTACTATGAAAGAATTGAGTGCTGAGTTGGGACTAAGCATCACTCCCATTTATGAGCGCTTGCGTAGGTTGGAAAGAAAGGGGTTAATCACTGGATATCATGCTTCTGTAGATCCTAAAAAAGCCGGGTTTGGTTTTGAAGTGTTTTCCTCTGTTACACTCGAATCACATAAGTCTGATTATTTAAGAGAGTTTGAGGTTGAGATAGCAAAATTCAATGAAGTAATGGAGTGCTATCATTTGGCGGGGACATTTGATTTTTTAGTGAAAGTACTGGTTCGTGATATGGATGAATACGCTGAGTTTGTGAATCGGAAACTGGCCAAGCTAAACAACATCCGCCTGGTTCAAAGCATGATGGTTTTGAAAAAGATTAAGCAAACAGCGGTGTTACCACTAGTTGATGAAGTCTCCCCGTAATCTTCTGAATCGCTTTCGCGCCTCTGCCACATACATACTTCCCGGATAATCAATCAGGAATTGTTGATATAACGTTTTGGCTTGCTCAATATCTTTGATGTGAAAGTCGAAAATTTCCGCTTTTTTGAAAGCTGCATCATCCGCTAGAATATCATAGGAGTAGGCTGTAAGGATTTGATCGAGGTAATTGATCGCTGAATCATGATTTCCTGCTTCAAGTTCCAATTTTGATTTTAGCCAATAGATCTCATCTGTTATAGAGTGATGCATATACTGATCCAACATTTTGGTGAGGCGATCATTAGCTTCCGCTTTTTTGTTTTGAAAAATCAGCAACTCAATGTTTGCAAATTCCTGCATTACCGCATCTGTGGTATCAAGTGCAGTGTTATCAGTTATCAGCATTCCGAGCGCAATAGCATCATTCGAAATTTCCCTTGTCGTATTTTTCTTTAGAATATCGAGGTGACCTTTTGCCAGGGCAAAATTACCTGTGAAGTAATGGAGCCGAGCGTTTCTGAGTTTAGCGTCATAACCTAGCTGGTGACTTTTATATGCTTTTTCAACCTGAGAATAAAGAAGAGTTGCTTCCCATGGTTCACCTTTCAAGAGGTAGATATCACCTAGATCCAATTTGCTTTTTGATATGAGCTGAATTCCAGCTCGAGGATTATCAACCAGTTGATTTAAAAGCCTGGCAGCCAAATCAATTTCATCCAGATAAAAGGCATGAAGTAATGCCTTGCTTCGAAGTGCATCGAATGCTGTTTGAGATGGATAGAGCTCGGTATATAATTGTTGATATTGATTGGTCAGCTCTCTGATTTCCTCCTGATTGATGGGATAAATGTTCTTGATCTTTTCTTCTTTGGCTTCCATCCACAATCTTCTGGCGTATTGGTAATTTCTGGAGTTTGGATAGGTAGCAGCAACATACCTGAATATTTCCTCCGCATCTTCATAAGACTGGTTTTCTAAAGCGATCCTACCAATACTCATGGTTCGATCTCCCGGTCTTTCGTTTCGTTTGTCTATTGCTCTGGCCTGGATGAATGCACCATAGAAATTTTTTCGTTGCAACTCGACCCAGATCAGAAGCTCAGCAAATTTTGTGTCATCCGGATCTTCCTGCATTTTTCTAATGAGCGTAGATTCCAGTTCATCCAATTCTTCTTCTTCCTGAATAAAACTTTGAAGCAGATTTTTAATGTAGCTCAGTCGGTTGGGACTATCGGATGCATAATTTAGGTACTCCTCAATCATCGCTGACTTATCGTTGACCATGCGATAAATAGAAGCGAGCTCCAATGCATGAACCGTCGGATTATTTCTTATTTCCCGAGAATCTTTGAAAAATAAAATTGCTTCATTGTAGAGTTGTTCATTGGCCATGTACTGAGCCAATATTCCTAATTGAAAGGGATTTGATCTGGATTGCTTTCTCAGATCATCAATAAATTTCTCGAGCTTTTCAGTATCTCCGGATTCATTGTAAACGCCTGCAAGGCTCGCATGGAATTGGAGGTTTGATGGAAAAGTTTTAATCGCTTTCTGGAGAAATTTTTCTGCATCATCATAGGCTCCTGTCGATTTAAGTAATATGAGGTAATTGTTAGCAATCAACTGAAGATTATATGGATTTGCAGTAAGCTCCTCGTATATGATTTGTGCCTTTTCTAATTCACCTTGTTGATAATATTCATTGGCCAATTGAATTTGATCGTGCTGCTGAGCGATTATCAAATTGAATGGAATAAATAAGTGAATAAGAATTTTTCTAAACATACCGAGATGATTCAACATATATACATACCTATATTATATATATAAAGTTTAATTAAATACTATTCTTATTATTAGGGCTGTGGATACGTGGATAAGATTGTTAAATATTTTTTGGAAAATAAGATTGTTTATAAGGTCTGTCTTAACTAATCCAACTTCACAAGGTATCAACATCTAAGTATTTGAAATAAAGTATTTTATGATTTATTGTAGATAAGTAATTGCAATTGATGTGAATAGAAATTTTAAGAATATGATTTAAGAAATTGTCTATAACCTTGATGTTGTTGGATGTTATTATTTATTGAATGAGTGGAATAGCTTAAAGTATCTGTTCAATTCAACTTATCCACTATAAAGTATCAAGTTATTAACAGGTTTAGAAGCTTATACTCATCTCAACAACCCAGTTTTCGCGTATGGATATTTCTTCAGGATAAAGAAATACATCCTCTGGTTGTTTGTTTTCTAAGAGATTACCATAACTCCATTTACCATCTTCATTACTGTCGATGAGCACCCTAATCTGATAGGTGTCGGGTTTGATGGATGTGAAGTTTAGGTTTTTTTCATTTTTCCTTTGGTACTTCACTTTACCCGATTTATCTGTCAGTTGAATGGTAAATGATTTCTTTTCAGTTTGAATAGCTAATTGTAGGGTTCCTGATGGTTTAGATTGAGGCTTTTGAAGGATGATCGTTTTTAAGGATGAGGTATCATTTTCAACAGAGAGAAACATATTCTTTTTCATTACAATTTCCAGGTTTCTCTGACCTGTCCTTTGTTGGTTTTTTTGAGTTGAGTCGCTGGCTGCAGTGTCTTTTGGGATTGACGCTTCAAATGCTTGAAGTAAGGAGTCCTTGTCTATCTGCAGTCTTAAATTCAATTCTGTCCGATTCGTATTCCACTCAAGTTCTACTGGTGGGTAGAATGAAAAGATGCTATCAGCTTGGATAATTATACTATCTGCATTTAGTGATTTTATGGGTTTGTTGAATTTAATAGCAAATAATGGATTGTTTTTAATTTCTATTTTGGAAGGAACCGAGTATGAAAATCCTGATGGCTTCCTATTGGATTCAAGAAATACATATTTGAGTGTATCTACAATTTGATTACCCAAGCTGTCACTTGCTGTTATATATGAAGTAAGTGAATCCTTATAGTTTAGTTGTTCTGGTTTGTACAAGCGAATAATATCATTGTTCTCGCCAATAAGATTGTGCGGTAAGTATTCAGGTGTTAGTGTATAATTATCGACCTGCTTATTGAATTTGATTTCAACATATCTCCCAGTCGGCCTGGTATTGATAAGTTGTATTGGTTTGACATTCTGAAGAACAGACCTCATTTTGGGAAGTGCTAAAGCGGAATCAAGTTGAATTGTATCAGATATAAAACCATGTGCTTCTGTTTCAGGATCCAACATGAAGTTGTTGTTGTCATCGTTAAATGAGATGATTTTATACTTACCTTGTTTGATGTAATTTAATGTGTAGTTACCTGAGTCATTAGCTGTAGTAAAATACATAGGACTATCCGCGAAATAGTCCAAGGTGTCTGAATACGGATATAAGGATACAACATAACCTGCTCCAGGCTCTTGAGTCATCAGTTCTTCTACAGAACCACTAACAGACATGCTATCAATGAATGGCCCGGTACTAAATGCTAATGCTAAATTGACTACAGGATTTTTTTCAGTGATATCTGTTACACCATTTGCAAAGTTAAAATAATACGTAGTAGAATCTTCTAGAGCCTCATCTAACTTAAGAACAAGTTTGTTGCGTTTGACTATGGACTTGTATCTGATATCTGTTTTAGGTGTGATGATTAATTCTTGTTGAATTTTATCTGCATTGATGTACTCAGAGAATTCAAGCTCAATTAACTGGTCCTTGAAATTGGTAGTGCCCGATACGGGGATAGCATTGATCAATACGGGTGGAATGGTATCTTTTGGTCCACCTGTTGGTCTTCCTGGATTAGCACATTTGTAGAATGCTGTAGTTGAAAGAAGGGTAATGATTATTAGCCGGAGAACGTATTTCATTTCTTGAAGATGTAAATCAAGCTTGAGTAATCGTTTGTTTTGATTGCCTTATTATTGGAATTGAGACCTATTTTCAATGCATTCAACAAGTTGGATTTGCCTTTGTATTTTTCACTCAGCATGGAAACGTAGTATGAATCAAACTTCATAGGTAATGTATGAATCAATCTCAACTTGAATTTCGTAGCAAATGATTTTATAGATTCCTGATCAAAATGATACAGATGTCTTGGTACATCATATCCCGCCCAGTATTCTTTGTAGAATGCTGCATCATACGATTTATGATTTGGTAAGGCAATAATAAGGTGCCCGTCTGTAGCTAGTTGTTTCTTTAGTGTCTTAATGGTTTTGTTAAGTTCTGATACATGTTCAATCACATGCCATGCAGTGATGATATTAAATTGGTCCTTATGGTTTTCAATTCTGTCTAGAAGCTTATCTGGATTTTTAGAGGATGCAATGTTCTGGGCATCCTTGTCTGGTTCATATCCATAAGCATGCCAACCTTTCTTATTTGCTGTCTTTATAAAATCACCAGTTCCGCATCCATAGTCTAGAAGAGAACCTTGTCCTCGATTGAGCTTATCAATCAGTTTGACTTTTCTTCTTATGGTGTATTTACGTACCAGCTTGTAGATAAAGTTGATTAGGGAATTTCCCTTATCAGTATGCGAAATGTATTGATCACTTTGGTAGTAATCTGGAAGTGCTCCTTGCTCTGGTCTAGGATTCGTAAAGACCAGGGAACATTTCTTGCATTTGACCAAGGCAAAACTTTCTCCTGATACAGAGTGATCATCACAAATTAGATGATTTGTGAATTGGGAGTGTTTACATACAGGACACTCTTCAAGCTTCTCGTACATTATCTACCTAGATAAACCATTAGTACTGATACATCTGATGGAGATACGCCACTTATCCTGGAAGCCTGACCCAATGTCTCCGGTTTTATTTTAAGTAATTTTTCCTTTGCTTCTGCAGAGAGAGATGGTAGTTTATTGTAATCGAAAGATTTCTTGATTCTGAGATTTTCAAGATTGTTCATTTTCTGTGAGTTCTCTTGTTCTCTTTGAATATAGGTTTGATATTTTATTTGAATTTCTGCTTGCTCAATAATCTCTGAGTTGTATATGTTCAGTGTTTCTTCAGCTTCTTTAGAGAATATCTTAAAGTCATATATGGATATCTCAGGTCTTTTAAGAATGGTAGCTAATGATGACTTATCCTTAATTGGTGCAGAAGATAACGATGATAGCTTATCCTGAACATCATTCGGTTTGAACTTTGTGTTTTCTAGGAATGACATCAAGTCTTTTGTTTCTTGTATTTTTTTATTGACTTGCACCATTCGGCGGTCATCTGCTAAACCCATCTTATGGCTTTTCTCAGTCAATCTAATGTCCGCATTATCCTGTCTTAGCAGTAATCGAAACTCTGCTCTTGAGGTGAACATACGATAAGGTTCTTCAGTACCCTTATTTATTAAATCATCTATAAGTACACCAATGTAGGCTTCATTTCTTTTTAGAATGAATGGTTCTTTCTCATCAACTTTAAGGTGTGCATTTATCCCGGCTATCAAACCCTGGCATCCGGCTTCCTCATATCCGGTAGTACCATTGATCTGTCCTGCGAAGTATAGATTCTCAACGAGCTTGGTCTCCAACGTATTTGAAAGCTGCGTTGGTGGGAAGAAATCATACTCAATCGCATAGCCTGGCCTGAACATTTTCACACTCTCAAAACCAGGTACTTTTTGTAATGCTTTTAGCTGCACTTCTTCTGGCAGAGAGGTAGAAAAACCATTCACATAGATTTCAATGGTATTCCACCCTTCTGGTTCAACAAATATTTGATGTCTATCCCGCTCTGCAAACCGATTAATTTTATCTTCTATTGATGGACAATACCTTGGTCCAAGGCCTTGAATCCTTCCAGTAAACATTGGAGACTGCTCAAACCCCGTTTGTAGTATTTCATGAACTGCAGGATTTGTGTAGGTAATATGGCAGCTTCTTTGTTGACTTAAAGGTCTGGATGATTCTAAGTAGGAAAACTTGCCTGGCATTTCATCGCCTTCCTGTTCTTCCATTTTCGAATAATCCAACGATCTACCATCGACTCTGGGTGGTGTTCCCGTTTTCATTCTACCAGATTCAAACCCCAATTCTTCGAGTTGTTCTGTAATACCAGTTGCAGCTCGTTCCCCGGATCTACCACCCCCAAACTTCTTTTCCCCAATATGGATCAATCCATTTAAAAACGTACCATTGGTTAGTATGACTGACTTGGCTTTAATGTCAAGTCCCATTCCTGTTTTTACGCCTACTGCCTTCCCATTTTTCACAATGATTCCACCAACCATTTCTTGCCAGAAGTCTAGGTTATTGATTTTTTCTAATGCAAGACGCCATTCTTCTGCAAACCTCATTCGGTCTGACTGTGCTCTTGGGCTCCACATAGCTGGTCCTTTTGAACGGTTAAGCATCCTGAACTGAATCATTGACTTATCAGTAATGATACCAGAATACCCACCAAGTGCATCTATCTCTCTAATTATCTGACCCTTGGCTATCCCGCCCATAGCAGGATTACACGACATATGGGCAATGGTATTCATGTTCATGGTTACCAGGAGCGTTTTGGACCCCATATTAGCAGCCGCTGCTGCAGCTTCACAACCCGCATGGCCGGCACCTACTACAATTACATCGTATTCTTGAAGCATAATTTGAATGTTTCACGTGGAACCTTAATAAGATCCACCAGTCAATGTTTCACGTGGAACCTTAAAGTTTAAGCAAAGATAAACAGGCGTCTTCTTTTTCTCTCATCACCTTTTTTTCTTCTTCTGTTTTGTCCCCAAAACCAAGGAGGTGTAAAACGCCGTGAATCATAACTCGGTTCAGTTCGTCAGTAAATGATGCTTTTTGATTTTTGGCGTTTTCTTTCACCCGGTCTATGCTGATAAAAATATCGGACTCTATTACACCTGTCTCTTCCGAATTATCAAAGGTGATTATATCGGTGTAATAATCATGATTCAGATGTTCCCGATTGATTTGTAGTAAGTATTCGTCTGAAGAGAATATGTAATTGATTTCCTCTAAGGAGAATTTGTGTGAGAAAATGATGGATGAGATCCATTGGGTTTGAATGTGAGGATTTGATAGAGAAAAGTCGATATCCTCGCTGAAGAAATTGATCATTATGAAAGGTAGAAGCTTAGCTCTGCTACTCTTCCTTCCTTTTTAAAGGACACTTCGTCGCAAAGATTCTTCATGAGGAAAATGCCACGGCCACCTGGTTTGCTGATATTTTCCGGTAAGGTTGGATCAGGAAGATTGTTATAGTCGAACCCTGTGCCCTCATCCTCAACAATAAATTTGATTTGTGATTCTTCAAGTGCCAACTGAAGATGAACGTTTTTCTTGCTGTCTGATTGATTACCATGGACAATGGCGTTATTTACTGACTCGGTTACGGCAATCATAATGTTACCATAAATGTCGTCATTAAGCTGATATTGATCTTTTGCATTGTCAATAAAGCTTTCAACGATCCTGATGTTTTCAGGGAGTGACGGTATTTGTATTTGAATGTTATCGATCATTCTCTTCTTCTGAACTTAAGCGTCTAAAATAGTCGTTTACTTCTTTTTTATAAAATTGATTTAGCTCCAGCGGGATGGTTTTCAATAATTCAATCTCTTTCTTCTTTAACTCAAGGTATTTTTCAAAGCCCGGAGGTATTTCTCTTGATATAACCGACGGCTGCTGTGATTCTCTTTCTTCATCCATTTCCTGGTCTCTTTGTGCCTTTTCTGCTTCCAGCATGCGAGTCATAATTTGTTTCTGCCGATTGATCAATTGTTGAGTCAATCGTTTATTAACCAGATCTACCTCATTTTGTTCCATCATGTCAATGGCTCTTTTAAGATCGTCTGACCCGGCTCCTCCGCCTGGCTTTCCATCTTGTACTTCTTTCAGCATCTCCATTTGTCGTCGGATCATTTCCTGTTCTGCGGCAAGGCGAGCAAGCTCTTCAGAAAGCTCGCGACCGGATTTTCCTGAACCTTTAAGCTCATTCATTTTTTCACCTAGCTGATTTTGCAACTCCTGAAGATCAGGCATTCCCTGGGGCTGTTTTTTATCTCCTGAGCTTGAGTTTCCCATGGCTTCTGACATGGCCATCTGCATTTGTTGCATGGTGTCGTCTAGAAGCAGGGCCAGGTTGTTGATTGATGTCATGGCAAACTGCTGACTGGATAGCGCACGATTTCTGTTTCTGTCTTTGAGATAATCAATTGCCTCGTCGATGTTTTCGTTTATTGCCCCTACTTCGCGTGTAACATAAGAAGAAATTTGAACAACTTTGGATGCCAGAGATAATAGACTATCCTGGATCACTTTCGCGTCATCTTTCAGTTTGAGTTGGTTTTGAGAGAGTTCCAGAAATCTGGGGTCCGATTGATTAACCTCTCGCATTTCAGTCATGATCTCTTCCTGATTGAATGAGAGCTTAACCAGGTTGTCAAGGATGTCACGGAGTTGATCCAGATTGGCCTGCATCATTTCCATTTGCATACCACCCTGCATGTTGGATAGTTTTTGGCTCAGACTTTTCATTTTCTGAGCCGCATTTTTCTGTTTTTGCTGGATATTCTTTGAAGAATTCTGTTTTTGTTGTTTTTGATTTGGATCGCCGCTGTTGGACTGCTGCTCATCACCTTGCTCAGAAGAGTCTCCATTTTCCCGCTCATTGTTTTGCTTTTCGGACTGTTCTGATTCTTCGTTCATCTGCTCCTCAATTTCCCTTAGCTCTTTTGCAATTTGCCTTTCTTCCAGTTCAAAGTCCTCCATCGCTTCAGGTCGTTTCAACTCCTGATTCATTTCCTGGACTTCATCCATTTTTTTTCGGAACTCCTCAAATTCCTCATTGATATCTTTTTGTGCCTCAGTATCTGTGGGATCGTTTGCGGCTTTCTTTTGCTGCTGGCTAAGTGTGTCTAGTTTTTGAAGGTTTTGCTCTAGCGCACTCTCCATCTTTAATCTCTTGAAAAGCTCTAATGCACGCTCCAGATCACGTTCTAAATTTTGCTCACTTTTTTTCAGCTCATTTATCTGTTCTGTGATTTGATCGGACTGAGCATTTTCTCTCATCAACTCTTTCAGCTTTTCGTAGAGTTCTTTGGTTTCCTCATCCATCAATTGGTTGAGTAATTCCTGCATCTTTTCGTTTTTCTCCTGTAGCTGAGGGCTTTGTTTTTGAAACTTCTGATTGGATTTCAAAAGATCTTCGTGTTTCTTTTTTAGTTCATCGATTTGTTCATTGAGCTTTTCTCTATCCTCAATGACATCATCCAATAGTTTTTTCTCTTGCCAATCAAACTTTTGTTCCGACTTCAGTCTTTCCTCGATCTCCTCTAATCTCTCTGCGATCTCTTCAGCTTTCTTTTCGCTTGAATCGAGTTGGTTTTCAACATTGTCTTGTTTTTTTGAAATTAATGCACTGATTTCATCTTCACTAGGGGATTTTAGTATGAATGATCTGGATCTCGCTTCTTTTGGTCCGCGGACCCCATCGTTATCAAGTACACTTAAGTAAACTTCCAAAGATTCTCCAGCCTTCAGACCGAGGCTATCCAAATTCCAGTGGGCAAAAAAACTTTGACTTCCGGTTGTATTGTTTATTTCAATGGGTATCTGATATCTTTTCTCGGATTCCCCTTTTTGGTAGTTGATATACAAGCCGGAAAAGCCATAGTCGTCAGAGATGGAACCAGCTAACGTTATGGAGCGATAGAGAACAGAGTCTGGGAAGAATTGAGCAGCTATTTCGGGATATTCATCTTTGATTACATCTATACTGTAACCTAATTCTGAAACATTCTGGCCATACTCGTTAAATAGGTCTATGCTATATCCACCTGCTTTGAAAATGCGCTTTTCTACTGAAAAATCGCTGGTGGTTGTGTGCGTTATTAGAGCTTTTTCTTCATTGATGGTGAATCTGGCACTATCTGTTGCGAGTGTTTTTATTTCCCACAAAACGGATGAACCTTCCAGTAAAGTTAAATTTCCGGTATTTTCAATGGTTCTCCTTTTTCCACCGGTGTAAGCAGGCTCTGATACGCGAATGAGCATGGAAACCAGGTCCGGTCGGTCTTTTACTTCAATATTAAATACCTGCGATCTGAATCCGGCTGCTTCGACTTGTATTTGCGTGTTGGATTGAATTTTAGGAAAATCGTATTGAATCTGATTGTTTGTAAGCTTTAGTTGACGATTTTGCCGTTTATCGTCTATGATCAGTGTGGCATATTCTGGGATCTGATCTCCTTCGATCTTTACAGAAAATATGTAGTCTTCACCTCTGAATGCTTGCAATATTTCCTCGTCCAGATGAAATCGGAATGGAGCATTTGGTTGAAATTCCTTTTTAAAGTTTACAATTCGCTTTGGACTATCCGTAATAATAGCCGGATTTATGAAAGAGATAAAGGTGAATCCAATTATCAACAAAAGAAGAATTAAGCCATATTTTTTAACAGGCGAGAAGTCCACTGCCTGAATGAACGAAAGCCGGTTAAATTCAGCAGACTTCTTATCAATCGCAGCAGCTACAAGCGCATTATCAGCATTGTGGCCAAGTTGAAGTGTATTTAACAGCTTATCTTCAATTTCAGGAAAATGCCTTTGAATCTCACTTGCTGCTTGCTCATCTGACAATCCTTTTTTGACATGTAGAATGTTCAAAATTGGCTGAGCGATGAAATAATAGCCTGAGGAAACAGCACAAATCACCAAACCTAAGAATAGAACGGAACGCCCAGTTACACCTAACCAAAACTGATGCTCCAGACTGCTAATTCCCAGAAAGAAAGCACCGTTTATAATCAAAAACCCAAGAATCCCTACGACCAACTGCCGGGTGTAGTATCTTCTCTTAAACGATTCGAGCTTTTCCTTTATCTGTTTTAACTCACTCATTGTTCGATTGTAAACGGACAATTCAAATCAAAGGTGCATCTTACCAACCAATTTCTTTTTTGAAATACTCTAAAATTTGAATTTTCAATAATTTTTCCTGCTCCAATAAATCAAAACGAGGAAGCTTTTTTACTAATTTCCAATGTGGCCAACCTTCTTCGTCCAACCCTTCAAGTTCGTAATATCCAGCCAGAGACAGTACTTTGCATATCGCGATGTGCATGACGTCTTGCTTTTCTTCTTTTGAAAATGACTTGACTCCTTTGCCCAATTCCTGTACACCAACAAGGAAAAGTACCCCATTTAGATCAGCAGGACGCTTACCTGTTACTTCTTTGATTCTGTATAGAAGTTGCACCCATTCTTTTTGTAGATCCAAATCCTTTTTATAAACCATTATTTATCATAATTTTTGTGAATGGTTAGAGATTTTATTTCACTGATTTTTCCACAAAACTGCATAAACTGTCAGCAGTCACTTATCTCCGAAGAAAAATATTTATGCACAGGATGTAAGATAGACCTTCCATTTACGAATGATTTTCAAAATGACTCAAATGAACTTTTTACTAAATTCTCTTTTGAACCAAAAGTAAAAACGGCTAATGCATTTCTTTACTTTCATCAGCGTGGAGTCACTCAAAAACTTTTGCATCAATTAAAGTACAACAGAAAGAAAGATCTTGGTGTGTTGATGGGGACATGGTTTGCACAACAGCTCAAAAGTTTGGAATTAGACTTTATCGTTCCGGTTCCGCTTCACCGTTCAAAGTTGAGAAAAAGAACTTATAATCAAAGCAGGCAAATAGCCAATGGAATTTCTGAAGAGTTAAATGTGGAAGTTAAGCACCAATTAGTCAAGCGAATCATTGCAACGAAAACACAGACACGAAAATCAAAGGTGGAGCGATGGGAGAATATGGAAAATGTATATTCTGAAATAAGAGAGGATATTTCTAATGCTTCTGTTCTGGTCGTGGATGATGTAATTACTACCGGAGCTACTACTGGCATGCTGTGTCAACGCCTGGTCGAAGCGGGCGTTGGTCAAATTCACGTCGCATGCATCGCTCGAGGCAAATAAAAAAGGCTGCCCATTAATGAGCAGCCTCTGAAAAATCTGTGAGATTATTTTATTAGAAATTAGATCCGGCACGAATCATGGCGCATCGGAATCCAATTGTTGATGTTGCTGAGTCCTCGAAAAGGTATCTTCTTGTGCCTGGAGATAGCCAATATGCTACATCAGCCCAAGATCCACCTTTGTAAACTCTAAGTCTTTTCATGGGCGGATTGTCCGCGTTGAATGCTTTCTGAAGGCCTGAAGTTTTCACCCACTCTTCTTCACTATATGCAGCTTCCCTTCCAATGAATGAGTAATCTGCATCATAGTTTTCTTCTGAATCGAGGATTGCATCTCTTCTGGCTGGGTTTAGGTCATCCATGTCCTGAAATGAAAGTGGTCGGTAAACATCCTGCACCCATTCGTTCACGTTTCCAGCCATGTTGTAAAGACCGAAATCATTAGGTGGGTAATCGTAAATGTATGTGGTGATCATTGCACCGTCATTCAATTTACCAGCGATACCGGCATAATCACCTTTTCCTCTTTTGAAGTTTGCAAGGAAGTATCCCATGCTTTTTCCATAAGGATTTCTAAGTGCGTGACCATCCCATGGATAAAGTCTTTTGTGTGTTTGGTTTTCATCCAGCCACTGTGTTCCGATTAGTGCCTGTGCTGCATATTCCCACTCTGCTTCGGTTGGAAGTCGGTAGCCAGGAAGTACAACTCCGGAGCTAAGTCCTGGAACATTACCGGCTGAAGAAGCAAGGTCTCCACCTTCAGCGCCAGCGAAAGCATCGTCACCGGATGCAATTGGATCAAGATAACCAGCATCCTCTGCCAGTTTAAGGTTTACAACAGTGGTTCTCCACTTGCAATAGTTTACCGCTTGTCTCCAGTTTACTCCCACAACAGGGAAATATCTGAACCCCGGATATCTGTAATAACTATTTACGTAAGGATCGTTGTAAGCAAGATCTTTTGCCCAAACGGTTGTATCTGGAAGGTTATTTCTCCAGTAGTATTCGTCTGAGTCTTGTTTGATGTAAAATTCATACTCCAACCAGTGAATATTAGCAACCTCTGTCTCATCCATGTAGAATGAAGCAACTGTCACTGCTCTTTCCAGGTTATCGTATGAGTACATTACGTCTTCCTCGAAAGAACCCATCACCGTTCTACCTCCCTCAATGAAGATAAGATTCGGTCCATCTGGTTGTCCCTGAAAGTCGTTTACTTGAAAGCCACCTTCTTCATTAAACTCCAGGCCGGTGGCAGAGCTGGCAAAACCCGGATTTTCTGCGGATGGCGCGCCCCCATTTCCTCCAATGAAGTTACACGCACCTAAAAAAACTACAGCTAAAGCAAAGTAACCAGTGCTTTTGACTGCTCTCACATAATTTTTCATAACACCGTTTGAATTTGTCTTGAAACGTTTCAACGTACTAATAAACACAAATATTTCAAAAAACCCATCGTAAGTCAATGGATTTTAGATTAAACCTATTGATCTAATGCTAATCTTTCCCCTTTTATTGCATGATTTAACGAAAATATCATGCAGGAGTCATCGGAGAATGCATCTGATCGATAACCATTCTCGCATTTTCAATGGATCCTACGTTTTCAACACTGATAAGTAACTTGTTCTTTACTTCTTTCATCTTGCTATCATGCGGGTTTGACTTTATGAAGGCCAGTACATTTCCGAAACGGGAAGATTGGAAGTATTCCTGTGGCTTTTTATCAGAGAGGTAACATCGCATCTTGTTGTTTTTGATGGTTACTTTTTCAAATCCTATCTGAATGGCATTCCACCTCAGCCGCACAGTTTCGGTCAAATTCTTTACTCCACTTGGCATGGGACCGAAACGGTCTTTCATCATCGTAATGAACTCAGAAAGCTCCTCTTCCGATTTTAGATCATCAAGTTTGGTGTAAAGGCTGAGTCTTTCCGAAATATTGCTGACGTAATCTTCTGGGATCAATGCTTCGAAATCTGTTTCTATGTTGCAGTCCTCTACCATTTTATCCAACATCTCCTTGTTTTTGAGCAAGTCGTTTTCAAAGAGTTGCTTGTACTCTCCTTCTTTCAGTTCCTGCACCGCTTCATCCAGAATTTTGTGATACATATCAAACCCTATGTCATTGATAAAACCACTTTGCTCAGCTCCGAGTAGATTCCCGGCCCCTCTTATATCCAAATCTCGCATGGCTACTTTGAACCCATCACCCAAATCAGAAAACTCTTCCAATGTGTTTAGCCGTTTCCGAGCATCGCTGGTTAAAGCGGATGCCGGAGGAGTTAGCATGAAGCAATAAGCCTTGGTATTGGATCGGCCCACACGTCCTCGCATCTGGTGAAGATCTGACAACCCAAACATATGAGCATTGTTGATGATTATTGTATTTGCGTTCGGTATATCCAGACCACTTTCAATGATATTGGTGGAAACCAAAACATCATAATCACCTTCAATGAACTTCAGCATTACTTTTTCAAGCTGAGGTCCTTCCATCTGACCGTGAGCAATCCCGATTCGTGAATCAGGAACAAGCTTAAATATCATGTTGCCCACCTGCTCAATGTCGCTTACTCGATTATGAACCATGAATACCTGTCCTCCTCTACGAAGCTCATGGCTCACGGCATCACGTATCACTTCTTCATTAAACTCATGCAGCTCAGTGGTTACGGGTCTTCGGTTTGGCGGTGGCGTAGAAATTATAGAAAGGTCGCGAGCCCCCATTAGTGAAAAATGAAGCGTTCTTGGAATGGGCGTGGCTGTCAGCGTAAGCGCGTCAACATTTACTCGCATGTCTTTCAAACGCTCCTTTACTTTAACTCCAAACTTTTGTTCCTCATCGATGATCATCAAGCCAAGATCCTTGAACTCAATGTCTTTATTCACAATCCGGTGTGTTCCGATCAGAATATCAATTTTCCCCTCTTTGACTCTCTTCTTAATATCTGTGATTTGCTTGCTGGTCTTGAACCGATTAACATATTCGATTGTCACAGGCATATTTTCCAGTCTGGAAGAAAAGGTGCGATGATGCTGCATGGCCAGAATGGTAGTAGGAACCAGCACAGCCACTTGTTTTCCTGAATTTACCGCTTTAAATGCAGCACGTATGGCAATTTCTGTTTTACCGAACCCCACATCACCACAAACCAAACGATCCATCGGGTGTTCTTGCTCCATATCTGCTTTTACATCCGAAGTTGCCATTGACTGATCCGGCGTATCTTGATACATAAAAGAAGACTCTAGTTCCGCTTGCAAATAGTCATCCGGGGGAAATGAGAACCCTAGAGCGGCTTTTCGCTTGGCATACAGTTCGATCAAGTCTTTCGCAATATCCTTAACCTTTCGCTTGATCTTCTTTTTCTTGTTTTCCCAGTCGGGTGATCCAAGCTTATTGATTGAAGGGGGCTCACCTTCTTTTCCAGAGTATTTCGAAATCTTGTGCAACGAGTGCAAGCTCACATACAACAAATCATCATCGCGATAAACAAGACGAATTGCCTCTTGCTTGTTGCTCCCGACATCTACCGTATCCAGGCCTGCAAAACGCCCTACTCCATAATCAATGTGAGTGACAAAATCTCCAGGCTGTAGTGTCTTTAGCTCTTTAAGCGTAAGGGCCTTCGTTTTGGTAAATTTCTCTTTACCCTTATATCGGTGGAACCGATCAAAGATTTGATGATCTGTATAAACACATAATTCTTCATGGTCATCAATAAATCCTTCTCTGAAAGATGCGGTCAGCCCTTCAAACTTGATTTCAGGATCAATTTCCTCGAAAATGGTTTCCAGCCGCTCGATTTGTTTGAATGATTCCGCAGCGATAAACTTTTGATAGCTGGTTTGCTGGAGTTCTCTCAGGTTATCGGCCAGAAGTGAGAAGTTTTTGTGAAAGGATGGCTGAGGACGGGCAGCTAAAGTCAACTCTTCATCGGGAGCTAGGTAGAAGCGTTTACCAAATTCAACCTTTATGAACTTTTCAAGCGAGTGAGTAAAAGACTCCTGTGTTTCAAAAAGCTGATCCGGAGAAGTGATCAATTTTGAGTCACCACTCATTTCCCGAATGGTTTGAAATTGTTCTTCAACCTTATGGAAAGATTTATCTATGATATCCAGCGATTGCTGATGGTCTTTTAGCCAGATGGTGGTCTCTGCAGGAATGTATTCCAAAAAGGATTGTCGTTCTTCACTTACAAGCTTCGTTTGCACATTGGGAATCAATGAGATGTGATCGAGATCTTTGGTTGAAAGCTGACTTTCGGGATCAAATTCTCGAATGGTTTCGATTTCATCGCCAAATAATTCCAGGCGATACGGCTGATCGTGGGCGTATGAATAGATGTCTATGATTCCTCCACGTACCGAAAACTGGCCCGGCTCATAAACAAAATCCGACTTTTCAAAATCATAGGTGACGAGCAGATCTGTAAGGAACTCAACATCCAGCTGCTCGCCGGGTTTTGCAGTAAATGTATTTGATACCAGCGATCGTTTATTGATCACTTTTTCGGATAGTGCCTCCGGATAGGTAATGATGATCAGGTTTTCATGATCATTTAAATCATTAAGCACCTCTGCTCGCTGCAGGATATTGGCGTTCTCAATTTCTTCGTAGTGATATGGCTTTTTGTAAGAAGAAGGAAACGGAATGTGTTCATTCGAGAGAAAGTTTGACAGGTCGTTTTCGAAATAAGAGGCCTCTTCAAAATCATGGAGCACAATTAGATGAACGCCACCAACAGCTTTGAACGTAGCAGCAACTAGCAAAGCATCATAGCTGCCGGCAATTCCTTTAAGTCTGAGCTGCTTCTTTTTCCGAATGGTCTCAGCGATTGCTTTGACGTTGGTGCTCTCCTGATATTTCTGTAATAAATCTTTTGTATTCAAACCTGCTCTGAAAAATTAGATGGCAAAAGTAACCTTTATACTACACGAGGATGTGTAAAATGGTTTTCACATTTGTTTGGTGCTCTGCTTGTGTTGATAGACGTTAACCGGGTGTTGGTCTAATAAATGAACTATTTCAAGATATCATTGCAACATTTCGGGTGATTTACGGGTATTAAAGACAAAGAATTTCATAATAAAATAGACATCATACGTTTATTAAAAACTTTCTTTTAGGTTAGGTTGGTGATTAGGCGTGTATCGGTATTCCGGTCACGCCTTCTCTTTTTTTTAGACATTCTTAACCATCCATTATTAGCTCAGAATTTCTTTCCACCCTACCTTTATTGCATGAAAAGATTTGTGCTACCATTTATCGGGGTTCTCTTTGTTGTCCAGTCTTTTGGTTGGGGACCCACAGGTCATCGCATAGTAGGTCTGATCGCTGAACGACACCTGACGAAAAAAGCGAAAAAGAACATCGAAAAGGTTTTAGGTTTTGAGACATTGGCTGAAGTAAGCAACTACATGGATTTTATTAAGTCTGATGCGACCTATCGACACATGTCACCATGGCATTATGCAACAATTCCTGATAGCAAGACATATGAGGAAGTCGGCACTCCAGAGGAGGGAGACGTGATTGTTACCATACAGCGTCTAATGGGGGAGCTGAACTCAAAGGAGTTTACGGATTACGATGAAGCGTTTGCGTTAAAGTGTCTTGTACATTTGATTGGTGATATTCACCAGCCTCTACATGTAGGAAACGGAGAGGATAAGGGAGGCAATGATGTAAAACTTGATTATTTCTGGAAAAGCTCAAACCTTCACCGTGTTTGGGATAGTGGGATAATTGATGGACAGAATTATAGCTATACCGAGTATGCTGATTGGATTGATCACCCAACGGATGAGCAATTGAAGGCATGGTCTTCTTTGAATGTGCTGGACTGGGCAAATGAATCAAAGAACTTTAGACATCAGTGCTACAATACCATACCGGAGGATAAAAAGCTTAGCTATCGCTATGATTTCGAAAATATTGAGCTTTTGAATCAACGCCTACTTCAGGCAGGCATTCGTTTGGCCAATGTCCTTAATACAATATATGGCTAAAAAATAGTTAAACGAAGCTTGTTGGCTGCATGCTCCAAATCGACTAATGCTTCAATCGCCATCACAGAATCCATTGGCACCTTCAAAATCTGGGCTGCATGATGCACTTGCTCCCTTTCATCTTGAGCATAATCACCATCGGCACTGGACATACGGATTGCATCATAGATTAGCAACTTGTTGAAATTGGCGAATGAAGACGAATTGAAATTATAGAAAATTTCTTCCAGGTCTCCTTCTTCAAAATCAAACTCTTCCCAATCTGCAATCATTGATTCATCTACACCTACAGCCTGGGCACACTCGATGGTGAGCCACTCCAGCTCGGGATCAGAAACGTCTCCATCAGAACCAGCGATCGTAAGTAATGCATAGCCATATTCCCGCCAGGAATCTTTCGGTATCATCGTGATTCCATAAAAAGTGGGGGAGATTTGGAAGATATCTGTGCTCATATTTGATCAGGTGATTAAGTTTTAATTAAACCAAATTAATTTGTTTTCCTTGGAAAAGGAACAACTTAGTAAACAGAAATTAGTTTTAACCGAGAAATTGTAAGCCAGTGTTCTCAGAGGAAGATAAGAAGCAAATAGCCAGTAAAGGGATCGGCATTGAAAAAGTAGCATCTCAGCTAAATCGATTTAAAAAAGGATTCGCTCCGGCCAATATTTCAAAAGCCGCAACAGTTGGTGATGGCATATTGAGATTATCAAAGGATGAGGCTGATAGTTTTCAAAAAACCTATGAAGAAGCAGAAATTGAAGTTTTAAAATTCGTTCCTGCCTCTGGTGCTGCAACACGAATGTTTAAAACACTTTTCGCTTTTCAGGAAGAATTTGACGGTACCGAGAGCACGTTCGAATCAATCTCGCGTGAGGAAAAGAAAGTTGGCAAGTTTTTTCAGCACATAGATGAGTTTGCGTTTTATGATGAGCTCGACCGATTGATGCAAGCTAAAAAAGGAAAAACGATTGCTGATGCGCAAAAGGATTATAGGCATGATGAGATTGTGGGCTTACTTCTCACGGAGGAAGGAATGAATTATGGAAAGCTGCCAAAAGGGCTGCTGAGTTTTCATGGCTATGAAAAAGAAACCAGAACTCCGGCTCAAGAGCATTTATTCGAAGGAATGGCTTATGCAAACAAGTTGAACCAAGTTCGGATTCATTTTACTGTCTCTCCGGAACATCATGCTGCATTTGAAACCCATATCCAAAATGCTATTTCTAATCTGGACACTGATTCGAAATTTTCAGTGTCATACAGCACACAGATGCCAGAAACAGATACCATTGCAGTAACACCTGCTTTTGAGCCTTTTAGGGATGCGAGCGACAAGCTGCTATTTAGGCCCGCAGGACATGGGGCTTTGCTCCAAAATCTGGACGAAGTTTCTGCAGATCTGATTTTTATAAAAAACATTGACAATGTCGTTCCTGATCGTTTGAAGTCTGAAACGATCAGATATAAAAAAGCCCTGGCAGGAGTGCTTTTGAGCTATCAGAAAAAAACGTTCGAATTACTGCATAGACATGATGGCGGAGAGGACATTTCCAATGAAGGCAAAAATCTGCTGGAAGAGATGGGCATTCGGGCATTCACTGATTCGGAGATTCCTGAATTCCTGAACCGGCCTATTCGGGTGTGTGGGATGGTTAAAAATGAAGGTGAGCCAGGAGGAGGGCCATTTTGGGTAAAAAATGAATTCACTGCAGAATCGCTTCAGATCGTAGAATCAGCACAAATAGATAAATCCAATCCTGAACAGCGAAAGGCGTTCAAAAATGGAACCCACTTTAACCCGGTAGATCTGGTTTGTGGCGTAAAAAATTTCAAAGGGCAGAAATTTAACCTTCTCAATTTCAGAGACGAGGAGGCTGGATTTATTTCTGAAAAATCATTTCAGGGTAAAAAACTACTAGCGATGGAGCTTCCAGGCTTGTGGAACGGAGCAATGGCTCATTGGAATACCATTTTTGTGGAGGTGCCATTAATCACTTTCAATCCGGTAAAAACGGTGACAGATTTGTTGAAACCAACGCATCACTAAAGCACTTCCTTTAGCTTGGAATCGATTTCGTTATAGTCGAACGGCTTTTTGAACATGTGCTGAATCTTGCCACTCATCTCATCGGTCTGTTCCACCCGGTCAAATCCGGTAAGTAAAAAGCAGGGAACGTCAAGGACATCAGGTTTTATTCGGTTAATAAGCTGAATGCCATCCATTCCGGGCATTTTGAGATCACTGATAATCGCATCCAGAACATCTTTATTGGCTTCAATCTTAGAAATCGCATCTTCAGCAGACTCTGCAGTCAGCACATTATATTCACCCTCAAACCTTTTTTCCAGGACATAAAGGTTGATCAGTTCATCGTCTACAAATAAAATAGTTCGCCTCACCTCACTTTGAATGAAAGTACAAATTTAGTCCCTTTTCCCGGCTTGGATGATACGTCGATTGACCCATTATGATCCTCAATAATTTTATAGGTTATTGCCAGTCCCAGGCCTGTACCCTGACCTACGGGCTTGGTAGTAAAGAATGGGTCACTGATCTTATTTAGGTGTTCTTTGCTGATTCCCACTCCATCGTCCGCGATTTCAACATCTATGGTGTTGGTGTTTTTTCGGGTTTTTACCAAAATGGTTCCCTTTTTGTCTATGGCCTGTTCTGCATTGGAGATAATGTTCAAAAATGCCTGATGCAGTTTTCCTTCATTCCCTTTAATCACCAATTTTTCCTTCGTAAATGTTTTCTCAACCGTTCCTTTGTATTTGAGCTTTGGTTGTAGCATGATCAGGCTGTTGTTAAGGATGTCGTGGATATCACATCGCTCATCCATCGATTCGGTGTTTCTGCTAAAATGATTTAGACTATTGACGATGACGGATGCTCGGCTAAGGCCTTCCTTTATTACATGCATGCTGGGAGCCGCTTCAAACTTGAGCTCTTTCTCTTCTTTTAATCCATCCTCCAGAATTTCAAGTCCTCCTTTAATAAAGTTCAACGGGTTGTTGATCTCATGTGCAACACCAGCAGAGAGCATGCCTAAAGAAGCCATTTTTTCCGATTGAATCAGCTTATGAGTTGTCTCTTGCAGCTGCTTCATTGATTCACCAATCTTTTGATTTTTTATCACCAGTGCATTTCTAAAAAGGAATGTGTAGATCGTGACAATACTAAAAACAAAAAAGGCACACAGAATACCATGTATGTTGTGCATGCTATCCGGAAGTAAATTTTGAGTAAAGCCCATGAAAGTAAGCGGCCACATGACAACCATGCAAATGGCGGAGAGGATCATGAAAAAATATCGGTCAGATATCGGTCGATAAAAAAATGCAAGAAGTGGAGGGATAAGAAACTCCACGATTCCTGAAGAAACAATACCCCCAGAGTAGAAAACCTGATTGAAAAAAGCCATTAAGGCTGTGATGATTGACAGGCGAAAAAGCGTGACCAGGCTAACAGAGAAAAATGAAAGGACCCCATAGACCGCAAACAGAAAAAACGCTCCAAACGTAGGTATATAGAGTTGCGGAGCATCAGCAGCCAAATAAAAGGCACCAAATGCCAGAGTAGAAACGTAAGCAGATATCATGAGGAAGAGATAAAACCCTTGCTCGCGTTTCAGATAAGTTAAGTTTATCAAGGCGATGACGTGATTGGTAAGCTAAATTTAGAAATGATTCGTCACATTTAATAATTAGGCAGCTTTAGCTCCCTTGACGGCATTTTCCAGCATGGCGTAAACTTCATTTACTTCTTCTGTAGGTTCTGACTGTTCTGATTTAAGCTGGAAAAGTGTTACCTCCTCTTTTGTGATAAGCTGGATTCGAATGGACACCAGGTACTCCTCTACAGAATTTCTGGCTGCAGTTGTGTATTCATCTATGAATTGAGACTGAAGGGTAATCGCAGAAATCATTGTTAAGGGTTGATCCTCCTGATAGTAGGTTCCCACAATCGCGGTAAATGTATTGTTAGTCAGATCTATTGACAGACTGGATCTTTTTGCAAAAAAGATTTTGCGAATCACGATGGCACCAACCACGCCACCAATGAGAATAACACCATAGATAGCTCCAGCTGAAAAAACAGGGATGGATAAAAACAGGGTGACAAAAAGGAGCACTATTGCGCCCATGTAGCTATTGCGCCGCTTGATGGTGACTTTGCCATCTTTCGATTTGAAAGAATAGCCGTTTTCACCGAGTAGGTCAATCGCTCCTCGGCTGAGATTGGGTGATTTCATACGTCTATTGGTTAATGCCTAAAGGTCAGGCATAGCCTTTATCAGATTAAGGTAAGAAAAAAATATTAGGAATCCCTCGTGATTCGACGAATAATGATTTTGACAAGATGCCTGATTATGCTGCTGAGGACGCCCTTTCAGAAGAGATGATGGATTTCAAATAATCATAAACCTCATTCATTTCTTTCGATGGTTTGGCATGATCAGAAATCAATTTGAACAATGGAACCTGCTTTTGTGCTTCCAACCCAATGGTTACCCGGTGCTCCTCACTGGTACTTTTAAAAGCGCTGGAATATTCGTCTACAAATTTTGAATGAATATAAATGCCCTTGATATCTTCAAAGGTGAATGTCACGCTTCGATTGTTCAACTCGAGTTTTCTTGTGCCAGGCACGATCGCTAGTTTTAAACTTCCCGGAATTCGTTTGACTAAGGGACGAAAAACAAAAAAGGCCACCACCAAAGCACCAATCCCAGCCCACCATTGAATAGCGAAGAAAATGCCAATCACTATTGCTGTAAAAATCATCACGATGATAAGACCGACCTGATCCGTGCCGGCCTTTTTAAATAGAATCTGATCATTGTTTGTCTTGAATGAGTACCCATTGTACTCGAGCATTTCGATTGCTTTTTTGCTTAGCATGTCTTTTACCTAACTAACTTGCCTCCTAATTTACTCATTCACCAATTCTAAATCAATGGTTCTTCGATCAATGTCGGTCTTAGCGACCAGTACTTTTAGGTTGTCTCCCAAAGTAATGATGCGTTTGTTGTGGCGTCCGATTACTCGCATCTGCTTTTCATCAAACTCATAATAATCATCATCCAGGTCACTCATACGAATCATTCCCTCACACTTGGTTTGTATTATTTCTACAAAAATTCCCCATTCGGTCACGCCGGAAACAATACCTTCAAACTCCTGACCAAGCATGGTTTCCATAAACTCCACTTGCTTGTACTTAATAGAGGCACGCTCTGCATCGGCAGCTCGCTTCTCACGTTCAGAAGAATGCATACATAGCGGCTCATACTCCTCATCACCGACATTTTTTCCTCCTTGTAGGTAGTGCTCGAGGAGGCGGTGCACCATCACATCCGGATATCGCCGGATTGGAGAGGTGAAATGGGTATAATGATCGAAAGCCAGACCAAAATGCCCACGAGGATCAGTCGTATACTTGGCTTTTGCCATGGATCGAATAGCAAGAGATTCAAGCACGTTTTGTTCTGGCTTCCCTTCAATGTCGTCCATGAGCTTATTTAGCCCGCCGGAAAGGTTTTTTCCCAAATCGATTTTATGACCAAACTTGGCGGCAAAAGAAGCGAATGTGTTTAGTTTCTCCGGATCCGGATCATCATGTACCCGATAAACAAATGTTTTACTGCCCTCCTCTTTTCCTTTTTCCTTCCATTTAAAAATGTGTGTGGCCACTTCTTTGTTTGCGAGGAGCATAAACTCTTCAATCATCTTGTGGGCGTCCTTCCGTTCTTTCGGGATGACTTCTAGCGGTTTACCGTCTTCATCCAGCCGGAACTTGACTTCCACTGTTTCAAAATTGACCGCTCCGTTTTGAAACTTCTTTTTTCTCAGGTGCTTAGCGATATTGTTCAGAGTTACGATTTCCTTTGTGAAATCACTGTCTAATCCCTCAATACGCTCCTGCGCCTCTTCATACGTAAACCGTCTGTCTGACTTGATGATGGTTCGTCCAAACCACTTGTTTGAGATAGCTCCCTTGCCGTCTATTTCAAAAACGGCAGAGAAGGTCAGTTTTTCTTCGTTGGGTCGCAGAGAGCAAAGCCCATTTGACAATCGCTCAGGTAGCATTGGGATTGTACGATCTACCAGGTAAACCGAAGTGGCTCGATCGATCGCCTCTTTATCCAATTCGGTTCCCTCATCCACATAGTGTGAAACATCCGCTATGTGAATACCGATTTCAAATTTGCCTTTTTCCAGCTCTTTTATGGATAATGCATCATCGAAATCTTTTGCATCATGCGGGTCTATTGTAAATGTGGTAATGCCACGAAAATCACGACGCTTCTTAACCTCCTCGTCGGTAATAAGGTCTGAGATTTCATCGGCTGCTTTTTCAATTTTCTTTGGAAACCTGAAAGGAAGGCCGAATTCAGCCATGATGGAATGAATCTCCGCTTCATTATCTCCAGCTTGACCCAGCACTTCCGTTACCGTACCGAGCGGACTTCTGTTTTTCCTGTCATGCCACTTGTCGATTTTCACCATCACCTTATCATTCGGCTTGGCTTTGCCAATTTTCTCAGGATAGACCATGATATCAAAGTGGATGTTTCGACTATCCGGAATGACGAAGGAAAACTTTTGAGAGACTTCAATTCTTCCGACAAATTCTTCTCGGTTGCGTTTCAAAATATTAACCACTTTTCCCTCAGGTCTGTAGCCTTTACCTGATGGTTTGGTAACCAGCACACTCACCAGATCGCCATGAATCGCAAAATTCAAATCCTCGGTTTTTACCCAGATATCTTCTTCAGGCTCAGGGGTAACTATGTAGCCAAAGTTCGGATTGACATGATCGACAGTTCCCTGGAGGTACTCACTTTCTGCATTGCTGACAAAGCGTCCATCACTGAGTCGCCTGATTTTTTCTTTGCTTTCCAGGCTGAAAAGCTGGCTTTTGAGATAATCCTTGGATTTTTTGTCTCTTAGTTTCAGCTGACGAATGAGCTCGCGATAACCATACGACTTTCCGTCGTTCAGGGAGAAAATCTCGTGGAGCTTACTTTTTATCTGTTTTACGTGGTTGGGTTGTTGTTGCTTGGATCGTGATCCTATTTTCTTTTTTCTTTTCTTTCTACTCATGTGTTTTCGACCGTGCGGTCATTTTACGATGTTTATCTGATCTGGATCGATCAGAGGTAAATTATTGAGGCGGAGGTAGAGCTGTGCCGTTGCGATTACATCTTTTTGGCAATATTCCTCAATCTTCTTTAACCCATCTTTTTCTTCATAATATGTTTTTGTCACCATTGAGCCATCCAATTCTTGTTTACTAGACGGAATCCCAAAGATGTTGGTAAGCAAATCCAGCGAAGTGAAACTTTTCCAGTCGCCAAACTTCCACAGTTCCATCGTATCGATGTGATTTACCTCCCAGGGTTTTTTCCCGGTCATATTCAGCGACCAGGGAATTTTAATATCGTTGATCAGCATACGTCTGCACAAGTAGGGGAAGTCAAATTCTTTTCCATTGTGTGCACAGAGCTTTAGGTTGTCCTGATCAAAGGTTGATTCTATAAAATTTTTAAAGTCTGTTAATAATTGTTTTTCGTTTTTAGATGCAAGTGTTTTCACTCGTAAGGCTGGCTTTCCTTTGTGTTCGTGATAAAAGCCCATTCCTATCACGATGATTTTTCCAAACTCTGCGTAGATGGCTGCCCGATCTTCATAGAGTTCTTCCGGTGATTTTTCATCAGGGTTATGAATAAATCCGGCTTTTCGTTCCCAATGTTTCTTTAAAGCTGGAGAAAGCTGTTCGATGTTCTCGTTTCCCGAGACCGTTTCAATATCGATGATTAAAAAATCTTGAAAGTGATTCATCAATCATGCAAGATACCTTTCATTTCCAATTCTTCAATGAAGATGAGGTTTTCTTCAACAATGGCATCTGGGACAAAGATAAATTTTTTGTCATATACCTGCCCGTCAATGAAATAGCTGACCCAATATTCATTATTGAGATGGAAGACCGACTCATCAATGGGTTCAATCAATGCGTATTCACCGGGATCAACGAAAGGGATCATATGACGGAGTGTGGAGGTTTTCTGTTTTTCTGTTTTAGTTTCTCCATAGCCTCTGGATGTGACCATCACGTTTTCTAATTTGTGATCATTTCTGTTAATCAAAAAAACTCTCCACCCCTCATCGGTCTTCGCTACAACCACATGAACGTCTTTCACGGGAGAAAAATTGATGTCTTTTCTCATGCTGCAAATTTGGGATCATTTCGGCATAAAATGTGCTAACCAGTTTCCTTATTCTTTTTGGTTGGTTTAGTTTGCCGAATCATTTGACATGGATCCGACTTCTCAAAATAAACGCCTGTTTCCATTTGTATGGCCCTGGAAGGGAGCGAATAACGAAAATGTCTCGTTAAGTAAGCTCGTTCGACTTAAACCCTTTACAATCTTTTATTTAATAACTATCTGGCTGATTGTGGTGGTTTTGGGCTTTGCTTCAACAAGGGCAAGAGACTGTGGAGTGTCGTGGGAGATGAGCATATACTGCGAGTACGCTTTTTGGGTTAAGGACTTAACGGAGAAACCGATTCATCTTGTTCTTCGAAACCTTATCACCACCTCCTTTCTTCACAATGGACTAGATCACATTCTATTTGTTTCGGTGATCGGGTTCTTGCTAATCGTTCAATCTCATGAGGCCATCTTTGGCTGGAAAAGGACGGCTCTAATTTTTTTCTCTTCTTATTTGACCGTAGCACCATTTTGGGCAGGGTTTTATACGGTTGGAACTGAAATTTACCCTGGAAATGAGTTTATGCTGTTTGCTTTTAAAAGGAACTGGATGGGTGGATCCATTGGGATGTTTCAGGTTTATGGTGCGTTGATTCCGCAAAGCAGGAAACCGCTTGTCCTTTTAGCGATACCGATCGCTTTCGAAATTTTTAATTTGGTCTTGGGTATTGACTTACATATTTCATTGATGCATTGGCTTGCTGTTTTTATTGGGTTAGGAATATCTCTTCTATTTTCAAAAGCAAAAAAAGGTGTTGGAAATAGCTGAAGGACAAATAAAAACAAGCTTTCTTGCAGAGGCATTCAAAAAGGCCTATCTGATTTATGCGCTGTTAGCTTTTGTTTTTTCGTTCATCATTTTTTTTCCCTTCTTTTTGATCGGTCTTTTAATCAAGAATGACCGATTTGGCCTTACTCTAAATAGATACTTGTGTAACTTCTATTGCTTTTTAATTGGTATCAGGGTGGTAGTTGAAAACAAACATCTTCTTGATCGAAACGCTAATTATATCTTCTGTCCAAACCATTTTTCCTTTTTGGATATTTTAAGCATGCCCCATGTCCCAATTCCCTTCAAGTTTGTCGGAAAGCTTTCTTTAGCGAACATTCCCATATTTGGTTTTTACTATAGAAGTTACCATATACTCGTTGATAGAAACAAGAAGAAAAGTAGCTATGAGGCCTATCAAAAAAGTGTTGAGGCATTAGAAAATGGATATTCATTGACTGTATTTCCAGAGGGGGGCATTCACAAGGTCAATGAAATCAGCATGAGCCGATTTAAAAGAGGGCCATTTAAAATGGCAATAGAAACAGGTACTAAATTAGTGCCTGTTACAATAGTTGATAATTGGTCCATTCTGCCGGATGATGGAAAGTACAGGGTTAGCTGGAAAAGGCAAAGCAGGCTGGTAATTCATGAGCCTATAAACTCAGCGGATTATGATCTAGATGATTTGCAAAAGCTTCAATCATCTGTTTATGATACTATTCAGAACGAGCTACATCGCAGAAACAGCCAGAAAATATAGTTGGATGATGAACGGAACTACTAGAAAGAGAATATTTCCATTTATCTGGCCATGGCAAAACGCAAGTGGAGCCTCCCTTACTCCTGGAAAGCTAGTCGCAACCAGGTGCTTTACTATTATTTACCTTGTCATAATTTGGTCAATAATAGGTTTGTTGGGTTTTGCATCAACCTGGGATTGTAAATCAACATGGCAGCTTGCATTGCAGTGTGAATTTGCCTTTTGGATAAGAAACCTATCAACGGAACCCATTTTATTTCTTCGAAATCTTTTCACAACTCCATTCATTCACAATGGACTGGATCACATCTTATTTGTAACCGTTCTTGGATTGTTGCTAATGGTTCAATCATATGAAGCTCATTTTGGGACAAGAAAAACCATAATCATGTTCCTACTTGCGTATCTGGTTGTTGCTCCGTTTTTCGCCGTGCTTTATACGGTCTTGATTCATTATTATCCAGGCAGTGAATTCTTGAATTATGTGATGAGCAGAAACTGGGTTGGTGGGTCAATAGGAATGTTTCAGGTATACGGAGCTCTTGCGGTCATCAGTAGACGACCCTTAATTATGTTGGCAGCACCAGTTCTTTTTGAGGCATTCAATTTGATGGTTATCGAGATTCATCCTCAAATTTCGATCATGCACCTGACCTGCACCTTTGTTGGCTATGGTCTTCAATCAACCTTAAATTGGAAGTAATTAATCTGACAATTGCATTTTAAAGATTACAGAAAGATGTTTTTTTAGCTTTTCTTCTACCTCTTTAATTTTCACCTCATGTCCCAATTCTTTTTGTAATGAGGTGACCGCTTTATCCGGTATGCCACAAGGAACGATATAATTAAAATATTCCAAATTGGTATTCACATTAAAAGCAAAACCATGCATGGTTACCCATCGGCTGCTTTTTACTCCTAAGGCACAGATTTTCCGGGCTTTCTTTTCATTATCACCATCGAGCCAAACTCCTGTGAGCCCATCGACTCTGCCAGACTTAATGCCATATTCTTTTAATGTAAGAATAACCGCTTCTTCCAAAAACCGGAGGTATTTGTGGATGTCAGTAAAAAAATGATCCAAGTCCAGGATTGGGTAACCTACGATTTGGCCTGGACCATGATAAGTGATATCTCCTCCCCGGTTGATTTTGTAAAAAGTCGCATTTTTTTCTTTTAGAAAAGCTTCATTTGCGAGGAGGTGGTTTTCATCCCCACTTTTTCCAAGTGTATATACATGCGGATGCTCGCAGAAAATCAAATAGTTCTTAGTTTCAATCTGCCCTGATTCAGGAAGCTTCCGGTTGGCGATTTTTTGATCAACCGTTTCTTTAAAGAGATTTTCCTGATAGTCCCAGGCTTCCTGATAGTCTTTAAGGCCTAAATGAATGAATTGTGTTTTTTTATTCACCTGTTACAACTCTATGTAAGTCTCCAACAATTCAAGCTCACCTTCCGGTTCAATGGTATACTCTTTCATACAGGCAGGCACCAAAATAACCTCGCCGAATTTGATAGGCTCACCTTCAATTTTACCACTCCCCCCCACGGCGATATAGATTTTAAAGCAATCCAACGCTGATCGATTAATCGCTTTAGGCTGATCAAGAAATAGCTTATTGGTAGAGAAATATGGGGAAGAAACAATGGAGTTCGCTTGGTTTAATGAATGATCATAAGAGCTTTTTACCTCATCAGGTTCTGAAAAATCTATTGCATCAATGGCAAGATCTGTATGAAGTTCTCTTTTGTTTCCGTTCTTGTCCGTTCGATCAAAATCATAAATGCGATAGGTAACATCAGAGGTCTGTTGAACTTCTGCAATTAACAAACCTTTTCCGATAGTATGCACGCGCCCGGCAGGAAGGTAAAAAGCATCACCAGGCTGAACCTCTTCTCTATTTAAGAGCTCTGTTAGCTTACCTTGCTTCAGGTAACTTAAATATTCAGCCCGACTAGACTCTTTTTTAAATCCATTAATTAGAGACGCAGATTCATCCGCTTGAATAACGTACCACATTTCAGCCTTTCCCGGACAATTATGTCTTTTCTGTGCAAGTTCATCGTCAGGATGAACCTGAATTGAAAGGTCTTTTGCAGCATCTATGAACTTGATCAAAAGCGGAAACTCTTTACCAAAATGCTGGTAAATGGAATTACCAACCAACTCAGCCTTGCATTCCATTATTATGTCCGTCAGTGCTTTTCCTTTCAGAACCCCGTTAGCCACTTCAGAAATATTTTCAGGAACCCCGGATAGCTCCCAGGTTTCACCACAGTTGTCGAGTTCACCAAAGTCTTTACCAAGAATGGTTTTAATTTTTTGCCCTCCCCAAAGTTTTTCTTTGAAAATTGGCTTAAACTTAAGTGGATATAAATCTGGCATTATCTATAAATGGCCAATGGCCGCTCTTTGCATGGATCGCAAAACTAAAGGTATTCAGGGTGAAGCAATAGCAAAACATCACTATGAAAAACAGGGATGCGAGATTTTGGAGACAAACTACCGGTACAAGCGAGCAGAAATTGATCTGGTTGCTCTTCAAAAGGAAAAACTTCTAATATTTATTGAGGTGAAAAACCGAAGTAGAAAGGATTTTGGTGAGCCTGAAACTTTTGTATCAGAAGCGCAACAAAACCGAATCAAAGAAGCGGCAGAAGATTACATTTTTGGGATTAATTGGAAGAAGGATATCCGTTTTGATATTTTCTGTGTGGAACCAAATGGAGATGTTGAGGTATTTGAAGATGCCTTCTAATTAGTTTTGCAGTTAATGAGTAAGCAAATCAACCTGGCAATATTCGCTTCTGGAAGTGGAACCAATGCAGAAAACATAGCACACTACTTTGAAAACCATGACCTCATACAGGTGAAAGAGATTCTTTCGAATAAGCAGGATGCATTTGTGCATCAGCGGGCTGAAAACCTGGACATCCCATCATCTACTTTTTCTAAAGCACAGTTTCAGGATTCTTCATTTATCAAACGACTTGAAGATATTGACTACCTCATTTTGGCAGGCTTTCTTTGGTTAATTCCTAAGTTTTTAATCCAGTCTTATAGAAACCGAATCATCAATATTCATCCGGCACTGCTACCAAAGTTTGGAGGAAAGGGCATGTATGGAGACCGGGTTCATCAGGCCGTGATCGAGGCAGGAGAAAAGAAATCCGGAATCACAATACATTTAGTAAACGAAGAATACGATAAAGGTGAAATACTATTCCAATCAGAATGCAAGGTAAGTAGTGATGATACGGCAGATACACTTGCCGAGAAAATTCATGCGTTGGAGTATGAGCATTTTCCTCATGTGATCGAAGAGTATATTCTAACGCATAAGAAATAAAACCAATGACGATGGTACCTTTGCACACCTTGAAATAAAACCAACCACATAGATGTCCAAAAAGAAGATTCAATCAGCCCTCATTTCTGTATTTCATAAAGATGGTCTGGAACCTATTGTACGGAAGCTGGACGATCAAGGAGTTAAAATTTATAGCACAGGCGGAACAGAGAAGTTCATCAAAGAGCTCGGAATCGATGTTATTCCGGTTGAAAGCCTGACGGACTATCCTTCCATATTCGGAGGAAGAGTGAAAACACTCCACCCGAAGATCTTTGGAGGAATTCTTCATCGAAGAGACAATGAATCAGATTTAGCAGAAGCTAAAAAATTCGAAATCCCACCGATCGATTTGGTGATTGTAGATCTGTATCCGTTTGAAGAAACCGTAGCGAGTGGTGCTGGTGAAGATGATATCATAGAAAAAATTGATATTGGAGGAATCGCCTTGATTCGAGCTGGCGCAAAAAACTATAAGGACGTGGTGATGGTAAGTTCTCGTGAATATTATCAGGACCTTCAGGATATACTGGATAATCAAAACGGGGAAACAACCGAGGAGGAACGCAAACTCTTTGCAGCGAAAGCATTTGCCACCTCCAGTCATTACGACTCAGCGATCTTCAACTGGATGAATTCCGAAAAGCAGGTACCTGCGTTCCGGGTTTCTTCTGCACCTGGCAGAACCTTACGATACGGAGAGAATCCGCATCAGAAAGGATATTTCTTCGGAGATTTTGAGGAATACTTTGAGAAGATTCACGGAAAGGAGATTTCTTATAACAATCTGGTAGACATTGAAGCGGCTGTTCAGCTGATGGCTGAGTTTACAGATCAAACGGCCTTTGGCATCCTCAAGCATAACAATGCGTGTGGTATTGCTACCGGAAAAACTGTCAAAGAAGCTTACGAACGAGCTTTTGCTGCTGATACCGTTTCAGCTTTTGGCGGTATTTTGATTACGAATCAGGAAGTGGACAAAGCTGCGGCTGAAGAGATGAGTAGCCTGTTTTTTGAAATTTTGATTGCACCGACTTTTGCCGTTGATGCTCTTGAAATTCTTGAAAAAAAGAAGAACCGAATCTTACTGATCCAGAAAAAACCTTGGAGACAAGAGGTGCAGTATAAGAGCCTTTTGAATGGTACGATCGTGCAGGATTATGATTTGAAGTCCGAGACGAAAGAGGATTTGGAAGTAAAGACAAAGAAAGCACCAACCGCTGATGAGGTGGAGGATCTGATCTTTGCATCGAAAGTTTGTAAGCAGTCCAAGTCGAACACAATCGTTCTCGCGAAAGATGGACAGCTACTTGCCAGTGGCGTGGGTCAGACTTCACGAGTGGATGCCCTCAACCAGGCAATTGAAAAAGCAGGGAAGTTTGGGTTTGACCTCAATGGTGCGGTGATGGCTTCAGATGCATTTTTCCCGTTCCCAGATTGTGTGGAGATTGCGCAAAAAGCAGGAATAACCGCAGTGATACAGCCTGGAGGTTCGATTAAGGATCAGGACTCCATTGACTATTGCGATGCGAATGGTTTAGCTATGGTGATGACAGGAACCAGGCATTTTAAGCACTGACACTATTTAGTCAAAGAGCTATTCCCCCTTTGAAGGGGGTGAGGGGGATGTTACACCCTATAGTCCCCTCAAGGGGACAGTCCTTAAGGTAAATAGTTAAGAAGTCAACTTCATAAGCAAATCTACCAACTCCCCTTTCTTCATCCCGTCAAAGTATTTCTTCCGTTCTGAATCACTCATGTTTTGCATTTTTTTTACAAAATCACTACCTAGAACTTCTACTGCGTGATTTTCGGGAGCGCCAAATATTTCAATTTCATCGATGGCAGTATTAAGAACCTCTTTGCCTTTGAGTTTGGCCGTCTCGATTGGTTTGTATTTTGAGTTCGAGTCGCGAAGAGCCCAGCTGCTGTAGTCAATCTTCAGGTTTTCGATCTGCTTAGCTCTTGGGTCATTTTCGCCAAAGATCCGTTCCAGTACCGTGATTGCACTGGTTTTCCAGGCTTCTAGATCAAAGGAATCTTCTTCCAGTTTGCTGATCTGTTTTTTCAGAAGTTTGATGTATTGGGATTTCATTTAGTGTTAAGTTAATTAGTTAAACGGTGAATTGGCAACAAGTCAACGAATAACCAAAGACTACTCAACTAATCCTCCCCCAATTCACGGCATTTTTACTAAATGAATCAATATGTGATTTGATCATTCGATGATCTGGCTTCTCCAAATTGGGGTCTTGTGTCAGAATATCTTGTGCTGCTATTCGTGCTACTTTCAAAATTTCTCCATCTTTAACTAGATCAGAAACCAATAGATCAAGGACGCCACTTTGTCGGGTGCCCATCAGATCACCAGGCCCGCGGAGGGCAAGGTCTACCTCTGCAATCTTAAAGCCATCCGTCGTGTCTACCATCGTCTTCAATCGGGTGCGTCCTTCTGTGCTGAGTTTCAATCCGGTCATCAGGATACAATAGCTCTGATCACCCCCTCTCCCCACACGGCCTCTAAGCTGATGTAGCTGTGACAGGCCGAAGCGCTCCGCATTTTCAATCACCATGATGGTAGCGTTGGGCACATTCACGCCTACTTCGATTACGGTGGTAGCAACCATAATCTTGGTTTCGCCTTTCACAAAGCGCTGCATCTCCCACTCCTTATCTTCAGCTTTCATTCGTCCATGCACTATGGAAATCTGATAATTTGGGAATCGACGGGTGATGCCTTCGTATCCATCCATCAAATCTTTGTAATCCAGAGTAGCGGACTCTTCAATAAGTGGAAAAACAATGTATGCCTGACGGCCTTTTTCAATTTCCTTTTCCACAAATCCAAACATCTCCAGCCTCTTGTTGTCTCGGTAATGCATCGTTTTGATCGGCTTTCTTCCGGCAGGGAGCTCATCAATTACAGAAATATCCAGATCTCCATATAAGGTCATAGCCAATGTTCGCGGTATGGGTGTGGCAGTCATGACTAGTACGTGAGGATAAGTGTCTTTGGTTTTGGTCCAAAGCTTGGCTCGTTGTGCCACACCAAAACGGTGCTGCTCATCGATCACAGCCAGTCCCAGGTTTTTGAACTTTACTTTGTCTTCGAGGAGTGCATGAGTTCCTACCAGGATGGAAATGACCCCAGACATCAGTCCTTCATGAATCAGCTTCCGTTCGGACTTTGGAGTAGACCCTGTCAGTCTTGCCATTTGAATACCGAGAGGTTTCGTCCATTCCTGCAGTCCTTTGAAATGCTGTTCGGCGAGAATTTCCGTGGGGGCCATAAATGCACATTGAAAACCGGAACCAATAGCAATCAACATGGAAAGAAAAGCGACCATGGTTTTTCCGCTACCCACATCCCCCTGCACCAGTCGGTTCATTTGTTGACCCGAACGAAAGTCAGCATAGATTTCTTTCACCACACGCTTTTGAGCACCCGTCAGTTCGAAGGGCATCTGCTTTTCATAAAACTCATTGAGGAGGTCGCTTTTATTGATGATGACCCCTTTGTATTTCTCTGTTCGGGCAATTTTCAGTTTGATCAGTCGAAGCTGCACAAAAAACAGCTCCTCGAACTTCATTCGGTTTTGAGCGATGGTGAGCTGCTGGGCATTGCGCGGAAAATGCATGGCCACCACGGCTGTCTTCTTATCAATCAATTTGAACTTCTTAAGAAGTTTGTCTGGCAAAGTTTCCGTGATGTGATTGACTGCTTCTACCAGGAGTACTTTCATCGCTTTGGTAAGGAATTTACTGTCTAAGCCCTTTTTCTTCATTTTCTCGGAAGTGTGATAGACGGGAATCAGGTATCCGCCTTTTGCATTCTTTTCTGTAAGCACCTCTACTTCCGGGTGAGCGATATTGAACTTACCGTTGAATAAAGTCGCCTTACCAAAGGCCACATACTTTACGCCTATGGTCAGGCTTTTTTGGATCCATTGTACTCCCTTGAACCAAACCATTTCAATGGTGCCGGTTTCATCTGCAAACGTGCCCACTAGCCTGGACTTTCTACCCATTCCGATGGTTTTAAAGGATTTGAATTCCCCAATGATTTGGACGTACGGAAGGTCCGTTTGGAGTTCCCTGATCTTGTAGAATTTGCTGCGATCTTCGTGCCGAAAGGGATAATGCTGGAGGAGGTCTCCGAAAGTGAATATCTGCAATTCTTTGTTTAGGGTTTCAGCTCGTTGTGGGCCGACACCTTTCAGATATTCAATGGATCGATCAAAGAATGGGTGCATCAGGCTAAGATAAGCCGAAGCATAAAAAAGAATGATTGATGATCTAGAATACTAGATTACTCACTCCACCTCAAGCTCATTAACAGGTGGATCATATCCTGTTTCAGATAGTCAATGACAGGAGCAAGGGAGTCGTTCTTCGTGGCAGTCCGGAAATATAATGCGCCTCGTAAAAAGTGATCGGTGCTGTCCTCATCGGTAATATGGAATTGTGCCTGGGTAGGCACCTCACCCTCCAGCTCGGTAAAGGAGGCATAAAGACCGCTGGGTAGTTCAAGGATGCTCTCCTCTATTGCGTAGGCTTTCACATTATGTTGGGAGGTAAGCCGATAGGAGTCACTGAGATATTCCCGAATGATCGAATCGGTAACAGGTTTGTAAGTGATCTGAATTGCCGCTCCCATTTCAGGATAGAAAAGGTTGATCCAATATCGTTCGGTTATCCAGCTGGAATCACGAAGAAGTTTGGCATGTTTTGAGTACTCGAAGAAGTAGGGTAACGTATCGGGAGTGGGCTGGTAAGATGCTTCCGGCAGATCAATGCGATTGTATCCTTTCGGTTTAGGCAGATAGTCATTTTCGCATGCTATAAAGAAAAAAGCGAGAATTAAAAGGAGGTACTTCATATCGGCAAAGCTGAGGTTAATCTTCAAACCCTGCAACGTTACTTTTATCTGAATTAATATAAACTCTCAAGCGCTTGATTCTTTTTTGGTCTACGGCCACCACGGTGAACACGAAATGACCAAAGCGAATTTTTTCCCCGGCACTTGGCATCTTGGTATTTAATTCTAGAACCAAACCACCAAGAGATTCGCTTTCTCCTTTTACAGAATCAAATAGTGCAATGTCAGAGTCAGTGATTTTGCAGAAGTCATTCAGTGAAGTTTTACCCTCGAATATGAAGGTTTGATTATCCAGCTTGTTGTAAGCCACATCACTCTCATCGTCAAACTCATCGTTGATTTCACCTACAATTTCTTCAATCACATCCTCCATCGTTATGAGTCCGGCAGTCCCTCCATATTCATCTATTACCACGGCGATGTGCACCTGCTTTTCCTGGAAGTCTTTGAACAAGTCGTCAATTTTCTTACTCTCAGGCACAAAGAATGCCGGGCGTAGGAGCTCCTGCCATTTGAAATCATCTTCTTGCTCGATGTGAGGCAGCAGGTCTTTGATGTATAGGATGCCCTCAATTTTATCAACGGTTTCAGTGAAGATTGGAATTCGGGAATAGCCGGTCTTATTGATTTGGTTCATGAGTTCATGAAAGTCCGTTTCAATATCGATGGCTGTGATATCCATTCGCGCTTTCATCACCTGTTTCACTGAAAGAGTACCAAAATTTACTATCCCTTTTAGGATTCCTTTCTCCTCTTCGCTCACCTCTTCTTTTTCAACGGAGATCTCAAGCGCCTGATTAATTTCCTCTACAGAAAGATTGTATCCTTTCTTTTCCATTCGCCGCTCAATCAATCCGGTGATGCTCATCAGAAACCATGAAATGGGTTTGAAAATCTTGTAGGAAAGCAAGAGCATTCCAGAGGTGAGCTTAGCAAAGGCGGTTCCGTTATGGTTGGCATAGACCTTAGGAATGATTTCTCCGAAGAAAATAATCAGGATGGTAATTGCAGAAGTAAGGATCACAATGGTAAGACCTTGCTTTCCCTGGTCACCCACGATTTGCCAGGTGGCAAACGTAGATATGGTCACAATGAAAATATTGACCAGATTGTTAAGGATCAGAATAGTGGCCAACAGTCTTTTCGGGTGATGGAGCAATTGACTAATTCGCTTTTCTCTCACATCAACCGATGCGTTGAATTCTTTAATCTGGTTGTGAGTAAAAGAAAAGAAAGCGACCTCCGAACCTGAGATCAGGCCGGACAATCCAAGCAACACCAGTACCACCAACCCATTAATGAGGTAGAATGAAATTGGCATACCTGCCATCATGTTCAATAAAACCGTGGGGAATGGATCGTCTAAAGATGTTTCCAACTACTGTTTGTTTTGTTTAAAATGGCAGGTCGTCAGTGGCATCACTGGTATTATCCTGCGATGGTGCCGACTCCTGCATCGGCTGGCTTTGGCTCTGAGAATAATCACCTCCTTGTTGCGATGAACCACCACTGCCTCCAAGCATGGTCATGTTATCTCCTACCACCTCTGTGGTATATCTGGTCACACCATCTTTTTCCCAGGAGCGGGTGCGGAGTTTTCCTTCCACATAAATCATATCGCCTTTCTTCACATACTTTTCAGCCACCTCAGCCAAACCTCTCCATAGCACTACGTTATGCCACTCGGTTTGTTCTCTTCGCTCACCTGTTTGTCGGTCTTTGTATGTTTCGGAGGTTGCCATTGAAAAATTGGCAACTGTTGCTCCATTTTCAAGGTGACGAACTTCAGGGTCTTTACCGAGACGCCCAACAAGGATTACTTTATTTACTCCAGACATATTCTTAGTGATTTAAGTGATACCTATTCGTTGTAGGTAATTTACGATTAGTTTGGGTTTTGGCAAATTTAGCACTTCCTCTGCGGAATACGGTTTGAGTGAGCTCTTTTTGCTAACTGTTTTTGCAGCATCATCAGAAATGGAAACCATGTAGAAGGTGGCATGAATTTTTTGATGACTAAGGATGTGAATAAAGGATTCAGACACGTCATCAAGCGTTGGTTTTGACAGGTCAAAAGATTTTTGGATTTCTGCCATTACTTCGTCCTCACCTGCAGTCCCCTCAATGAGGGCAAAATCAAATAAGCCGCTCCACACATCTTTATCTACTCGCTCTTTTAAAAAGAAGTGATCCTGATTTTTAAAGACGATGTAATGAAAGTGCCGATCCCGAACTTTGGTTTTTCCCGATTTGACGGGCAGAGATTTTTGCATCTTGTGCTGAAAGGCAAAGCAATCCATTCGAAAGATACATTCTTGGCACTGGGGATTCGGGGAGCAAACCGTGGCTCCAAATTCCATCATGGCCTGGTTGAATGTTCCGGGGTGTGCTTGCGAAATTTCTTCAGAAAGGATTTTCTCAAACTCTTTCCTGGTTGAGGCTTTTGAAATATCTGATTCGATTCCAAAGTATCGGGAAGCAAACCGGAAGACATTGCCATCTACTACCGGTCTTGGTTCATCAAAACAGATGGAAGCGATAGCCGCTGCGGTGTATGGTCCTATTCCTTTGAGCTTAAGAATTTCTGAATAGGTAGACGGAAAAACCCCATCCAGCTCATTCGCAATGTATTTGGCTGTGGCGTGCAAGTTTCTGGCTCTGGAATAATACCCAAGTCCTTGCCATAGGCGCATCACTTTTTCTTCACTGGCATTAGCCAGCTCATGAATGGAAGGATAGGTTTCAACAAACCTTTGCCAATAGGGTAGCCCCTGATCAACACGGGTTTGTTGTAAGATGATTTCGGACAACCAGACCGGATACGGGTCTTTTGTTTTTCTCCAGGGAAGATCTCGCTTTCTCTCTGTATACCAATTAATTAGCCTTTCGGCAAATGTTTTCCCTTCGATGACTTAATAATTTAGAAATCCTTTTTTTATGTGAAGGTGCAAATTTAATTTTGGCCTCCCAATTTTAACACCCACCTATAAACCAGACAGTTGTGACAAAAGCTGATGTGATAAACGAAATATCGGATAAGACAGGAATTGACAAAGCAGATGTGCAGGCTTCAGTGGAGGCGTTCTTCACTGTCGTGAAAAATAACATGGCCAATGGGGAGAATGTTTACGTGCGGGGATTCGGGAGCTTTGTGAACAAGAAGCGAGCTAAGAAGATTGCACGAAATATTTCCAAGAATACCGCCATTGTAATAGACGAGCACTACATTCCGTCGTTCAAGCCATCCAAAATTTTTGTAGAGAAAATCAAAAACTCCCCAAAAATCAAGTGACAAGAGCCCAGCTAATTCTTGTGCTTGGAGCCATCGCGCTGGTGGTTATTTTATTCCAGCTTCCAAGGAGTGTTGTGGAAAATGAGCAGCTGCAAGAGGTGGCTGAGACAGAGCAACACTCGATGGAAATTCCTCAAGAAGTTGAAACTCAGATCAATGAGTTAAGAAGATTGCTTGAGGAGGAAGATAATATTGATAAAAAAACTAACTTTGCGCACTCTTTGGCGAGACGCTATCTCGATTATGGGGCAGTAGACAGTGCTGCGAGCTACGCAGACAAAATTCAGGGGTGGATGGAAGGCCCTTCTGAACGAGCTGCAGACATATATTTCAAAGCTTACGAACGTTCAGCAGGACCGGAGCAAGCAAAGAAATATGCACTGAAAGCCAGAGAAATTTTACAAACCCTTTTGGATAAAGATCCGGGGAACCTGGTAGTGAAGAACCGATTGGCCATGACTTTGGTTGTCTCTGAAAATCCCATGGCAGGGATAAACATGCTAAGAGAAATTTTAGTTGTTGACGAGACCAACAGGCAAGCAATTTTGAACCTGGGTTTGCTTGCAATCCAAAGTGGTCAGTTTGATCGAGCCCGGGAGCGTTTTGAGAATCTTGTATCGATGGATTCTGCAGATCATGAAGCCAAGCTTTATCTCGCAGTTTCATTGATGGAAATAAATCAACAATCGCAGGCCCGCCTGCTTTTGGAGGAAATCATGGCGACACAGGACTCCATTCCGGCCATCAAAATGATGGCGAATGATTACCTGAATAGCCTTTAAAACATTTTAAAAACTTTTAAAAATTAGAAACTATGCCTTGCGGTAAAAAAAGAAAGAGACATAAGATCTCTACTCACAAGAGAAAGAAGAGACTTAGAAAAAACAGACATAAGAAGAAGTAATCGGCACCTATAATCAATCGCTATGAGTAATGAACTAGTCATTAACTCAACTCGCGAGGGATGTCGTATTGCTTTACTTAAGGATAAAAGGCTAGTAGAATTTCATCAGGACGGAGGAGGACAAACCTTCAACGTAGGTGATATTTATCTGGGATCTGTTAAGAAAGTAGTTCAGGGTTTGAATGCTGCTTTCATTGATCTGGGATATGAGAAAGATGCCTTTTTACACTATCTGGACCTGGGACCACAGGTTCAATCACTTAATAAGTTCACCAAGCTAACACTGGCGAAAAAACTGAATAGCACAAGGCTGGCAGGTTTTAAAGGAGAGCCGGATATCAATAAGCTTGGGAAAATGAACCAAGTCCTTACAAAGGGACAGAAGATTTTAGTGCAGGTAGTAAAGGAGCCTATTTCTACGAAGGGCCCACGACTTTCATGCGAGTTGTCATTGGCAGGTAGATACCTGGTAATGGTGCCGTTTTCAAACACGGTAAACGTTTCAAAAAAAATTACAGATGCAAACGAGCGCAAGCGCTTGCAGCGTCTGATTAGCTCCATCAAACCAGAAGGATTTGGTGTCATCATCCGTACCGTTGCAATGGGCAAGGATGTGAAAGAGCTTGACACAGATCTTCGAAACCTTGTTGATCGATGGGATGCAGGAATGAAAGCCCTCCGAACGGCAAAGCCCAAAGACAAGGTAATTGGTGAAATGAATCGCGCCAACTCTATACTGCGCGATGTGCTAAACGAAAGCTTTGATAGCATCCAGGTAGATGACAAAGACCTTTATCAGGAAATCAAAACTTTTGTAAAGGGGATTGCTCCTGATAAGGAGAAGATTCTAAAACAATACACGGGAAAAGCTAAGATTTTTGAAGCTACAGGAGTAGAAAAGCAGATGAAGACCTCATTTGGTCAATCTGTAAGTATGCTCAATGGGGGATATCTGATCATTGAGCACACGGAAGCACTTCATGTGATCGATGTAAACAGTGGAAATAAATCCAACAAGGAGGATAATCAGGAAGACACGGCACTTAAGGTAAATCTGGATGCAGCAGAAGAGATTGCTCGTCAGCTCAGGCTGAGAGACATGGGCGGCATCATTGTGGTGGACTTTATCGATATGCGGAAAATAGAGAATAAGAAAAAGCTCTACGCGAAGATGAAGGAGGCCATGAAAGACGATCGTTCCAAACATACGATCCTGCCACTTTCTAAATTCGGATTAATGGAAATCACTCGTCAGCGAGTGCGTCCTGAACTTTCGATTACAACCAAGGAGGTTTGCCCAACATGTAGCGGAACAGGAAAAATTTCAGCTTCTATCCAGGTAGCGGATCAGGTGGAGAATACTATTAAGTACTTCTTTGAGTCACAAAATGAGAAGAAGATTACGGTAGCACTTCATCCTTATCTGTATACTTACTTCACGGCCGGTATTTTTTCACGTCGTGTTAAATGGTTTTTGAAATATTTTCGTTGGGTTAACATGGTGGAGGACAGTTCAAAAGCCCTCACCGAGTTTGAAGTACTCAACGCTCAGGGAGAACCTATTCAGATTTAGACCAGCTAGCTGATTAGGTATCGATTCGACCAAATCGTTGAGATTATCACCTAAATTGTGAACCTTTGGGTGATAGGCATTAGATGAAAAGGTTTCTGATCATAGCATTTTTGATTGGCTCGGCGGTGTATTCCGCCGATGCTCAATTGATCGAGGACTCTGATCGGAGACTAAAAACCAAGAAAGTAGAAAGAAAGGGCTTCCTGTTTTTCAGGAGTAAGAAAAAACCAAAAAACAGTGATGGAATTCCCACTGGAGGTGGAAGAACCTCTCCAAGATATTCCAGTGCATCTTCCCCATTCAAACTTTCCGGATCCACTTCACCTAGGTATTCTCCGTCTAAAGAGCGTCAGAAAAGGTACTCCGCTCGCCCAAGATATTCAGGTGGTAGCCCTTTCAAAGGCAGAGATTATAAGGTCACACCAAGATATTCTTTTGGTAATCCCTTCAGAGGAAGCAAATACAAAAGTGCACCCAGGTATTCTGGTGGCAACCCTTTCCGAGGAAGTGACTATAAACGAAACATTCGTTATTCTGCAGGCAGTCCTTTTAAAGGACGTGACTACAAAGTGACGCCAAGGTATTCACCCTCAAATCCTTTCAGAGGACAAGACTATAAGGTAAATATTCGCTATTCAGCGGGTAGTCCGTTTAAAGGTAAAGATTATAAAGTCACACCAAGGTACTCTCAATCAAACCCTTTCAGAGGGAAAGACTACAAAGTAAATATTCGCTACTCCGCCGGCTCACCATTCCGTGGTAAGGACTATAAGGTCACTCCACGTTATTCGCAAGGAATGCCTTTTAGAGGGAAAGATCATAGGGTTACTCCGCGGTATTCAGCAGGTAGCCAATTTAAAGGACGTGACTATAAGGTTACACCACGTTACTCTCAAGGAATGCCTTTTCGTGGAAAAGATTACAATGTTAATCCAAGGTATTCCCAGGGGATGCCTTTCAGGGGCAAAGATTACAACGTGAAACCACGCTACTCCGCTGGCTCACCTTTTAGAGGGGTGGATTTTAAAGTTCGCCCTCGCTACACTGGCACTAAAATAGGGTGGTTTGGCAATGCTAAAGAGTGGGGAGAAGCCAAATACTTTCAGGAGTCATCGCTGTGGGAAGGAGACATGAAAAGAGGTCGTCCTAAGGTGGGAAATCAACATCCTAGTAGCAACTACCACCTGGCCATGAAGTTCAATAGTCCTAAGGTCAGAAAAATGTTTCGTAAGTGGAATATTTTTTGGACACGATTAAACGGGAACAGTCAAAACTCAAAAGGTGTTAAGAGTCCAGAAAAGGAGCCGAAATTTGATAAGAAGGAGCGTGTGATCTGGAATAATTAGAGTAGGCTAATAATCAAATAAATGTTATCAAAAATTTTTTCGAAAGGGGAAAAGGTAGAAGTACCCTGGACCAGCCTGACATCCATTGATCAGCTGGAAGAAGTAGATAAGAAATCTAAGGAGAGGCCTGTTCTCCTGTTCAAGCATAGCACCAGGTGCTCTATAAGTGCCATGTCATTGGCTCGCTTTGAACGATCGTATGGGCAGGAAGCTTCATTTAAGCCATACTTTTTAGACTTGATTTCTCACAGAGATGTCTCAAATGCCATTGCTGAGAGGTATGGCGTAAGGCACGAGTCTCCACAGGCCATTTTGGTGAAGGACGGAAAGGCAGTATTCCATTCCTCTCACATGGGGATCAGTTATTCTGAACTTAATGATAACGCCCATTAACCTTAGGGACTTGCGCATTATTTTTGTTATGATTAAGCGTCCATGAAAAAGTTAGCCATATTCATATTTCTCACAGCTCCGCTATTAGGAAATGCACAGCTCTTTGAAGGAGAGGAATTTGAATATACCTCTGAGTGGATCTGGGGCATCAACAAAAACACAAATGGAGGGCTAATAGGAGGTTTGATATTGCGCCACAGCAGAAAAAAAGGAGATGATGTTTACCATACTTTCGGTCTGGAACTTTCCAACGTAAAGCATCCAAGTGAGGCAAGATATATTGGTTTGAGTGGTGCAGGGTTCATCTATGGTAAGTCAAATTACCTCTATGCAATACGAACCAACTATGGTTTGGAGCGGCTGATGTTCAAAAAAGCAAACCAACAAGGAGTCCAAATCAGCGTAGCTGTTGCTGGGGGTCCGACATTTGGTTTAGTTTCACCTTACTATGTTTTGGGTGCTGATCAGCAATACGAACCTTTCAGTGTTATCAGACATCCGTCACCTCAAAATATTGCAGGGCCAGGAAAGCTTTTTCAGGGCTTAGGAGATGCTGACCTGGAAATGGGACTTCACACGAAAGGATCTGTCTTCTTTGAGTTTGGAACGTACAGAAGCAACGTTGCAGGGATTGAAGTAGGTGTTATGGCAGAGGCGTTTACCAAAGAAATTGAGCTTGTTCCTACTCAGCCGAACAAATCTGTTTTTACTTCTGTTTTCTTCACACTATTCTGGGGGACCAGAAAATAAAATAATCTCCTCCAGTCCTGTTAGATTTGCACTTTTACATCTGAATAGTAGCGTATGATTGATTTACCAGTAGTAGAAAAACCGGAAAGAAAGAAAAAACCAAACTGGTTACGAGTGAAGCTTCCTGTAGGGGAGAATTATGCTAAAGTGCGTAGGCTGGTGGATCAGCATAAACTTCATACCATTTGTGAAAGCGGCAACTGCCCGAATATGGGAGAGTGCTGGGGAGAAGGAACTGCCACATTTATGATCTTGGGAAACGTGTGTACCCGGAGCTGTACCTTCTGCGCTGTAGCTACGGGACGACCACCGGAATATGATGAAGAAGAGCCCAAGCGAGTAGCAGAAGCGATCAAGTTGATGGGGGTGAAGCATGCAGTGCTTACCTCGGTGAACCGGGATGAACTGAAAGATCGTGGAGCAGAGATTTGGTATCAGACGGTAGTGGAGACAAAAAAGGCATCACCCGAAACAACCATCGAGACCTTGATACCCGATGTAAAAGGAAACTGGGATGCACTTTATCGAATGATTGAGGCAGGACAAGAGGTAGTTTCTCATAACATGGAAACAGTAGAAGGACTCTACAGAAGAGTAAGACCACAGGCAAAATATCATCGAAGTTTGGAGCAAATCAAGTTGACCTATGAAGCTGGAAAGAGAACAAAATCAGGCATTATGCTAGGTCTTGGTGAAACCGACGATGAAGTCTACAAAGCAATGGACGATCTGGTGGAACACGGCCTTCATATTTTGACACTCGGGCAATATTTGCAACCGACCAAAAGGCACATTGAAGTAGCTGAGTTTGTGCACCCGGATAAGTTTGATCACTTCCGAGAAGAAGGATTGAAGCGAGGGCTCAAATATGTGGAGTCAGGACCTTTGGTCAGATCATCGTATCATGCAGAGCGGCACGTAAACGTGCCGATTTAATACTTTCCGGCTCGCAGGATTTTTCTCAACCAATCATAATACACTGCGACAAAGAGCACAATGGTCATCAACCAAATGATGATGACGTTGAAAATTTTAGTGTCAATGTAATTCCCGGCGAAATACTTCTCCGGATAATAGAAGTTCGTTCTAAAATCCAATGCGTGTTCCGGATGTTCGTTCTTCGAGTAAACCGGATAAATAAGCTGCACCAGTTCATCACCTGAGGTGACTACTCTGCGTTTGGTCTGGATGTTTTTTACCATCAATCCAATGCGCTCGTTTTCATACTTATCACGGATGTCTATAAATTTTTGTTCCAGATCGGAAGTAGCTGTTCGCTTGGCTATCATTGTGTCCAGCTCATCTTTAGCATTTTTTCTGCGCGAGTTAAATACCGATTGTAGGGTTTCAAGAAAGTCTCGTGTCTGCTGATAGACATCCTCATTCAACTCATTCGCAGTGATTTGATCCACAACAGGTAATTTGTCTTTTCCAAAAATGTTCAACTGCTTTCGCAACTCATTTTGAATGAGCTGTAATTTTTGATATCGTCCATCAAAATCATTGTTTTCATAGCAGTACTCTAACTGTTCAAGGAGGTATCCGGTGTAATAAACCGATTTGTAGGTATTCATTGCTACTCGGCGGTCTACAGGATAAATGTCTCTATTTGACGGGTTGTCTCTGAATTGTGTCACAGCTAATGCCTCATATGCCCAGCGTGAAGCCATGAGCTCACCAATCAAAGGGACCTTTTCCCTGTTGGCAAACGACTCATTTAATTTATCAAAATTCACTACCACACCACTAAGGATAAGTTGTGGGATAATGAGCAATGGGATCAAGATGTAAACGGTAATGACTGAGTTAAACCCTGCAGAGATATTTAAACCGAGAATATTTGCGAAGCATGAAACCGAAAACAAAATGATCCAATACCAGAGCGTCATCCCCTGAATCTCTAGAATTAAGGAGCCAACGATGACAAAAAGCAATGTTTGAACCGCAGAAAGACAAAAAAGAATAAAGGTTTTGGACGATAAATAGCTGACTTTACTTAAGTGAAGGAAGGCTTCTCTTTTCAGAATCTTCCGGTCTTTAATAATTTCCTCGGCACTTACCGTAAGCCCCATAAATAGCACTACAATGATACTCATGAAGAAGAAAACCGGGATGTTTTCATTTTTATAAAAGGTGTACGACGAACCAGGAGGCGCATACTTCGTGATCAGAGCCAATAGTAGAGCGAGTGCAGGAGCTTCCAACAAATTGATTAGGACATATTGCCTGTTGCTGATTTTGGCGAGTACGTCGCGTTGTAAAAATATTTTTGCCTGTTTCAGCTTGTTAGGAAGATCCAGGGATTTTTCCGGTTTGGTTTCTACTTCCTGTACTGGTTCTAGCTCAATATTTTTTATGAACTGTTCATGCCATTGCTCCGGAGAGTACTTTCGCTTGTTGGTGAATCGACCATATTCATCCACCACTTTCATTTCAATGATATTGAAAATTTGCTCAGGATTTACATTGCCGCACTCGATACAAGCACTTTGATCTCTATCGATCATGTCAACAATGTTTTTGAAATAGGTGACCGCCTTGACCGGGTTTCCGTAATAAATCTGGTGGCCGCCTGAGTCGAGAATCAGCAGCTTGTCAAACATTTTGAAAATCTCAGAGGATGGCTGGTGAATAACCACAAAAACCATTTTACCTCTTAAGGACAGCTCCTTCAGCAAGTCCATGATATTTTCCGAATCGCGGGAAGATAGGCCACTTGTAGGTTCGTCTACAAAAAGCACAGAAGGCTCCCGCAGAAGCTCAAGGCCTATGTTTAGTCTTTTTCGCTGACCCCCGCTGATGGTTTTTTGGAGTGGGTTTCCCACTTTCAAATCTTTTGCCTCGGTCAGACCTAGTGAGTCGAGTGTTTTGGAAACCAAATCATCCAGCACACTTTTCTCCGTATTGTCGAAGCACAGCTTAGCCGCATAGTATAGGTTTTGATACACGGTAAGGTCTTCGATTAGCAAATCATCCTGCGGTACATTTCCAATGATACCCTCAACCTCTTTGGGTTTGTCATAGATATCGATTCCGTTGATGCGGACAGAACCCCCAGCAGGTTTGGAAGACCCATTTAAAACATTAAAAAGCGTAGATTTTCCAGCACCACTGCCCCCCATGATAGCCACAAGTTTCCCTCTTGGTTCGGCAATGTTGACATCAACCAAGCCAATATTCCCATTACTGAATTTGTAGGAGATGTTTTCAGCAACAAAGGACACGCTGGTTTCGGAAACATCATCTCTGAATATAGCGATGATGTCGCTATAGTAAAGACGTTCGGTTCGTTTGCCTTTAATGGAACTGCCTGTGGAAAAGACTTTGATCTTTCCAGGAGATATCATCAAACCATTGAGGTTAAGGATGTCTCCACCATAATATTTAAAGAAGCAGGTTTCAATTTTTGGGAGCTTAAAGAAAGCAATGTGGCCTTTAAGGCCTTCCAGATAAATCTGCTTTGGGCGATCGGGATCCTCCACACCTGAAACAACAATTGAATACAGGTTGGAATAATTATTAATATCCCTGTTAACCACAAAGTGCGTTATGGCTTCAACAATGTCTTCCTCAAACTTGAATTGTTTGCCAATCAATGAAAGCAGTTCCGACTCTCGCTCGGTGATTTTTTCATCGGCAATGATTAGCTCCATCAGACGCACCATTACCACAAGCTTCTGTTGTTGAGTTAACTCATTGTTGATGTTTGTGGTGATTTCCTGTATCTGGCTATGATCATCCTTGCCATTACCGGTCTCTATCTCGTTGACATATTCGTCCAGTATTTTTAGATAGTGACGGGTATCATCCCGGCTCACATTTTCATATAGAAATTCCCTTACAGTGTCTTTCTCAGATTCATCTACCTCTCCTTCTTCTTTGGCTACTATGACGAGGAGGCGGATGATTGCTTTCAGCAGTTCTTCACTCATGTGGTCAGGTTGGTTTTGGTGATGTTAAAGTTAGGATATTCGTGCAATCTAAAAATAAAAAAGCCGTCAATGCTACTGCATGACGGCTCTTAAATCTTTTCTTAGTCTGCTCACTCAACAATAGAGCCTCTGATGCGACTCACTTCTGCGGAAAGATTATCCAATGTACTTGGCTGAAGCACGAAATCGCCGGTGTTGTTCGCAATTTGTTCTTCGACTTCTGCCAGCTCACCATCATAAATTGCTTTTACTTTTTCCAGTTCCGCTCTCATACTGGTAATATCTTCTGTTTCCGGCACGTCATTCATTACTTGAAGTAGATCATTAAGAGAGGTTTTTTGATCCATAACAATTTTTACCAGAGGCTCTAGAATCAATGTTCTGGATTCTTCTGGTAGATCGTCTGGGTAATTGTTTACGATGCTGGTAGAAATGTAAACTCCTTCAATCCAGCTTCCTGCTAATAGCAACGCCGCACTATTTAGTTCTTCCAGCTCACTTAACCGCTCACCAGATTTTTGCATTACTTCATTAATGATTACAGCCAAAGAGTCTTTGTTTTCCATGTTTGACTCAAATCTGGAGATCATGCCATAATCGATTGCTTCAGCAACGCCTACCGGAGCAGCAAGCTTTTGACATTCACCCATGTAATCAAGCGCCATCTCAGATTTTTCGTAAGATGCCAGGTAGCCAATGTCTGTGGCATATACTCCAAGGTTAAGTGCTGCCTTAGACTCACTGGCTTGGTAAGATTCCATTTTTTCAATTGAGTTGATAAGGCCTGCATCGAACTCAGCACCTGCATTCATCAAAAGATAAGGCACTTCAGATGGAGGTGGCAGGTCTTTCAATACTTTAGATACATCAGCGGCTACTTGCTCTTTAGCTGCATCAAATTCAGATGACGCATCTGATGACTCTTCTTTGCTGCTTCCACCACCACAGGAAGAAACCAGCACTGCTGCAGCAAGCGCGAGAGAGGAAAGTTTAAGTTGATTGAATTTCATAATATCAGGTTTAAAAAGCGATTATAATTGCCAATTTAGTTATTGTTGAAAATTTCTATAATGTTCTTTTTGATCTTCACGCATAGTTCATCCAAAGGAAGGTCATTGATATCTCTGCCAAAGGGATCTTCTATCTCCTCTGAAATCAGCTCCACGCTCATCAAAAAATAAAAAGCAACCACCACCAAAATGATGGACCAGTAACCAAACTCTCCAATAAAAGTCATTGGGAGTGTGATACAATAGATGAAAAGAAATTTTTTGATGAACATGCTGTATGAGTAAGGAATCGGTGTTGACTTGATTCGCTCACAGGCACCTATGATGTCTGTGAATCCTTTGATTTCCTTATCAAGAATGAAAAGTTTATCTGCTGAGATCAACCCTCGTTTGTTCATATCCATCACCCGCTCCATCAATATTTTGTTAATGATGTTGGGGCGGTGGTTGCTATTAATGATTCGCTCCTTTACTTTTTCATCATAAAAATCCATCTCTCCCACCAGAATGCTGTTTCGCAGATGATTCTTCATTGCGAAGGTGACATTAGGAATCATTTTCTTGAAGAAGAGTCGATCTTCCTTGGCATCCAGGGGAATAAACGTGGTTATTTTAATGGAGAGCTGGCGTGTATCATTTACCAGTTGTCCCCATAGTTTTCTTCCTTCCCACCACCTATCGTAGGCGGTATTGGTTCTGAGTACCAGAAATAAACCAAGAATTACTCCGAGAATGGAGTGAAAGGCTTTGGTGTCCACAATGACAACCTGCAACACGTCAATAAATAGAAAGCAGAGTACAGTAGTGAGCACTCCAGCAAACATGATTAGCGGGAACAGCGCCCTTATGACATATCTGCTATAGACATCAAAGATGAGCGAAAACCACGATTTTGGATTGTATTGGATCATGGATTGGTGAAGATAGTAAAATCAGGTTTTATTATAGACTTAGTTGTAAGCACGAAGTTTATTTTTCAGTGATCGGTAATAGTCAGCATCACACAGTCCGGTTTCCGCTTTCAATTTCATGATTCGTTTGTACGATTGATAAATACGATCACGAGTGATGATGCCTTCAAATAACAGATCTTTGATAATAGCGTGAACCGTGCTTGCACTCACCATATTATAGTCTTTTACATTGTTGGCAAACATTAGCATATCTACACCAGCCTCAATTGACAATCGAATGGCTTCACGCAATCCATACTCATTGTTGATCGCCCCCATTTGCATGTCGTCAGAGATGATGACGCCATCAAAACCAAGAAAATCCCGAAGCATACCCGTAACAATTCGCTTTGAGAGTGTAGCTGGATTTTTTGTAGCATCCAATGACTGATTTACAATGTGTGCAGTCATGATGGCTTTTACGGCCCCACTATCAATAAGTGCTGAGTAGGGGTACATTTCTTCAATCTGCCAGGTTTGCGTGACATCAGTAAGTCCCAGGTGCGTATCACTCCGGCTACTTCCATGTCCTGGAAAATGCTTGAGCACAGGAATGACTCCTCGCTTATTGTGCTCTTTAATTACCACATCAGCTTGATTGATCACTTCGTTATAGTCTGACGAGAAACTCCGCTCGATCCGTCCAATTACCGGGTTTCTGGGGTTAAGGTTGACATCCACCACCGGCGCATAGTTCATATTTATACCGAAGCTACTAAGAATGCTGGCTGTTTGGTTAGCATAGAAGCGGGTGGAATCCAGGTTATTCATATCACCCAGATACTGAGCAGAAACATTCTTTGGGAATCCATAGCGGGTTTTCATACGTGTCACTCTTCCACCTTCTTCATCAATGCTTACGAAAAGTGGAATTGTAGCATTTTTTTGAAGTGTTTCAACCAATAGGGCCAACTCTGGTTTTGGACTTTCGAAGAGGATATTTTTTTCGTACAATACAACTCCGCCAACCTTGCCATTTTTAATTTCTTTGAAAATACCCTCACTTTCATCTACCAGGTCAAAATCTCCAATTCCGATCATGATCATCTGGCCAATCATGATGTCAATCGTATCTTTTGGTGGGTCGGTTCTAGCAAAACCAGAAAGGGCGAGTAATAATAAAAGCAGTGAAACGTTTTTTCGCATTAGTTCTTCAACATCTTTTCAATCTTCTCTCCATCTGTGGATAGATAGAATCCTTGTAAATCAGCAGTAAGGCACGAATGTACAGGAAGAATACCAATCACATCGCCAACTTTTACATGAGCGCGTGCATTTTCTGCTAATTTAATGATGCCATGCTCCTGAGAGAGCCGATCTACGTGACCCAGGATTTCAGTATTCCACCCACCATTTTCAAGCTGGACCATTTTGCCATAGCAGGTTCGGTCCTTGCCCATGATGTCTTTTTCAGTAATCATATCCTTGGAAAGATGAACACCTCCTCCATACACGACCACTTCATTGCGATCCTTGTGAACAGCCACCACCGGACATGCGAGGCAAACGGCGATATCTTCTGCTGAACAAGACCCAATGTGATGCTGCATCCAGTCATAGAAAACAAAATTTCCGGGACGGAGCTCATCAAATGCCGATAGGTCTTCCACCAGACTACATGAAGGGGTGTCTCCGTAGGAAAGTATTCCCCCGAACGTTTCTTTTAGGTGTACCAAATCCTTAACCGACTTGTCGTAGATCCACTTAACACTTTCATAGTCAGTGGAACCATACGTGTGTCCTGCATGTGCGAGAAAGCCTTTGAAAATGTGTTTTTCTGAAGCTTTATTGACCAGTTTATCAATGAGCTGTTCATTTCTGGGGTCAATTCCCGTTCGATGCGTCCCAATGTCAATCTTGATAAAATAGCCAATTGGGTTCGTAACATGATTTTTTGCATGATTCAGGCTTTCCTCAGACTCTATAAGAATGTTTAGCTCAATTTTTTTCGATAGCTCACTTATTTCGTTTGCTTCCAAAAGGTTATATGGAAAGGCAATGGTGATGTCTTCCCAGCCATGATCAGCGAAATATTTTGCCATTGAGACAGAGCTCACCGTACAGGATTTTACACCGGCGGATTTAAACCAATTACCTATTTCTCCGGAGAAATGCGTTTTGAAATGGGGTCTAAAGGTAGCGTTGGAGGCTTTTGCCTTATTGACCATGCGGTCAATATTTTTCAGACACTTGGCCTTATCTACCAGGAGAGTGGGTGTATTTATTTCCATAAGCTGATACTAGTTGACTAGTGAAAGATAAAAAGCAATCACCGTATCTTCTACAAATACATTAAATACATCCGATAGTCAAATGCATCGAAAGTATTCAAGAGCTTTTGTACAAACGCCGGGTCTTTGAGATAAAAGTTGAGGAAATTGTCTTTTCGCTCCTGGAGACTTCCTCCTGGGAAAAGCACTTCTTTCACAGATTCAATTTGTCTTCTACGATCTTCGTGGAAACGCTTTTCTGCTCGAACTAATTTCTTCTCTGCTTTTTCAATCCGTTTGGAAAATGATGCATGAAGTGCTTCAATGTGTTGAGTTAGTGTGGGGTCTACTTCTCCGGCTTTATCCTTGAGTGAACCCTCTATTTTTTTCAACTTTTTAAGTTCCTCTTCATAAGAAATCTCATGGGCACAATTTGCCTTTACCCATTTTTCAAAGGCCGTTTCGCTGCTAAGAAAAAAATCAGACTGAGAAAGGCCTGTTTTTTCCCATTTGGTAGCAGCTGTTTTTGGTACTACCAGTGCGAAGTTTCTTGGCATCAACAATGGAAAGGCTGTTTTGAAATGGTCAAACATATCTTTTAGCTGCAGCCAATAAACAGCCTCCGATGGACCACCGACATATGCCAGGTTGGGAAGAATGGTTTCCTGATAAAGCGGACGAAGAATAACATTTGGACTAAACCGCTCTGGATGGTCATTGATCATCTTTTGCATTTCCTCTTCACTAAACGAGATATCGGTATCCACTACCTGAAATCCGGCTCCTGTTTTTTCTATCCGTTCCCGAACGCCTTTTTCTAAATAAAAGAAATTGATTTGACGCGCTGTTACTTGCGTTTTGTATCCTGTATCTTCAAGTGCCAATGAAGTCTTTGACACAAATTTTTGCGGACTATGCTCAAAAAGGTCATCCTCTATGATGGGTGTAAATGCTTTTTTCAGTTTAACATTATCCGCATCAACAACTACAAGCCCTTGATCCCCAAAAAGGTGATTGACATACGCTCGTCCGGCATCTGCCAGTGTTTCATGAGAGTAGGCCTTAGCAAAGAACTCAGCTCCTTTAGGAAGTTTTTCTGCAATATTTTTTAAGCCAGATGGATCGAAATGACCAACGGCTCCTTTTTGATCGGTTTGCCACTCGTATTTTTCTCCTTCGAAAAAGAAATGGTTTATTTCTTCATAATCATGGTCTTCACTGGCCATCCAATAAACTGGGACAAAATTATAGTCAGGGTGTGCTTGCTTCAATGTTTTGCAAGCATTGATAACCGTCACAATCTTGTAGATAAAATAAAGTGGGCCAGTAAAAATATTGAGCTGATGTCCGGTAGTAATGGTGAAGGTCTTGGGATCAGCTAATGCTTCAATATTTTGAGAAACGCCGCTGTTGACTTTAAGATCCCGATACTGCTCTTTCAGCACATCAACTAAAACCTTTCTATTCTCATCCTTAAACTGACGATTCTTGATAGTTTTTTCAAAGTTCTCAACCGTGGGAAAATCATTATAGAAAGGGGCAAGCGCTTTCTTTTTATTGATATAGTCAATGAAAAAAGGTGAAAAACAGTCGGTTTCGTCTAAAGGGATGGTTTCAGTGCGCACGCTCTAGTAAAGTGGGTTATTGCTTAATTGGTTCGCCATATAGATCAAAGGCTGTAGCGTCGGTAATTTTTACCTGGGCAAAATCTCCTATTCGCAAGTATGAGTGGTCGGCAGGTATGATTACTTCATTGTCCACCTCAGGTGAATCGTACTCTGTCCTTCCTATAAAGGAGCCGCTCTCCATCCGGTCAATCAACACTTTAAATTCCTTACCGACTTTCTCCTCATTGATGCTCATAGAAATTTCTTCCTGCAAATCCATTACGGCATTTGCGCGCTCTTGTTTAGTTTCTTCCGGCACATCGTCATCAAAATTGTATGAGTGGGTGTTTTCTTCATGTGAGTAAGTAAAAATTCCCAACCGTTCAAAGCGATTCTTCTCTACAAAGTCCAACATCTCTTCAAAATCTTCCTGGGTTTCTCCGGGGTGACCAGCAATCAAGGTTGTGCGGATGGCAATATCAGGAACCTTGCTTCGCATCTTATCTAATAATGCTTCAGTTTTTTCTCGGGTGGTTCCACGTCGCATCATCTTCAACATATTGGTGGAGGCATGTTGTAGCGGAATGTCCAGGTAGTTACAGATGTTGGATCGCTTTGCCATCACATCCAGTACATCTTCCGGAAAACCGGTGGGGAAGGCATAGTGCAAGCGGATCCATTCCAGCCCTTCCACATCTGCCAAACGATCCATTAGCTCTGCTAAATTTCTTTTCTTGTAGAGATCCAACCCGTAATAAGTAGAGTCTTGAGCAATAAGTAAAATTTCTTTGGTTCCCTGTCTTACCAATGATTCTGCCTCGGCAATTACCTGCTCCATTGGCTTGGAGACATGCTTGCCACGCATGAGTGGAATTGCACAAAAACTACAAGGTCGGTCACATCCTTCTGCGATTTTCAGATAGGCGAAATGATTGCTGGTGGTTAGGATTCGCTCGCCAAGCAACTCCTTTTTGTAATCGGCTTTAAATTTCTTCAGAAGCGCTGGTAGATCGCCCGTTCCAAACCAGGCATCTACATCGGGGATTTCTGCTTTCAGTTCATCTTTGTATCGTTGAGAAAGACAACCTGAAACATATACTTTTTCAACCAGCCCCTCTTGCTTCGCATCAACATAGCGTAGAATGGTATCAATCGACTCCTGCTTTGCATTGTCAATGAATCCGCAGGTATTTACCACCACTACGTTTGCATCATCTTTAGTAGACTCATGTGTGGCATCAATGTTGTTTCCCCTCAGCTGCGTCAACATCACTTCAGAATCCACCAGGTTTTTGGAGCACCCGAGTGTAACGATGTTGACTTTTGTTTTCTTTAACCCCTTCGTTTTCATGACTTTAATAGAACCCTGTGATCTTATTTTGGTTCATTCTCGTTTTGCGAGTGCAAAGCTAATGGAATATGAAGTGCTTTGTCGTTTAGTAAGTCCATTTGTCTCCCTTCGGAGGGAGGTAGTGGGAGGTCAGATTAAAAACCCTTAGCTAAACGGACATTGAATACTAAGACTTAATTTTGCCAGCCTGTGAAAAAACTCGCATTCATATTATTGGGACTAGTGATTATCTCCTGCCAGGACATTGAAAACTGTGGCACGGATGACAATCGGGATTTTATGGTTTTGAACTTTTTTGATTACGAAACACAGAGTTCAAAAAAGATTGGGTTTACAATTACTGCTGAGAATTCTCCCTATTCATTTACACCATTTACAGACTCTACAGGTGTTGGGCTACCATTGAATCCCGAAGATCCGACCACAACGTTTTATTTTGATTCCGATACTTCTCATTTTGAACTGGAGATCAGTTATGAAAAAGTGGAAGTTTCGATCTTCGATCCAAAATGTGATCCATCCTATACCTACTTAGGCTTGGACACAGTGAGATATACCTTTGACTCCCTCTCTATTCCTGGAGTAGTTACTAACAGACAATTAAATACCAATGTGGAAGTATATTTTTAGCATATCAGCATTGGTGATTGGACTGTGGGCGAGTGCTCAAAATCAGGCTCCCAAGCAAAATGAAAAGCAGCCTGTTGATTTCCGTCCATATGAGTTAAAGCTTGGGATAAATGTGATTCGATCAGCACGCACAGCCTTAGGTTCTGACCTGACCCACGAAGTGGAGGCAGCAGTTGCTATTCATCGGTTTGTTATTGTTGGAAACTTTGGAGTAGAAGAGCACCAGCGGGGAGATTCATTTGATTATGAAAACAAGGGTAGCTATTACCGCGTAGGAATCGATCGCAATTTTACTAAAGATAAAGAAAGTGGGAATGCATTGACACTTGGTTTGCGATATGCGAGGGCCAGCTTTGATGATCAGATTGCTTTTACAGCAGATCAGGGATTTGGCGAGCAGGATTATTTTCTAGAGAATGAAAACCTAACGGCAAGATGGGTGGAGGTGGCTTTTGGGCTCAGAGGAAAAGTGGTTTCTAATCTATACATGGGTTTCACGATGCGCTGGCAGTTTATGAGAAAAATTAATGGGGAGGGTGAGCTAAAAACCTATGACATTCCCGGCTTTGGAAAAACCCGTAGACAGAACTCCACGGCGTTTGATTATTATTTGATGTGGAGGGTTCCGTTTAATTGATTCCAATACGTAGAGAAACCCCAGTGTGTTGGTAGTTGATATCTTTATTTCCTAACCTTTTAGTTTGAATTATAATATCAAAGACCGGAGCTGAGGGTTGCCAATGAATGCGATACCCCAATCCGAGTGTGTATCCTAATAACCTGCCTGTATTGTTAAGAATAGAATCCCTTGTTCCAACGGTAATCGTTGATTCGCTAGAGTGCAGCATTCGACTTAAGATGCCTGCATCTAAAAATAAGTTTCCTCTATAAAATCTGGGCACTATTCCAACAACTATGAACGACTCTTCTAGCGACAATTCCATTGAGGCTTGCCTGTAATCATCGTAGGAAATCGAATAGTATTCAGCCACAGCTGTAACGCTTGCCCTTTTATGCAATGCGAATTCTTTAAAAATCCCAAATGAAGTTTGTGTTAAATTCAACGGAACATCATCAGTAAATGCAGAACTTGAATTTCTCTTAAGAGTTGTGGTAAATGAGCCTGGAGTGATAGAAACTCCAATAGGACTTACTTGTACTTTAAAGCAATTGCTTTTGTTATATCCTCTTACAATTGAACTAAGCAAAGCTCTTTTATACTTTATAACCTGTTCGTTGTATGACCATCCACACCGGTCTCCGTATATTGAAGAAAATATTTCTTTATAATTTTTTTCATCAATAATAATGGACTTGTCAGGTGTTTCAAGAATGTAGTATTCGCCTACTTGATATAGAGTGAATTTTCCAAAAACTAAAGGCTCAGCAAAATAATAGTTATTATCTATTTTTTTACTGTAATAAAAGGTTGAAAGCTTTCTAAAATAAACAACATTTGAAGACTCATACATTGTGAATTGACTTTCATCGAATGGTCTTATAGCAACATTTTGGCTACCCTTTATATATCTGATGTCACCGGTAATCCTTGTGGAATCAGTAAGAACAATGAAATCATCTCCTTGAAATTTCTTATGATACTCTTGAGAAAATAACAGTGAGCAAAGGGCTAATAGAGCTATATGTAAAAAGAATCTCATGAAAATTTTTTCTAATATAATTCTTTACAAAAACCTCACATCATCAACCTCTCCTTGACCGATTTCTTTTTCAATCAACTCTATGATCTGCGCTTTAGAGTTTTGCATTTCATTTTTGAGCGGGGCTGAGGAGAGCTTTACAAAAAGCGTTTTTTGATTGAAAAACATTTTGGTGGTACGTGAGGCGATGGTCTTTCCCATGATCCGCTCCCAATCGGCGATCACCTGCTTTTGTTTGTAGGTGTGTTCCAGATTTTCCTCTTTGAGAAAGCCTTGAAACGCGTTACGAAAACTTTTGATGGGGTCTTCTTTCATCACTTTGCAAGTTCTATAAAATTCACCTCTTTCTCTTCTTTGAACAACTCTTTACTTCGATCCTTTCGTGCATCAGTGATAAAGATCTGTTGAAATCGATTGCTATCCAGAAGCAAAGAGACTAACAGTTGTATTCTGGAATCGTCCAGCTTGTCAAAAATATCATCTAATAATAGAAGTGGTTTCTTACCGGTTTGATCTTTAAGAAAATCATAGAGCGCTAATTTCAATGCGATGATAAAAGTCTTCTGCTGTCCTTGAGAACCAAACTTCTTGATCAATTCTCCATCAAGGAAAAATTCAAAGTCATCCTTGTGGCTGCCTAGTAAGGTTCGCTGCATGATCTGGTCTTTCTGGCTATTGGCTTTAAATCGCTTCGCAAATCCTTCATCCACGTGAGATTTATAATTCAAACCGGGGACTTCACCACCCTCATGCAGATCTGCATAATTTTTCTGGAGAAAAGGCAAAAACACTTCTTTCATTTCCTGCCGCTTTCTTGAGATGTCAATTGCCAAAGGAATAAGCTGATCATCATAGGTTTCCAGCAGTTTTTTATTCAGTCCCCTTCCTTCTTCAATCTTCAATAGACTGTTTCGTTGCTTTAGGATCTTATTGTACTTAAGTAATGATTTTAAATACTCACTATCAAACTGGGACAAAGCTCCATCAAAGAACTTTCGCCGCTCTTCGCTTCCTTCTTTTATCATCGATGTGTCATCAGGCAATACAATCACCAGGGGAACCTTACCGATCACATCACTTAATCGGTCTGGTTCCTGCCCATCTATTTTTAGCGTTTTGACTTTTCCTTTTTCAAACTGCAGGGCAATCGTCACTTCTTCGTATGTTCCATGCACCGTGAATGCTCGCCGGTCATGCGTGATTGTTAATCGATCTTGAGAGCCGACAGCACTTTTTGTAAAAGACAGGTAATAGATAGCGTCAAGCAAATTCGTTTTACCCACTCCGTTTTTTCCAAGCACACAATTGATCCTTTCTCCGAAACCGAAACTTGATTCGGGATGGTTTTTAAATGACGTAAGCTTTAATTCTTTAAGGATCATTTGTTATATCAAATCCCCTCCTGGGAGGGGTTGGGACGGTCCGCCGCAGCGGTGGGTTTTCTTAGGAATAATTAATATTTAAAAATGACAGTTTTCACGTTAACCCACCTCTACCTCCTCCATGGAGGAGACCAAATCGTGTCATTTTCGAATATCGGAATCTGTCAGCATCTTAGGGCAAATCTTTTCAACTCACCATGTTTTGAGCTAATTTCGCTTTCCGTTTACAAAGTAAATCAAACAATAGAGCCTATGGCGGCTAAAAAGACAACAAAAAAATCAGAAGAATTTTCAAAAGAGCAATACATGGAGTGGTTTCGCTCGATGCAGCTCATGAGGAGGTTTGAGGAGAAAGCAGGTCAGCTTTATGGTCAGCAGAAAATTCGCGGATTTTGCCACTTATATATTGGTCAGGAGGCGTGTGCGGCTGGAGCTGTTTCAGCTCTTGAGAAAGATGACAAGTGGATTACCGCTTATCGGGATCATGGTCATCCGTTGGCATTGGGCACAGATCCTGGAAGAGTAATGGCAGAGCTTTATGGAAAAGCAACGGGCGTTTCCAAAGGAAAAGGCGGATCGATGCACATGTTTGACAAAGAAGTAAACTTTATGGGTGGACATGGCATTGTTGGTGCACAGATACCGTTAGGAGCAGGAATCGGTTTTGCTGAGCAATACAAAGGGACCAAAAGTCTTTGCATCTGCTATATGGGTGATGGAGCGGTTCGTCAGGGGGCCTTGCATGAGGCATTCAATATGGCCATGACGATGAAAATGCCAGTGATCTTTGTAGTAGAAAATAATGGCTATGCGATGGGAACTTCTGTTGGGAGAACCTCCAATGTAACAGACCTTTATACGTTGGCAGAAGCTTACGACATGCCATCAGAGCCAGTAGATGCGATGAAAGTAGAGGATGTTCACAATGCTGTGGCAAAGGCGGCCAAAAGGGCAAGAAAAGGAGATGGACCTACTTTCCTTGAATTTAGGACCTACCGATACAAAGGACACTCCATGTCCGATCCTGCGAAATACCGAACCAAAGAAGAATTGGAAGAATACAAAAATCAGGATCCAGTTGAGCAGGTAAAGCAGACGATTGTCAAGAATAAGTGGGCTTCAGAAGATGACTTGAAAGAGATCGACAAGGAGATCAAGGAGGAGGTTCAGAAAGCTGTAGATTTTGCAGAAGAATCTCCATGGCCGGAGGCCTCTGAAGCTTATACGGATAATTATGTAGAAGATGACTATCCATTTGTAAATACATAATTAACTGAGAGTCTTACACATCTGAACAAAAAATATATCTTTGCGACCGCAAAATGCCGAAAGGCATGTAATTAATTGAGAATATGGCATTCTACTCTTAAATGAATGCCCAACAATCAGAAAGATGGCAAAAGGAAAAAAGCAAGATGACGGCATTGAGATTTTAGAAGATCCAAATGCAATAGTTGAGAAAGCCAATGAATTTTTTAGCAGTAAAAGAAACAAGGCAATGGTCTTTGGTATCGGCGGGGTGATTGCGCTACTGGTAGTAGGATTTGCCGGATACAACTACTATATCACTAACCAAAATCAGACTGCTCAGGAAGAGCTTTTCCAGGCGCAGTTCTACTTTGATGCAGATAGTCTTGGACTTGCATTGAATGGTGATGGAAACAGCTACGGATTCCTTGAAATCATCGAGGAGTTTCCTGGAACCAAAGCAGCTAATCTTTCAAGATTCTATGCGGGCGCTTCCTTCCTTAAGCAAGGTGATTTTGATGGAGCCATTCGTCAATTAAAGGAATTTAGCAGCGATGATTACCTGCTTCAGGGCAGAGCGTACTCATTGATTGGAGATGCGTACATGGAAATGGATGATTTTTCAAATGCGATTTCATACTATGAGCAGGCCGTTGATTATAGAGAGAATGAGTCATTCACTCCTATCTATTTGAAAAAACTGGCCATTGCTCAAGAGCAAAACGGTAGTCTGACAGAAGCAGCTGGTACGTATGGTGTAATTATGTCTGACTATCCAAACTCAGCACAGATCCACGACGCGAAGAAGCAGAAGGCACGACTGGAAGCACTGGCACAATAAGTAAAAAATAAATTTGTAGAAGATGTCATCTCATATGGGATGACATTTTTTATTTGTAGATATTTAGTCACCCCTATAATCCGAAACGTCGGATCGCCCTCAATGGGATATATCTCCCCTCTGGAGGGGATTGGGGGAGGATAACTTAAATAAATGTTATGTCATCAGCAGATAAAAACCTCAGTGACGTTAAAATCAATTCATCGATAGACGTCAGCAAATTCAAGTTTGGGATTGTAGTAGCCGAATGGAATGAGCAGGTCACTGAATCACTTTACTCAGGTGCCTACCAGACCCTGATTGGAGCGGGAGCAAACAGAGATAACATTGAGCGCATGAATGTGCCGGGAACTTTTGAACTAAGCTTGGGATGTCAGTGGATGGCTGAACGAAAGAACATTGACGCGGTGATCTGTTTGGGCTGTGTGATACAGGGAGAAACCCGTCATTTTGATTTTATCTGTGATGCTGTAGCCAATGGAATCACCAATGTGTCTTTAAAATACAATAAGCCGGTGATCTTTGGGGTGCTTACACCAGACACCATGAAGCAGGCGCTTGATAGAGCGGGTGGAAAACATGGGAATAAAGGTGATGAAGCCGCTGCGACAGCAATAAAAATGCTTGGGGTGAGAGTATGAAATGGATTGTCTTTCTTTTAATTCTCTCTTCAGCCTGTGATTTTTCTGATAAGAAAGAGAAATATTCAAAAAAATCACATATTGTGATGCTGCTTGATGCTCAAAGACAGCAATTATATTATCAAAATGCTGACTCTGCTGAAGTTCTGTTTAAGTTATTGCTACAAATGAAAACTTCAGACTCTATTAGAGCTAATGTGTATTTCGGTTTGGGTGAAATTAAAAGCAAAGAAGGTTTTTATGAAGAAGCTATTAAAGACTTTAGGAAGGCGCTTCTTTATGACTCTTTTCATGTCTTCACACTGAACCAACTTGGAATTGCGTATGCACTTAATGATAGATATGATTCAGCTAGATATTTCTTTAAGAAAGCTCTCCCTATAGATTCAATTGGCTTGGCAATGCCAAACTTGAAAAGCTTGGATAGCATTACTGGAGACATTAAAAGAAGATAAAAGGGTGGGTATGTATTCTTAATACCGCTATTAAGTCTTTACTTAACTTCTATCCTAAACCTCACCGTATCCTTAAACATCATTTTCTGATACCCATCGATATTTAGGGAGCTGAGCTTACCTTTTTCAAAGCTCAATTTAATGTCCCGGTGGTGCACGTATACATCTTTGTCTTCATGGAAGGTGGCGTGAATTCGTTCAAAACCATCCCCTTTCTTCGTGTACCTCACCTTTTTCAATGGGCCACTTTCATTCTCACCAAGAGTTAAGACCTGAAGATCACCTTCTCTGGATTTTTCAAAAGCACCCACATACTCAGGCTGATTGGGATTGATTTCTTTCATAAAAGAAAGTTCCTCTGCCCACCTGGAGGAGTCCATGTCCTGAACCTTCACTTCACTTTGGCCTTCCAGCCATACAGTTTTCTTGATCTTCGTATTACCCAGAGCGGCCACTTGTTCTTGCATCAGCACCTCAAAGTCCGGGTACTCCGGAATGCTGACAGACTCTGGTTTCAGTTTTTGACAGCCAGCCAAAGCAACCAGGAGGATCATTCCAATTTTCAAATTTGTTAATCGATTCATTTTCAAATCAAAATGTCTCCAGTCATCTCTTTAGGAATATCAACACCCATGAATTTAAGCATGGTAGGAGCCAAATCTCCCAGCTTTCCTCTTTTCAGATTACTTTTAAACTCCTTGTCAACTACAATGAATGGCACAAGGTTCGTGGTATGCGCTGTATTTGGTGTGCCGTCTGGGTTGATCATCATATCTGAATTACCATGATCGGCGATGATGATAGAAACATAGTCATTTTCAAGAGCCGTATTTACAACTGCCTCAGTGCAACTATCTACTGTTTCACAGGCTTTAACAGCAGCCTCAAAAACACCTGTGTGTCCCACCATATCCGGATTGGCAAAGTTCAGGCAGATAAAATCAGCTGTTTTCCCTTGAAGTTCAGGGATGATCTTATCTCTTATATCAATAGCACTCATCTCTGGCTGCAGGTCGTAGGTGGCAACCTTTGGTGACGGACAAAGGATTCGCTTTTCTCCGTCGAATGGTTCCTCTCTTCCTCCTGAAAAGAAGAACGTCACATGAGGATATTTTTCTGTTTCCGCTATTCTAATCTGCTTCTTTCCATGCTTTTCCAAGACCTCTCCCATAGTCATGGTCAGATTTTCTTTTCCATACATGACATGCACGTCTTTAAATGAAGCATCATAATTGGTCATAGTTACATAATGAAGGCTCAACTTCTTCATGTCGTAATCCGGAAAATCCTGTTGAGTCAGTGCCTGAGTAATCTGCCTGCCCCTATCCGTTCTAAAATTGAAGCAGAGCACTACGTCTCCCTCCTGGATTTTTGCATCGGCACAGATGATAGGCTTGAGAAACTCATCCGTCACATCTTCCATGTATGATTCCTCCATGGCTCTCAGAGGATCCTGGACTTTTTTCCCTTCACCATGAACCATTGCATCATAGGCCAGCTTCACGCGCTCCCAACGATTGTCTCGATCCATCGCATAATATCGGCCGGTGATTGTAGCAAGGGTGCCGGTAGTTTCAGCCATGTGGTGCTGAAGGTCTCGCACATAATCTACCCCTCCTTTAGGGTCTGTATCTCTGCCATCAGTGAAAGCATGCACATACACATTGTCAAAATCTTCTTTTTGAAACGTAGAAAGAAGTCCTTTCAGGTGGTCGATATGTGAGTGAACCCCACCATCAGATACGAGTCCTATTAGATGGATTGGTTTTTCATTTTTCCTGGCATAATTCAGCGCTGATTGTAATGCTTCATTATTGGCAATGGAACCATCTTTTACTGCATTGCCAATTTTTACCAGATCCTGATATACCACGCGCCCGGCACCAATATTCATATGACCCACCTCAGAATTCCCCATTTGTCCTTCGGGAAGGCCGACAGATAAACCTGAAGCCTCAAGTGTATTGTGAGGATATTCGGTAAACATTCGGTCCATAAATGGGGTGTTCGCAGCTTCTATTGCCGAGACAGATTTATCCTTGGCGATACCCCAACCATCTAAAATCAGAAGAATGACTTTCTTGTTCATTGGGCAAATATAGAGGGGTCAATTTTTGAATGTCGTTTATGTAATGAATAAATTGGGCATGGTTTTTACTACATTGTGTACAAACATTTGATAGATCAATGAAAATGCTGACTCTGATATGTGTCCTTTTGCTTTCTCCTATACAGGATGAAACAATGAAAAATATTGGCACAGCAATTAAAGCAGGTAGTTCAAAAGAGCTGATCAAGTTTTGCAATGAAACGGTAGAGATAAAGATCAACGGGGAAAGCTCCAATTATAGTAGGCCTCAGGCTGAAGTGATCTTGCGTAAGTTTTTTAATGAAAATCCGGCCAAAGGATTTACTTACATTCACCAGGGGGCCTCAGAGGGCCTCAATTACACTATTGGAAGGTATACGCACGAAAACGGAGCGTATCGTGTTGTTATGTTTATAAAGAAGATAGGCGACAAATACCTGATTGATACTTTGAATTTCAGTCAAGAGTAACCAATTTCGCCTTCCGCCTGTTTCTTTACTAAAAACCGCCTTGATATGAGCTTACCTTATTTGACTTCAAAAAGGATAAATGCATTTATAAAAGCTGCCCTTGCAGAGGATATTGGTGATGGAGATCATTCATCCTTAGGTTCAATACCTAATGAAGCTAAAAGCAAGGCTCATTGTCTGATAAAGGACGATGGAATCATTGCCGGACTTGAATTGGCGAAAAATATCTTCAATCATGTGGACGAGGGACTGATTCTCGATTTTCATAAAAAAGATGGAGACTCAATCGAGCATGGTGAGGTAGCATTTTCTGTGGAAGGCAGCTCTCAATCCATCCTTTCAGCAGAGAGACTCGTGCTTAACTGCCTGCAACGAATGAGTGGTATTGCTACCTATACCCATCATATGAATCAGTTGATCAAAGGATCCAAAGCAAAGCTTCTCGATACCAGAAAAACCACACCACTTTTCCGATTACCTGAAAAATGGGCGGTAGTTATCGGTGGAGGAGTAAATCATCGGTTTGGCCTTTATGATATGGTGATGCTGAAAGACAATCACATTGATTTCGCAGGGGGTGTAAAAAATGCAATTGAGCAAACCGTGACCTATCTCGAAAAAAATGATTTGCAGCTGAACATTGAGGTTGAGGTGCGTAGCTTAAGAGAGCTGGAGGAGGTGCTGGCTGTAGGCAAGGTACATCGTGTGATGCTTGACAACATGCTTCCATCAGATATCAGACAGGCCATAAAAATGATTGGAGGAAGGTTTGAGACAGAGGCATCCGGAGGGATCACAGAAAAGACGATTGCTGAGATAGCCGAGACTGGAGTGGATTTCATATCTGTAGGAGCGCTTACCCACTCATACAAAAGCCTTGATATGAGTCTCAAAGCTATTTAAACTCTATATTCGCGGTATAATCATTTAAGGAAGAAGAAAAGAGCGATTGAGCCATGATAGTAAGGACAAAAAAATACCAGCTACCAACAAAAAAATATATCGGAATTGCCTTTAAGGCAGCCCTCAAGCAACAATGGTGGGTGTTTCTGGTTTACCTGGCTATTTGTGCTGGCTATTTATGGATTCCCAATCACTGGTGGATCACCGGAGCATCGATCGCATTGGCACTTTATATGCTTTTTTGGTTGATCCAGTTTGCTGGGATCACTCAGCTGGAGCAAGGAAAATTTATGTTTCAAAAGCTCTCATATGAAATCTCTTCTCAGCAGATTCTTATAAAAATGAACGCTAAGCAGGGGATGCCGATGAAGTGGGATCAGATCAAACGTGCAAAAAAAGGAAAGGACGGGTTCACCTTTTTCGCCAGCAAAGCACAGCTGATTCACCTTCCCTTCAAGGTCTTCAACAATGACAATGAGATTCGTTTCATTGAGACGGTACTGAAGCGCAAGGGTTACATCTCAGAGAAATAGTCGAATCATGGCTCGGAAGCTGGGCATCAAGGAAGCGAAGCAGCGAGCCGGTAGGTTTTGCGCATTCCGTGAGCGATCACCAAACGAGCTTTTCGAGAAAATTCAAAGTTGGGGGTTATCAGAGGAGGAGGCAGCATCAATAGTTGTTGAATTATCTAACGATGATTTTGTAGATGAGCAGCGTTTTGCCAATGCCTTCTGTAATGACAAATTTCAGTTTAATTCGTGGGGGAAGCAGAAGATTCGAGCCCATATCTACAGTCATAGACTTTCCGATCAGGTAGTTACCAAGGCTCTCGACCGGATTGATCCGCAGGAATATGAAAACCGTCTTTTTGATCTTGCAAAATCGAAATGGGATAAGCTGAATGAGGAGGAGGCCATGAAGCGAAAGCAAAAAACAGTGGCTTTCCTTGCGCAAAAGGGATTTGAGATGGATTTGATTTGGAGTGCAATTGATAGAATAGAGCAGGAAAGTCGCTAGAATTACTTTTTCCTTTTTTTTAAAATCAGAAAGAAATAAAATCCGTAAGTTTAGTTTTGGATAACTTGATTTTATGCTTCAATCATCAGCTAAGGACCTACTTCACCAATTAAATCATGTCATAGATTCCTGCCGTGATCAGGATTTTTCCAAGCCACTGGATGAACTCAGCGGCTCTACTTTTGGTCAACATGTCAGACATACACTGGAGTTTTTCATTTGCCTTTTTGATGCAAAAAATGACGGCTATGTAAACTATGATCAAAGGAAACACGATGAGCTCATTGAAACAGACCGACAGTTGGCTAAAAGTGTAATCGGATCAATCCTTACTTTTCTGGAGGAAAACACAGTGGATTTTGAGATTACGTTTAATGCCAACTATAGTGATCTAGAAGGGCAGAACCATTCTATGAAAAGCAGTTTTAACCGAGAGCTGGCGTATAACATTGAACATGCCATTCATCATATGGCATTGTTAAAAGTTGCCGTCAACCAGTCACTACAATATATTTCTCTGCCAGAACATTTTGGAGTGGCAAGTTCTACGATTAGGTATCGGGCCAGCGTTAAATCAAACTAACCATTGATCCGCAGGCTATTCATTAAGCTGACTCATTGGGAGTATTGGCCTTTTTCGCTGCTTTACTTTCCGGTCTTTTTCTATTATGCATGGCTTGTGATTAAGCATCGATCTTTTTTCTTTTTCACTGTGTCTAATCCCAGCATTGAGTTTGGAGGAATGTTCGGCGAGCGTAAATCAGATATTTTCAAACTCATTCCGACAGAGTATCTGCCTCAGACGAATTTGATTAGACGGAGGGATGTTGAAAGAGCTGCCTTCACTGCAGAGCAAATAGGGTTTCCCCTTATTGCAAAGCCTGATATTGGGGAGCGGGGTACTTGGGTTGAAAAAATCAATGATCAACATGAGCTGCAAGAGTATGTCGAATCATGTCCTGTGGATTTTCTTCTTCAAGAAATGATCAGCTATCCTATTGAGCTGGGGGTGTTTTATGTAAAAATGCCTGGACATGATGGCAAAATCACCTCGATAGTGAGGAAAGAATTTCTAAAGGTAGAAGGAGATGGCAAACAGACTATTTTGGAACTGGTGAAAGAGATTGACAGGGCACAGCTCACAGCCAATTTAAATAGCGGTTTTCTCAGGATAAAGGGTCATCAAATTCCTGGCGAGGGAGAACAAGTGCTTATAGAGCCAATCGGCAATCATTGCCGAGGCACCAAGTTTTTGAATGACACTGAGAAAATTGGTAAGGAATTAAACGAGGCGTTTAATGAGCTCGCTAGCCAAATACCTGATTTTTATTTTGGGAGGTTTGATTTGAAGTGTCAATCCTATGATGATTTGAAGCAGCTCAGGAATTTCAAAATACTGGAGCTAAATGGAGCTGGAGCTGAACCGGGTCATATCTATCAGCCAGGTTATCCACTTTGGAAAGCTTACCGCGACATCTTTTGGCATTTGGCTGTTTTGTCTGATATTAGCGCCCAAAATCGAAAAAAAGGGCATTCGTACTGGAGCTTTTGGCAGGGCTTCAAGATGTGGAACTCGCACCGAAGATACAATCGCCTGCTGACAAATTCATGATCATTCAAACACTCATTGTTGCTTTCGTGGTAAGTTATATTGGTTCCATTCCTCCTGGAACCATCAACGTTTCCGTAATGCAGCTAGCCATATTAGGTAAGCGCAGAGCGGCCGTGTTTTTTGCATTTGCTGCATCTTCGGTTGAGTTTTTATATGCCGGGATTACGGTACAGTTTCATATTTTTTTGAATAACAATGAAACGGTTGCTGATTACTTTCGGATCATTACTTCCATTGCGCTGATTGGTCTTGGGCTCTGGAACATCTTTTCAAAATCCACTTCTTCCTCTGTAAAGGTAGATACCAGAATCACAGGTCGTCATGGGTTTTTACGAGGAATTATCCTCGGCTTTTTAAACCCCATGACCATCCCTTTTTGGTTAGCCATCACCACCTACTTAGAGAATGATCATTGGATCAATGTTGAAGGGCCTGGCTTTTGGATTTACCTATTGGGTCTTTCGCTGGGAACTTTCTGTCTGTTGCTCACAGTGAATGCGTCGGGAAAAAGATTCACCAGGATTGCTGATAATCCATTCTTAGTTCACAAAGTGCCTGGCTTCCTTCTTCTTGGATTGGGTATTTACTTTTTGTTGAAGTTGATCGTTATTTAACTCTTAATCTCACCACCACCAAACATGGTGAATCCTTTGATATGTACGGTGGCTGAAGGATTATCACTAATGTTTTTTCTTGCGTCACTAAACCCACCAAAGATTGCTGTGGCATCCATGTTCAGTTTCCAGTCTTCCGGAATCATTAATTCAACTCCGCCAAACATGCAAAAGATTTCAATGACTGCTCCATCCTGAGCTTTGGATCCTCTGAAATCAATTTCAGACCCACCAAAAACACACGTGATTTTACCTCCTTTTAGGTTTTCTGATACAAATTTTTTCTCAGTGCCTCCGAAAATCGCCACCTCGTCAAATTGCTCTTCTGAGCTCTCAATGTTCTTTGGAAATGAGCTTCTCCTAAGCAAAAAGGAAAGACCGATGATGATCAGAATAACCGGCCAGATATCACGCAGATTCACCACATCATAATAGTGCAAGTAAAACACCGTAGCGATTCCAAAGAAAATCAACCCAGCTCGTGTGTTACCAGATAGGAAATTTATCAGGCCTATAACAACAAAAACTGCTGGCCATGAAAAAAGGTAGTATGGGATGTCCATGTCATAACCCAGATTATCCAATAAGAATACTGTGCCGACAAGGATCAAAAGAACTCCAATGATTGCTTTTTTACGATTAGGTGCTGCCATGGTAAGTTGGTTTTTAAGGTAAGTTAACACCGATGCTGATAGTCCAGCCTCAGAAAATGCTTAAAAGGAAATTTAGTGGATTTTTCGGTTAATTGAACCAGCCGAAAAGTAAAGATATTCCAAATGTGGGCCCATCAAAGTCAGTGGTATCGAAGAATGTATTGTCCACACCTATTGTTTTTTGATAACCTACCGAGGCATTGACTTTAAACCAATAGGCAATATTGGCTTCTCCAAAAAACTGAGGATTAAAAACAAAAACTTCATCTTCATCTACATTTTCATTTGTGGCTACTGATTTGGTGCTCATGCTGCCCCAGCCTAGTTTTGTTTCTACACCCATGTGCAAGAGGTCTTTTGGCTTGATGTTGTATCCCAACCAAAAACCGCCGTGACCGAAGCTGGTAGTATAATCTTCACCATCGCGATTGAATTCATGATTCCCCGTGAGGCCCAATCCATATCCCCCTATAAAAAATGTATTATCAAAGAGCACCGCTCCGCCCCCACCGGTAAGCGTTGAGAGATTGCCATCAATAGGGGTAAAAGAAAAGAGGACAGCTCCAAATCCGGAGATATCTTCAGGGTCATTTCCAATAAGTGTTTTGGGGCGCTCGCTTTGAGCCCAGGTGGTAAAAGATGCTGCCATCAGTAAAATTTGTATTGTCCTTTTCATCGTCTTTGAATTTTGAGTTTGAAATTATGTGATCTGAATATCCCAAGGACAGATAAAATGATGGAATGTTTCTTTCGTTGGATGAATTGTAGAATTATGTGAATCAGTCAAAATGGCGTATAGAAAGAAACTTATCGGTCAGGCTGACACGTTTTAAGGCAAATTGATTTTTGGAATGGCGTTTGCCTTCCAAGGATATGAATGGAGCAGATATGAGAGTTGATAAGAACGCAAGCAAACGATTAGCGGAAACTGCTAACATCGTAAACACGATAAACGGAGGAACCGTCTTTCCTACATTTAAAACAACAACGGAAAAGGATCACTACCGATTGGAGGTGAGTGTACCAACCATAATTCCTGATGATATAAAGGTAGAAGTGAATGGAAGTGATCTGATGATTTACCAAAATGTGCATGTAAATGCATACACGCTACCAAATATGTTGGGCCTGATCAAGATCTCAGCAGATGTTGAACTGGAAAACATTCATGCGGAATACGAAGATGATCTTCTGGTAGTGATTATGCCATTCAGTGAGTTGTCCGGAGGCTTTCAAAAGGATATTGACATCTACAGGCATTAAATTGCTTGAGTGGAAGTAGCTGATATCAATAATTATTTTGGAGACATGGATCTTTTCCTAATGGATTTAATCCTGAAGGGAAAGGTTTCAGAAGATGCTCGAATTCTTGATGTGGGTTGTGGGGAGGGCAGAAATGGGATTTTCTTCATAAGAAATGGATATGAATATCGTGGGTGGGATTCAGATGCCTCAAAATTGAAGCTGCTGGAATATCTGGTTCAGACTCTTGATAATCATAGTGCTGCTTTCCAGCATGTTGACATTCTCTCTGCAAATACAGCGGAAAAGTTTGATGTGATTATTTGCAGCCGTGTGCTTCACTTTTCAGACTCTATTGATGATTTCTTTAAGAAGTGGCAGAAGCTGGTTTCACTTTTAAATAACGGAGGAATCATTTATCTCAGCATGGATTCTGCCATGGATAATACTTTAGCTAATCCCATTGGTGGAGGAAAGTTTGAATTTCCAGACACAAAAATTCGGTTTGCACTTACAAGTGACCTTTACAAAGAAATGAAAAAAGGGTTCGAAGAAATCGAACCCTTGAGAACATTAGCCCACCACAATGAGCGAGCTCAAAGTTTTGTTCTTTTAAGAAAAGGATCCCCTGGAAGCGGTCTGACGCTTCGGGATCATAGGGGTGTTTAAACACAGCCTTGCGCCAGCATGGCGTCTGCGACTTTTACAAAGCCAGCGATATTTGCACCTTTCACATAATCCACGTAATCTTTGGTAACCTTTCCGTGTTGGACACAATTCCGATGAATATCTTTCATGATTCCCTGCAGTTTTTCGTCGACTTCCTCTCTTGTCCATGAAAGTCTCAGGGAGTTTTGTGACATCTCAAGGCCTGAAGTTGCTACACCACCTGCATTGGACGCTTTTCCCGGGCTGAACATCATTTTGTGTTCTTTGAACACCTCTATGGCATCTGCTGTACATGGCATGTTAGCGCCCTCAAAAACACCGATGCATCCGTTTTTCTGTAAAGTCTTGGCGTCCTCAATCTGAAGTTCATTTTGAGTGGCACAAGGATATGCGATATCACACTTGATATCCCAAGGAGTTTTTCCTTCACTAAAATCCGCCTTGAATTTGTCTGCGTATTCTTTTATCCTACCCCGTTTCACATTTTTTAGCTCTTTGATAAACTCAAGTTTTTCAAAGGTGATTCCTTCTTTGTCATAGATCGTTCCACCAGAATCAGACATGGAAAGCACCTTAGCACCATTTTGCAGGAGCTTTTCAACGGTAAACTGGGCCACATTTCCTGATCCTGAAACAATAGCGGACTTACCATCTAATCCATCATTTCTATGGTTCAATACTTCTTTACTAAAGTAGACACACCCATATCCGGTAGCTTCAGGCCGGATCAAAGAGCCACCATATGGCAAGCCTTTACCTGTTAGTACTCCGGTGAATTCACCTTGCACGCGCTTGTATTGACCAAACAGGTAGCCAATCTCTCGCCCCCCAACACCAATATCTCCTGCTGGCACATCAGTAAACTGACCAATGTATTTGCTTAATTCTGTCATTAGGCTTTGACAAAATCGCATTACTTCGTTATCGCTCTTTCCTTTGGGATTAAAATCAGATCCTCCTTTACCACCACCCATTGGTAATGTGGTCAGGCTGTTTTTAAACACCTGCTCGAATGCCAAAAACTTGAGAATACTGAGGTTTACAGATGGGTGAAAGCGAAGACCCCCCTTATACGGACCTATTGCGGAGTTCATTTGTACACGATATCCCCTATTGACTTGCATTTGGCCTTTATCATCCATCCACGGAACTCTAAACATAAAAACACGTTCCGGCTCACACATTGTCTCCAGCAGGTTAGAGTCTTTGTATTTCGGTTTATCATCAATGAATGGGATAATGGTTTCAGCCACTTCCTCTACAGCCTGTAAAAACTCTGGTTCGTTGGGGTTTTTCTTTGCAATCTTTTCTACGAACTGAGAAATTTCTTTCGAGTGATTAGACATTGGTTAGTTGTTTTAATGAATTGAATTTAGGTGTTTTTTATCTATTCACCTTCCGTATAAACACGGAATATTGCTATGAATTGATATTTGGGTAATCTGTATTTAATCGAAATACAATATTAACCTAAAACCTGACTAACAAGAGGGACGTAAATTAGTTTAGATATAAACCACACGTACTATGAATTATTTTAAGCTTGATAGCGAAATCATTTCTTCTGTACAAAATCTTAATGGGCATCAAAAAAGCGATGTATTGCATTACATCAAAAACATTAAGCCGACAAGTCACAATACGAGGCTTTATAGAAGAAAAGCAATGAAAGAAATCAGAGAAGCATTGAAGAACTTCTAATCCTCAGATAACACGATAACCATATCGTCTTCTTCGAGGACAAATTCTTCTGACTTCTTAGGGTTGAGCACTACTCCATATTGTTCATCCGCAAGCCTTGCTTTCGCTATATTTCTATAGCCAATAGCCACTTCATTCTTCCTAGCCGCAGATTCCAGTACTGTATAAAAGTTCATGCTAATACCTGTTTGCACGTATTCCTTCGCTGGCTTGATGTAAATTTCTGATCCATCTGCATCAAACAAATCTTCAAAAACGCGCATTAAATCTTTATTTTCTGACACCTGGCTCATTAGCAAACTGATCAACTTATCACTCACTATAAAATCATCAGCACTTGTAATATCTGCGAGCTGTCGGTTTCTAATATCCAGCATTTCACTCACGATCTTATACTTGCTCCCTTTGATTTCGGTGAAATTTCTAAGGTGCAGGAGCGTAATGAGGGTCTGTGCATCTGCTTCCTGAATTGGAAAATAGTTCTGGTAGCATAGCAAAATGATATAATCATATTGCTCAAGGCTCATTGACTCTAGTGTTTCACGTCCGGTCGTGTCAAGCACTTCAAAGTCAATATTGATATTTTGAACACTGGTTTTCAGCTTGTTGACCGTTTTTTCAGCGTCAGGAAACTTTGATACAATATGTACTTCAGATCCGTGAGGAACGTAGTTGTCCAACTCTTGAATGATGTATCTGGCACGGTTGTTCCAACCTACAATCAGGAGCTTTTCAGCATCCTGTGGTTCTGGTTCAGTATAAACAATCTTACTTTCATGTGGATCTACTGGGGTAGAGTTAGGTATTAATGTATCGTCATCTTCTGTGATACCGATCACCTTATCTCCTTCTTTAAATATGGTATCCATAGGCGGATTAATAGACACAGTTCCATCGGTGAACTGTATACCCATTATGGCAGAGTCCTCATAGGAGAAAAGGACTTCACGGAATGTTTTTCCAGCCAGAGAGGGTGCACTTTCAAAATAAATCTCATCCCCATCAAAATCCATCAAATCCTGGTAGACCACACTTAGGCCGGATTGCCTACTGGTCTGTACCATAATTTTTGAGATAATTTCATCAGACAAGATGAGCTCCACTTCACCTTTACCCACCATTTTCGCCACGTCAAAGTTTTTCTTATCCTCCATCTCAGCAGTGATATGGTATGGACGTTTCTCAGCCAGGCCTCTCAGTTTTTCTCGTTTAGGATCGGTTACTATCGCAACAATTGTTTTGATAATCTGAGAATCTGAGTTCTCATTTTCCTTGTCGAGGATAATAATTGATTTGGTGTCAAAGGGGTTTGCAATTTTTAAATCGTGAACGTCAATTGGATTTCCGGTTCTACAAATGACATGCGTGTTCCCGGTATTCCCCACCTTGTCCTTGATTTCATCCTCCATCAGGACTTTATCCATATCAGCCAAAATCACAATAACACCTCTTCGTTGGTTTTCATTGGCTTCCACGATTTCAGGAATAATGGTAAATATTTTTGATGACCACCCAAGGATCAGTACATGGTCACTTTCGATCACAAACGAACGCCCCTTTCTCAGCACTTCGAGTTTGGTCAGGATACCATTTGATACAAGACCAATTAATGTTGAAATAATTACCAGACCGAGAACGGTTGTAATTAACATGAATAGCCTGAACGGCCAGTTTTCGTCGTGATTACCCAATACACCAGGATCAAGAGCGTGTGTAAGGTTGACCCACACGGACTCAAAAATGGTAAAGTCATTGTCATGGTCAGGGTGTAGTCCTAAAAGCAAAAGCGATCCGCCAAAGAGCACAATGATTATGAGAGTGATTACCCCCAGTCCTTTGATCATTGAAATTGTTCCTTGTGAAACAAAACTGTCAAATCGATAATTGAGCCTATCCTTAAAGGAAATATTCTTCATATCCTGTTTATTTTTTCGTCAGCCTTCTATGGCAACATTTTATGTGACCTATCAATGAAATCCTAACTGCTACCGACTTGCTTTCTTTCAAAAAAAGAGCCATCAGTTGCTACAGGCGACAAAAGTACTCCTAAAATAATGCAAATTAATGACTGCTGCATATTTAGCTATAGTACGAAGTGTCAAAAGGATGACACAAAAAATTTGGTAGTATCTTTAAAAAGCCCGTAAAATGCTTTTATGAAGAAGATAACTGCCGTCTTAGTTGCTGCACTTTTGATTGTTTCGTGCAATCCAACGCTCACCACTTTCACATTTATATACAATGATGAGGGTCCTAATGGTGAAATTGCCACAAGAATGGAGGAGCTCCTGGAAGGCTCTTTTTATAATGTTGACATACAATTAATAAAGGGGAAAAGTACCAATGCCAATTTGGACAGCCTTTCTGTGGGAAGTGTAGACATTGCGCTGGTTGAAAATTATGTGAACTATCAACCGGGTCTCAATTCTGCTTTCTCCGTTTACTCTGAAGTATTGCATATTTTTTTTCGTGATGAAATTGATGGCAGTTCGTTCGAATCGCTGATGTATAGTGGGCCGGTTTACATCGGAAGGGAGGAATCGCCCACCTACAATATGATGATGGACCTGATTGAATTTTATGGTTTGGATACCTCCCGGATCAACGTAACCTTCGCCATGAACCAAGCAGGAGTAGTTGTAGAATTAACTAACCTTTTCACCAAAGAAAAGCTTAAAACGTATGAAGGGTACACTCTTTTTTCATTTGATGAGGTGGGAAATATTGGTAATGCCTCTATCGTAGAAGGAATCGCTCTCAAATACCCAAGAATGTCGCCTTTTGTTATTCCACAAAAATCCTATTGGGGATACACAGAGGATCCGATAGTTACACTTGCCGTTGATTTAATCATGGTGGTAAGGTCGGGACTTTTGGAAGTGACCGTTAATGATTTCACCAAGACTATGCTTCGTAACAGGCAGGTGTTCACCTCCATTGATCCGCTGCTATTTGATGGTTTAAGAGAGGACTTCAATCAAGGCATTCTAAATATACCTCTTCATGAAGGTGCAAGAACGTTCCTTGATCGGGATGAGCCTAGTTTTTTAGAAAGGTATGCAGAGCTGGGTGGTGTCATTCTCTCGATAGTAATCGCACTATTTAGTGGCATTGTTTCATTAACCAAATGGCAGGCACAGAAGAAGAAAGACAAAATAGATGAGTTCTATGAAGACCTCATGAATATTAAAAATGCCATCCCAAAAATCAATCAAATTTCTTCTGCCATTGAAAAAGTGAAAAGGGTGCAGGCATCTCAAAACAAAGCTTTTGAAATGCTGATTGCTGAAAAGCTGGTAGCCAATGATAGTTTTCGGATATACATGGAGCTATCAAAAGAGACGATCAATGAGCTACGTGGTAAGATGCGAGTTTTAAAGGCTAAAAAGGAGCGCACAACTTCTTAAAAATGAAACTTTTATCACTAATCGGTGATGCTTTAGCTTTTATGCAAAAACGAACCTAAATTCGTGCTCAAATTCGAGTGAGCATTCATGGGTCTTTTTGATTTTTTCCAGAGCGACATAGCTATAGATTTAGGGACAGCCAATACACTGATTATCAGCAAGGATAAAGTGGTGGTAGATGAGCCGTCCATTATTGCCATTGATAAAAACACCAATAAAGTGCTAGCCATCGGCCGAGAGGCCATGCAGATGCATGAAAAAACGCATGAGAATATAAAGACCATTCGTCCGCTGAAGGATGGGGTGATTGCGGACTTCCATGCAGCAGAGCATATGATCAGGGGTATGATCAAAATGATGGATAAAGGCAAGAAGAGTTTCTTACCTGCTTCGCACCGAATGATCATTTGTATACCGTCTGGTATTACAGAGGTGGAAAAAAGAGCGGTGCGTGACTCTGCGGAACATGCCGGGGCAAAAGAAGTATATATGATTCACGAGCCAATCGCTGCAGCGGTAGGGATCGGAATTGACATTGATCAGCCTGTCGGAAGCATGGTTGTGGATATTGGAGGGGGAACGACCGAGATCGCAGTAATTGCTTTAAGCGGAATTGTCTGTGATCAATCCATTCGCGTGGCAGGAGATTCTTTCAACAAAGATATCCTTGATTACATGCGTCGACAGCATAACCTGTTGATCGGTGAGCGGACGGCAGAAAAAGTAAAAATTGAAGTAGGCTCTGCGCTGACTGAACTTGATGAAGATGCACCGGAAGATTTTGAGATAAGAGGAAGGGATTTAATGACAGGTATCCCGAAGGTGATAAAAATTTCTTACTCAGAGATTGCTTTCGCAATCGACAAGTCTGTATCTAAAATTGAGGAGGCCGTGCTCAAGGCACTTGAGATTTCTCCACCAGAACTTTCTGCGGACATCTATGACAATGGAATCTACCTGACGGGTGGGGGAGCAATGCTTCGAGGATTGGATAAGCGACTTTCTATGAAGACCAAGCTGCCAATCCACATTGCGGAAGACCCACTGAGAGCAGTTGTACGAGGAACCGGAATGGCACTGAAGAACCTAAATCAATATAAAGCAGTATTGATGACCTAAGAAGTGAATGCAAAGGCTTTTAGACTTCCTTTATCAGCAACGTGAAATAGGCGTTTTTTTAGGCCTTGAAATTCTCAGTGCATGGCTTCTGATCAATTACAATAACCGATACAATGCTGCATTCTTAAATTCTAGCAATGATGTAGCTGCATCACTCACGCAAACATCCAATGAGGTAAGCAATTACTTTGAGCTTTCAGAAATAAATCAGCAGCTAATGCTGGAAAACGAGCAGTTGCAGGAGCAATTAAGAATGTTACGTTCAGAACAAAGCTCCTTTTTAGATACCGTAGAGCAATATCAGGTCATCGGGGCTAAGGTGATTAACAACACTTTCGAGCGAAGTGCCAACTTCGTGACCATATCTGCAGGAAAGAAAGATAGTGTAGCAGTAGGGATGGGAGTGATTTCCTCATTTGGTGTTGTGGGTCAGGTTAAGTCTGTGACAAACAACTTCGCTACAATTTATTCATTGTTGCATCCGAAGCTGTTGGTTTCTTCGAAAGTGAAACGAACAGACACCAAATGTACCATTCAATGGGATCAGGAAACGTATGATAGAGCCAGTCTCAAGTATATCCCACGACATATCAAGCTGAAAGAAGGAGACTCCATTGTAACGTCCGGTTTCAACTCTGTTTTTCCAGAGAATATTCTGGTCGGGATTGTGGATGAACTAAACCTGGAAGAGCACATGACTTTTTATGAAGCGAAAGTGAAATTAGCAACTGATTTTACCAGCTTATATCATGTGTTTGTGATCAAAGATTTGTTGAAGGAAGAAAAAGATTCATTACAGGTGCAATGAACAGAGTAAGCATAAAAGAACAAATCCTTAATCTGATTCTGCTGTTGCTGATTCAGCTGCCCTTAGTCCATCGCATCACTTTGTTTGACAAAGCTTTTGGTTTCTTTTATGTCGGCTTTCTTCTTTTGCTTCCAAGAACGTTGAGCCGCTCCTACTTAATGGTCATTGGGTTTCTGACCGGACTAATCATCGATGTATTTACCGACACGCCAGGGATTCATGCTTCTGCATCTGTGGCTGTAATGTTTTTGCGGAATTTCTGGTTAAATGTCGTTAATGACGATTCGCAAGAGCTAACAAACCTAAACGTAAGCACCCTGAAAAAATCAGGTCTGGTTTACTTTGTTTTTCCATTAGTCTTCTTTCACCATTTTTTGATTTTTGTCATCGAAAATGGAGGATTTCATCTTTTTGGAATGGTCTTGAGTAAAGTTGTTTTCAGTGCTATCTTTAGTACTGCTGTTATTTTCGTTATCAACTTTATCATCACACCTACGAGTAGACGAGCATGAGAGGGCGAGGGTTAATCATTCGGGGACTCATTCTTTTTACAGCGATCATTTTTGCTGTGAGGCTGTTCTATATCCAAATCTTGGAGGAAGACTATAAAGTAGCGGCAGAAAACAACGTGGTTCAAAAAATTGTCCAATACCCTTTCCGAGGGCTGGTCTACGACAGCAATGACAGTCTTGTTATTTACAATTCTCCAGTGTATGACTTGATGATTGTGCCGACAGAAGCAGAGATTAGTGACACCATAGCCTTTTGTGAGCTTCTGGAAATCGAAAAGGAGGAACTGACCGAGAAGCTAGAGGAGGCAGAGGAATTTTCTTCAATTCTAGCATCAAAATTTATTGAGCAAATTTCAGATGACCTGTTTGCCCGATTACAGGATCAATTGATTAATTATCCGGGATTCTATGTGCTGCCAAGGACCATTCGATCCTATAATACCCAGTCGTTAGCCAATGTAGTAGGGTATGTCGGTGAGGTTAGCAAAGGATTTCTAAATCGAGATACAACAAATTATTATCAGTCCGGAGACTACATTGGGATTGGTGGTATAGAAAAGGCTTATGAGGAGCACCTGCGGGGCAAGCGTGGTGCCACATATAAAGTGGTGAATGTTCAGGGAATCATCAAAGACGACTATCGCGACGGGGAATATGACACGCTTCCACAGTCAGGTGAAAACATTCACCTGACGATAGATCTGGAACTTCAGCAATATGCAGAGAAACTGATGGAAGGAAAGGTGGGAAGCGTAGTTGCCATTGAACCAGAAACAGGAAGAATTTTGGCATTGGTTTCAGCTCCCTCTTATGATCCTCATCTATTGAGCGGAAAAAATTTGAGTAAGAATTTTCCAGAACTAAATAGCAACGAAGACAAACCACTTTTTAATCGCCCCCTACAGGCTCGTTATCCCCCCGGGTCTATGTTCAAGACGATTCAGGGAGTTATCGCCATGCACGAAGGGGTAGTCACAGCGGATGAAATTATCCGAACCGACGGATCAAACATCGGAGATCTGGCTCCCCCCGGGCCCTACAACATGATCAAGGCGATTACAAAATCCTCCAACAATTATTTCTATCTCATAATGAGAAGGATGGTGGAGCAAGGAGTTGAAGAAAGTCAGTTTCTGGATAGCAGAATAGGATTTGAGCAATGGCGGGAATACATAAAACAATTTGGGTTGGGGCGGAAACTTGGAGTAGACCTTCCCAATGAGATCATCGGGAATGTACCCAGTATCGAATATTATGACAGGGTTTATGGAGCTAAGCGATGGAAGTACTCAAACATATCATCGCTAAGTATTGGTCAGGGGGAATTGCTAGTAACGCCTTTGCAGATGGCAAACCTTGGAGCTATTCTGGCGAACCGGGGGCATTTCATAACTCCGCATGTGGTAGATAAAATAGCCGGATGGCCCAATCCTAATGTTAAAAAAGAGATATTGCCATTCGATCCGGCTTTATATGAGCCAATCCTGAAAGGAATGGAGCAAGTAGTGGAGGCAGGGTCCGGTAGAAGGGGTTATTTGGAAGAATTAAAACTTGCTGGTAAAACCAGTACTGTTCAGAACCCGCATGGAGAAGACCACTCTGGATTCATGGGTTTTGCCCCGCTTGACGACCCTAAAATTTCAGTAGCTGCTTATGTAGAAAATGCTGGCCAGGGAGGACGAGCAGCAGTTTCCGTGGCGAGCTTACTTGCAGAAAAATATGTGCTGGGGACGGTTTCACGTCCTTGGTTGGAAGATTATGTTTTAGAAGAAAGATATTTACCAGAAAATGCGCCAAGACCCACTCTCGCAGAAAATTGATTGGATTTCGGTCCTGCTCTTTGGGGTGCTGGCACTTGCTGGCTGGCTGAATATCTATGCTGCAGAATATGATCCGGATATTAATCAGAGCATATTTGATTTTGGAACGAGCGCTGGACGCCAGTTGGTGTGGATCATGGCATCAATAGTCATTGCCTTTGGACTGTTCTTCTTTGATTACAAATTCTTCGATTCGTTCGCCCTTGTCATTTATGGTGTATTTATGGTGCTGCTTCTTCTGATCCTTGTAGGTGGAAAGGAAGTTGCTGGTTCTAAATCGTGGGTGGGTATTGGTGGTTTTGGTTTACAACCCTCGGAGTTTGCAAAATTTGCTACAGCTTTCGCCTTAGCAAAGTATCTGGATCATCCGACACGGAAGCTGGAAAACCTGAACACAATGGGTATCTCATTTGCGATCATTCTTTTGCCAATGGCTTTGATCGTCTTGCAGGGTGACACAGGTACTGCATTGGTTTTTACTGCTCTTGTCATCCCGATGTTTAGAGAGGGGATGCCGCCACAACTACTGATCATCGGGGTTTCTGTATTTGCTGTTTTCATATTGACGCTTTTGGTAAGCCAAACTGTTTTATTAGCCGGAATTGCTATTGTCACACTGTTGGCGCTTGGTCTGAATGCAAGAAACCCGAAGCGACTACTTTATATTGTGGCTTCTGCAGTAATGGTCACCTTGGCAGTGAGAAGTGTGGATTTTATTCTGACCGAAGTGTTGAAGCCTCACCAGCAGAAGCGAGTGTTATCATTAATCAATCCAAACATCGATCCGTTAGGAGCCGGATGGAATGTCACTCAATCAAAAATTGCCATTGGTTCTGGAGGGTTTGCAGGAAAAGGCTTTTTAGAAGGAACACAAACAAAATTTGATTTTGTGCCAGAGCAAACTACGGACTTCATTTTTTGCACTATAGGGGAAGAACAAGGCTGGATAGGAAGCATTCTTTTGCTTTGTGTTTTCACTGCGCTATTGTTGAGGCTGGCTTTTTTAGCGGAACGTCAAAAGTCCACTTTCTCAAGAGTATTTGGTTACTCCGTGATAGGCATCATTTTCTTCCATTTCACAGTGAATATAGCTATGACCATCGGGTTATTCCCAGTGATTGGAATTCCCTTACCTTTTTTCAGCTATGGAGGCTCATCCCTTTGGGCCTTTACGATACTGCTTTTCAGCTTTTTAAAACTAGATGCTCACCGCATGCAGGTATTGCAGCGGTGGTAGCTTCAACTATTAGATTTTAGCTGCTTTTTCTTTCGCTTCCGCGACCAATTTATCTGCCTTTTTATTCGCTTCAGCTTCTATTTGTTTGGCTTTTTGGTCTGCCTCCGCTCTCAGTTTCTTAGCAGCCTCCTGGGCAACTTTCTTTTTAATTGGGTTAGACCCGGCATCAGCAACCAACTTGTCTGCTGCAGCATATCCTTCTTTTTTTACCTTTTCTGCGCTGGCCTTCCCTTGCTTCCTTATTTCAGCAGCCTTAGCTTCAGCTTCTGAAATGATTTTTTTGCGTTGTTCAGCCTTTTGCTGCTCAAGTTCTTCTTTGGCTTTTGCTTCGGTTTCAGCCTTCTTCTTAGCCAGCTCCGCCTCAGCTTTTGCTTTTTGCTCGTCTACCTGTGCAGAGATTTGTTTTTTGAAAGATTCCGTCGCACCTGAGCTTCCTGATGACTCGCTGCTACCCAGGAGCTTGATCTGTGGGTCATCATATGTTCCGCCTATTCCCAAATCCAGATCAATTTTGTCTGCGATCAATTTTTTTCCACCTGTAAATGAGCTAATAGCGCTATTTAGTGCATTACCAATGGCGCCTGTAGGAATATCTTTCAATAGCATAGAATAGTTGAGTTTTCCATCAAGTGTATTGTTGCCACCAAGAACGGCCTTTTGCCCTTTGACGTTTAGCTCAAAAGGCTCAACATACATTCTGCCATTTTTAATTTCTGTTTTGATAAGCACATCCTTCATGGAGATTTTATCACTGGTTTGACCCGAGGCGCCCGTTTTTAAAGCAGCCACTGCCGATAGTTTTTGCATAAAGTCACCTTTTTCCAATTGCGCCTGGGCTATATCTACCAGGCCTTTAAGGTTTATCTCTTCCATGATTGGCATCATGTCCTCCCCAAGTAGTCCTGTCACGTTAAAGTCCGTTGAGAATTTACCTGAAACCTGCTTGGCAATTGGCACATACGACTGGACGGTCTCAAATGTCTGGAAGGCATTGGCGATGGAGAGATCTTTGATTTTAAATCCAAGACTGTATTTGGGTTTCTCCAAACCTTTGGTCACATATGACCCGGTCAGCTCGAACGTCCCATCGAGCATGTTAAATGTATTCTTATCCAGAATAATTGCTCCATCTTTTATCAGCACTTTTCCCTGAAAGTTTGTGATTGGCATGTTTGAATAGGCTATTTTTTCAATAGAAGAAGCCAGGGTGAAATCGATGTTCTCAGGAATCTTGACCACCTCAAGCCCTGCCTCTTCGCTTTCTTCCGAGCCTTCTTCTACGATCTCAGTCACCTCTTCTTCAGCTGCTGCTTCTTCCTCCATGCTCTCCTCGGGCATGAGCTCATTGATATCGATCAGATTAGACTTAAAGTCTAGCCGGCCTACAAGCATTCCATCAGAGAGTGCAAAGCCAAGATAATTACTCACCTTGCCTGAAAGACTAAAATCTGAATTTCCTGATTTTGCGGAGAATTCTGACAGAGAGATGTCTGAAGGGTCAAATGTCAAGTTGGCTTGAGAAATACTGAAACCCTGGGGAAGATCATCACTCTTGAACATGAAATCATTGATGGTTAAGCTACCAGAGGTGGGTAATTTATCATATCGCTCAGCTTCCACATCAGCCATTTGACCAGCAGTCTTAAGCTGCGCGTTGATTTTTCCGAGAAGAGTCATGCCTTCCAAAGGCACTACTTTTGTAATTTTTTCCAGGTCGGCATTTCCATCAAATCCAAAATCCCATTGATAGTTTTCCAGATTCTTAAATTTCAAATAAGCATCTACAGACTCACCATCTACCAGCATGGAGAATTTGTCAATATTGAAGCTGGTTTCTCTTAGGTCTGCCGATGGATAATTAAAATTGGATTGGATGTTTAGATTTTCTATTGGGATATTAAAATCATCATAACTGATTCTTCCATTTTCTATGGCCAGGTTGGCGGCAACTTGTGGCATGGAGGATTCATTATAAGTCCCTTTTACATACCCATCAAAACCAATGCTACCACTTGCATTGACACCATCCAGGTATTCCTGATAAACACCCGGAATCAATGATAAAATGCTTTTGATGCTGATGTCTTTTCCTCCAAAAGTGATGTCCATATTGATGTCATCTCCAGGCATACTAACGAATCCATCTGCTTCAATAGCGAACTGGTTAACTGCGAAGCGGTTCTCCATAAAGGTGAACTTCATCTCGTCCAAATTCATATTGAGGGTCACATCAATGTCCAGTCGCTTATTGGACACATACTCGGTTCCTTCAAAGCCAAGTGAAACAGCATCTACAGTAGTCTTTGTTGTCAAGTCAAAAACATCAAGTGTGAAGTCTCCAGAGCCTTCATGATTTAAGCCTGTCAATTGGGTATAGAAATTCATGGATTGATCCAGGTAGACCAATTGCGCATTATTGATGCTCCATTGCTCTATGCCGATACTCATTGTACTTTCCTCACTTGTATCGGTACTTTCAGCTATTTCCTCTTCTTTGGTTTCTTCCTGTGCTACTACCTCGTTTTCTGTCTCTTTTGCGATATCGTAATTGGCAGTTCCATCTGGGAGCACCAGCACTTTTATTTTTGGTTCATCCAACGAAATCTCTTCAACGATGATTTGATCTCCATTAATGACGGACATCAGATCAACCGTCACTAGGAAATTCTTCACCGATGTGAGCGTATCCTTCTCAAAAACCCCTTTTCCAACCACTCCAAAATCACTCATGCTTACCGTGAGATCAGGAAAGTTTTTGATCAATGATATGCTGAACCCATCTATGTCATAGTAAACCGTAGCATCAAGGTTTTCAGCCATCGTATCGTCAAGCGCTTTTCTAATGTCATCCTTGAAGATGATGGGTAAAACAATAATAGCAATGATTAGTATGGCAAAAACTACTGCCAGGACTTTAAGAAGCTTTTTCATGGCTTGGATATTTTATATGACCAAGTTAAAGAGATTATGTGCGTTCTAATAAGGCACAACGCATTTTTAACAGAAAGATTAAACTACTTTGAGAGTGTAACGAAGATATCCTCCATCAGTTGAAGCCTGATCCTGTCTTCTGATTTTGATGCCACCCGATAAGTCATGCCAGGACTTTCCGGATCGTTGACAAGAAAAAGAGTGTCATTGGAGACATACCAGGACTGGGTGTGTGAGAGGGTATCCACATTAAAAATGCAGTCTGGATATCCATTTGCCGTGACCGTGAGGCTGTCTGCTGTGAAGACAAAACTTCCATCCATGTAGAATTCCATGTCTTCAACTTCCGGATACGATTCTGGTGGAGTTTCCCATTCAGCTTTCCAGTTACCATGCCATTCTGAAGGACGATTGGACGTCTTCTCATTAGACGGAGAGCTACATGCAAATGCAGCAATGAAAATTACTAGAATTAACTTTTTCACGGCTCAAAAATACTTAACCATGAAATCAATCATAAATTTTTTGAAGGCAGAATATGGTGGATAAACCGTCTTTGCCATAGTTAGCCCCGTTCGCTGTTTTACCACCGCCTTTTCATTAGAGAAAGCAATGAAACCGGCATGCCCGTGCGCTTTGCCGATTCCGCTGTTATTTACCCCGCCAATCGGAAGATTAGGGTGTGCGAATTGAAGTACTACATCATTTATGGTCATCATACCTGAGCTGGTACTTTTCTTCACTTTAGAGATGACGGATTTTTTACCAGCAAAAACATATAGCGCAAGCGGTTTTGGTTTTTCATTGATGAAATCAATGACTGAATCCAGATCTGTGTAGGTCATTAATGGTAAAATCGGTCCAAAGATTTCCTCTTCCAACACTCGGGTGTCTTTGCTAACATTTGAAAGGAGAGTCGGAGTAAACCTCAAATTATCACGGTCAGATTTCCCCCCAAATTCAATGTTGGCTCCTTTGTCGATCGCATCAGCCATGAGGTCGTTGATGCGATTATGATGATGGCGGCTGATAATTCCTCCATACGTCTCTTTGTTCCCATATAACTTTTCTGACTGCACCACGAGCTCTTCAATAAGCTTATCCTTTACATCTTCATGCACAAAAAGATAATCAGGAGCAATGCATACCTGCCCTGCGTTTTGCCATTTACCCCACGCGATTTTTTGAGCGGCATCTTTGATGTTAGCTGATTGATCAACAATGGAAGGTGATTTACCACCCAGCTCAAGCGTCACAGAAGCTAGGTGCTTTGCTGCGGCTTCCATTACAATTTTACCCACCTGCGGACTACCAGTAAAAAAGATATGATCAAAGGGAAGGGATAGAAGTTCTTGTGATTCTTTCACCGCTCCTAATACCACACTTACTTCTTTCGGGTTAAAAATGTCCGAACACATTTGGTGGATCAACTCCGAAGTGTTTTCTGAAAACTCGGATGGTTTAATAATGACCGTATTTCCAGCTGCAATGGCAGAAACCAATGGACCAATTGCAAGTTGGAATGGATAGTTCCAGGGAGCGATGATCAGGCATGCTCCCTTTGGCTCGTAAAATGTTTCCGCTTTGGTTCCCAGGTACGTGATACTTGATGCAGCAGGCTTGGGTAGCATCCATCGTTTCAAATTTTTTCTTGCTTTTCTTATTTCAGAAAGTACAACGAAAACTTCTGTAAGGTCGGTTTCTTCGTGTGGTTTTTGCAGATCCTTATGGACAGCTTCATGAATCCCTATTCGGTGCTTCATGATCCAATCTTCTAGCTTCTTGAGCTTGGCCTTTCTTTCGGATAGGCTTGAGTTTCTCTGGTTGATTGAGTGCCTCTTTACTTGCTCAAAAAGATCCCTGATCTGTGACTGTGTTGCTGTATCCATATATTAAAAATAAAAAAAGTCAGCTCGAAAGCTGACTCTTTATACAAATCTCTTTTAGGTCATCATTGAATCTGGAACTCCACCCTTCTGTTTTTCTGTCTGTTTTCAGGGGTGTCATTAGCCACTTTTGGTTGGGACTCACCAAAAGCTTTGTAAGCAAGCCGATCTTCGCTGATGCCATTTTGAAGGAAGTAGTCCATGACGGCTTTTGCCCTACGGCCTGATAAACGCATGTTGTAATTTTCATCACCCACACTGTCTGTATGACCTGAGATGAGAATCTTTTCTATTGTCCCTCTTTTCAGGTAATCGAGTACTCGATTGAGCTCAGGATATGATGCTGTTTTCAGCTCTGCTTTATCAAAATCAAAGAAGATATTTTTTAGTTCAATAGTTTCGCCTTTTTGAATTGGGAAGATTCGAATGAATTTTTCAACCGTGTCAGATTTATCCAGCTCAATAAAATCAAGGCGTTCAGTTTCGGAAATATATCCTTCAGCTTCTCCAACTAAACCATATTGCCAGCCCCCCTGTACAGTAAAATTAAACGTACCTGTTGAGTCTGTGGCCGCATGCCCAATATCTAATCCATCAGGAAGCCGCTCGATAAGTACAGTGGCACCCTCTACAGGCGTTTCGGTTTTAGCATCCAGAACGGTTCCTGAAACTGTAGCAATAATATCTTCTGGTACCAGGTGCTCAACAGATGAAACCAATGGGGATTCTACCTGATCAGAGAACAAGTCCTGAACTTTAAAACTAAAGATGTCTGTGTCCTCTCCTTTTTCTCCTCTGGTAAAGTATAGTTTCTGACCGGTAGCCGGAATGCTGAAATACTCATCGTTTCCTTCACGATTGATCCCAGGACCCAGGTTCTCCGGTTCAGACCATCGTTTCCATGAATCATCCAGTTTGAATGAAACATAGATATCTGCCCCACCATATCCGGAATATCCATCGGAAGAAAAATACAGCGTGCGACCATCTTCTGCCATAAATGGAGATTCATCTTCTCCAGGCGAATTGATATCGTTACCCAAATTCATTGGCTCAGTCCAGGTACCGTCATTTTTCTTGAAGGTCACATAAAGGTCTCTGCCCCCATACGTATCATCCCTTTCTGCAGACATGATCATGGCTTTTCCTTCTGGCGCAAGGAAGAAATCAGCATTGGGTGAGTAGTTGTACTCATTTTCAATTTCTATTGATTCAGGATCAGAAAAAGTATCACCTTGCTTTTTTGACATAGATACTCCGGTGTACATTCTCCCCTTTTTGCCATATCGGTTTCCAAGAATCAATACTTCTTCATCTCCAACCTTGCTGATGGAACTAATGAAGTTAGGTCCTTTGGTGTTTAGAGGAGGCCCAATGTTTCGTGCAGGTAGCCACTCGCCTGTTTCTTCGTCAAGTTCAGACACCCAAATATCTTCAGCATCATTCTCGCCTCCTACATTATCGGGATGAAACTGTCTACTGAAATAGAGTCGCTTTCCATCCGGAGAAATGATTGGGCTGTGCTCCACATAATCACTATTTACATTGGTGCTAAGTTTTTCAGCGTCAACAGAGCTATTTACTCCTTTGGCCAGGTTTAGCAATACATTAATTGGAATGTTAGAGGCAGATACACCAATTGCATCGATCGCATTGTATCCATCTGACACGCTACAGTCCAGCACGATTCGAATTGCCTGAACACCATACGGTGTTTCCTCGAAAAAGAGGTTTAGGAGCCTTGATTCAATAGGGAGCTCTCTTGGAGTCAGTTCAAAGAGTAAATATTCATTATAGTCACTGTCATAACCATATACAGCTTTCACTGCACCAGGATTCTCAGACTCAGCAATCGCAATTTGTTTGGCTTTGATTGGCGTACGAAACTCCACCATGACAAACTCTTCTTTGTTTGTGCTCTTCGGCCTCCAGGCATTGGGGTTGTCTCCGCCTCCCGGCAAGACGTTTGGTCTGTGTAATGTTTGAATGGCAGAATATTCATAAGGCGAATATTCTGAGGAAACATCAATTACTTGTGTGCCCCATGCTACGGTCTCTTGTGCCTCAACAGTACATACTGCCAAAAGGCCAAGGACGATTAGGTAGATTTTTTTCATTGTGTCTAGCTTTAACGACGGATAACTCTTACTTCTACTCTTCTGTTGAGGGCTTTTGCCTCATCAGTTCGATCCTGTGTCACTGGCTGAGTGCCACCAAATGCCTTGGTGAAAATCCTATTTTTCCTCACTTTTTGATCAATCAGATATTCCTGAACAGCTACCACACGGGCTTCTGATAGTCGCATGTTGGCGTCAGGATTTCCGGCAAAATCTGTATGACCTTCCAGTTGAATGACGATTGAAGGGTTCTCGTTCATCCAAGTAGCAAGTTCATTTAGCTCCTGATAAGAGCTGGGTGAGATTTGGTCGCTACCACGAGCGAAAATGAGGTTTTCGAGTTTTCTCAACTCGATAAGGTCTTCTTCAATGTAAAAGTCACGGTTTAGATTTCCCGTCACCTGAATTTCTTCAGTAAATTTTTTAAAGCCTTCTTTTTTTACGGAAAAATTATAGGTCTCTCCTTTGATGAGCTGTATTTGGAAGGAGCCATCTGTTTTGGTGGAGGAAATACCCATATCATCATAATAGGGGAGTTTTTCATACAGGATATTGCCAACTACTGGAGTGGAATCTGCTGCTTTTAGCAGGTTGCCATACACCTGAACCAAAGTATCACTGGAGACTTGGGCGAATGTGGTGGCGGTAAAAGCAAGCGAAAAAATGACAACAGAATAAATTTTTCGCATCTGATTTAAGGATGATTTAGGCCAAAATAACTCAAATAAATGCAAAAACTAAAGAATAATTGTGCGTTTACGCAAACGGATTGGATTTATTGAAGTTTTCAGGGTGTCGGCTTATCCTCAGAATCAGATGGAATCTTAGCGAGAAGTGTTTCCTGTTGCTCATAATCTATCAGATCAAGCACGTTTTTAACTGAATCACTATAGATCTTAAAATCACCAATTTGGCTGTCATCTACTCCGCTTGAGGATGGTAAATCCACTTTTAGCGCATCCACCTGACGACCGTTTTTCCAGAATCTAAAACAAAGGTGAGGTCCATTAGCCAGCCCGGTGCTGCCTACATATCCGATGGTTTGACCTTGTTTTACTATGGTTCCAGGTCTGATGCCCCGAGCAATCTTGGACATGTGTAGATACTGTGTAGTGTAGTTGCTATTATGTTTGATTTTAACATAGTTGCCATTGCCTCCATGGTATCTTGCTTCAAGCACTACTCCATCACCTACTGTTCGAATCGGGGTTCCTGTTGGAGCAGCATAATCAGTTCCGAGGTGAGCTTTATATCTTTTCTGTACCGGATGAAACCTTCTAAGGGAATAGCGGGAGCTGATTCGACTGAAATACTCCAGGGGTGATTTAAGCAACGTTTTTCTAAGGCTCTTACCTTCTTCGTCAAAGAAATCCAACTTTTCACCATTTTGAAAGGGAATGGCATAGTATGGTTTCCCCCAATGCTCAAAATATGCTCCTTTAATACTCTTGATTCCCACCACCTCTCCATCTACGGTCTCCTCATCAAAAATGAGTTTGAATTTGTCGCCTTTTGCAATCCTGAAGAAATCAACCTGCCAGGCAAATACATCTACCATTTGTCCTACCAATAAAGGAGAAGCACCTTTATCAAGTAAGGATTCATATAGCGATGAGTTGATTTCAGCTGCAATTGTTCGCTCTTGCACCTTAACCGGCTTTTTCTGTACGTCGGCAAAAATGGAATCAACCAAATTATAGACTACATACTCCGTAGGGGATGGTTCGAATATAAACTGGCGAGCAGTTTTCAATGAGTCTTTTTCATGAATAATTGAGAACCGAGAACCCGCCTTGAGTTTTCTCACGTCAAAAACTTCTCTTGATCGTTGAGATAAAAGGTGTAGATCCTGGTAGGAAATATTAAATGCAGATAGAATTTCCGATAAATTCTGATTCCACTTTACCAGACCCTCAGTAATTTCAAAAGAGTCAATGGGATATCCATAATGCAATGTTGGCAGGTGAAAAAACGTGGAATCAATGTCAATCTCTTCTACCACTTCTTCCTGCTCTAATAGAGGGACTTTTACATATACAGCTGAAATCAGCGCGATGGTCAGCCCGGTGATTACGAGCCAGATTCTCGTTTTTTTCATGCTATTAGCTTGATGACGCTACAAAACTGTGTCATTTCGGTGGTTTTCCAAGGCATTATCCAGAAAATCAACAAAACCGGTCACGCTCAAATCATACGCTCTGGGTGTGATCAGAAGCTCTTCCTCTTCATTGAGTATGACATAAAATGGCTGAGCATTGTTATTGAAACGGGTAATTTGGAAGTCTGCATTTTGCTGACCAATGGTCTTTTTTAATTTCCCGTCGTAGGTAGAGGTGTACCAGGTATTTTCAGGAAGTTTTGTTCGATCATCCACATATAGAGCAACCAGCACAAAGTTTTCACTTAGTCGTTTCAACACTTCCGGGTCTGACCAGACACGCTGCTCCATTTCTCGACAGTTGACACAACCATGACCTGTAAAGTCAATGAAAAGTGGCTTGTTTTGCTCTTTAGCACAGGCCAATGCCTGCTCATAGTCAAAATAGCCCTGAAGCCCATGTGGCCAATGCAGAATGTTAGTGTACTTAGGGTCTTCACATGTAGTACCACCGGCTTCTTCCTGAAGCAGATTGAAGTTATGGGTTGCCATTGGCGGAAGGAAACCAGAGAGCGATTTTAACGGTGCTCCCCACAAACCGGGAATGAGCGAAATGGTAAAAGTAAAAGTGATTACGCCAAGGATCAGTCGTGTCACCGATATCCTGTCAGAGTCTGTATCGCTCTTCAACTTTAGTTTACCAATGAGGTATAGTCCCAGCAGACCGAAAATGGCGATCCATAAGGCGATAAATACTTCCCGGTCAAGAATGCCCCAATGATAAGCCAGGTCTGCAACACTTAGGAACTTCAACGCAAGAGCCAGCTCCAAAAATCCCAGAACAACTTTTACTGAATTAAGCCAGCCACCGGACTCAGGCATGGATTTTAACCAGGCAGGGAAAATGGCAAACCCTGTGAATGGAATAGCAAAAGCCAGAGAGAAGCCAAACATGGCCATCGTTCCTTCGAGAATGGAACCGCCACTCAATGTATTGATCAAAGCCGTACCGACAATTGGAAAGGTGCACGAAAAGCTCACCAAGACTAGCGTGATAGCCATAAAGAAAATACCGATGAGCCCACCTCGATCTGCTTGTTGATCAATTTTCGTTACCAATGAGGATGGAAGAGTGATCTCAAACAAACCAAAGAACGAAAGGGCGAAAAGGATGAAGACCGAGAATATAATCAGGTTAAATAACCAATGGGTGCTCAACTCGTTTAGTGCTGTGAATCCCCAAATCAAAGAGATCAAAAATCCCAACAAGCTAAAGAAGACAATGATCGAAAGGCCATAGATGAGTGCTTTTCCAATGCCTTCCTTTTTAGACTTGCTTTGTTTTAAGAAAATCGAAACCGTAATTGGGATCATTGGATACACACACGGTGTAAGCAATGCCACCAGCCCAGCCAGGAATGCAGTAATTAAAATCGACCACAGGCTTCCTTCGGTTGCTTCGGGCTCAGCCTTTTTTTTTAAGTCATCTGTTTTACCAGGTGGGTTATTTCCGAAAGAGAATTCGTCTTCAAAAGGTATGCATTTTCCATCTATGTCGGAGCAAACCTGATAGAAATATGTTCCCGATATTTTAAAGTCCTCCTTTAGGATTTTCACTTTTTGAATAAAGAGCCCCTCTTTTTTGAAGTACGTGTACTCACCTTCCCATAAGGAGTCGTACTTCTTCTTTGGGTCAATTGGTTCTATCTCACCGAGCAACTCAAATGTTTCGTTCTTCTCGAAAGTAAACTCGGTAACGAGAGGACCTAAATCTGGATCAAAATCTGAGGAGTACAGATACCAGTCTTTTTCGATTTCGGTCTTAAAACGAACCTCGATCTTATCTCCAGCTTTTGGAGAATCATCAGAAAGTGTGACATTCCATTCGATTGGTTTGAGCACCTGAGTGAAGGCGCTAAAGGCAAGGATTGTTAGAATAAATGAAATGAATATTTTCTTCATGATATCTTAATGACTGCTTTTACATCACCCTCCTCTACGCTCCCCTTCAAAGGGAGATTTATTTTGACATATCTGTGAAAAACTGATAGAAATAGGAAATCGTTTCAATGCCACGATAATAGTTAAATAGCCCATAACTTTCATTGGGAGAGTGAATGGCATCTTCATTCAGTCCGAATCCCATCAATATTGAATCCAATCCGAGCTCTTCCTTGAACAACGCAACAATTGGAATACTTCCTCCTTCACGTGTTGGAATTGGGTCTTTTCCCCACGATTTTGCCATGGCCTTCACCGCCGCTTTATATCCTATTGAATCCGTTGGAGTTACTGCTGGCTCTCCGCCATGATGTGGAGTCACTTTAACCTTTACAGATTTTGGAGCAATGCTTTCGAAGTGATCGGCAAACAACTTTGTGATCTCATCACTTGACTGATCAGGAACCAAACGCATAGAGATTTTAGCATTGGCCTTAGATGGAAGGACCGTTTTAGCTCCTTCACCAATATATCCTCCCCAAATCCCATTCACATCTAATGTGGGCCGGATACCTGTTCGCTCAATGGTGGTGTATCCTTCTTCACCTTTTACCTCTTCTATATCCAGATCTTTTTTGAATTTTTCCAGCTCAAATGGAGCTTCTGCCATTTTAGCTCTGTATTCATCAGATAGCTCCTGCACCTTGTCATAAAAGCCGGGAATGGTAATTCTTCCTTTTTCATCCTGTAGTGAGGCGATCATTTCGCAAAGAATATTGATTGGATTGGCTACAGCACCACCATACACTCCTGAGTGAAGGTCTCGATTAGGTCCGGTTACTTCCACCTCTACATAGCTAAGCCCTTTGAGGCCAACATTGATTGAAGGCGTATCATTGCTGATCATTGCCGTGTCTGATATCAGGATAACATCCGCAGCTAATTTTTCACGATTTTCTTTAACAAAAACCTCCAGGTTTTCAGATCCGACCTCTTCTTCTCCTTCAATCATAAACTTAACATTGCAAGGAAGGCTATCGGTTTTGATCAAGGCTTCATATGCTTTCACGTGCATGTACATCTGTCCTTTATCATCGGCAGAGCCACGCGCATAGATTTTTTCATTTTTTATGACTGGCTCAAATGGAGGAGAGTCCCACAGCTCATATGGATCAGCAGGCTGAACATCATAATGGCCATAGACAAGCACAGTTGGGAGGCTGGGGTCTTTGATATGCTCTGCGTAAACGATTGGGTAGCCAGCTGTTTCGCAGACTTCAACATGAGTGTCAAGTTCCTCAAAACGAGTTTTTAAGTATTCTGCCGCTTTTATCACATCCCCTGAAAATTTGGAATCAGCACTTACCGATGGAATTCGAAGCAGGTCTAAAAGCTCGTTTAGAAATTGTTCTTTGTGTTCTTCAATGTATGAAATGGCACTCATGATGATTGTAATTTTTTGGCAAACTTAACTCAGGATGAGAAGCTCTACACGAAATAGCTGTGATAAGGTTTAATCAAAGCCAAAACCATCGTCTTCATCTTCCTCGATGGTGTCGAAGTTTTCATCTTCCACATTGATTTCATCTGGAGACACCAGGTTGTAAGGCTCCTCTATCCCGAAGTATTTTTTTCTGAAGTCATTAATAAAACCAAGCGTCTCATTTGTGTCCCCTACAGCAACGATGAGTTCACCGGGCTTGGAGTTCTCAACATTCGATTTAGACTTTATAAGCTCATTAAATTCTGAGTTAGAAGAGTATAAAATGAGCTGGTTGAAGGTATATCCGATATAGTACCAAATACCTGGTGCAGCCTGAATGAATAAGTTCACTACTTCTGCCCCAGACTCATCTTTTTTGATTTCTAAAAATCCATCAAGCTTAGCATTGAGATCATTTTGATAAATGTTCGATATGGCTAGTTTGGTTGTGTTATGCCAGGCTTTTTGGCTACCATCCCATTTCATTTTCACACCTGAAATTAGCAGCTGGCGTTCTAGTTCACGCGAAACAGAAGCCAGTGCTGTGTAGTCTTTTAAGCTGGATTGCTCATACTCTTTGGCGGTGGCATCATTCGTAAAGTTTGCCAGTTTGTAAAGCATTTCCAGGGAGATATCGTTGGCCAAAGGCGGACCAATTCTCTCTATGATATCGGTAAGGTCCTGAGCCATAATTTCAAACGCTCCATTGGGAACCGGGAACTCCATCCCAAACATTGCGTCAGCAGTGTATTCGTTTTTTTCCACATCTCCCACTCCCAGAACAGAGGCATCAACAGTAATTTGATCATTAAGCGGGCTGATGAAGTTGGCTATGCCCTCAAAGACAAAGGATTTTAACGTGTCCGTATAAAGCATCGAATGTCCCTGGTAAGAAGATCCATCCGTTTTTGCCGGATTTTCTATACGGTACGTTTTGATAGAGTCGACATATGAAAGCGTTCCACTAGCCGTGAAGAAATCAGGATCCGAAGTGCTTTCTTTAGATTCTACGAATGTAGTATATAGTTCATCTCGTATGCTACTGTGGATACCAGCATAGGCTTTTTCGCCACCCTCTAAAAGGGCGTTATCGAATAGAAGCCGAACATCTCTTTCTCCTTCGGTCCGTTTAAACTGCACCCAATAATCGTATTCAGGATCTGCCAGGTCAAGCTTAATAAGACCATCCAATTCGAGCGCTGGCTTTGAGGCGTACATGATTACTGAGCCTTTGTAATAAAATCCAGGAGAGATAATTACGTTTTGGTTTTCTAGCACTTCACCTCCGGATACTGTCATCAACCGGCTTTCATAATTCCCTCTTCTGTCAGGCTCACCCACAGGAATTTCTTGTAGCTCAAAGCTATCGAACCGGATATCAAAGGTATCAGTACCAACGATCTGCTGATAGAAGGCATTACCTTCAAATTTATTCCTTGATATTACGCGAATATTTGCTCTATCCAGATAATGATATCCGTTCAGTGTATCGATAATAATTTCTGCGTTGTTAAAGGGCTGAAGAACGGAATTTGCAAGAATGGTTGTTTCATTCCCTTCGGGGATAATCTTGGAATCTGCTACAATGATGTAAGGAATACCCTGAACATTTAGCTCTTGCGTATTGATGTCGTAAACAGCTTTTTCTGCATTAAAAGCTAATGAGTCCAGATCTTCTCGTGTGGTAAAAAAGTAAGAATCCTCTATCGGAATGTTTTCTGGTTTGGTCATTGTCACAACTGAATCCTCCAAATCCCAGACTGCTTCAGTGATGGAGGTTTTCATTTGTGCATAAGGAAAAGAAATAGCAGCGACACCTACACGCTCCGGACGAATAGTTGCAGTGTTGTTCGTTAGATCAAAATCAAGCCGAATGTCGTCACCAGCCATCGCCGGCTTATTTGGGTCATCAGTTAACACTTCAAATTGCGCATGTCTTGCGCCGTATTCAAGTTCTTTAAAGCTCAGTTCCTGAGAAACTGCTCTTGACCCCCGCGTTAGCATTGTACCCCCGCCATAAACACCATTTGTAGTAATGTTTGCAAAGCCTTCAAGCTCAGCGGTAGAATTATAAAACTTAAACGGTTCACCAACAGTCCGGAGATACATACTGTCTTTTCGTGGTAGCCAATACATATCATAAGCTCCAAGCACTGCTTCAGGGTAGCTTGCTCCTTTATAGTTTCCGGGAGAGATCACCCCACCCGACCCGTCTGTTGTCACTGAGTCAGGGTAGTAAATAAAATCATCGGAATAAATGGTGGTGGTAAGAAAGTCAATTTGTCCATAGCCTCGCATTCCTTTATTGCTCAAACGAATTTCTTCGTAGGTTTTGGCTTCCGTTCCATACAGGTTGTAACCTTCTTCAGGAATCTGATGTATGAAACCAAGTGATCTATCTTCCTGAATGTGTAGGGTTTCCGGGAATGTTGGGAATATACCCCCTGAATTGAAGGTACCTTCAAAGCTGATGCTTTCACCATCCTCACGCTCAATACTATCCACCTCAAACGGTGGAATGATGAATCGTACAGACTTATCATAGGCCCCATTTAGTACTTCTTTTCCATCAAAATAAACAATGGCTTCACTGTCTGAATTGAAATACGGGTAGCGCCTGTTTTCTTTCACGCCAGATTTGTTGTCGCTACTATTGATGTGAAGCGTACCGGAGGTTTCCGTTAGTTCATTTTTTAATGCTACCTGTTCAAATCCTGCATCTGCTTTGGTGGTGTCTCTTAGAGGTACGGTGAGTTTCATCGAATCAATTTGTGGCATATTGATGATGAATTCTTCATAATCAAACTGATGGCCAGAGCCTTTGTACTTGAAGTCTCCGGCATTCACCAAACCGTCAAACTCAAGATTTCTTCCTTTCAGTAGTGTTACAGTACTGTCTATTGGCTCTGCATATATTTTAAAATCGGTAGTGAGGTAGAATCGACGCACGCCTCTTACCTTAAGCTGGCCACTATCCAGAACGATGTGTGCATTGGATCCATTTTTGATTTTGGAAGGAATCATCAGGTTGTCAAAATCAATTTTTTCGGCAGATGCATCATAATACTTAAAAGCTTTCGGATGAAGTTTCAGCTTCCCTGTGGTGGCGTTGTAATCGGCGAATCCGTATTGAGAAAGCACTTTTCCAGCCGCTTTTGCAAAATTTTCATTGATGCCATATTCCAGTGCCAGTTCACCTACATAAAATTCTTCCAGGTTGTATTTGCGTGAATAGAAAACAGCGGCGTTTATTGGATGAAAGTCCAGGAACCGCCCCATTTTCCGGTAGCGAATCATGTTGAAGAAGTCTTCTGATTCGAATGAAGCCGGGAGAAGGTCTTTTCCATTCATCACCTCCAAAGCAATGGAATCATCCCCCATCTTCCAGGTGATTAGGTCCACATTCATTGTCAGGTCAAAGTAGGAAGATTTATATGGGGTTAATGTAGAGTTACGAAGCACCATCAATTCTTTGGTCAGCACATCGTACTTCGCTCTGACAGACGTGTGATAAATGGAGTCACTTCCATGAAGAATAGTCATCGAACCACCATTCATAGAAACCAGTGAATCTCCCAACAAAAACTCACTGGATTTTAGTACTACCGTATTCCCTTTTCCGTCAAGGATCTTAAGTGTGCCGGGTTCACGAGAGACCGCTTTTCCAAATAGTTGATTGCCCCTAAGCTGTATACCACCTGTATAGCTGAGCTTATCATCGGTAAGCTTAACTGTATGATTTGCATTGTTTGAGGTAAAAATCGGATACTTGGAAAGAGCTCTTTTCGGTCGATTGACACTGTTGTATTCAAAAACACCTTCAATTTGACCTCCTGTGAGTTCATCGAACTGAAGGGTGGCATTTGGAGTCCAGAATTCTGGCCGATCTTTTTTGAGGTGAAATTCTTTCAGCTGAACTACCGCTCCTCGAAACTTAGTGTTTTGTCCAGGCCATTCCAGAGATCCTTGCTCTGCAGTTAGCGTTCTATTCTGGAGTAAGAATGAACCATTCACACTTTTAATTCGGAGCGAGTCAAAAGGTGTGGCCATCGCGATTCTCGTATTTGTTAGTTCAATAACAGGTCCTTCTGGTTCCGGGTGAACATACTGGTACTGCTTAAGTGTTAGATAATCTGGAATAGCTGGTGCGTAGCTTGGCCTTACTGCCTTTGGTTCTTCGTAGGCTGGCTCTTCTTCCACACTTCCCCACGAATCGTTTCCCCAGCTATCGTCATTCCCCCAAGAGTCGTTTCCCCATGAATCATCACTGTCACCCCACGAATCATCCCCCCATGAATCGTCAGAATCACCCCAGCTATCATCATTGCCCCAGCTATCGTTGGAGTTGTCCCACGAATCATTTCCCCAAGAGTCTGCAGGCTCATCCTCAATTACCGGCATGGTTTCTTCTGTAATCAGCTCTGCGGTATCATTCTCAATAACTTCCTCCTGAAAAGGCTGTACGTCAACGTATTCATCCAGCAGCTTGAACTCGTAGCTTCCGTCCAGTGCCTGTACGGAAAGGGTTTTATCCAGACTCAAATATTTTCGGGCGAAATAGATGTTTAACCCAAAAAGAAACTCTTTGTATTGCGATTTGGATAATGTACGAACAACTTGCTCATTGATTTCCAGTACCTTATCAAGCTGATCTCTTTGCAGGTTTTCCTGCGAAACCGAATAGGCCAGATAGGTGAAGTAATGATAGAAATAAGGATAAAACTGATATCCTTTTTGCTGCATCGTGAGTGCAATCTGGTGTGCCTTGGTTTGCTGAGCATCGGTGAACTTGCCATCCCAGGCATTTTGAAAGTCAAACGCAATTTTATTTGCAGATTCCGTTCCGATGGATTTGAGTTTGGCAATAGCCTGCACCCGAAATTCCGTTTTGTCATCGGAATATCGCTGTGCATGTGCTGACATAATTACTAGCACAAATGCTACTACAGAAACTAAAAGTGAGCGCATCAAGCGTTAAAGATATTTATAAGTCCCCACTGTACCGTAAATAAACGTTGGTTTTAGACGGAGCGTTTTTCTAAGGCGAGCATCGCCCACTTATCTCTGGTGGTTGAATGAATTTTGTATAGCCCATTTTTCATCGCTTCGCTTTCCAAATCGGAAATATCAGATTCATAAAAACCGCTGAGAATAAGCTGACCATCCAACTTTAGTCTTCTGGCATAATCACCTATTTGATCCAAGAGTACATTTTTATTGATGTTGGCGATGACAATATCGAAATCTGCTTGCTTTACTTTATCAATTTCACCCTTGATCAACTCCACGCCTTTCACATTATTCAACGCAAAATTCTCTTCACTATTTTCGATACACCAGTCATCTATGTCTGTGGCTACTATTTTAATAGCTCCACGCTTTGCAGCCATGATCGCAAGAATGCCTGTCCCGGTCCCAACATCCAAGACTTTTTTCTCCTGATGATCCAGCTCCATCTGGTAGTCTAATACCTGGTAGGTAGTGGCGTGATGTCCTGTACCAAACGACATTTTAGGTGTGACAATGATTTCGTATTCAAACTCAGGCTTTGGCTCGTGAAATGATGCACGAACGATGCACCGGTTTTCTACGATTATAGGGTTATAGTTTTTTTCCCACTCCTCATTCCAGTTGATCTTCTCTTGTTCTTTAACCGTGTAAGAAACCTTTGAAAACTGCTTGAATAAGACCTCAACCTTCTTTTCATCAAATTGAGATTGTTCACAGCTCCCCTCAAATCCATCATCAAATTCCTGGAAGGAGTCAAAACCTGCTTCAAACAGCTCCGCGATGAGCACATCTGTGAGCGCTGAGTCACACGTTACTTTGATGGTGATGAAGTCCATAACTATTTAACCACTAAGTACACGGAGATTACACAAAAGTTTCTAAGTATCGATTTTTCCATTAATAACTCTTTTCACCCCGTTCTTCAGAAGGGAAACATTAAAATTGATAAGAAGTCCAAGTTTACAGTTTGAAAGCTTTAGGTAGGTCAAGATTTGAGCTAAATGTACATCGTTAAGAGCTTCTACAGATTTAATTTCTACGATGAATTTATTTTCAACCATTAAATCTACCCTGTAGCCCACTTCAAGCTTTATCTCTTCATATATTAACGGAAGAGCTTTCTGCTTTTCAACTGTCAATTGATTTCGCAGCAGCTCGTAGTACAAGCACTCTTCATAGGAGCTTTCTAATAACCCAGGCCCAAGTGCTCTGTGTACTTTAAGAGCACTATCAAAAACAACCTTGGCTATTTGATTTTCAGTCATAGTGAACTTTGAGCAATCCTTGAGGTCTTCGTGGTTTTTACTTTAGTCGAATGCTTTTACTATGTTGGTAAAGTCGCGTGACTTTAAGCTCGCCCCGCCAATCAAACCACCATCTACATCAGGCTGAGAAAAAATTTCTTTTGCATTTTCTGGCTTGACACTTCCTCCATAAAGAATGGAAATGGAGTCTGCTGTTTCCTGAGAATATTTCTTCGCTATTTGTTCCCGAATGAACGCATGCATTTCCTGAGCCTGTTCGGCTGAAGCAGTTTTTCCGGTTCCTATAGCCCATACAGGCTCATACGCGATCACCACTTTTTTGATTTGATCTTCGGAAAGCCCAAACAATGCTTTTTCAATCTGCATACTGACCAAATCTTCATGTTTGCCAGCTTCACGGACTTCCAGCTTTTCTCCACAACAGAAAATAGGTGTCAGATTATTTTCCAATGCAAAGCTTACTTTCTCTGCAAGCAGCTCATCGGTTTCATGGAAATATTCACGTCTTTCGCTATGACCGAGAATAACATACGTAGCACCAACTGAGACCAGCATAGCCGCGGACACTTCGCCAGTAAACGCCCCGCTTTGGTTTTGATGACAATTCTGAGCACCAAGAAAGATGTTTTCACTTGACCCTATTAGGCTATGGATTCCGGTCAGATGGATAAAAGGTGGTATCAGGATTACATCTGCATCATTGTTCAATTCATCTTCTACCATGTGGATGACCTCTGATGCCAGCTTTTTGCCCTCTGGCAAGGTGCAATTCATTTTCCAGTTTCCTGCTACAATTTTTTTTCTCATGCCCGCTGTAAGTTTTTAGATTGCAATGATACTAATGGAGCGTCATTAACACATTTAGAATGGATCTTTTTAACTCATAGATAGAAAAGTCTTTTTCATCGATTAGTCAATTATTGATAGGTACGAATCAATCGTTTCTTAACATCTTGAAATTGTAAAAGGCAGTGATTCATGAAAGATGTAGTAAAGTTCAGAGCGTTAGTAGGGATAGCTCAAGCGGATGGAGAGTTTGATAGCTCTGAGAAGGAATTTATTCGGCACTTAGCGGAACTTGAGGGGTTATCGATGAAAGATCTAAAAGAACTTCTTCAAAATGCGGGTAAAACCGGAAGCTTGATTAAAGACCTGAACTTTGATGAGAGAGTGGATATTCTCGTTTACATGGTCAAACTTATGAAAATTGACGGGAAGGTTTTGTTAAGTGAAATTAAGTTCAGTGAGAAGGTCGCAAATGCTCTAGGTTTCGAAGAAAAAGCCATTGGATTCCTTTCAGGAATAATTGAGAGCAACCCTAACGACACACCCAATATCGGAAGTATCAATCATAGAATGAGGAAGTATTTAATTGACACTGAGTAGCCTACAGCTTCTCTTTTAAATACTGGGCGGTATAGTTGTCCTTCAGTTTCACTAAATCTTCAGGCAGCCCGGCAAAGCAAACATTACCCCCTTCTTCGCCACCCTCTGGGCCCAGGTCAATAATCCAGTCAGCATTCTTAATCACCTCGGTGTTGTGTTCAATGATAACTACCGAGTTGCCACCATCGACCAAAGCATTGATGGCATCTAGTAATTTTTTAATGTCATGAAAATGGAGACCGGTCGTAGGCTCATCAAAAATGAATAAGATGTGATCGGTATTGTTGGTCTTGCTTCCTTTTGACAAGAAGGAGGCAAGCTTAACACGCTGTGCTTCTCCACCACTTAAAGAGTTGGAACCCTGGCCGAGTTTGACGTATCCCAGACCCACATCAAAAAGCGGCTGAAGTTTATTCGTAATTGCATTGTTTCCCTCAAAGAACTCAAGCGCCTGCTGTACGGAAAGGTCAAGTATATCCGCGATGTTTTTATCATTGTATTTGACCTCCAGAATTTCTTTTTTGAATCGTTTTCCTCCACAGTTTTCACAGGTGAGGTGGAGGTCCGCCATAAACTGCATCTCGATTTTTACCGTGCCCTCACCCTCACACACTTCGCAACGTCCACCGTCAACATTAAAAGAGAAATGTGCTGGTTTGAAATTGTTCGTTTTTGAAAGTGGTCGATCAGAAAAAAGCTGACGGATGGCGTCATAGGCTTTTACATAAGTGACCGGGTTGGATCGCGAACTTTTTCCAATCGGATTCTGATCCACAAATTCAACTTGTGTAATTTTTTTATAATTACCGGTCAGGTTAGTAAATTTCCCAGAAGCCTCCCCGATCTGTCCAAGCTGTTTCCCAATAGCGGGATGCAAGATTTTTCTGACTAAAGTGGATTTACCAGAACCACTTACACCCGTAACAACTGTCAGTACACCGAGGGGTACTTCAACATCAATATTCTTGAGATTATTTTCTCTGGCGCCCTCAATTTGAACGGAAGATCGCCATGGTCTTCTTCGTTCCGGGACAGGAATGGTTTCTTTTCCCTGCAAATATTTCGAAGTGTAAGAATTGGTCTCCCCATTCATTTCGGAGGTCTTACCTTGAAAAACCAGCTCTCCTCCAAACACACCTGCATCAGGTCCAATGTCAATTATCTGATCAGCAGCTTCCATAACCTTTTCCTCATGTTCTACTACGATCACCGTGTTTCCAACATCGCGTAATGTTTTCAGCACATCGATTAATCGGTCGGTATCTCTTGGATGAAGACCAATGCTCGGTTCATCTAAAATATACATGGAGCCAACAAGTGCACTACCTAGAGAAGTTGCCAATTTGATCCGCTGAAACTCTCCCCCAGAGAGTGTGTTGGTAAGCCTGTTCAATGTCAAATATCCTAGCCCTACCTGGTCTAGATACGAAAGTCGATTCTTGATCTCTTCAAGAATGCGCTTCGCGACCTTTTCGTCGTGCTTGCTCAGTTTAATGGAGTCGAAAAATGGGCGTAATTTTTTTACGGGCATCAACACCAAATCCGTGATTGAGTGATCATCAACCTTCACATAGCTCGCGTCCTTTCTTAGCTTGGTTCCCCTACAATCCGGGCAGGTGGTTTTTCCCCGGTAGCGTGAGAGCATGACCCGATATTGGATTTTGTGAAGCTTGGATTCCAGATGTGAGAAGAATTTATCCAGCCCGTCAAAGTACTCATTGCCCTTCCATAAGAGATCGTATTCTTCCTGAGTCAATTCTGCTATTGGGCGATGGATTGGGAAATCAAAGCGGATGCCATCCCGCAACAAAGGCTCGGCCCACTTCTTCATGGTTTCCCCTTTCCATGGTGCTATAGCTCCTTCGTAAACCGATAAGTTTCTATCGGGAATCACCAAATCCGGATCGATTCCTAATACCCTTCCAAACCCCTCGCATTTTCTGCAGGCACCATAAGGATTATTGAAGCTGAAGAAATTAACAGAAGGCTCTTCGAACCTGATTCCATCCAGTTCAAATCGATCTGAAAAATTCTTCTTTCCTTTCCCAACGATCGTTACAAAACAATCTCCTTCTCCTTCAAAAAACGCAGTTTGTACCGAATCAGCTAATCGAAACTGAGTCGCTTCATCGTTTTGAACCACTGCACGATCAATCAAGATTTCAATGGCATCTTTGGGCTTTTCTTTATTTTTCAGGACATCCTCAATAAAAGCCACTTCATCACCAATCATGATACGGGTATATCCCTTGCTCATCAGGATTTCAAGCTCTTTGGTAAGAGATCGCTTTTCCTTCTGCTTTAAAGGAGTGGTAATCATCAGCTTTGACCCTTCATCATGGGAAAGAATGTAGTTGACCACATCGGTGACGGTATCTTTTTTTACTTCCTTTCCGGAAACCGGAGAAATGGTTTTACCGATTCTGGCAAAAAGCAACTTAAGGTAATCGTAAATCTCTGTTGTTGTCCCAACAGTTGATCGAGGGTTTCTGGAAGATACTTTTTGCTCAATAGCGATTGCAGGAGCGACTCCTTTAATGTAATCGACCTCAGGCTTCTCCATTCGGCCTAAGAACTGTCGAGCGTAAGAGCTTAAGCTTTCTACATACTTCCTTTGACCCTCCGCAAAAAGGGTGTCAAAAGCAAGAGATGATTTGCCTGAACCTGATAATCCGGTGATCACTACTAATTGATCACGTGGAATCGCCACATCAAGGTTTTTCAGGTTATTCACCCGTGCTCCTTTAATCAGGATGTATTCTTTGGGGTCTAAATTGTCAATTTTTCCAACCATTTTAGGGGTGTGCCTGTCTATGAAACACTAACAATAGGATTCGGTTCGAGTGGCGCAAAAATAAGGTGCAGACTTTTCCGAGTTGTTGAAATTTTATATTCTTGTCCGCTTAAATTATTTTCTAACCCTAAACCCTACAATATGATATAGACCTCTACGTTAACAAACAGGTGAATTACATGAATAAGACAAGTTTGAACGATAGCGAATTGCTATCCCGCTATATCGGCGGAAACGAAGAGGCATTTGAGGAACTCCTCAATCGTCATAAAGACAGGGTTTTTACAACGATCTATTTAATAGTAAAAGATAGGTACACTGCGGAAGATCTCATGCAGGAGGTTTTTATTAAGGCTATTCGTACCATCAAATCCGGCAGGTATAATGAGGAAGGTAAATTCCTCCCATGGATTCTGAGAATCGCTCATAACCTGTCCATAGACCACTTTAGGAAAGCCAAGCGATATCCAATGATCGTGATGGAGGATGGCAGCAGCGTGTTTAATACGCTCGATTTTTCTGAGTCGTCCATTGAAGAAGAACATATCAAACAAGATACCTACAACCTTCTAAAAGCCTACATCAAAGATTTACCGGACTCACAGCGTGAGGTGTTGGTTATGCGACACTACATGAAGATGAGTTTTCAGGAAATCGCTGATGCGACAGATGTAAGTATCAATACGGCGCTAGGAAGGATGAGGTATGCTTTGATAAACTTGAGAAAAAAGTTTGAGCAAACCCAAAACGCGTATGACAAAAACCTTTACAGAAGATGATTTAGTAAGATTTCTATACGACGAGCTAAATGAGGACGAGCGATTGGAGATGAAAGAATCGCTGTGTGCTGACATGGAACTCCGATCAAGATTGGATGAATTGGAAGAAGCAAAGTCTGCTTTGGATGCTGTGACATTTAAAGCACCGAGTGATGTTGTTTCCAGAATTCTTTATGCATCGAAAAACCTTACGGTTAGTAGTTAGCTCAAAAACTAGATTGTAGACCCTGAAACAAGTTCAGGGTGACTCTAAAAAAATAGAGGTCATGCTGAACTCGTTTCAGCATCTATATTCTAATTTTAGGCGATGACCAAGAAGGAGCGGTACGAAGCATTCGTCAAATATTTTTCAGAATCTTATCCCCAACCGGAAACCGAGTTGCAATACTCGAATCCGTTTGAGCTACTTGTAGCAGTGGTGCTTAGCGCCCAGTGCACAGATGCAAGGATCAATAAAGTTACGCCTGCCTTGTTTCGAGACTTTCCAACTCCCGAGCATATGGCAGCCAGCCACTTTGATGAATTGTTCCCATACATCCGCAGTGTGTCTTATCCGAATAACAAGACCAAGCACCTGCTCACCTTGAGTAAAAAGCTGGTTGAGGAATTCAATTCTGAAATCCCAACAACCATTAAAGAGCTAACCTCACTTCAGGGGGTAGGTAGAAAAACAGCTAATGTGATTGTGTCAGTGCTTTACAATCAACCGGCTATGGCTGTGGATACACATGTGTTTCGAGTGTCCAAAAGACTGGGACTGGTAACCCAAAAAGCCAAAACCCCTTTGGAAGTAGAAAAGCAGCTAGTCAAACACATTCCTGAGGAATATATTTCCCGAGCGCATCATTGGTTGATCTTACACGGACGTTATACCTGTCTTGCTCGAAAACCTCAGTGTGAAAAATGTGAGATCACACATTTCTGTAAATACTTTGAGAAAAATTTTATTTAACATCTCTATGTTTTTGTAGTAGTTGCCGATACTAAAGTTGTTTTCCTCGAAAGAGGAATTGATTTTAATAAGGAAGGCTGCATCTTTAAGGCAAGGATGAAAATTCTATACGTCCATCAGTATTTCAAAACTCCTGAGGAGGGAGGATCAATAAGGTCTTATTATCTGGCCAAAGGATTGGTAGATGCAGGTCATGAAGTGACTATGATCACCGCACACAATGCTGCTCATGAGGTAAAAAAAATAGATGGTATTGAAGTTCACTATCTACCAGTGGTCTATGATAATAGCTTTGGGTTTATTCAAAGACTATGGTCTTTTTATCTGTTTGTTCGTTTTGCCAAAAAAGAAGTTAAAAAGCTGTCGAAACATGATCTGGCATATGTGATGACCACTCCGCTGACAACAGGGTTTATTGCTACCTATTTAAAAAAAGAGTTAAATCTACCTTACTATTTTGAGGTGGGAGACTTGTGGCCAGAGGCACCCGTTCAGATGGGGGTAATTAAAAACAGGTGGTTAAAAAAATGGCTTTATTCTCTTGAAAAAAGATTCTACTTTGAAGCAGAAAAAGTGATTGCACTCTCTCCTGCGATCAGAAATTATATAGAAAAGGTGAGCCCCAATACTAAAGTGTATGTGATACCAAATATGGCGGACAGTTCATTTTTTGAGGCTAATTATAGTGTTGGAGATTTCAGTGAGAATAACCAATTTCAGATAACCTATTGTGGTGCGCTAGGAAAAGCGAATCATCTGGAATACTTAATAGATGCAGCAAAGCAATGTGTAGAAGAGAGCTTGCCTGTGCATTTTAATATCATAGGGTATGGATCTGAGTTGAGTCGCTTGAAAGGGCTGGCCAAAAGATTAAGGAATGTCTCTTTTTATCCCCATTCCAGTAAGCATTGTGTAAAGAACCTGCTTGCTAAAAGCGATGCGGTTTATGTGTCTTTTAAGGACGTAAAAGTGTTGGGCACAGGGAGCCCTAATAAACTTTTTGATTCTTTAGCATCCGGCAAGCTGACGATCATAAATTTTGATGGGTGGATTAAGAATCTAATCCGTAAAAATAAATGCGGGTTTCACCACAATCCATATTCTAAAACCGAATTTGTTAGGAAATTGAAAGTCTTTTTAGCGTCTCCGGAATTACTAGCCGGATATCAACGTAATGGCAGAAAGCTTGCCGAGCTGTACTACGATAAGGATATTCAAATCACGAAACTCCTTAAAATCCTGAACAATGAGTACAAATTTGAGGTGACGGATTCGGAGGTTTACATTTTGACGGCATAACCCACCCCTAGCCTCGAAGCGTCGAACCGCTCCAAGGAGGGGAATAAATTAGCTTCCTGATGGTTTGTATTTCGATTCGGTGAAGATTTTATTAAAATCCGTTTCTGACATCACTTGCTGTACTGAGGCTCCAGTTCTTTCGGCATAAGCTTCTACGATCTCCCAGCCAACCCATCTCCCAATTCTACCCGGACACTTATCTCCGATCTCATAAACGTTTGGTCGTTCGCCCAGAAATCGTTGTTTCATAGTATGATCCGTTTCATACAGCCACTCATTCTGAACAAAATTGGCCCAAATGATGGCATCATTTGCGTAAATATCTTCCCATTCTTCTTCGGAGTACCCGATCAAAATATTTCCGGGTGTACATGGTAGAAGTTTAGCGAGGAGGTAGTAAGATTTTCCGTAATCAATCATCTCTGCCAGCATAGCATCTCCTTTCGATTTAGCAATGTATTGGCTTGAGATGAATTGAAGAATACTAGCCGCCAGATGCTCAGTTGTATATCGCTGAAGAATATAATGAGGGATTTGTTGTGGCTTGTAAGTGGCATTTGGTCCTACGAAAAAATCCATTCCAATCATAATATGCTCATTGGAAATGAAGAGGTCATTGTAAAGTCCGGTCACGCATGTCTGAACCACGGGAGAGGGTGTGTTTGGATAAAAAACTTTCAACCTTCCCAGTCCTTCTTCCATGGTGGCAACTACTTCATTAAAGTTTTCGAATGCTGCGACTGACTCCTGGTAGAGGGTATCAATGGATGGGTTTTTTATTAACCCAAACATACGGTTCGCCAGAATCGAATCAGCAGGGTACTGGTCTGAGTGAAGAAAGAGTTGGGCAAAATCCGGATTGTTTTGTAGAAACCGCTCGACTTCCTTGCTTGACTTACTGTCAAAGAGGTCTTGCTCAAGCCTTTCAACTCTGAGTATCACCTTTTCCGGTTCAACCGACTCTCTACACGTTTGTCTTGTACAAGACGCTAATAAAACAACACAAATCATTAGGTGGACTACTCGCATACTATCTATTTTTGACGGCAAATTTAACAGGGTAAACCTGTTTCCTTCACTGAGGTCTAATTTTTGCCTAGTGAAATAATAAAAACTGGATAACGAACATGAAGAAGTTTATATTTTCTCTCCTAATTTTTGCCTCTCTTGGTTCTATGGCACAGATTAAGCTTGGTCTGAAACTGGCCCCTGTGATTGCAGCGAATCGCGCTAAGAATGACGCACAAACTGTAGAAAATGATGGTTCGAAGATGAAGTTCTCTGTAGGATTGATTGCCGATAAGACATTATCAGATACCTATTTTTTGAGCTCGGGGTTAATCTACTTACCAAAGCGTGTGGCGTTTCGTGATGCAACAGGAACAATAGAAGAAGAATATAAACTTCAATATTTACAAATTCCTGCAACGCTCAAGCTATTCACCAATGAAATTGCTCCCGATCTCAAAGGATTTCTTCAGATCGGATCTGCGCTGGAGATTTTGGTTTTCAATGAGGAAGAAGATCCATCTTATACTACAGTTGAAAAATTTACACCGATTGATGTCCCTGTTATTTTAGGTGCCGGTATCGAGTTTAGGGCTGGCATAAATACTGCCATATTCGGAGGGTTTTCCTACCAGAGAGGACTGGTAAATGTGGTTAATGGTGCTGCAGACGGATTTGGTGATCTTCAGCTTAGAAACACGGTTTTTTCTATTGATCTTGGTGTTAAGTTTTAATCATAAACATACTTCCAATCGCCATTTTCATCTCTTTTCCAGACGGTATGGAAAATGCCAGAGGCGTTGATTTCAGTGCTATCTGATGCGGTTGCACGAAAAGTATAATTGCCATAAGTGTAGGCCATGTCGCCGCTTGATGAAACATCGATAAAATCAGGTTTCCATTGCAACAATACATTTTTGAGCGCCTGATTATCGAAGTAGTTTGCGATCGCTTCTTTCCCGGCGATAATTGAGTCTCGGCGATTTAGCACTGCGTTTTCATGGGCAAAGGTTAAGAATGCTTCTTTGACGCCATATTCCGCAGCATAATCATTGAAGGCCTTTTCTGCCGCTGCTATTTCCTGTACTAGACTTTCAGGCTCCTTCTTCTGAACAGTAGAGCAACTCGAAATTGTAACCAAAGCAATGCCGATTATGATAAATGTTTTCATAACCCAATAACAATTAAAATTGGGCTCCCCCCTCTAGTAGTTTACCAGGCTTATCAACCGGTCTTCCAGTCGTTCATTAGGCAAAAAACTCTTCTCCAGATCTGTTGCAAAAGGGACTGGGGTATCCAAACTAGCTTCTCTCATTACTGGAGCATCCAATGACTCAAACCAATGCTCACCAATCCAGGCGGCAATTTCAGCACCGATTCCTCCAGTTAGACAATCTTCATGGAGAACTAATACCCGACCAGTTTTTTGAACAGATTTTCGAACAGTCTCCTTATCCCATGGAAGCAATGTTCTAAGATCCACAACCTCCAATGAGTGTTTAGCTTGTTTTGCATATTGCATAGCCCAGTGAACGCCCATGCCATAGGTAACGATTGTACAGTCAGTACCCTCATGACAAACCACCGCCTTACCAACCTCGGTGGTATAGTAAGCATCAGAAACATCCTCTGTTAATGAGCGGTACAGTGCTTTATGCTCGAAGTACAAGTAAGGATTTGGATCCTCAATAGCTGCTGCCAGCAAGCCTTTGGCATCTACAGGATTTGAAGGGTAGACAATTTTCAATCCGGGAGTATGGAAAAACCATGCTTCATTGGATTGTGAATGGAAAGGACCAGCCCCCACGCCAGCTCCTGTTGGCATCCTCACCACCACGTCGGCATTTTGACCCCAACGGTAGTGGATCTTAGCCAGGTTATTGACAATCTGATTGAAACCTTCTGTTACGAAATCAGCGAATTGCATTTCTACCACAGCCTTCATTCCGGCGATGCTTAGCCCAAGACCCGTTCCAACAATCGCTGCTTCACAGAGTGGAGTATTTCTTATTCGCTCTTTGCCAAACTGCTCCATGAAACCTTCGGTGATCTTAAATACTCCACCATAGTCAGCAATGTCCTGACCCATCACGATCAGTTCAGGATGTTTTTCCAATGATTGGCTTAGCCCATCAGAAATGGCGTCTACGAACCGTTTAGACGATTTTTTTCCTTTCGGAGCAGTCACTTTCTGTTCAAATGGAAAATACACATCCGCCAGCTCCGTATCTGTATTTGCCTTGATGGTCTCCTCTGCGAAAGCTGCCTTCACAGCTTCATTGATTTCCTTTTGGATGGACTTTCTGATAGCTCCAATTTCATCATTTGTGCAAACACCTTCTTTGATCAAGAAACTTTCAAAACCCTTAACAGGATCTTTCTTTGCCCACTTTTCCATCAGCTCTTTGGGAACATATTTTGTTCCTGAAGCTTCCTCATGCCCCCGCATTCGAAACGTTTTTGCTTCAAAAATGATCGGACGAGGATTTTTTCGAATGTCTGCTACCAGTGGCTCCAATTCATTTAATACCTCAAGGATGGAATTGCCTTCCACGCTGTAAGCTTCCATGCCATAAGCAGGGCCTTTAACAACAAATGAATCAAAGTTGAATTGCTCACGACTTGGGGTGGAAAGTCCGTAACCATTGTTTTCGATCACAAAAACAACAGGCAGCTTCCAGACTGATGCCACATTCACCGCCTCATGAAAGTCACCTTCACTGGTGCCTCCATCTCCTGTAAACACAAGGCTCACTTTTTTTTCTTTTCTCAACAGGTGAGAAAGAGCAATCCCGTCTGCGATTCCCAACTGAGGTCCTAGATGGGAGATCATCCCAACGATATTGTAATCCTGGGTTCCGAAGTGGAAGCTTCGATCTCTTCCCTTAGTGAAACCATTCATTTTGCCCTGAAACTGTGAAAAAAGACGCTGAAATGGAACGCCCCGAGTGGTGAACACCCCCAGGTTTCTGTGCATTGGTAGGATATATTCTTCTTTATCGAGGGCTAGAGCTGCACCTACTGATATGGCTTCCTGACCAATGCCGGAAAACCATTTGCTGATTTTTCCCTGGCGGAGGAGGATCAACATTTTTTCCTCGATCAACCGTGGGGTGACCAACGCCTGATGAATGGTGAGTAATTCTTCGTCGGTTCGGTTATTTCGTTCGAATTTCATGAGTTGTGTGAATTGCAATGCGAAATAAGTGCATCAGGCCCAAACCTTCAGCCCCTCTGTGCAGTTTTTGCAAATTTCTATTTCTGAACGGGATGTCAAAAGCGCTTTGCGGAAATTTTGATAAGGCTTGGAATGCCATATTTCATTAAAAGACTGTTCACTTACGTTTCCCATACTATGTGATGCATCTTTATCGAAGCAGCATGGAATGACCTGACCATCCCAGGTAACAACGCAGGACTGCCACATCTTCCAACATTTATTTTCCAGCTGATTTTTAATGGAGTAAGTCCCGTTTCCATTGGGTTTGTATCGTGAGTATTTATCAATGGTTGGTATAAGATCACTTCCATTTTTGTAATCGTAGACCTGGGCAGTTTTGAACGCTACCTTATCCACTCCATACTTCATAGCTAATCGCTTGATTGTTGGAATTTCATGCTCATTTGGCTTTACAACGAGGAGCTGCCACACTACTTTAGGGCTCTTTGAATGTAATTTTTTCCGCCATTTTAAAATGTTTCTGGTTCCCTCCAGCACTTTAGTCAGATCTCCTTCTTTTCGGTAGGATTCGTATGTTTCCTGAGAAGCACCATCAATGGAAATAATCAGTCGATTGAGGCCACTTTCCACTGTTTTTTTTGCGTTTTTATCATCAAGAAAATGGGCATTAGTAGACGTAGTGGTATAAATATTATGTCCATCAGCAATTTTTACCATGTCCAAAAACTTCGGGTTGAGGTAGGGTTCACCCTGAAAGTAGAAAGTGAGATAAATTAGCTGATCACTGACATCCTGCATTATTTTTTTAAAGAGGGAAATATCAAGCTTTCCAGTAGGGCGAGTAAAAGAGCGCAATCCACTGGGACATTCGGGACATCTGAGGTTGCAGGCTGTTGTTGGTTCAATAGCCATGCTGATAGGAAAACCTGAAATCTCCGCTTTTCCATTTTTAACAGCCCTTTGATAGCTCTGCCAGATTTTCCATGCATTGGATATCCTTTTTGGCGTTAGTTTTGATGCGAGCGAGATGCTATCGTGTAGATTGACCAACATTGTAAAACAAAGTAAACACTAGAATCATGAGATTCGTATTTCTGGCCCTTCTTATTTCAATTTCTACATTTTGTGAAGCTCAGATTAGACTATCAGAGGAGGCTGAAATTGCTGTGGTGACAATTGGCCCCTATCAGGGTGAACCATGGTCTGCGTTTGGTCATAATGGCTTTAGAGTCACGGATCCTGCCAACGGGATCGATTGGTTTTATGACTATGGATTGTATGATTTTAACCAGGAAAACTTCTTTTTAAACTTTGCCAGAGGACTGCTCAAGTACAAAGTGGGGGTGCGAGAGTGGAGCAGAACATACAGGGTTCAACGGTATTTTAAGCGTTATATCAAGCTTCAGTATCTAGACCTCACAACGCAAGAGACACAGAAGCTTTTTGATTTTCTTCAGAATAATGTTAAGCCAGAAAATGCAGAGTACCTCTATCATTATGTGTACGACAACTGCGCCACTAAAATCAGGGACGTGGTACAAGAAAACTTCCCTGGGAGAATCACTTTTGATCTAAGTTATAAGGAGGAGGGAAAGACGTTTAGGCAGCTAATGGATGATTATTTAGGTCAGCAGGATTGGGGGGACTTTGGAATTGATGTGGGACTGGGAATGGAAGTGGATCAGGAAGCAATAGCTGAGGAATACATGTTTCTTCCACCATACATTCATAAAGCTTTTTCAGGGGCCACAATTTTGAGAGACGGTGAGAAGGTACCTCTCGTAAAAAAATCAGTGGATGCATTTGTCCCGAAAGAAGAGAGCTCATTATCTGTTTGGATCACTCCATTCGAATTCTTCGTCATTCTTTTTTTCATTGTGGGTCTGATCACTCATAGAAACCTGAAATCAGGTAAGCGAACGAAGTGGATTGATATGATCCTATTCGGTTTTGCCGGGTTCGTTGGATGGTGGGTCGTTTATTTATGGTTTGGGACCGAGCACATGTCTAAAAATAACCTTGATATTCTTTGGGCTATACCTTTTCATTTTCCACTGATCTTTTTCATTGGAAGGGAAAGGTTGAGAAACTTTTTCCGGGTCTATTTTAAAGTAAATGCATACTGGTACTGCGGGTTGCTTTTGGTATGGGGCTTTTTACTTCAGCCGATACACCAATCCTTAGTGCCTTTTGTATTGACACTGGTTTTGCGTAGCTTTTATATTGCTTATGACTTGAAGAAACCAAAAGTCAAGCTCCCCACTAATGGAAAAGCTTAGCTTTCTACCTTAACACCGTTCCAGAAAGCCACATAGTTTTCTATGTTCTTGGCTAGTTCGCTCGCATTTGGATAGTACCAGGCAGCATCTTTGTTTTCTTCACCGTTCACCTCTAAGCTGTAGTAACTGGCCTGACCTTTCCAAGGGCAATGTGTGTGGGTGTCTGTCTCTTTGAAATATTCCTGTTTGATCGAAGAAGGAGGAAAATAATGGTTACCCTCTACTACCACAGTTTCATCACTTTCGGCAATAACTTCGCCATTCCAAATTGCTTTCATAGTTTTTTCTTTGATACAATAATGGAATTTATCTAGGAATGGTTTGCCCCATGGTCAACTAAATGAATTCTGAATGTCGTGCCCATTCCTTTTTCAGAAGAAACTTCAATGCTTCCTCCCATCGTTTCGAGTGCGTCTTTTACCAGGTAAAGACCCAGGCCAGTACCATTGGAGGACCTGTGAGCTCGATAAAACATGTCGAAGATTTTTGGAAGGTGCTTTTCATCAATTCCCGGTCCATTATCCGATAGAGCAACATGATATCCTTTATCAGCCTTACTTATTTTGACCTTGATTTCCGCCTGATCGGCTTGATGGTGATACTTGATCGCATTGGAGAGCAGGTTGGTTAAAATGGTATGCAATCGGGCTGCATCAGTATACAAGCGAGTATTTTCTGCCGCATCAATGACTAGTTTCGGTGATCCATTATTTGGATCTATCAAAGATTCGAATTCTTTGGATACTTCCTCCTTCAGGTCTACCTGATCGATTTGCAGATCCGTTTTTTGTCCTTTTCTTAATGTGATAATATCACGGATCACATTGTCTGCCTGGATTAGTCGATCTTGAATGGCATTAAAGTACTCCTCTTTTTTATCCGGATCATCAATGGAACGAATGATAGAAATAATGCCCGAAATGGTTGTAAGTGGCGCGCGCAAATCATGTGATGAACGATAGAGAAACGTGTCGAGCTCAGTATTAGCTTTTTTAAGATTATGCTGCTCCACTTCCAGTACGCTGATGATCATTCCCAGTCCCATGAGGGCCTGTAAAAAGATGTCTATAACTCCTGCCGCAAAGTAAGGAACCTCTAAAGGATAATCTTTTTCATAAAGTTCGAGAAACGTTTCAATGAAATAGTTGCCTTGCAATAGACCATAGAACAAGAAGGAGAAAATAATGAAGCGTATGCCGATTCCCGTATTGGTCATCCTTAGCAACAAGAAGGAGCAAGAAATAAATACGATTCCTGCAAGCAATGACTTAATACCAACCCGATATAGAATTCTGAATGATCCTGCATCAGGGTTGTTAAAGGATAGAAAAACAAGAAGGATTGCAAGTGGAACGATCGAGTAGGAAATAGCTTTTACCAACTTGCGGTTTAACTTCCTGCTTCTGGATATTTCCAATGTGCCGGAGTAGAGCCACAGAATTTGTAAAAAACTTGCCGTAACAGTGACGATTGAGATTGTTATTCTGAAAGGATGGTCGAGAGGTAAAAGGAATGCGTTGGCTAATGAAATACATGAACCAAGCATATTAGCAAATAGGGCCAGCCAACTCCAGGACCAGAGCAGGTAAAAATCGTTTTGATATTGCCGGTAAAATTTTCTAAGTATGAGCATGATGACCAAGGCAAGAAGCGCTTGTGTCAAATACTGCATAAATACGATTTTGACGGACTCAGGAAACATAGTTGTCCCAGCAATTAACCTTAAATTAAGCTAATTCGAAAATTTGTAGTCCAACAATCGGTGAATCAAATAATTTATGGCATAGAGCTCTTACAGCGTCACATCAAAATTTGTGAAAGTACCCTCCGGAACGGAACCCATGACCTCTATGTCAGAAAGCTTATATTGTCCGCGATCACCGGAAAGAAGAATGTCGCCATATTTTTGATAGTCTGCCCATGGAGTTACAAAACGCGGCTCAAGTGTGCTTGAATCCGGGTAGTATGCCCACTGTGTTACCAATTTAGAATCCGTATCTACCCATACCTCATAGACATTCTCAGGGGTGACTCCCACACCTTCAAAGGATAGACTGAGTACATCTGCAGCTTCACCGGTCTTTGTAGTATCCTCCCGGAGGTATTTCAGCGTAACTCCAGTGTCTTTTAGTTTGAAAGGCATTACCAGCCAGTAAGAGTCATTGACCCACATTTCGTAACCTCTTTGTAGATATATATCCAGCGAGTCTGGAGTAATTTCCTGTCCGGATTTTAACACTTTTCCTTCCTTCGAATTGATATTCATGAGTATCGTTAATTCATCGGAAGGAACTTCAATGCGAACATCTCCTGTCCACTTATCCCAGGTGTGATCCCTCCTTCCAAAAAAATTCCATTTAATGTAGCGAGTATTGTCCCATGCCTTTCGACCACCCATTGCAAGCATTGTTTTGTCTGCCAGTAAAGTGGCTAAAAGATCCGATCCTTCCTGATCGAAACCCTTAACAGGTGGATTGTTGTATTCAATGAATTCTCCACCATCAACTATAGCGGTTGAGTCTGCATTTTCAGATGAAGATGATCCGGTGGAGCAAGCAGAGAGAATGATGATCGATAGCACAAAGAATAACTGATTTTTCATGACAAGTAATGTTTGTCCTAAAGATAGGAAATAAAAAAAGGAGACCGTGGTAGTCTCCCTTTATAGTTTAGGTTGGTTGTGTTCGTTTATTCTTGTCCTTGTTTAAACTGCTCGAATCTATCTCCTTCATTTGACCGGGGAAACACATTGTTGTCTGTGTATGCGTCAGCAGTCATTTCATTCGGATCAATCACAATTTTAGCGACTTCTTTGTCTTTCATGAAAACTTTTGTCACTTCTTTTTCATTGATCCTCCAGATTTCTGCAGGAATTTTCTCCAGCTCTGTTGTTCCATCGGTATAAGTCCACTGGATAATAACCGGTGTAACAAGCCCACCCTGATTCTTTAAAGTAAGTTCATAAAAGTTTTTACCTTCTGCTGATTGCTTGATTTTGTTCTGATCCATGGTCTGTCGGTATTCGCCATATCCACCATTCCATTCCTGAAACACGAACGGCTGGGGATCACTTCCAAAATCTTTTTTTCCATCATTCTTGCCGTCAATCCCCTGACCTGAACCTTTGATATTTCTCGTTTCCAAACCGTTTTCTTCGGTCTGCATCTGAAACCATCGTACGTTTGCCAGATCAACATCAACATAGTCTGTACCATAGAACCAGCCTCTCCAGAACCAATCTAAATCTACAGCGGAGGCATCTTCCATTGTGCGGAAGAGGTCTGCGGGAGTTGGATGTTTAAAGGCCCATCGTTGTGCATATGTTTTAAATGCTTTATCAAACAATTCTGGACCCATTACTGTGGTTCTAAGGATATTCAATGCTGTGGCCGGTTTGGCATAGGCATTTGCTCCAAATTGCCTGATTTGCTCAGAGTTGGTCATAATAGGTCGAACCAGTCCGTTTTCACCACGCATATAGTCAACGATTTTGTGAGCAGGTCCTCTTCTGGAGGGAAATTCATATCCAAGCTTATCAGTAAGCTCCTGCTCCGTCAGGTATTGTACAAAAGTATTAAGACCTTCATCCATCCATGTCCATTGGCGCTCATCAGAATTGATGATCATTGGAAAGAAGTTGTGTCCAACCTCATGGATGATCACACCGATCATACCATGCTTCTTACGATCTGAATAGGTTCCGTCTGGGTCTGGTCTTCCGTAGTTGAAGCAGATCATAGGATACTCCATTCCAATGGATGCGGTATGAACGGATATCGCAACCGGATATGGGTATTCAATGGTAAATTTTGAATAAGTCTTAAGCGTTTGAGCAACGGCTACTGTAGACCACTCTTCCCAAAGTGGATTTCCTTCTTTTGGGTAGTAAGACATAGCTAGTGGCTCACTTCCATTTTCCAGCTTCACTGCCATTGCGTCCCAGATGAACTTTCTGGATGCACAGAAGGCATAATCCCTTACATTTTCCGCTTTAAATTTCCAGGTCTTCGTTCCTGTTGCTTTTGTCTTTTCGTTTTTCTTTGCCTCTTTCTCCGTAACAATGATGACTGGATTGTCATAGCTTTTCTTAGCTAGCACAAAGCGCTCAAGTTGCTCTTCAGTCAGTACTTCACTGGCATTCTGTAACGTTCCTGTTGCTCCGACGATAAAGTCAGAAGGAACCGTAAGGTCCACCTCATAATCACCAAATGTCAATGCAAACTCGCCGCTACCCAAAAATTGCTTATTCTGCCATCCTTCATTATCGATATAAACGGCCATACGTGGGAAGAACTGTGCGATGGTGTATAAATAGTTGTCTTCGTCCTGGAAATACTCGAGTCCGGATCGGCCACCATCCGTCATTCGATTGTTGATATTATACATCCAGTCGATGCTGAAAGTCATATTCTCTCCCGATTTTAAAGGCTGAGTTAAATCGATTCGCATCATCGTTTTGTTGATGAGGTATGTCATGTTCTTACCTGCACTTTTCACCGATTTGATCTTAAATCCACCGTCATAATCCTGATCACCTGTGAGTCGAAAAACTGATAAAGCATTGAGGGTATCTCTCATTTCCCCGGTATTCCCAATCAATGGAGTATCAGAATCTCTGGCTCGAACGTTTTGATCCAGTTGTACCCATAGGTATTCCAGGTCATCGGGGGAATTGTTGTAATACGTGATGGTCTCACTCCCAGTAATTGTCTGATTGTTGTCATCCAGTACAATCTTCATTTTATAGTCAGCTTTTTGCTGCCAGTACTGATGTCCGGGTGCTCCGGAAGCCGTGCGATACACATTTGGGGTTGGCAGCTCGGTACCTAGTTGCTCAAACTTCTGCTCCCACTCTGTGTCTTTTTGTTTTCGATCCTGCGCCATCCCTACTGTGCCGACCAAAACCGCTACAATTAGTAGAATGCTATTCTTCATAGTTACGTTTTAGTTAAATAATGTTTTTCAGTTTAAATAATTCGTGTCCAGCATCAGCATGAGGGCAATTCCCCCTACTGCTGAAGATATGATCATTTTCCAATCTTTTCGGCTCACGCCTCCCAATCCAACGAAAATGAAACTTATTGCCATGAATAATCCAACAACTATTATCTGACCTACCTCTAATCCTACATTAAAGGCAAAGAGTTGGAGGATGATTGTCTTGTCGGTACCAAGAAGCGCTCGCAGGTAATTGGAAAATCCCAGTCCGTGAATGAGCCCGAAGAATCCGGCATACATATAGTTTCTCCAGATTTTACCCTCTGCTATGCGGTCTTCTTTGGTAAACAAATTGGAAATCGCCGTAATCAATATTGTGACCGGAATGAGAAACTCGATCAAGTCTGCATTGATCTTAATGATGCGCATGGTGGCCAGTGCCAAAGTGATGGAATGACCTATGGTAAATGCTGTGACCAGAATCAATACCTTTTTCCAATCAGAAGACTGATAGAGTGCGCAAAGAACCACCACAAATAGGATGTGGTCATAGCCATTGACATCCAAAATATGATCGAAACCCAGTCCGTAATACAAGCCAAATTCACTCATAGGGTAGCGAATATAAAACAAGGAGTTGATCTCCAGATTTATCCTAACACATGATTTGATGAACGGTATTGGAACCAGGCATGCTCTTTGTCTAGATTTGACACATGATTACACTAGCTCTTATTCTTTTTCAGTCGGTTTTTCACCCGTTTCATGTGAGTGTTTCTGACATCAAATACAAGGAAGACAAGAAGGTGATCCAGATCAGTACACGTATTTTTCTGGATGATCTGGAGCTTGCATTAAGAGCCTTTTCAGGCAATGAAAAGCTTGACATCATGAAGAAAGAAAGCTGGGATTTCATCAATGCCAATCTTGAAAATTATTTGCTGGATCGGATGAAGCTGTGGGATGAAAAAGGAAGGGAATATGAGCTCAACTATATAGGTGCGGAAATCGAAGAAGATGTGATGTGGTGTTACATCGAGATTGAGAAAGTGAAGAAACTCAAGCAGGTGAAAGTGTGGAACAGCATCCTTCATGAAGTTTATAGTGATCAGGAAAACTTAGTACACTTCCGTGCTTTTGATGATGTGCAAAGTGCGCGGTTATTTAAAGGAGAGGATGTGGAGGTTTTTGATTGGAAAGATTAATTGTCTTTTTTCTTTCTTTTTTTCTTTCGCGTCTTTGAAGGCTCTGCGAACTTGAATAAGATATTGTTGATAATCTTTTGTCTTGCCGGTTGTCCGTTAATTTTAGCAGGGTTCCATTTAGGCATTTTCTCGGTTACTCTTTTGGCTTCTTGATCACAGCCCGCTCCAATTCCCTTAACAACTTTTACATTGGAGATAGAGCCATCTTTCTCAACAACAAATTGAATATATACTCTTCCTTCTATTCCAAGTCTCTGAGCATTTTGAGGGTATCGTAAATTCTGTGCTAAATAATTATAGTATTCCTGAATTCCTCCAGGAAACTCAGCGGATTCATCAACCTTTAGGAACTTCTCATTTTTAAGTGAATCAGATTCTTGAGAATAAGAGATTAACGAAATGATAAAAAAGGTAGTGATTAATATTTTCTTCATCCCACAATCATATCAAAAATCCATCACATTCCATTTCTTGCCATCATGTTTTAAAATAGTGATTTCATTCACTGAGAATTGGGAATTCACTTCGCGATTATCGAATTCTTTCTTCGCTTCATAAAACATCGCTTTTTTTAAATCCCGAAAACCAATGGTAACATGAGGATGAAAAGGTCGGTCTTTATAGTTGGCATTGTCCAGTTTCAATTCCCTGCGGCAAGCATCAACCACTCTTTTCTGAAGCTCTTCAAGCTTTGCATTTTCTACCACGCTCACAAACACCACCCGAGGCTCGAAGAAGTCAAAATTTTTAAGTTCAACCTCGAACGGCTCAAGATCACTATTCAGGTTTTTCATCACCTCTGCTAGCTCATCGAAGCGTTTGTCTTTCCATTTGAAGGGCATGTGTAGTGTAATGTGAGGGGGTGATCTTAGTGCATGTTTGCTTCCATACTTTTCAGCAATTTCGTGCTTGAGCGCAGTGATCTCTTCCTGAATTTCCTGGGGTGGAACAACAGCTATGAAATAAAGCGACTCACTCATCGATCAAGACATTTTCCATTTCCTCCCAATAACTATCGAATGCCGCCAGGTCATTATGGTGTCCACCTTCAACTGAAATAAAAGTCGCTTTATCCCGATGCTCTTCAAAAAGTTTTCGACCGGATTCATAAGGCACCACCTCATCATCCGTCCCGTGAAAAATGTAAACTGGAGCTTTGACATCTTTCAGATATTGGTGATTGGGGAGACGATATTGTAAAAGTAAGGAAGCCGGATAGATGGGGAATAGCTTTTCAGCGACATCTGTCAAACTGTAAAAGGGTGTTTCCAAGATGACCTTTTCCGGATTGTTTTTGGAAGCCAGGTAGGAAGCAAATGCACAACCCAGTGATCGACCGAAGATGATGATCCGTTCTTCTCGTTCCAGCTTTTTGGCAAAAGAATAAATCTCCTCCGCATCGCTCAGTAATTTCTTTTGCGTTCGATTTCCTGTACTTTTTCCATATCCACGATAGTCAGATATCAATACTTCGTAACTCATGTCTACAAATGGTTCGGCCACTTCCCCCCACCGTGCCAGGTTGCCTGCGTTACCATGAAAGTAGACAATCAGCCCCTTTGAATCCTGAAGTTTGAAATGGAGCGCATTGATTACGGCTCCATCTTGCATGGTTAGGTTATGCTCTTCAAAATCCTTTTCGAAAGAATATTCAAAATCCTCAGGGAGTTGTTCCGGTAAGAAGATCAGGCTTTCTTGGAGCAGGTAAATAGCTAATCCAATCAACAGATAGATGCATAGCAATGCAACAGTAAGTATTCGAAATGCAGACACTTCTTTTAATTTTTCTTTCTACTAAAATTTAGACTTGACTTCTCAGGATCAATGGGCTTCAGTTCATCAGAATGCAACGCTTCCTCAAGCATCCGATGATATTCCTCAAAAGTATGCAGGTTATTATGTCCGCCACCAATTACCGAATAGACCCGTGTTAAGGAAGGGTTTTTCTCTGCCAGTGCCAAACTGGATTTATAAGGGATAAGTTTGTCTTTCGTACCATGGATGATCTTAATGGGACAGTCAACGTATTTGATCCATTTGTATGTAGTCAGGGGGAATTTTAGAATAAGGGAGGCAGGTAGAAATGGAATGTATCTCTTGGCTACTTTCTTCATGCTGTAGTAAGGTGATTCCAGCACCAGCATTTTCGGATTGTTATTGCTAGCCAGCTTAGCGGCAAACCCTGACCCCATGGATCGACCGTAAATGATCACATACTTTTCAGGCACTTTACTTTTCAGCACTTCATACACCTTTTGCAAATCGCTTTTAATCTCTTTTTCAGATCGTCTGCCTGTACTTTTTCCAAACCCCCGATAGTCCACCATTACTACATCAAAGCCGAGCCGGTTAAAATCAATCGCGAATTTCCCCCAGCCTTTAATGGAGCGGGAGTTACCCTTGAGATACATCACCACCCCCTTGGGTTTGTCTACACTGAAGTGAACGCCATTGATGCGCACATCATCACCAATGTAGAGATTGTGTTCCTGCACATTTTGTTCCGGATACTTAAACTGGAAATCAGATGGAAGCTTTTCAGGTTTGAACAAAAACTTCTCCTGTAAGAAATAAGCCGCTACATTAACGATAACATAGATTGATACAATTATTAATATGATTGTGGTGATCAATGCTTTACTTTAATGAATTGATAATTCGAACAGCTTTATAAATATACAACAATGAGAACCTATACCTTTCTAACCTTCATTCTTGTCTCATTCATGGTGGGTTGCCAGACTGCAAATACACCATCTTCTTCCTCATCGAGTCAGTCCGGCTCTATTGCAGACTTTACTTCAGGGATGCAAAAGCAAGAAGGCTTTTTCAACTTCTATTACGATGAGGAGGTGGGAAGAATGTTTCTGGAGGTAGATAAAACTGATCAGGAGTTTCTGTATGTGAATTCATTGGCTGCAGGAATAGGCTCCAATGATATAGGCCTGGATAGAGGTCAGCTTGGCGGTGAACGAGTAGTTAAGTTTGAAAAGCATGGAAATAAGCTATTGTTGATTCAACCAAACTATGACTATCGAGCAGTAAGTGATAATCAGGACGAAGTAAAGTCTGTCGCAGAGGCTTTTGCCAGCTCGGTGATTGGAGGGTTTGAGATCAAAACAAAAAGTGAAAATGCTTACCTGATTGATATTACGGATTGGCTATTGAGAGATTCTCACGATGTGAGTGGAAGATTGCAGGGATCGAGTCAAGGGAATTTTTCAGTTGATAAATCCAGGTCCGCTATCTACATGGATGCCACGTTTAACTTTCCAAAAAACACTGAGTTTGAGTCATTGCTGACATTCAGTGGAGATGCAAAAGGCTGGTGGTTGCGATCGGTAACACCAACACCGGACGCAGTTACCGTTAGAACGCATCACTCGTTCATCGAGCTGCCGGATGACAATTATACCCCAAGGATGTTCGATCCAAGATGTGGATTCTTCAATATCTCTTATCAGGATTATGCCACACCTATTGAGGAGTCGCTGTTGAAGCGATTCATCGTTCGCCACCGACTAGAGAAAAAAGATCCAAATGCTGCTATCAGTGAGCCGGTTGAGCCAATCATTTACTATGTGGATCGAGGCGCACCAGAGCCTGTTCGGTCTGCCTTGATCGAAGGAGCCAGCTGGTGGAACCAGGCGTTTGAAGCAGCTGGATACAAAGATGCATTTCAATTGAAAGTGATGCCGGAAGGGGCACATCCATTGGATGTTCGATACAATGTGATTCAATGGGTTCATAGATCTACTCGAGGCTGGAGTTACGGTAGCGGAATCACCGATCCACGAACAGGGGAAATGATCAAGGGACATGTGAGCCTCGGTTCACTCCGGGTACGTCAGGATTTTTTGATCGCCACTGGACTATTGCAGCCTTATGAAAATGGAGACGAATCTCCGAACGAAATGACAGAAATGGCACTGGCAAGATTGCGTCAGCTATCCGCACATGAAGTTGGACACACAATAGGGCTTGCTCATAATTTCGCTGCAAGTGTCAATGATCGAGCTTCGGTGATGGACTACCCACACCCATATGTGCAAATGGATGATCAGGGAAACATTGATCTGAGTGAGGCCTACGATGATAAGATTGGTGCCTGGGACAAAGTGACCATTACTTATGGGTACAGCGATTTTCCGGAGGGAGAGAACGAAGAAAAACTTAATGCCATTTTGGATGAAGCGTTTGACAATGATTTGAGGTACATCACAGATCAGGATGCTCGTCCAGCTAGCGGTCTACATCCGGAAGCACACTTGTGGGACAATGGCACCAATGCAGCAGTGGAGCTGAATCGTATGATGAAGATCAGAAGAACCATTCTGGATAAGTTTTCTGAAAAGGTCATTAAAAACGGAATGCCGATGAGCAGTATTGAAGAAGTGTTGGTACCAATGTATTTGTTTCATCGATATCAGGTAGACGGTACTTCTAAGTTGATCGGAGGACTGAATTACAGCTATGCCTTGAGAGGAAGCGATCAGGTCATTACAAACATGTTGTCAGCGGATGAGCAAATGGCGGCTTTAGAAGCGTTGCTGAATACAGTAAAGCCTGAGAATCTGAAGTTGCCTGAACAGTTGTTAGGTCAAATTCCGCCGAGAGCCTTTGGATATGGCAGATCCAGAGAAACATTCCAGTCACGAACCGGACCAGCTTTTGACTATCTGGCTGCAGTGGAGACAGCTGCTAGTTTGCCTTTCGGCTTCATTTTCAATCCAGATCGATTTAATCGTCTGTTGACTTATAAAGCAAGAGATTCAAAGCAGCCAGGGGTGGATGCGGTATTGGATCGAATAACCGCAGCTGTATGGATGAGTCCTTCCTCAAATGCGCAGGATCGAACCATCCAGAAAGTGGTGGAAATGGAAATGCTAAAGCAGCTCATGGGACTGGCGGTTAGTGACCGGGCTTATACCGAGGTGAAGGCCAAAGCACTGGCAAAAATCAAATCGGTCAAATCGTATGCCTCTGGTCGTACAGGAAGAAGCACGAATAACGATGGAGTATATTATCAATATGTAGTTAGTCAAATTGATCGATTCTTGGATGAACCGAATGAGTTTAAGATTCCAGATCCAATCAAAGCACCGGATGGCTCACCGATTGGGAGTTGTGATTTTTAATTCAGAAAAAATGAGTTTTAGTTGCATTTAAAAAAAATCTCGTTTCTATTTACTCACGTATGAACGCACAGGTATCATTTTACATTAGCTACTATTTTATTTATCCAAATCGGATAATGGGGTGGCTATAGTGTATCTGGTGTAAAGAAATTTTACAGAGGCCTCCCCAAAAGGGAGGCCTTTTTTGTTGTCGGCAGGCCCGACGGCCATTAAAGAGATTGAACAAATGAAACGAATTGCTATACAAGGAATAAGAGGGAGTTTTCATCATGAAGCAGCCCTTCACTTCTTCGGAGAAGAGCTGGAGTTGATTGAATGCGAAAGTTTCCAATCGGTAGTTCAATCTGTTACAGAAGGAGTCGCTGATAAGGGGATTATGGCCATTGAAAATTCTTTGGCCGGATGTATTCTGCCCAATTACCAGCTAATTCGTAAAAATGACGTGGAAGTTGTAGGGGAGGTTGGTTTGCGAGTGCATTTAAACTTAATGGCCCTTCCGGATACAAAATTAGAAGAATTAGAGGAGGTTCGATCTCACCAGATGGCGTTAAGGCAATGTGGCGATTTTTTTACCCGATACACAAACATTCGCCTTGTGGAGCATTTTGATACCGCAGGGAGTGCTTTGGAAATTAAAAAGAATAATCTGAAACGGATTGCTGCAGTAGCTGGAAGCTTAGCGGCCAAGGAATACGGGCTGGGGATAATAAAAGAAGGCATTGAAGACCATGACCTGAATTATACACGTTTTAAGATTCTACAAAGAAGGGGGGGTCTAAAGGAAGAGATTCCTGATAAAGTCTCCATTTACTTTCAAACCTCGCATGATCCGGGCTCTCTTGCGAAAGCACTTACAGTGATTAGTGGTTTGGGGATCAATTTGGGGAAGCTGCAATCTCATCCGGTACCAAGCAAAAACACGTTATATGGATTTTATGCTACGCTGGAGCTGACAGATGCTGACCAGCTTAAGGACCTGAAAACCATGATGAAGCGCATGATGTTGGAGTTTGAAATTTTAGGGGTTTACAAAAAGGGAGAGACCTATGGTTGATGAATTAAAAGCAAAACGACTAAGCGGAATCGGAGAATATTATTTCTCCCGAAAGCTTAAACAAATCGCTGACCTGAATGCGGAAGGTCATAATGTGCTGAATCTCGGAATTGGGAGCCCTGATTTACATCCACCTAAAAAGGTGCAGGAAGCGTTGATTCAAGGACTGACGGAAACCAATGCGAACCAATACCAGAGCTACAGAGGAATAGCAGAGCTCCGTGAGGCCTTCGTAAGCTGGTACAAGAAGTTTTTTGATGTAGCTCTGGATGCTGAGTCTGAAATACTCCCACTTATTGGATCGAAAGAGGGAATCATGCATATCTGCATGTCTCTGATCAATGAAGGAGATAGGGTTCTTGTCCCGAATCCTGGCTATCCCACTTACAGCTCTGCATCTCAGATTGCAGGCGCTGAGGTGTTCCATTATGAACTTACTGAGGAGAACAATTATTTGCCTGATTTTGACAAGCTGGAGACCATAGAAAACATAAAAATGATGTGGGTCAATTACCCGCACATGCCCACAGGCAAGGATGGAAGTGAGGCGTTATTTGAGCAGTTGAATGATTATTCATGCAGGAAAGGGGTGATTATCGTTAATGATAACCCGTATGGATTTATCCTAACCAACAAACAAAACAGCTTGTTGAAAAATCGGCTGGAGACTGATTTGGTTTTGGAACTAAACAGCCTTTCAAAATCGCATAACATGGCCGGATGGAGGTTGGGTGTGTTGGCAGGTAACAGGGATCTTATACAGACTGTACTTACATTCAAAAGCAACATGGATTCGGGTCAGTTTAAGCCATTAATGAGGGCAGCAATCGCTGCATTGGAAGTTGATTCCGATTGGTACAAATTCCTAAATAACGTTTACGAAGAGCGCAAGAAAAAAGTATTGGAAATAGCAGAATTGATTGGTTGCGACGTGACAAATGAACAGGTGGGAATGTTTGTATGGGCGAAAATACCAGGCGCATTTGATCACTCGGAAGCCTTTGCCGATCATTTATTGGATAAATACCGGATTTTTGTCCCTCCGGGAACTGTTTTTGGAACGGAGGGAAGTCAGCATATCAGGTTTTCGCTATGTAGTGACATGCCTGTCTGGGATGAAGTAATTGAGAGAATTAAAGAAAAATCATGAAGATAGAACCAATCAAAATTTTCCAGCAAAAACGTCCGGTCATCGTCTCAGGACCGTGTAGTGCCGAGACAGAAGAGCAGACGCTGGAAACGTGCAGAAGAGTGGCTGCCACCGGGAAAGTAGACATCCTACGGGCAGGAATCTGGAAGCCTCGTACCCGGCCTAACAGTTTTGAGGGGATTGGCAGTGAAGGACTCAAGTGGATGCGGAAGGCAAAGGAAGAAACAGGCCTTCCTATTTCGGTGGAGGTTGCCAATTTCAATCACGTCTTTGAGGCCTTAAAAGCGGACGTGGATATTTTATGGATAGGTGCTCGTACTACCGTGAATCCATTTTCTGTACAGGAAATTGCGAATGCGCTCGAAGGAACAGATGCCACAGTTTTCGTAAAAAATCCGATCAACGCAGATCTGGAATTATGGACCGGAGCGTTGGAGCGTCTGAATAGAGCAGGCGTGACCAAGTTGGGCATGATCCACAGAGGATTTGCACAGCATGGAAACAGCATTTATCGTAACGAGCCCAAATGGCAACTGGCAGTGGAAATGAAATTACGATTTCCGGATATACCAATGCTTTGTGATCCTAGTCACATAGCAGGTAATCGGGAACTGTTGCAGCCCATCTCCCAGCAGGCGTTGGATATGGATTATGAAGGGTTGATGATCGAATCACATATTGATCCGGAAAATGCATGGAGCGATAAGCAACAGCAAGTAACACCAGAGCAGCTAGATGAAATCCTTAATGAACTCACGATTCGACGACCTGAGGTTCCTGATATTGAGCTGAATGAAAAGCTAAAGCACCTGCGTAGACAGATTGACATGGTGGATGATGATCTGCTCGAACTGCTTGGCAACCGGATGAAAATCGCGGAGGAAATCGGAGAAGTGAAAAAAGAAAAAGGGGTGACTATCCTTCAGACCAATCGATGGGAAGAGATCATTGAGAAAGCCTCTGCGAAAGGAAAACTTCAGGGATTGTCGGAACGTTTCATGATCCGATATCTGAATGCCATTCACCAGGAATCAATCGACCATCAAAACGAAGTGATGAATCGATCCGAGTTAGAGGAAGAATAAAACATCTGAATGCGATTGTGGTTTTATCTTGCAGCCAATGAAAGATCTGCTCGAAAAAATTGACTCGTCGCTTGCCAATTTACCACTTGGCAATCATCCTCAGAACCTATATGATCCGATAAGATATATTTTGTCTTTAGGTGGAAAGCGCCTTCGGCCCATGCTGGTTCTTCTAGGTTATGGATTGAAGAATGAAGACCTTGAGCCTATCATTGAGCCATCCCTTACGGTAGAGATTTTTCACAATTTCACCCTGATGCACGATGACATAATGGATTTGGCTCCAATTAGAAGAGGTAAACCTACTGTCCATGAAAAATGGAACAATACGGTGGCTATCCTCAGTGGAGACACGATGATGGTAAAGGCATATGACCAGTTACTGACCGGTCCCAACCACTCATTGGCGTTGGCTATTCAAAAATTCAATAAATGTGCAGTAGAAGTATGCGAAGGTCAGCAGTTGGATATGAATTTCGAGGAACTTGAAACAGTAACTGAGGATCAGTATATCGAAATGATTCGCTTGAAAACGGCAGTTCTTTTGGGCTTCAGTTTAGAGTATGGCGGATTGCTGGCAGGAATGAGTGAGGAGCAATTGGAGAAATTGAATGCGATTGGAGAAAAGGCGGGCATTGGTTTCCAACTCATGGACGATCTACTGGATGTGTATGGAGATAAAGCCAAATTCGGAAAACAAGTCGGTGGAGATATCGTCTCCAATAAAAAAACCTATTTACTGATAAAGGCACTGGAGTTGGCTAATTCCAGCCAAAGAAAGGAACTGGATAAATGGCTCTCAGCCTCCGAGTTTGATGTGGAGGAAAAGGTGGAAGCAGTCAAATCAGTTTATGAAGAGATCGGCATTTTTGAGTTGACGCAGAAAAAAATGAACAGCTACTACGATGAGGCGTTTGCGCTGTTGGAAAATTTAGATGCCCGAGTGGAAGGCAAGCAGCAGTTGGTTGATTTTTTTGAAAAGCTGATGAAAAGGGAGCGTTGATTCTCCGAGCTGGCTAAACTATCTTTATTCTTAGATGGTTAATCTGAAAAGCCTAAAATTATGATTGCAGTAGTTTCCCCAGCCAAAAATCTTGATTTCAAAACCCCGTATGATATAAAGCCGACGCAACCGCGTTTGATGGAATGCACAAAGGAGCTGATTGATGTGCTTAGAAAAAAATCAGCAGATGAAGTCAAGGATCTGATGAGCATCAGTAAGCAGCTAGCGGGACTCAATGTGCACAGATACAAAGAGTTTGACTTTGATCATCATGAGGAGAATGCCAAGCCAGCTGCTCTTGCTTTTAACGGAGATGTGTATCAGGGACTAAATGCAGAGTCTTTTGATGAAAAGAAATTCGAGTTTGCACAAAAACACTTCAGAATATTATCCGGACTTTATGGTTTACTGCGTCCACTCGATTTGATCCAGCCATACAGATTGGAGATGGGAACCAAGCTCGCATTCGATGATTACAATACACTGTATGATTATTGGGATCAAAAAATATTGAACCTACTATTGGATGATTTAAAAGCTCAGGGAGATGACATCATTCTGAACCTTGCTTCCAATGAGTATTTCAAGTCGATTGACAAAAAGGACATTCCTGCTAGAGTGATTGATGTAGAATTCAAACACCTGAAGAATGGTAAGTACAAGATCATCTCATTTTATGCAAAGAAAGCGCGTGGCTTGATGTCCCGATTCATGATTGAGCATCAGATTACCAACCCGGAAGATTTAAGAGCTTTTGATTATGAAGGGTACTACTTCGACGAGGAGGCTTCTACGGAAAATAAATTAGCATTTAAGCGGGAAAGTAAAGGCTAAGAAATCTGCCATGAAATTCGAAGGTTACATCGACATCAACAAGCCGATAGAAACGGTTGCTAAATACTTTGCAGACCCAAAATATCTTGGTGAATACCAGGAAGGTTTTGAAAAGAAAGTACTTGAAGAAGGAGAAAAAGGACAGGATGGAGCCATCTCTAAGATGTACTATAAGAATGGTAAATATGAAATGGTACTAACTGAGACGATTGTGTCAAACAACCTACCCAATTCGTTTGAAGCCTTCTATCATCACAAACACATGGACAACACCATGAAGTGTGAGTTCACAGCACTTAGTGAAAACGAAACCAGGTATCAGGTTTACGTAGAATATACCCGCATTGACTGGTTCATGCCTCGATTGATCTCCATATTGTTTCCGGGCATGTATAAGAAGCCCGCTCGCAAATGGATGGAGAACTTTAAAAATTTCGTGGAGTCTCAGGAAGATTAAATAACCACCTTAAAGTGATGGGGTGAGAGGATTATTCATACCCGCATCACTCCAACACAACCCTTCGTGAATCTTCGTCGTGCCACCTCAATTTCGAACCGCTTCGCTCTGGTTTTAACAAAAAAGAGAGTTTCTCAAAAGCATCAAAACATCGCGAGGAAACGAAGCGATCTCAGCATAATTTACGGTGCTTTAAAAGAGATTGCTTCACTTCGTTTGCAATGACGGCACACTTTTGAGAGACCCTCTAACATGTCGGGGTGAGAGGATTCGAACCTCCGCTCTCTCGCACCCTAAGCGAGCGCTCTAACCGGACTAAGCCACACCCCGAGCTAAATTTGATATAGTCATTCTGGATTACTCATACGCAACATGCATGCCGTACAGTCCTCCGTGAATCCCGCCGTTTCTCATGGATTTCGAACCAGCGGCCCACTACCCTAAAGGGGTTTACAAACATGAGACAAAATTACATTATCGGAAACCTCTAAGAAAAAATCTTTCAAACCATAAACTGATTGCAGGGTCAAAGAGGTTATGTGGAGAGAAAAACATATAACTGAAAAAAGAAAATAAAAAAAAGAATGCATGCTATTGAGAGTCTGCCATTTGGTGACTTTATTCTATAGAAAAAAAGCAATCCAAGTATAATAACGAGCGGAATAATGAATCCAAACATATCATAAATTCCAAGTATTTGATTTAGCTCAATCATTGAACCATTGACAAATACTTCACATTTTCTTGGTGAGTTAAGAATTAATGTGCTGAAAACATTTCCCGATGAGGCCTCTTTGATTGAAGCATTAGAACCTCTTTCAACTAGAAATACTACATTTTCAAACTCTAGACGGTCAAATGAATAATATTTTCTTCCATATCTAGCTCGTTCATAAACTTGACTTCTTTTGGTTATTTGTTGTTTATTCTCTTTTCTTGGGAGCAAAAAGTCTAGTGCAAAAATTACATTTATGATAAGTAATGGAAGTATAAGTATTTTAGCAAATTGATTGATTTTAATTGTCAGTTTTAGTTGATATTGAGCTTTTTCTTGAGTCGCTTTTCTTCGCCTTTCACGAGCCTCCCTTCTCCATCTTTCGAGCTTGGTTTCTTGAGGTGTTGAATAGTTAAATTCTGCACTAAAATCTTCTGAGTAGGTGTTTTTTTTATTTACTAAGTAGTCGTATGCTCTATCAATCTCAATAAATTTTTTTACAGCATTTGGTTCTTTCGAGATATCTGGATGATATTTTTTTGAAAGTGACCTATAGGCTTTCTTTATTTCTGCTTCAGTGGCTCCTGGCCTTAAGCTTAATATTTTTAGATAATGTTCTCTCATATTACCTCTGCATCCATCCAAATAATTCCATTAGCCATGCTACACCAAGATGGATAAACACTCCGCCCCAAATATTACGACTGTTGTAAGAAATAATTCCAAGCACATACCCGCCGAATATAGAGCTGATCGTTTCACCTAATGGCTTGCCAAAATGGAGGAAAGCATAAGTCACGACCATGGGTAGTACAGCATATCCTCCCAGGGTTCTGGTAAAAGCAAATATCAAGAAGCCTCGAAATATCAACTCGACAGAAATAAAACTGCTGCCATAGCAAAGTTCATAGATTGTCACCAGCCAGGCGCGTGAAGCTTCCGGGTTTGCTCTTATGTATAGACTTGCTCCTGATCGGGCAAAGCGCGGATAATAATCCTGAATGTCACTTAAGAATGAGCCTATCCCCAGGAATATCGCAGCGATTACAAGCAATATTAAGTATGGCTTTGGATCAAATCTTCTCCAGCTCAGTCCATAGAAATTTTGATCCTTGTCTTTTTCAATAAATGGGTAGAGAATAAGTAGTGGGATAACCACGAGAATAAGTCCGGAAGACCAATTAGCACAACGGACTATAAAGTGATACTCCATTTTTGGTAGGTACTTTAAGCCTTCGGTAAATCCGTAAAATGAACGGTCAAGAGCCAGCAGACCAAAGCCAATAAGGAATTTGACCCAATAACTTTTGCTTGTTAACCAGTCTTTCTTTTTGCCAAAAGCAAACAATATTAAACTCACTACGAAAAATGGAAAGCCATGAAAAAGAAACATCCACAGCCACTTGATAGGCTGGCCATTGTAGGCGTCAATCACTCCATCTTCAAAATCGTATGTATAGTTAAAAAAGATACAAAGTGAGCAAAATAGGAGAATGGTGAGATAAAGCTTCCAGTCGAAGTGTTCCTTCTGGTAGTCTTTGATATACTGAAGAACTTGCTTCATTCGGTCGATTTATGAAAATGAAATCCTAAATTAGGCTATTCAACCCAAAGCAAAAGATTCATGTGCTTAATCACTTTTGCATACAAAGTCCACCCCAAATACAAGTTCATTCTTGTTGCCAATCGTGACGAATTTTACGCACGTCCTACTGCCGTGGCTCACTGGTGGGAAGATCATAAAGAAATACTTGGAGGAAGGGATCTTCAGGCCAAGGGTACCTGGATGGCCATTCATAAAAGTGGTCGGTTTGCGGCCGTAACGAATTACCGTGACATCCAAAACATCAAAGCGGATGCTAAATCTCGGGGTGACCTACCTGTGAACTTTTTGTTGAGCAAGGATCGGCCAACCGTATACTCTCGAGGAGTGAAAAAAGAGGGTGAAAAATACAATGGATTCAATCTGATTACATTGGATAACGAGCTTGCCCATGTTAGCAATTATGATCAGGATATTCATCTGCTGGACCCGGGTGTGTATGGGTTAAGCAATGCCTTATTAGATACTCCATGGCCTAAGGTGGAGAAAGCAAAACGGGCCTTCAATACTTTGATCCAACAACCATTCCAACTGGAGCAATTGATTGAAATGATGCAAGACACTGAAACAGCGCCAGATGATCAGCTACCTGAAACGGGACTTGATTATGAAAGAGAAAAAGCCGTATCTGCTATGTGTATTCGAACCTCAGATTATGGCACTTGTTGTACGACAGCTGTTACCATCGACAATGATGGCAATGTTTCCTTTATGGAAAAAACACATCCGGTAAGCGGACGAAAAGAGGGAACAGTGACTTTCGATTTTCAGATTGAACGTTCCATGTGATGAATCAAGAGCATTTTGACAAGCTGGAGCGGATGTATCTATCTGCCAATGTGAATACTGAACTATTTGATACCACAACGGCACATATAACAAAAGGAAAAGCAGAGATAAGCCTTACTGTAGAACCAAAGTATTTTCATGCGCTCAATGCAATGCATGGATCAGTTTATTTCAAATTACTGGATGACGCAGCATTTTTCGCAGTTAATTCTGTAGTTGAAGATGCCTTTGTATTAACCAAGTCCTTTGAAATACACTTTAAGCGACCAGTAACTGAAGGTAAAATTCTTGCAACCGGAGAATTGATATCTTCGGAGGGAGAAGTGTTCATTGCCAAATCGGAGTTGCTGAATGAAGCCGGCAAAGTGGTGGGTTATGGTCAAGGTGAGTTTGTAAAAAGTAAAGTAGCACTCTCACCAGAGATTGGATATGTATAATGATTTATAAAATGTCATTTCGAGCAACGCGAGAAATATTTACCACTACTTTTTAAAGATTTCACCTTCGCCGAAATGTCAAAAAACAAATGAAAGGAATAAAAAAATACTTTGGACCAAGTACATTGGTCACAGCAGCTTTTATAGGTCCGGGCACGCTCACCGTTTGCACATTGAGTGGAGCGAATTTCGGATATACGTTGCTTTGGGTGCTGCTGTTTGCTACCATATCTACCATCATCTTGCAAGAAATGACCGCCAGGTTGGGGTTAATCACTCAATCCGGATTAGGAGAAGCCATCCGATCTCAAATTCATCACCCAGCCATCAAATGGTTAGCCATTTTACTAGTATTTACTGCAATCATCATCGGCAATGCTGCTTATGAAGCGGGTAATATCTCCGGGGCAGTTTTGGGTATTTCCGGCATTTTTGGAGGAGCAATTCCATGGGCATTGCTAATCGGCATTGTCTCTTTTGGGATCCTTTTCATCGGCAAGGTGAAAATCATTGAACGCATCCTGATTGGACTCGTAATATTGATGAGTGTAGTTTTTATTATTACTGCCTTTCTGGTTAAGCCTGATCTATCATCGATTTTCAGTGGGTTGTTTATTCCTTCATTCACAGATAATAATCAGTTGGCAATTCTTGGATTGATTGGAACCACTATTGTCCCTTATAATCTGTTTTTACATGCTTCTTCTGTGAGTCAGAAGTGGAAGTCAGCGGAACAACTTCCTGATCTTCAAAAGGAGAATGGAGTGGCCATAGGACTTGGAGGGCTGATCTCCATGGCTATAATTATCACTAGTGCGGCGACCATCTTTGGAAAGGGTGTGGCAGGGATTAATGAAATGGCCAAGCAGCTGGAGCCATTATTAGGTAGCTGGGCTAAATATTTCTTAGGACTGGGCTTGTTTGCAGCAGGAATTTCTTCGGCAATTACTGCTCCTCTGGCAGCAGCCTACACCGCAAGAGGTATCTTCGGTTGGGATGCAGGGCTTCAAACAATGAAATTCAGAATGGTTTGGGCGTTCATATTGATCACAGGAACTGCATTTTCCATGCTGGGGTACAAACCGATTGAGGTGATTCAGGTAGCGCAGGTTGCCAATGGGATTCTCTTACCAATCATTGTTTTCTTTCTTATTTATCTCTGTAATAAAAAATCATTACTTGGGTCATACATTAATAAACCATGGCAAAACGGGTTGGCAATTCTCGTGATTTCGATTAGCCTTTTGGTTAGTTTCAGAAGCCTGAATAATGTCTTTGGCTTTGTTTAGTCAATCACTTCTTTTATGGCCTTTTTAATAATCTCTGCCGATTTTAAGAGGCCTTCTTTTTCTTCAGTATTCATCGATATTTCAAACATTTTTTCAATGCCTTTTTCACTTACAAGACAAGGGAGAGAAAGGGCTAAATCATTTAATCCAAATTGCCCTGAAAGGGTAGATGATAGGGTAATAATTCTTCGCTCTCCTCTCAATATCCATTTCAAAAGCGTGGCGGTTACCAAGCCGATGGCATGATTGGTTGCACCTTTTCTTTTAATTATTTCCTGTGCTGCTCTTCTCACTTCCTCTGCAATGGAAGCTTCGAATGACTCCTGCCATCCTTCCCAGTTTCTTAATGGATCACCTCCGATGGTGGCACGAGACCATAATACCACTTCGGAATCTCCATGCTCACCAATCACTTGAGCGTGGATGCTACGTGGATCAAGATTTAATCTGGCGCCTGTAATAGATCTCAATCTTGCTGTATCCAACATGGTCCCGGTTCCAATGACCCTCGATGCGGGTAATCCGGAAAATGCTTGATAGAAATAAGTAAGCACATCCACAGGATTTGCTACGATGATCAGTATTCCCTCATATCCTTTGAGTTTGTCGGATATTTTTTTGGCTATCCCAATGTTGTCTTTTAATAATTCAAGACGTGTTTCTCCTGGATTACCACCCCTTCCGGCGGTAATTACAATGGCCTGGCAGGATCGCATTTCTTCGATTTCGGCGGATCGAATGCTTGCGGTTGGATAAAAGGATGAGCCATGATTGAAGTCCATGGCCTCTCCCTCTGCCAGTCTCTCACGCACATCATTAAGAAGTAGTTCTTTGCAAATTCCATAATGAAGAATTGAGCTTGCCACGCTGGATCCAACCCAACCCATCCCAATAATGCCAATACGATTCGTTTTCATAAACCTTGAATTTGATGTTGCTGAAGAATTAAAGTTGCTGAAATAATCAGGTACTTTCTAATATTACTTAAATTCAACTATGCTTACTATTGATCTGAATGCGGATTTAGGTGAACATCCGGGTACCAATCTGGATGAACAGATTATGCCCTATCTCTCATCCTGCAATGTGGCATGTGGAGGGCATATCGGTGATGAAGCTTCAGTAAGACAAACGGTGAGGCTGGCAAAACAGCATGATGTAGCAGCAGGAGCCCACCCTTCCTATCCGGATCCAGAAAATTTTGGTCGTAAAATTTTAAGCATGCAGCCGGGTGATTTAGCGACGAGCATAAAAGAGCAAATCAATTTAGTCAAGCGAGTTTGCGAAGAAGAGGAGGTAAAGCTTCATCATGTGAAGCCTCATGGAGCACTTTATAACCATGCCGCTGCAAATCAATTCATATCAGAACTTATTTTGAAGGTGATTGAGGAGTTAGTCCCTGGTGTCTATTGGATGGGTCTGGCTGGCTCCATTTCGGAGGCAGTAGCTAAGCGGCATGGGTATTCATTCATTGCGGAGGGGTTTGCAGATCGCCAATATGAACCTGATGGCTCACTAAGGTCTCGAACGTTAGATGGAGCAGTATTGCAAAAGACAGAGGTGTTGAAGCAGGTCGAAGAGCTGGCGGTCAACAACCGGGTTAATGCTGGAGATTGGCTGACACTCAACGTACAATCCATATGCTTGCATAGCGATACGGAAGGAGCAGTAACTTTAGCTAAAGAAATACACGAACACCTTGTCGATAAAGGAATCAAAATCACTGCAGTTTAATAACATTTCCTGGAGAGTCAGTCTGCTTGGAGAGGAGGTTGTTTTGCTCGAATGTGGCAAGGGAACACAGATCGAGAAGATCCATCAGAGTACGTACATTATTGAACAGGCAATAGGTGGAGATTTGATTGATTTAGTGCCGGCATATCATTCAGTAGCCGTTTTCAGTAAGCTTGGCACTGATGAGATTATTAAGAGGTTGGATGGACTGGAAGGACCTGCGAAACAAATCACTGATCGTGAAGAAGAGATTGAGCTACCTATCTGCTATGAAGAAGGATTGGACCTTTCAAAGGTTGCCGAGAATTCTGGAATGAGTGAGGATCAGGTCATTGAAAGGCATTTAAAGGGTACTTATCGGTCCCTGTTCATAGGGTTTACACCGGGCTTCATTTATGCAGACGGCCTTCACGAATCATTAGCATGTCCGCGATTGGAGTATCCACGCAAACGAATTCCTTCGGGTTCTGTAGGTATTGCCGGAGGGCAAACAGGTATTTATTCACTGGTCAGCCCCGGAGGTTGGAACATCATTGGGCGAACCCCAACTAGAATTTTTGATCCGACAAAGAGTCAACCTATGTTGATTAATGTGGGAACCAGCTATCGGTTTTATCGAATCACGCAAAAAGAATTTGACTCATGGCAAAACTGAAGGTGATCAAAACTGGCCCCATGACCACCATTCAGGATTTTGGGAGGTTTGGGTTTCGGCGATACGGCATTCCTCAATCTGGAGTAATGGATCGAAAAATGATGATTGCAGCAAATCAGCTTGTGGGGAATCCCAACAAGTTTCCAGTGATTGAGTTTGCGCTGATGGATATGGAGCTGGAGGCCCTTGAAGAAACCGTCATTTCTGTTGTTGGTGCAAGCTTTAAAGTCAATGGGCAGATCCAAGGAAAATGTGAGAATGTGTCAGTTGGAGATAAGGTCTCTATATCCGCACCCACGTTTGTTTACGGATACCTTGGAATGGGAGGGTGCATTCAGGCGAAGGAAGATTTTGGAAGTGTATCAACCTATGAACGGGCAGGATTTGGTGGAATAGACGGAAGAGGGTTGCAAATGGGAGATGAGCTTATATCTGATGGTGAAGGAGAGATAAAAGCACAGGCAGATATACCGGACAGAGAAAACGAAGAGCTTGTAACCATCCGAATCATGAAAGGGCCGGAATGGAATTTGTTAAAAGAACTACCAAGCCTTGAATCATTTCAGGTGGACGGAAGCAGTGATCGGATGGGTGTAAGACTCACAGGAGCAAAGCTTGATTGCGACTATCAGGAGATCGCTTCTTCTGCGGTGATTCCAGGAACGATTCAATTGCCGGCAGATGGCCATCCCATTATTTTGATGAATGACTGTCAAACCACCGGTGGGTACCCAAGGATTGGAAAAGTGATCGATGAGGATATGGGAGGGTTAGCACAGGTAAGGGCTGGAGGAAAGGTGAAGTTGATTCTGGTTGATACTTGAGCACTATTGTCCGACTCGGCTAGTGACCCAACGAATCGAAAGCAAAACTCACAAGTACCGTAACGTTCATAAGAAAATATAACAAGCAATCATTGTTAAAAGTAACATTGCGATAAACACATAAAAGAATAGATTGCTCTCTTTATTTGATTTCATGAACAAAGAATTTTGCTCTAAATAGAACCTAACAGCTTCTTAATCTCTTCCGCCAACATCTCTGCAGACTTCTCATTTTTTCGGAACCACATTTCTGGCTCTACTAGTTCAAGCTCAGAGATTGCAGGATTTCCATTGTTGTCATTTACAATATCCACCCTGGCGTAGAGTGGGGCAAAATCACAGGCTTCTACCGCTGCAACGGCTAAATCTATTTCTGCTTGAGTAGGCTTGTAATCTTCTACTGTGCCGCCAAAATCGTCCTGCACGCGGAAGTCACCAGGCTTAGCTACTTTGAGCACTGCATGTGTGTACTCACCGCCAATCAGCATGAGCGAAAGCTCGCCACGCTTCACCACATCATTGAGAAATGGCTGCAAAAGCATCGATTCATCTTTGATCAGATAGGCGTATCGCTCCTCATGATCAGCAATATTTTCCGGAGACAGTTTAAAGGTGTCCTTTGCGGAAGCCGAAATAGCGGGTTTTAAGACAGTGTTTGCCCAGCCCAGCTCATCATGCAACTCTTGAAGGGTTCGTGAGTCCCCAGGCTCAATGAAGTAGGTTTCTACTATGCTTACTCCTTTGTCTTTGAGGTCGTTAAGGTAATGCTTGTCCAGGTTCCAGATGATGGTCTCATAGTCATTAACCAATTTGGTCTTCATAGAGACCTCCATCAGCCAGTCACTGAAGGCAGTGAATTTTTCAGCATAATCCCACGTGGTGCGAAAGAGCGCAACCTTTGTGTGTGTCCAATCGAACGAGGCATCTGACCAGGCTACCTTTTTTGTTTTATAGTTATGCCTTTCAAGCGCATCCATAACTAACTGATCTTCTTTGATCACATTGTTAATGTATTCGTTTCGCTTTTTCGGGTTGACGTACCGCTCGTCGGTTAGAATGACAACATCATACATCGGCTAGTTGTGACTTTAAAATAGTTAATCCTTCTTTAAAGCTAACAGGTTCAAACCCTAATTCCCTTCTTGCTTTGTCTAAAATAAATCCGGTTTTTGCAGGGCGTTTAGCTGGCTGAGTAAAAATGGAACCATCGGCTTTTTCAATCAGTGACTTATCGAGATCGAAATATTCGGCAGTGGCAATGGCCATGTCATATGGTGTAAGCAGATCTTTTCCTGAGATATGCCATACTCCTTCCGCTCGTTTCTCTGCGATCAAAGCACATCCTTTTGCCAGGTCTTCCGCCAGCGTTGGGGTGCGCCACTGATCGTTCACCACTTTGATCAGCTGTTTTTCTTCCAGGCTTTTCTTTACCCAGAGAATAATGTTCGATCGACTCATGTCGTGCACAATGCCGTAAACGAGCATTGTTCTGACTATGGCGTGTTTGAGGCCACTGGTTTCAAGTAGTTTTTCAGACTCTAGTTTGCTTTCAGCATACTTACTGAGTGGATTAGGCAGATCATCTTCCACATACGGACCATCCTCCCCATCAAAAATGAAATCTGTGGAAAGATGGATCATAAAACTTTCAGTTTCCTTACACGCCTCGATCAAATTTCGGACGGCATCTACATTTAGTTTCTGGCAGGTGTCAGGGTCTTGCTCACATTGGTCCACGTGCGTCATAGCAGCAGTATTGATCACAACATGAGGCTGATGCTTGGAAAGGATTTTATCAACCTCACTCGCGACAGTGACATCCATCTGTTCGTACGTGTATGATCCAAATGGATTTCGGCTAGCTCCCCTTCCTGTCGCTATCACTTCTACATCTTCCTTGCTTTCATAAAGCTTAACTAGCTTCTGGCCCAGCAACCCATTGGCTCCAGTAATGAGAACTTTCATTTATTCTTCTGAGTCAGCGTACTCATATCCATACTTTTCGGTGATCTCCTTCTTTTTCATTTCGATCACCTCCATCGTGACGTAAATATCTTCTGATGGAAGAGATCGCTCGCCAGTTTGAGGATTTCGTGATGTTGGAATTGAAGCTATTTTATCTATCACATCCAGGCCATCAACTACTTTCCCAAATACGGTGTATTCTCCATCTAGCGGCGGATAACCACCAATTCCTTGATACTCTTCAGGATATTGAGAAGGATCTACACTTAGGTCGACCCCATATTTTTCTTCAACAAGATCTTTGTTAGCTAGTGATAGTGCTGTCATGCCTGCATTGTCTCGGTTTCTTGCCAGCTCCTGAAACTGTTTCAGTAAATCACTGTGTGCAGTGTCTTGCAATAGATCACTCATTCGCTGATTCAACTGCCTTATGTCGGTGGTCATAAAATCCCATGACATTCCGTCTATAATATAGAACTGTGAGGCTGAAGATTTTTTTTCAGGATTTGCCTGATCTCCCTGTCGCGCAGCTGCCAATGCGCCTTTCACGTGGTATAACCCATCAACAATTTCAGCTGGAATTCGATCCTCCTCGTTTTCCCGAACTCCTTCTTTCTTGGCTACATCACCTCCTTGTATCATGAAGTCCTGAACGATTCGATGAAAAACAGTACTATCATATTTGCCAGAGCTGGCTAGCTCCAGGAAATTCTTTTTGTGAAGGGGGGTATCATCGTAGAGCACTACCGTCATGTCGCCATAGTTGGTTTTAATCATGACGAGATAGTCCTTGTTTTTATCTCCACATGCGGTGATGATTCCGATTACTATGAGTGTGAGTATTAGCTTTTTCATGGTTTAAATTTTGCTCAAACTTATTTTGAAATAATTGATTTGATATCGTTCAGTACTTTTTTTCCACCACTTTGCAGAATCTCATCAGCAAGTGAAGTCCCCAAGGCCTCAGGATCACTGCCATGCATGGTGCGTTGGATCAACTCTTTTCCGTCCAAACTGGCTATGCCTCCTTTCAAAGTGATTTGACCATCCTGCTCCATCTCAGCATGACCAAAAACCGGAATGCTGCATCCTCCATCCATCCGACGAAGGAAAGCTCGTTCTGTTAAAAGCATCTTTTCCGTTAAAGGATGGTTGGTAGCCAGCTTTATTCTGGAAGCTATTTCTGAATCCAGATTGTCATGAATTTCAATGGCTACCGAACCTTGACCCACAGGAGGAACGAACCGTTCAGTATCGAACCAGTATTTGACCATATCATCGTAATTCATTCTTCGCACCCCGGCATAGGCCAATACCAATCCATCCATAATTCCACTTTTCATTTTTTCCAGCCGGGTCTGGAGATTTCCACGCACGTCTACTGTGGTGATATGTGGATAATAATGCTTCAGCATGGCAATCCTTCGTGTACTGGAAGTTCCAAGGATCAGCTTTGGGTCATTAAGGTCTATTTCCTTATCAGAAACGATTACATCGTCGGGAGATTCGCGCTCACAAAAAGAGAGAACATGGAAACCCTCAGGTAGCTTGGAATGGAGGTCTTTGGCACTATGCACAGCGATATCTATTTGTCCCCTTCTAAGCATCGACTCCAACTCCTCGGTAAATACACCTTTGCTCCCGATCTTGGAAAGAGCTACATTTTGGATTTTATCCCCCTTGGTTTCAATGGGCACCAGTTGTGGCTGAAAACCGCCAGCGTCCAACAAGTCTGCTACATAATTGGCTTGCCACATGGCAAGTTTACTTTTTCTCGTACCTATTTTTATCACCGGTCGCTCCATTCAGTTCTTCTTCTTTTGATTGTAGGATAGATTTTTTTGTGAAACATCCACAATGAATTTATTGGTCAGAATCTTTCTTCCGATTAAAAGTGGGTTTTTCATCTCACTACGATCTGTAAGGGAAATGGAAGCCATATAGTTTCTTCCAAACAGTCGCATGCGTGTTTTGATGACGTATCTTTTCTGCGCCTTCCCGTTAGAGCTCCTAACGATTTTCTGTGTCCAGTCTTTGGTCGCATACTCTTTATAGCCGGCATCTGTGTGCAAGGTAAAAAACAGCACCCCATCTTCTTCGTGCACTTTCTTGCAATGCAGGGAGGATCGATAAGCTCCAGTATCGATCTTGGCATGAATGTCCACTACTCCGAGATCCGGAAGGTCAATGACATCCAATCGCCCAATTACAAGCTTTTCCCTTTTAGCCATTCAAAATCCTTGTGATATCCAGGGATAAATTTAAGTGAGTTATCCGAGGGTTCGAGTTTCTTTCAAGGTGGATCAGTGCTTCGTTAGCCAATGCATAAACTTTTTCCAGTTTCCCCAGACCCAGCTTGTCTGCATACTTTCCTATAAATGCTTCCTCTGATTCACTTTGTACCGGTGGCCGTTGACCTGAAACGTGAACAACCGAATTTCGAATCAGTGCGATTGCAAAATTCAATGTGGATTTCTGTGCTGCTTTTCCAGACTTTGAAAATTCCTCACTTCGATGAACCAGTCCGGACAGGTTTTTATTCCAGCACTCTAACATCCATTTTTGAAAATCTTCGTACTCGTGAGACTCACCTGTTTCCGCAATATGGAGTGCCAGTCCAATTTTTCCTTCAGACAACTTGGATGCTTGCTCTGCTTTCGATTTTTCTATCCCTTTGTCTTCCAGATATTGCTGCACTTCCTCCAATGTGTTTGGGGGAACATTCACCAGTTGGGTTCTGGATGTAATTGTGGCGAGTAGATTGTCGTAGTTGTAGGAAACCAGTAGATAAAGCGTCTTCTCAGGTGGCTCTTCCAGAATTTTAAGAATCGCATTGGCAGAGCTGGGGTTCATCAACTCAGGCAACCAGATGAGCAAAATCTTAAAACCCCCCTCGACGGACCGCATGCTCACGTTTTTTAACATCTGTCTGCTATCCTCACGACTGATTAAAATGTTTTTGTTTTCCTGGCCGTATTTTCGTGTCCATGCTTCCAGGTCACCGAAGGGTGCTTCTGACACAAATTCTCTGAATCGTGGGAGTGCTTCTGCCAACACCTTCTCGTATTTGTTTTCTGCAGCAGAAATTTTGGGAAAGTGAAGGTGTATGTCCGGGTGGACAAGCTTCTTGATTCTCACGCAGTTTGGGCAGGTACCGCAGCTATCTAATTCAGATTTATTCTCGCACATGAGATAGCTGGCATAGCTTAAAGCCACTGGAAGAACCGCAGTTCCAGGTCTTCCAGCGAACAGCTGGGCATGGGCAACTTTCCCCCGCTTATGTGCTGAAATAAGCTGTTTTTTTAATTCTTCAAGACCTGGTATCTCTGAAAATTGCATGGATTATTTCTTCTCCCAAACTCGATTTTCGGCGGTGATCTCAAAGATATGTGAAAGCATCGCTTTGTCCTCCTCGGTGAGTGCTTTGTTTCTTCGTTTCATTACCAACTCAGCCGTCTCAAAAGCTTTTCGAGTCTGATAGGTTGAAAAACCGGATGCACCACCCCAGGCAAAGGAAGGAATGATGGTTCGTGGAAAGCCATCACCAAAAATATTGGCGGATACTCCCACTGTAGTCCCCGTGTTAAACATGGTATTGATGCCACATTTGGAATGGTCTCCCATGATTAATCCGCAAAACTGTAGGCCTGTGTCTTTAAATGTGCCTGAAGCGAAATCCCACATTTTCACGTTGGCATAATTGTTTTTCAAATTGGAGTTGTTGGTGTCTGCACCCAGGTTGCACCACTCTCCTATCACCGAGTTACCTAGAAATCCTTCATGGCCTTTGTTTGAATAACCCATTATCACAGCGTTGGAAACCTCTCCTCCTACTTTGCAATGGGGGCCGATGGTAGTGTCTCCTTTGATTTTGGCACCCATGTTTATCGTGGAATGATCACATAGTGCAAACGGCCCTCGAATGAGAGCGCCTTCTTGCACATCTGCGTTTTTGCCAATATATATAGGCCCATCCTCTGCATTTAGCACCGCTGCTTTTACTTTGGCACCCTCTTCTATGAAAATCTTGTCGCCATATGTCTTGGTGTATGGGTCGTCAAGGGATTGGGATGTTTTGTCTTTGGTGATAAGCCCAAAGTCATGCATGATCTGCTCACCATTTGATCGGAAGATATCCCATGGGTGGATCACCTGCTTAATACCTTCTATGGAGATTGCCTTCCTCTGAGCTTGTTCAAAAGGCTCGTTTGCATCGAAATATCCTGCAATGACCTGGTCATCCTGTATCAGTACCTTATCCTCCCCTAATGTTTGTATTGCATCAATGAGTTTCGGATTAGGAAGTACGTTTCCCAGTATAGTCAGGGTCTTTTGTGTAGGTGCTTCAAAGAGCGGTCTGAGGTAATCCTCTGAGCGAAAAAAGACCTTTTCCGCAGATAGAATGCTACTCCATTTTTCATGCAATTTTAAAATCCCGACACGCAGCTCTGCTATAGGGCGTGTATAAGATAAGGGGAGCATTTGCTTCCAGCTTTCTTCTGTATCAATGAAGGTGATTTGCATGAATCAAACTTAGTTTGTTTTGGCAAAAGGGCATAAAAAAAGTCTTCAGGAAACCCCCGAAGACTTTTGAAATTCTTTTCCGAAGTGAATTACTTCTTCTTGTACTTCTTGTTGAATTTTTCCACTCGACCAGCAGTATCCAAAAAGATTTTCTTACCGGTGTAGAATGGGTGTGATGCAGAGCTCACCTCCACTTTAATCACAGGGTATTCGTTTCCGTCTTCCCATTTAATCGTCTCCTTAGACGTCATTGTTGATTTCGTCAAGAATTTGAAATCACTTGTGGTATCAAGAAAAACAACGTCGTTGTACTCAGGATGTATGTCTTTTTTCATCGCTATTCTATCTCTTTTTCGAAAAGGATGGCAAAGATAGACATTATTTTATCTTCTTCAAACCCATTTGTTCAACTAAAATGGAATATGTTTGAATTTATGAGACAAACCCTCTGGATCCTTAGTCTGCTCATTGCCAATATTTTATGGGCGCAATCTACAGATTTTGCAATTGGCCATCCTGCATACAAGGTTATAGAGTTGGAGGAGATACGATCTGAGGACGGCTTCACCACCACAATAAAACCGATTTCGAGAAGTTCGGTGTTTGACCTTTTCGGTAATGAAGGGGGTCTTTATATGAATAGGGAACTTCGGGAATACACACGTGATTCAGCAAGATCTCGAGTGCCCATTCTCGGTCGTTTTTTCCAATATCCTGCAGATCTTTTTTACTACCAGGATGAAAAGCTCGATTTGCACGTCAATCCTGTTATGCAATTTTCATACGGCAAAACGAATGATGCCTTAGGCTCCACTTTCGTCAACAGTCGTGGGGCTGAAATCAGAGGAAGGATAGATAAGAAGGTGGCCTTCTATACCATGCTCACAGAAAATCAGGCCAGGTATCCTGTATATGTAAACGATGTTCGCGACAGTACACTCGTGGTTCCATATGAGGGTTTTTGGAAGCAGTTTGCAACAACAGGAGTAGATTTTTTTAGAGCCCAGGGATATGTCGATTTTGGATTCAGCAAAAGCATTTCAGCACAATTAGGATTTGGTAAGCACTTCGTAGGCAATGGCGTTCGATCACTGATGCTTTCAAATTATTCTAACAACTATCCATATCTAAGAATCAATACGACTACCAGAATCTTTGACTACACAAATATTTTTGGCGAGCTCATAGCCGGCGTAAGGGGAGGCACGTTCGGATTGGAAGGTACCGGAGGGTTTCAGAAAAAATACATGGCTTTTCATCACCTCAATATGAAAATCAAACCGAATCTACATATTGGACTGTTTGAATCAGTGATGTACGGGGATTCCACAGGGGGGATGAAAGTGGAATATTTAAACCCCATTATTTTTTATCGGGCAGTTGAACAGCAAAATGGGAGTGAGGACAATGCACTCATTGGTTTAGACTTCAAATGGAACATTAAAAACCGCGTTTCACTTTATGGTCAGTTGGTAATAGATGAGATGATCATCGGCGAGGTTTTTTCCGGAAAAGGATGGTGGGGAAACAAGCAAGGGTTTCAACTAGGAGCTAAGTATGTTGATCCATTTGGATTTAAAAATGCCATTATTCAGGCTGAAATCAATCGCGTGCGTCCATACATGTACGCGCATGAAGATGGTTTTACCAGTTATAGTCACTATAATTTGTCCCTGGCACATCCATTTGGAGCCAATTTTACCGAGTACATAGGACGAGCCAATTATCAGCTGAGCGATCAGTGGAATTTCGAAGGGATGTTTATGATGGCCACTTATGGAAATGATATCGGAGATGTGAATTTTGGAAGAGATATTTTGAAAGATTATACAGTAAGAAGACCAGATGGAAATGGTGGTAGCCTGGAATATGGCAACACGCATTTACAAGGAAATCAGACAGATTTGATGATGGCGTTTTTTCGTGCTTCATACATGTGGAAACATAATTTATTTGTGGATGCTGATATCACTCTCAGAAAGGAACAAGATTCTAATGGTTTGATTGATACCTCTACTTCTGTTTTTGGATTAACCATGAGGTGGAACGTACCAAGTCGAGAATATTTATTTTAATAGGGGTTTCAAATTTCATGTGGTTATAATATGCAATTCATCTTCTTTGAAAATATCCTTGTTTCAAAACTTCAAAAGTTTCCTAACTTTCAGCCCTACTCAACGACTATATGAAAAGGTTTAAGTTCATTTTCCATGCCGTATACATTTTGATCTTTTTGGTCATCCTGTATTTTTCAATTGATATCCTTTTGAATACAGAGCAATATCTTTCCAAGATCAAGCTTTCGTCATACATCAAATTTCCAAAGTATGTGATGATGATCTTTCTGTTTGTGTCCATTCTGATGGCGGTTGAATACGTCATGCAACAGATCAGAATCCATAAGCTCAAAAATGATATTGGAGATTTGGAAAGTGAGGTCACGGAGCTTAAGGCAAAGCTTTATGATAAATCTCAGGAAGAAAATGCTCTAGTGGAAGAGATATCGTTTGATGATGTAGACAAAGGGGATGAGGACGCAGATGAAGAAGATGAGGATTAAATAGACATCCTTCATACTCAAAACAGTTAGGTTCTGCTGTAATTCCTATATTTAGGAGCTTAACTGAGAACCAACCCTCTTATGCTTGCAAAAACCTATGGAAGTGCCGTCTATGGAGTAGATGCTTACAAAATCACTGTTGAGGTTAATGTCGGTCAGGGTACCAAGTTTTACATGGTAGGCCTTCCGGATTCTGCTGTGAAGGAAAGTGAGCAGCGAGTGGAATCAGCGATTAAAAACTTCGGCTATCGGATGCCACGCCAAAAGGTAGTGGTAAACCTCGCCCCCGCTGACATTCGAAAAGAAGGCTCAGCCTATGACCTCCCAATTGCACTTGGAATCTTGAAAGCTTCTGAACAGATTGTAGCAGACGATCTTGAGAATTATGTGATTATGGGTGAGCTGGCATTGGATGGTGAGCTTCGTCCGATCAAAGGAGCTTTGCCTATCGCGATAGAGGCAAGAAAGAATGGATTCAAGGGTTTTATTTTACCTAAGGAAAATGCCACTGAGGCGGCCATCGTTGACGGACTTGAAATCATTGGGGTAGAAAATATTAAGGAAGCAATCCTGCATTTGGAAGGTGAGGAAGTTATTACTCCCCTTCAGTACGATACCAGAGATGTTTTTTATGCAGACCTGGACAACTATGCATCTGACTTTTCGGATGTACAGGGTCAGGAAAATATCAAACGTGCCATGGAGATTGCCGCGGCGGGAGGACACAATGTGATCATGATAGGTCCTCCAGGAGCCGGAAAAACCATGCTTGCTAAGCGGCTTCCATCTATACTCCCACCACTTACTTTGCACGAAGCACTGGAGACCACCAAGATTCATTCGGTGGCTGGCAAGTTGGGAACAGACGGCAAGCTAATCGCGCAGCGACCTTTCAGGCAGCCTCACCATACCATTTCTGATGCCGCACTTGTAGGTGGAGGAGGCATTCCGCAACCCGGGGAAATTTCGTTGGCCAATAATGGCGTCTTGTTTTTGGATGAGCTTCCCGAGTTTCAGCGCTCCGTTTTGGAAGTGATGCGTCAGCCATTGGAGGAACGTAAAGTGACTATTTCCAGGGCAAAAATTTCACTGGACTACCCGTCCAATTTTATGCTGATCGCCAGCATGAACCCATGTCCCTGCGGGTATTATAATCATCCTGAAAAGGAGTGTGTATGTGCTCCGGGTGTGGTACAGCGCTACCTAAATAAAATTAGTGGCCCCTTGCTTGACCGAATTGATCTGCATGTCGAGGTTACCCCTGTTTCGTTTGATCAAATGACAGAGACAAGGAAGACAGAATCGAGTTCAGAAATCCGGACCCGAGTGATCAAAGCCCGTGAATTACAGGAAGTTCGATTCAAAGATCAGGCTGGAGTCTTCAACAATGCCATGATGAGTTCGAATATGGTGAAAGACGTATGTCAAATCAATGAAGCAGGAAAGACACTGCTTAAAACAGCGATGGAAAGGCTAGGTCTATCAGCAAGAGCGTACGATCGAATCCTTCGGGTATCCAGAACTATCGCAGACCTGGCAGGAAGTGATGAAATCGCTATCGAGCATTTAGCAGAGGCGATTCAATATCGGAGTTTAGACAGAGAAGGCTGGGCGGGGTAAACCTGTATTTATTATACTTTATATAACTAATTAGTTTGGCTCCCGTATATTTGTTCTATTAAATAGAATAAATATGTCAAAAGATCATATTGGAGAATTAGAAGAGCTTGTCCTTCTGATCATCGTGATGCTAAAGGAAGAAGCGTATGGGCTGGCTATACGAAAGGCATTGAGTGAACAAGCTGACCGATCGGTGACCATAGGTGCGGTACACGGAACGGTTAATCGCCTGGAGAGCAAGGGTCTTGTAGAGTCTTCTATGGGTGGAGCCACTGAGGAGCGTGGTGGTCGCCGTAAACGCATCTTTCAAATTACTTCGGCCGGAAAGCAGGCTTTGGAAAAAAGCCGTGATGTGAAAGTCAACCTCTGGCAGCAGATTCCTGAGTTAATTATCAAATAGCGTGGGTATGGCTAACAAACCTCCAAAATTGGCTGATCGATTTCTCAGCTTATTTATCAAAGGTCAGTTGCTTGAGGAAATCCTTGGCGATCTTCATGAGTACCATGAGGAGGAACTGATCGAGCTACCCAATTGGAAGCGAATCGGTAGCTATTGGTATCATGTTTTTCATTTTCTAAGACCAAATCTTCTTAGGAGTGTATTCGGGACTAAAAAGCTTAACTATCTAGGTATGATAAAACTCAATTTAAAAATCGCATTACGTTCATTACAAAAGAATAAGACAATAGCAATTCCAAGTTTGCTCACTTTGGTCTTCGGAACACTGTGTTTCCAATGTATCTATAGCTGGTCCAACAATGAGCTAAGCATGGATGATTTTCATGAAAATTTTGATCGTATTTACATGGGAGCTGTGCAGACGAACCCTTTGGCAGATGTTTCTCCGATAAGTCCACAGCTATTATTTCGAATAGATTACGATCAGTACCCGGAGGTTGACAATAAGCTATTGATCCATATTTATGAAAAAGATGAAATCAAAATCATCAATGAAGGCCAATCCTTTAATGGAAAGGGCCTGATAGCCGACAGTTCGTTTTTTTCATTCTTCGATTTCCCTATTCAGGATGGATATCAGGCTGGGCTTCTACATGACCCTTCCCATATTGTACTGTCGGGAAATTTCGCCAATCGGATATTTGGAGATGTGAATCCTATCGGAAAAACGCTGAAGGTGAGCTGCGACCAAGAGGGATTATACACGGTAGCGGCGGTCACGGAAAATCTGCCCGCTAACAGTTCGATAAGTTTTGATTTTGTGGTACCCAGACACTCACAACGATTTTGGAGAAGAATTCCCATGGATCTCATTTTGGTAAATAAGGATTTTGTCTCTGGTAAATTCAATGAAAAAGTGAGTGCCTTAGGAAGAGAGAACAATGAGCGTTTTCCCGAGAGCCAGATCAGCTATCTTCCGATTGCGGACTCTTACTTTACCCAACCTCTGGATGTGGCTCTATTTGGGAAGTATGGAAATATTAATACGGTCCAAACATTGATTTTTATAGGACTTGCTATTTGCCTAATTACGTTTTTAGGCTTCAATAACCTTCAGTCAACACAGCTGTTGTCCTCAGCTGAAAAATTTGGAATTAAGCAAATGATCGGCGGCTCCAAGGGCGTACTTTGCGTTGAAATGATCATTGAACGGCTGATTTATTTTGTTCTGGCAGTCGGAATTACGTTTCTGATTTTTGAAGCCCTGTTTCCGTATTTTAAAACGCTCTTAAATCTGGACCTTGATGCAAATCCGGTTTTTAATGGATTAAGTATCCTTATGGTTATTGGTACGATCGTATTCCTTTCCATCATTATTTCTATTGCTCAACTATTTGCAATGGATGTTAAATACGCAATTACTGGAGGAAAGAACCTGTTTAAAATTCCACGTATGCAGCGAACGATTGCTACGATACAATACACGGTTACCATCACCTTGATGATTTTAACCACCGTGGTTCTCATCCAGTATCGATTTATGTCTACGAAAGAGACGGGTTTTAGCTATCAGAATATTGTGAGTGTAAACTTCTTTGAAATGTCCGCGAACGATAATCAGGTAAAGGGACTGGATTATGTTAGGGATGAACTTAAATCCAATACCCGGGTGGCTGAATTTTCGCAAGGAGATCTCCCGGTTAATGCAGAATCATTTTTATCATCCTGGAAAAAAGCCGGAGAGCAAAATGAATATGAAAGCAGAAGGGTGATGATTGTAAGTCCCGGATATTTGGATTTGCTTGGAATAGATATGTTGGAGGGACGATTCTTTTCTGACTCACTGGACACTTCAGGGGAACAAAAGGTAGTTATTAATGAGGCCGCAAAGAAATACTGGGGGATAAATGATATATCCAATCAAAAACTAACAAGCAACACCAGTGGTAGACAAGAATTCGATTTTGATATTATTGGAGTGGTAAAAGATTTTCATTTTGAACACCTTTCAAAGAAAATAGAGCCACTTATTTTGAGATACCGTACATATCCTGATGATCGTTTTTTGGTCCGGTTTGACGGGAGCCAGCAGGCGGGTATTTCTTTTCTGGAAGAACTTTATAGTGAAGTCAACCCTAAAAGCCCGTTTGATTATGAACTTCTCGATGATCAAATTCTAAGACAATACTCCAAAGAAAAGCAGCTTAGTAAAGTATACATCGGCTTGACAATGGTAGCGTTGATTCTGTCTTCCATTTCGCTTTTTACCTTCTCACTCTACGAAACCAGAAGAAGAACCAAAGAGATAGGAATAAGAAAAGTAAACGGAGCTTCACCATTGCAGATCATCTGTCTGTTATCATCTTCGTTTCTTAGGTCTGTTTTCATCGCATTCCTCACTGCCCTTCCTTTTGCCTGGTATTTTGCGAATCAATGGATTCAGGATTTTGCCTATAGGGTAACTATTGGGTGGTGGGTATTTGTATCTGCTGGTTGCATAGCGTCTCTGGTAGCTACCGTAGCGATTATTTGGCATGTAATGAACATCTCAAAGCAAAACCCGGTAGAGAGTTTGAGGTATGAATAAATATTATTGTACCTCTGCTTAAATTTCCAATCATATGGAAAGTGCAATCTCTAAGTCAGTTCTACGCAAATCGGTTCTTCAGTATCGCAAGCTGCTTGGTCAGGAATCACACCTCCAGCGAAATAATCGACTATTGAGTTCAGTGGAAAAATTTGTAGAGGTTAGGAAGATTAAAAGTATCCATACCTTCTTGTCGATGCATAAGAACCGGGAGCCAGATGTGTCACTATTATTTGAAAAATGGTGGTCAAAGGATATTAAGTTGATTGTTTCCAAAACAGATTTCATGTTTAAACTAATGCGTCACTATTATCTCGACGATCATACGGAGCTTGCGGAAAATAAAATGGGCATTCCTGAGCCAGCCAATGGTGAGGAAGCTTCAATTAGTGATCTCGATCTTATTTTGGTACCCCTTCTGGTAAGTGATAAAAAGGGGTATCGAATTGGGTATGGAGGTGGCTATTACGATCGGCTCCTTAAAGAAACAAAAGCACTCAAAGTAGGGTTATCTTTATCTCCTCCAGTAGATGAAATTCTGCAAAGAGAGGAATGGGATATTCCCTTAGACTATTTAATAACACCTTTTAAAACCTACAATCATGGCTAAGATCACACTAGGCGGAAACGAAACAAATATCATTGGAAACCTTCCCGAAGTAGGAAGCTCCGCACCTGATTTTACCTTAGTTAGCAAAGACATGCAGGAAAAGACCTTGGCAAGCTACTATGGACAAAAAGTTATCCTCAACATATATCCAAGTATCGACACAGGTGTTTGCGCCATGTCAACCAAGAAATTCAATCAGGAGGCATCAACGCTTGAAAACACCCGAATTGTGTGTGTTTCAAAGGATCTGCCTTTCGCACTAAAAAGATTGTGCGATGCTGAAGGCATTGCGAACCTGGATAACCTCACCAACTTCCGTGATGGAGGGAATTTTGGAAAGAATTATGGTGTAGAAATCATCGATGGAGCGTTTAAAGGACTAAACGCAAGAGCTGTGGTTGTGATTGATGAGGAGGGCAAGGTAAAATACACAGAGCTAGTTCCTGAAGTTGGTCAGGAGCCCAATTATGATAAAGCTTTGGCTGCCATTTAGGGAGCCAAAGCAACCATTCACCATCTTTTTGCATTAAGGAATTGTTATTTACGCACTTCAGCGAAACTATTTGATCCATCGTGCGTCTTTCGGGAGGTCAATCACTTAAAAATACAATCACCGTTTTGAAAAATTTACTACTGTTTTTAGCTGTCATCCCATTTTTTTTGACAGCACAGGAAAAGTACACCATTAATGGGTACGTAAAGGATGCCTCCAACGGAGAGGCACTAATAGGTGCCACTGTTCTAATTGAGGAACTGGGCACGGGCAACATCACGAATGTGTATGGGTTTTATTCCATCACGCTTCCTCCCGGGGAGTATTCAGTCGTTTATCGCTACATCGGATTTGTTTCACAAAAAAACCAGATCTCATTGGAGGAAAATTCTCGAATAGATGTGGAACTGGTAGAAGAACAAACACAACTTGAAGAAGTAGTGGTCACTGCAAAACCGGAAGATGAGAATGTCACATCCACAGAGATGAGTGTTGCCGAACTTGATATCAAGACGATCAGTAAGATTCCGGCATTTCTTGGTGAGGTCGATGTAATAAAAAGTGTTCAGTTGCTGCCTGGTGTAAGCACGGTAGGTGAGGGTTCATCGGGCTTCAATGTAAGAGGAGGAAGCGTAGGGCAAAACCTGGTGCTACTGGACGAAGCACCGATATACAACTCATCCCACATGCTGGGCTTCTTTTCTGTGTTTAATCCGGATGCAGTCAAAGACGTGAAGCTTTATAAAGGAGGAATTCCTGCTCGTTTTGGTGGGCGACTTTCTTCCGTTCTTGATATTCGAATGAAAGAGGGGAATATTAAGGAGTATGAAGTGAATGGGGGAATAGGAACCATCTTTTCCAGACTAGCTGTTGAGGGCCCTATTAAAAAAGAAAAAGCCTCTTTTATCGTAGCAGGAAGAAGATCCTATATCGACATCCTGGCCAAACCATTTACCGATGTTTTTGACAATGGAGCAGGGTTGTATTTCTACGATCTGACCGCAAAAGCAAACTGGAATATATCTGATAAAGATCGAGTCTATGTATCGGGCTATTGGGGACGTGATGTTTTCAATTTTGATGAGCGCCAGGGAATCAACTGGGGGAGTAAAACCGGGACATTCCGGTGGAATCATCTTTACAATGAACGACTCTTCTCCAATTTGACATTTTATGTGAGTGATTACGATTATGAGCTCAAGTTTGGAGAAGACGAGCTGGATAAGTTTGAGTGGATGTCAAACATTACCACCTATGATCTAAAACCAGAGTTTACCTACTTCCTCAACACCAACAATGAACTGACATTTGGTGCAGAGGCTATTTTCTATCGATTCAGCCCTGCTGAGGCAAATTTTAGCAGTAATGGAGTAAACAGAGAATTTTCTTTACCGAAGAAGCGGGCATTTGAATATGGTCTTTATGTTGGAAACAAGCAGACAGTAAATGAAAAGATAGATGTCGAATATGGCTTGCGGTTTTCAGGGTTTAACTACATCGGTCCGGGAGAATATTACACATTCAACGATACCATACCTGGAGAAAGGAGAAGTCCGACCGCCGTTTTTGAAGCGGATGATTGGGAAAGCATCAAAGGATATAACAATCTGGAGCCTCGTGTTTCGGTGAAATATCAACTAAACCGGACTTCTTCCATTAAGGCAAGCTATAATCGAATGGCTCAGTATATTCACTTGATTTCCAATACCACGGCATCTAATCCGCTGGATATCTGGACACCTAGTACGAACAATATCCAACCCCAAACAGGACAACAGTGGGCCGCAGGTTATTTCCGAAACTTCAAGAATAACATGTATGAGTTCTCTTTTGAGGCCTACTATCGAAAAACAGAGAATCAGATTGATTACATAGACGGAGCGGAATTATTTATCAATGATCTACTAGAGGGAGATGTGATCAGCGGGCAAGGAAGGGCATATGGAGCGGAGTTCTATCTAAAGAAAAACGAAGGCCGGCTAACAGGGTGGCTTAGTTATACGCTAGGTAGAACAGAGCTGAAGATAGACGGTATAAACTACCTGGACGATTTGGAAAACCGCACGGGGAAGTGGTATCCTGCCAGGTATGACCAGACTCATAATTTGAAAATTGCAGGGTTTTATGAACTCAATAAGCGCTGGTCAGTATCGGCCAACTTTACTTACTTATCCGGAACCCCCACTACTTTCCCGACGCACCGCTATCAAATTGAATATTTGACGATCCCTGAGAATGCAAACAATTCGAGAAACAACCTTCGTATTCCGGATTATCATAGGCTGGATGTTTCATTCACCTTGCTTGGGCGTGAGGTCCGGAAAAATGGGAAGCCAAGAAAGAATCGAGATTCACTCGTGATTACTTTTTACAACATATACAACCGGAAGAACCCATTTTCTATTTACTTCTGGCAAGGGGAAGATCGAGTGGAAATGGGCGAACCAGCACCCACCCGTGCTACCCAGGTGTCTATCCTGGGCTCCATTGTTCCATCTGTCACTTACAATTTCAAGTTTTAATCATGAAAAAGCTGTTTAAATATCTAATTCCATTTGTTGTGGTAGCATGTAACACGGACATAGCTGTGGATTTGCAGGAAGCAGAGGCACCCCTGGTGGTAGATGCATTTATCTATCATAAGGCAGAACCTCAGGTGATTGATTTGACAATAGCTAATACCTACTTTGATAGCTCTGAACCTATCGGCATATCAGGAGCCAACGTTATCATACACGATTTAGAAGCTGATATGGATTACATTTTTATTGAAGAATCAGCTGGAAGATATGTATGGAATCCCACCAATCCTTCTGACTCATTTGGAATAGTGGGAAACACTTATATACTCAGCATTGATAATAATGGGAAAGCGTACACCTCTACATCGAAGCTAAACCGGGTAGTGCCTGTGGATAGTATTACATGGAGGTTGGAAGAAGAGGAGTCGTTTACGGATGGTGACTATTATGTTGGAGAATTTTGGGCGACAGACGCACCTGGCGTGGGAGATGCTTATTGGATCAAAGCATGGAAAAATGGTATGTTGCTCAACCAACCAGGCGAGATAAATATTGCGATAGATGGAGCCTTTTCGGATGGGGATAATGCTGATAATGTGACCTTTATCACCCCTATCCGGCAAGCGGTTACACCATTTGAATTTGACGATGATGACGTTTTGATAGATCCATTTGAGCTGGGTGATTCATTGTATGTAGAGATTCAATCCATAACACCAGAAGTACATTTCTTTCTGCAAAGTGCCATTGAGCAAACGGATCGTGAAGGAGGCTTTGGGGAGCTTTTTGCAACACCTCTGGCCAATCTTCCGACGAACATTTTTCCGGAAGATCCAAGCGAGCAAGTGGTGGGGATATTCTGTATGTCTGCCGCTAGAGGGCTGGGAAGGAAATTTACAGAAGATGCTATTCTGGAAGAAGAGGAATAAATCTATACGGAATAAATCCATTTACTAACAAAGCCTCGTACGTATCACTAAACAATTATTTTTCACGTGTGAACGTGATTTATAGCTGGTTGGTGATAGATGCCCCGTTCATTTAGGTGATCGGGGTTTTCTAATTATCGAGCCAGGATAACAATTGATACAAATATTCTATGTTAACGCATCAATTTTGATCTAAAAAAGATGAAGAGCCCCATGGGCCTACTTATTATTTCGCATTTTTAGTAAGTCAAAAAAGTGCTAACAAGGCATTTCAATATTAATGTTGAGAAAAATATAGAGGTAATTTGAACCACTACTCTTTTCAAGTGTATGGCGTTATAAATTGATTAACGAAATACATTTAAGTGATGAAATACCTACTCTTTATTCTTCTTTTCTGCCAATTAGGGGTTGAGGTAAATGAACCCCCACATGTACCATTAAAAATTACTGAACTTCGAACGAACAGCTGGTACAACCAAACCATGCAGTCTTGGCTTCAGTATATTGAAAATAATCCTACTGATGAATCCGCATGGGTTCAATACTATCGGTCTGCAGCTTTTGCCAATCAAAGTGCTGAAAAGCTTCAATCCATTCAAAGTGAGGCAAGTGAGCTATTCCCGGATAGTTATATTAGCCATTATCTAACCTTTAAAACAACAGGATGGAGTGCCGAAGGCATTGCGCATTTGGAAAAAGCCTTTTTACTCAATTCAGACGAAAACTTTGCACTTGAAGATAAGCTGATCCTCTCTGAACTTAAGCGAACAAACAGTCGAGGCAAGTGGTCAGAAAAGGTTTTCAATTCCGGTTTAATTCACTCCAGTACACTCAATTACAATTACAACTTACTAATGTCGGTAAATGAAGGTGGTATTCTTCTAACCGATGCGCTTCACACCACCATTCCGATATGGATACTACAAGATGTAATGAATGTTCGCAAGGACGTAACCATACTCAACCTTGAGCTAGCTCGACAAAGGGAGGATTACTTAAATGCGATCCTGGGTAGCAAAGGGCTCAATGCATCCATCGGCAGTTTGCTTTCTGTAAATGATTGGGACATTTATTATGCGCTCACGCTACCAAGAGAACAACTTTCAGCAATTGAAAACCGATTGTATGTAGTTGGGCTTGCCTCTACCAATGGTTCAGAATCATTTGATCACTTTGAGGAATTGAGAAATAATGTTGAAAAGAAGTTCCTCCTGGATTATCTATCAATTGATTTTAACGGAGAACCTCAGACAGCTACAGGGAAGGTGCTCTCATCGAATTACATCGTACCTCTGATGCTCCTTAAGGATTTCTATGATCAACTCGAGAATCAGACAAAATCAAATGAACTCAAAGGTCAAATTTTAGGACTTGCAGAAAGATCACAAATCAGAGCCAGAGTGGAGCTTCTTCTCAACGCAAAGAAGTCTCCTCCTACCTTCAAGGTAGTGGATTTTGATATCAAAGCACTGGACAAGCACCTGATGAAGATAAAGGAGGGCATATATGCTTCTGAAATTGAATTAAGTAATCGGGAATTTTGGTTCTATATGGAGTACCTGAGAGAAAATGGCTATGAGGAACTCTATCAAAAAGGGCTCATTGATCTTTCTGAATATGATGAGGTAACAAAAGCATTGCTCAGCAACTATCATTACAGCCCAGCGAATGCTCAAATGGAGGAAAGAAAGCGGCCGGGAGGGAGTTACTTTGATTATCCGGTGATGGACATTACCTATGAAGTAGCTAAAGACTACTGTGAATGGTTGACGGTACAATACAACGCCCATCCAAAAAGAAAGTACAAAAAAGTATTATTTAGGCTCCCTTCCCGAGAAGAATGGACGATGGCGGCACTCGGTAATTCTGAATTTACCTCCTGGACATACGAGGAAAACAATGTGGTGGCATGGGCCGAAGATGGGGAAAAAATGACATACTCCCTTAAAGATGAGAAGGTGTCATACCCGTGGTATCACACCTGGAAAATGCGAAATAGCATTACCAATGAAAAAGACTGCTACCTTGCTAACGTTAAAGTGCCTGAAGAGGTGACCTGCGCAGCAGGAATAAAGGGGGATGGCTACAATTTCACCTCTCCAGTTGCCACATACTTTTCAAACAATTTCGGCCTCTATGATGTGATTGGAAATGTGGCTGAAATGACCAACGAGGAGGGAGTAGCTATGGGTGGAAGCTGGCGACACCTTGCTAGTGAATGTACGATCACGAGCGTGAATAATTACGAAGGACGAGATCTTGCCGTTGGATTACGCTTGTTTATGGAAATAATTGAAGAATAATGTTCTTCACTAAGCATAAGAATAAGTCCGATGAGGAATTGATGGTTCTGGTAAAGCATCGGGACCATCAGGCTTTCTCTATACTTTACAATAGGTATGCGGATAGATTATGCGCATTTTTTTATAGAATGCTCTGGGCAGACAGAGAAATGGCTGAGGACTTTGTTCATGATTTGTTTTCCAAGCTGATCAACAAGCCGGAACAGTACAACGATGATTACATGGTGAAGCCCTGGTTGTTTCGCATTGCTTCGAACATGTGCAAGAACGCATACCGAAAACGAAACTTTGAAAATGCTTATCGAGAGATGTGCCAGCAGGAGCCATCATACGAAGAAGACCATGATCTGAGCTTGGACGAAGTGGTTTTGACAGACCAGATTCATGAGATTCTTGATAGGATGGATGAAGAGAGAAAGATGATTTTCCTTTTGAGATACCAACAAGAACTTCCTGTACAGGAGATTGCAGAAATGCTTGATATGGCAGCAGGAACTGTTAAATCACGCATTTATTACACGAAAGAAAGAATAAAAACCTCAATCAAATACTGAGATGGAGAATTTTGAAAAAATAGAGTCTTTACTAAAAAGTAAGAGCTACGACGAGCTTAGTAGAGAGGAGCGAGTAATCGTAGAACGGGAGCTATCAAAGGAGACTTATGAGGAATTAAGAGTGAGCATAATGGGGATTAGAGGAGAGAAGCTAAAAGTAAGCAAAGACACCAAGCAATCGCTTTTGAATGAAATGAAACCCAAGTCTTCATTTAGTCCTTTTGCATTATTACAAGTTCGGGTGCCGGCCTATGCATTACTAATTCCACTACTGTTTTTCTTTTTTATACTTTTGAGAGAGCCGAATGAGGTTCGAATTCCGGAAGCGAGAATTGTAGAGGTAATGCTCCATGATACAATTCGAATTCAACAAATCGATACGCTGGTAGTGGAGCGAGTCATCCGAGTACCTCAAATGATTTACATCACTGAAAATACAAACGTTGCGGAAACAACATCTGCCAAGAAGGAAGTTGAAAGAACAACTCTTTCAGATCAGACAGAAATTTTAGACTTAGTTATAAGAGGAGAATAGCTCAGGAGGAATTACATAGTTTCGTAGCTTTCAGTAATTCGCTCAAAGTAAAATGTATCTTCAGAATTGATTTTTCGCGTTTTAACTCCTAATTAATTAGCTCGAAAAATTTTGAAGGGACTAATAATCATGTGACTACTCATCAAACAACTAATAATGTTTGAAAGCTTCTATCAAATTGAATTAACTAGTGAGATCAACAATTAGAATCACTAGAAGTAGTGAAAGTTTAATGAACCTATATTTTTAATTTGCGCCACTTCGATTGACTAATTTTCAAATTCAGATGAAAAAATATATTAAACCTGCCCTTCTTGTTTTGCTTGGTGCTTTCATTATCCTTCAGATTTTCAGAGGAACCCCTCCCGAAGTAAGAGCTGAAAATCCTAACGATATTATGGCTCATGAGGTGATTGATGGGGAGGTAGCTACTTTGCTACGGAATGCCTGCTACGATTGTCACTCGATGGAGACAAACTATCCATGGTATACCTATATCACTCCATTGTCATGGTGGATTTTCGAGCACGTGGAGCACGGACGTGAAGAACTGAATTTTTCTGAATGGGCAACCTTCTCTATGAAGCGCAAGCTGCATAAGCTGGAAGAAATCAGTGAAGAAACCCTGGAAGGTGAGATGCCACTAGAATCCTATACTCCTGTGCACGCTGAAGCACAGCTTACCGATGAGCAAAGACAACTAATCAGCGACTGGGCGCTGGGAATGGTAGAAGCAGCCAGGGAGAAATAAATCAGCATAGAAATAGCTGTTAAGATTCCGAAAGTCCTAATAAAATGTTAATGATTCCTAAAAACGAAATCTTGTTGCAACACCTTTCGTATTTTTCTGCTCAACAAAAGGTTAAGCATTTTGAAGAGACTAATCACCGTTATGTTGCTCGTCCAGCTATTTGGGTGTGAGCAACAACAATCAAATCACCCGGTCTTCAATTACTTTCCTCCTGAAGAGGTGTTTGAAGACGGCTATGTAAGCAAGTACTATTACCATTATTATCCTGATAATCCCGATCAGCGAGCTGGTACAGAAGTTCGGTACACGAAATATGTAAAGTTGGACGATACCCACTATACGACCGAAAACTATAATGCAGGGTATGATTTGGTTAGTACTCGTCAATACACCGTGGAGGGAGATTCGATTGCTCTTGAAAATGGTTTCGGCATTAGCTCACGTGATGTGACGGATACCACTGAAATGAATATTCTTGATAAGACGATTACGGTATGGGAAAGTGAAGCAAAAAGTCCATATCGGGTCAGCTATACTTTTGGAGAGGAAGAATATATATACACAGAGAATCAAACTTCTGTAGCTGATACTGTGATTGATAATAAGCAAGCCAAAGCATTTTATACAGTCTGGAATTATAAGAAAGCAGCAACCGACTCTATTGTATCTGAAGGAGAGACCACTTCTTATTATGTGAAAGATCTTGGATTTTTCGGGTCACATATAAAAGCACCAAATTATACACGACACCTTGAGCTTGTGGAGCAGATGTCTGTTGAAGAGTTTGAAGAAAGAGCGAATCATGGAGAGCACCGTGTGGCATGGATCGATCCGAAAAACACTATAAGCGATGATACAGATTTTAAGATCTGTGGGCATGAAAGGCGAATTGCAGATTACTATAATACTACACCTCAGGGAGCATACATTCATGGTAAAAGAGCCTTGGAGGATACGATATTTTCAAATTTGGATTGGTCAAAACTTTTAGATCAAAGTGGTCGATTGGTTTTCAGGTTTGTTGTAAACTGTGAAGGAAAAGCCGGGCGATTTATTGCTAAAGGGTATGACATGGATTACCAGCCAATGGAGTTTAATCCTGAGACGGTTGATCATCTATTTGGGATTTTACAAAAGCTGGACGAGTGGAATCCTGTTGTTACTGGGGACGATGCTCGAGACGCATATTTCTACATCACATTTAATATTGAAAATGGTGAAATCGTCGATATACTTCCTTAGTCTGGTTCTCCTTTCAGGCTTAATCTCCTGCTCAGAGCGGGAGTGGTACAAAAGAACGTTTACTGCAGAGGAAATGAAGCAGCTCAGCCCACAGTTAAGAGGCGGGCGTGTGTATTATTATCAGGGATCCGTTCCAGAGCAGTTTCAATTAAAAGAGGCATTTAAGATGGACTCAACGGATGCAGATCTCTGGAGGGAATTTGGAACGGCTCGAGTAAAGCGTGGAATTCTTGATGAGATGTATCACTATTACGGAGAGGCAGTGAAACGAAAACCTGAAGTTTGGGCTGGGTTTCGAGGATATCTCTACCTCTATTTTTACAGGGATTATGAGAGAGCTGTTGCTGATTTTAATCTTGGAGATGAAGCTAATGGCCAGGTAGATTATTCACAAGGACAGAGCCACGATTATATGCGGGGCATATGCTATTATGGATTGAAGGATTATACCACAGCGATCGACTTTCTGGATCGCTATATCAACAAAGTAATGGAGGAGGAAGGTGAATCCTGGGTGGATGTTTATGCCATTTTGTACAAAGGACTTTCATTAATGCAGCTAAACCGATTGGATGATGCCATGACAGAGTTTGATCGAGTATTAAAATACTATACGAACCTTTCTGATTGTTTTTATCATAAAGCTCGGATTTATATATCAAGAGGTCAGTTTGATTTGGCCCTAAAGGAATTGGATCAGGCAGAGGAGTATTTTAAGACTGGCTACTTTCATCAGCGACCCTATGTGGAGGTGTTGGAGCAGATTTATTTACAGGATATTCAAGAGCTGGGGAAAGAGATCAGCATGATTTGAGGATTGTGGATAATCATTGGCTGTCGTATTAAGCCTTCTTCACCTTCTGATGACCGGTGATGGCATCAATCATTTTCACGTAGCTGACTCTTTTGCCTGATGCAATGGAGACGTAGAAAAACTGCAGGCCTTCTAACTCTACCTTGCACTTCCCTAGCTCATATCGCTGTGCGGTGACCTCATCTCCCTCATGGATAGGTACTCCATCAATATCCAAGAGCTGAGGCGGAAGTTTTTCTTTCGGTTTCTTTTTGAAGAATTTCAGCATGCGGCTGCAAGTATAAAATAAATGAGTTTGTTAACTATGATTAGTACTTTTCCGCACTAATTCTAATCACCTAATGTCGGTAATCAAGGAAATCTATGATGTTGCGAATGATGCAGCGGCCCTCAAGCAAAAGCGTGCAGCGCTAAAACGAGCACTTCGTACAGAGCTGAAGCTCAATCATAAATTTCTTCAGGATGTCAAGGTTGAAGATATCGATGATTCTCGAAGGATAGAGATGCTCAAGATGCTTGAGATTGAAGAGCTATCTGCAGCTGTGAAACTAGAGATTCCGTACACATTGCTCTCACGAAAAAAGGTGGAAGAAGAACTAGCCACTCGCCATAAGGTCAAACCTATAGTGGGGTTTAGTATCGGTGAGCTTATTGAGCATCTTTACCTAATGATCTCTTACCTCAAAAAAGATTACAACAACCCGCGCATTCACCTAAATCTTCGGCTGATTAATATTTATAAGTACAATCGTGTGTTGATTGAGTTGTTGAATTGAGCCCCTTTAATTGGGTTACTAGTGATTTTTTGATGATCTACTTAATTGTAAGATAATTGGCTATCTTTATTGTACTTTATCAAGTTTAGATTTCATAATATTTATTTGATATCCCTATGAAACTCACCATTTCTGCGGAAATTCTCAGGAACATTTTCCGTACCACCACTACAAGACATATTGCTCTACTTATTTTGCTGTTACTAGTGCCCGCACTTTCAAGTGCACAAGTCATTGCGAAGAATAATCCATCCAATCCGGTATGGTCTGATCCTGATTCCTGGATCGGAAGCACAATTCCTGGATCCGGTGATGAGGTGGAAATACCAACTGGAGTGACAATTTATATTGATCAGGATGCAGAGGTAGAATCCATCTTAATACATGGTGAGCTAATTGCAACCAATGATCAAGATCTTTATTTAACAGCCAATTATATCTTGGTTCAAGGTGATGGAGCAAAATTTATTTGGGGTACAGAAGCTGATCCATATACTGCCAAAGGAGTAATTACCCTGCGCGGAAATGACCCAGCATTGGATATTCACACCATCGGTTCAAAGTTTATCGGTGCAATTGAAGAAGGATCTATTATTATGCATGGGGAAGAAAGGCTTGCCTGGACTCAACTATCAGCAACGGCAGATGCTGGATCAACGGATATTCAGGTGGTAGATGCCACTGATTGGAGAATAGGAGATGAAATAATTATTGCATCTACAGACTACAGCGCCCTTCAGGCCGAAATAAGAACCATCACTGAAGTGACAGGAGCAGGCCGAACGATTCACCTTGATGTGCCACTCGATACTCTTCACTATGGTGAAATGCAGTATTTTCATGGAGGTACCCTCGAACTGGACGAAAGAGCAGAGGTGGGCTTACTGACACATAACATTCTAATCAGAGGAGAAGAAGCCGATGAATCAGGTTTTGGCGGTCACATTATAGTAAAAGATATGGGATCCAGCGCATATATCTCTGGGGTAGAGTTATATCATATGGGGCAAAAAGGATTGCTTGGAAGGTATCCTTTTCATTGGCATCATGCACACGATGTTACCGGACAATATTTCAAAAATAGCAGCGTGCATCATTCTTTTAATAGGGTAATGACTGTTCATCACACGAGTAATGCACTCATTCAGGACATAGTGGCATATGACCACATTGGTCATGGCTTTTTTATGGAAGCAGGAAGTGAGCGAGGCAATATATTCGATCACAACCTGGGTGTCTTGACACGGAAGCCAGAGTGGGATGAGCGGGTGCAAAGACATGACCGGTTGGAGGACGATGATCATTCAAGGCATTTCCCTGCAACATTTTGGATCACCAACCCGGACAACACCTTTATTAATAACGCTGCAGCTGGTTCGGAGGGCTCAGGCTTTTGGATGCTGGCATTGGAATATGTAATTGGCGATCCGACTAACACCCTTGTACCAGGGGACCTTCCCATTCGGGAATTCCGAAACAACAGAGGCCACTCCAATAATTTTACCAACCTGGCCATAGATGCTGTGGTTTTCTGGGACGATGAAAACGAGAACGGTCAGGTAGACGTTGGCGAAGAGTTCACAGACTATAAAGAATACCGGCCACCCCTTCCACCAGGGACTATCCTGCAGGTAGAGGAGTTTACTTCATTTAAGGCTGGTTCTCGGGGTATTTGGACCCGAGCGGGCACTATGTACTTTGAAAATTGCCGACTGGCAAACAGCCATTCCAATGCTTTTTTCTCTTTTAATCAAATCTTGAGAAACTCACTCATAGTTGGTCAATCAGCAAATGTAGGCGTACCCAGAAAGAACCAACATGACATGTCGGTATCCTACTCACTTCCAGTGTTGGAGCTGGATCATACCGAAAGGAGAAACCGGCTACATGGTCATATTCTCTATGATGGGCCATCAGGGTTGGATAATGTACACTTTGCTGGCTTTGATCATGAAAACACGGTGGGCTTTGGCATCTTCGGAGCGCATCGAAAAAGTCCGGCTCACTGGTCGAGAGGGATCACTTGGGCGGCAGGCACACCTGACGCGTCAAAAGTGGACTTTGATTTTTATACACATGTGGATAACAACTTTGCTTCAGGACTGATTGATTTTGATGGAACCGTCACCGGAGTACCCAATTCAAGACTGGTGCCTCTTTTGCAATGGAGCCAGGATTACGACGATGATCCAATGGCTATAAGAGATCGGGCATATAATGCACAGTTTGAATCTACGGATATGCTGGTAACCGATTGGGATGCGGTGGTTACTCATGATCTGGATGTAGGTACTATGTACATGAGGCCGGATTGGGGAACAGCAGAACGTACAGGAGTATACGGTATTCGATATCTCGGCATGCCTCAGGAATTTGAAAGGGACAATTATCCAACAATGGTACTGGATGCTGGCAGAGAGGATCATATCATGCAACCAGTGGTTTTCACCAACAATGACATGGCTCAGCGGACAGAAATGTACATCTGGCAATTTCACAGAACACCACATCGAATGCCATTTTATCTTCAATGGGCACGACAAGATCATCGGGTGATCTCGGCTTTTACGCATATGCCAAGTGAAGTGAATCTTGTATATGAAGATGGAACCTCTGTTCCTTATGCTACTGACATTTGGGATCTGGTAACCAATCCAGACGAACGGTATTTTATCCATGACAACATTCTTTATGTCCATCATAAAGCCACTGAGTTTTTTGATGATGTGGACCTGAATGGATTAGACAATCAATACAAGAGCCCAACCATGATACTATGTATGCCATCACACTGTGCATCAGGATCTGGTGCAACCGAAGAAGTGATCATTGCTGACTTTGAGGCAGACGTGTATGATCGAAGTACACTGCGAGGTGAAGGCATGGATACACCAGAACTTTATGTAAGTGCTCGTGATCCAGGCTTTTGTAGCAGCACTCCTTGTGATAACCTTATAGGGTTTAATCTTGTGACCGATGGGGACGGAACAGATGACTATGTGAGGTATACTACAGAGCTATACGAGCAGCCTTGGACACATTATAAATTTTTAAATCTTAAACTCGATGCACGAGCCGTAAATGTGATTCTGCAATTGGCTGTTACAGAGATTGATTTGGGAACATATATACCCGTAGGGGGTGTGGTGTCTATTCCGATTTATGAGTTACCCAAAGAAGATAGGGATATGATCATCGGTTTTGAACTGCGCTTTTATGAGTCTTCCTTGTCTTTTGCTCCAGCCGTAGATGAGTACGAAGTGAACATCAATGAGATTTCACTTTCAATTTTTGACCTTTATGGCGCAACAACACCTGAGGTGCTAGGTGTACAGAGTCTGTCTCATTCCTCAAATCGACTTCATTTATTTCCCAACCCTAGTGTGGACTGGTTTACGCTTACTGCTGATCTGGAAAAAGGAGGCCTAGTTGAGATCAATATCTATACGCTTGATGGACGTACCTTGTATAGCAAAAAAGAAAACGCTACAGCTGGGAAGTGGTCACATGTCCTTGTAAATAAGGAACTTGCACTGGAGCAGGGAATTTATCAGGTGGTAGTTCGTAATGAGAACCAACAATTTTCAGGCCTTGTGGTGATCAGGTAAGGATATCATCGTTGGAAGGATTGGTATTTCATTTTTTATACTGACTATCTTACTCTAGCTATGGAAGTAAAAGTGATACATAAAAATCTTGCAAGGGCGTGCGAATGCTGTAGCTCGTGGCTGAAGCATTGGGAGCGCATCACCAAAGAAGATGTGGGCATTTGCCGAACAAAGAACTGCACCAATCCGGCTAAAGTAGGCGCACATGTAAAACGTAAAGCCGGGGATAACACTTGGCGCATAGTTCCACTATGTCACGAGTGCAATAAATCCACAGATTGGCTTACTCTTAACAAAAACACAAAATCAGTTAGCGCAGAGCAGCATTCGTGTGGGAGGTGATATTAGAATCACCCCCTAACCCACTCAAGGGGGAACCAGATGCTACATTAAGTGCTGAGTTTGGAGTCTAATTGCTAACTACTATCTACTAAAGATCACACATTTCCTACAACCTGCATGGTTTCAAGCGAAGGGTTTTCGCTACCGCCACGCGGCTCAATGGTCACAGCAAAGGCAGCTGCTCCGGTAGTAATGTTTTTCATTTGTACCAGGAAGTTGCCATTGTTCAGGTCAAATACCCCGGCATCTACCGGCACACCATCAATGATCGCCCACAGTTGATACTGCTGATCTTTGGAGAGTTCTTTTAAGTTTTGAATGCTGAGGTACACGTCAGCAGTACTTTCATTCCAGTAGACAGTGGCCAATGCGCCGGGTGAATTTTCTGTACCATTCATGGTCACTCGCTTATAGTCAGAGCTATTCATGATCGCTACAGCGTCCTGGATGTCATCCAGCTGCTGATTTACCTGGTTGTAGTTTTCAGCAAACTGGGCATTTTGTGCAATCATATCTGCCAGCTGATTTTCAGCACTCTGCCATTTTTTCCAATAAGAGAAGGCCAGCACGGCAGAAGCTAACGCTATCATAACAGATGCAGCAGCTGCAAATTTCAAGAAGCCATGAGATCGGTTCGTTTGCATTTGCACCACCGGAGCTTCTTTCTGATCGCTTGTGCCTTTATCAATCTGAGCTATCAGTTTTTCTTTCACCCCAACCGGTGGCTCAACCGAGGTGGAGAAGGCAAGTGTTTCCATAGAAAGCTCAATTTTTTCAAGCTCCTCCCGAACCTCCGGGTGGTCGGCGGCAGCCTGCTCCACCTCAGTGCGTTCAGCCGGAGAGAGCTGATCCATCACATAGGCTTCTAGTATGCCTGACGATATATATTTTTCTATGTTCACTCTGCTTGCAATATTTTTCTCAAATTCTTCAAGCCCATCCGCAGACGTGTTTTCACCGTACCAAGTGGGATGTCGAACTCATCGGAAATCTCTGATTGGGTATAGCCTTTAAAATATGCCATCTCGAGAATAAATCGTTCTTCCTCTCGAAGACCTGCGAGTGTTTCTTTTAACCCTATACCATCAATACTTTGATAATTTAAATTCCCACGCTCTATACCAGTTACGTAGGTTTCTATCTTGTCGGTTTTCCCGACTTTCTTCATTTCCTTAGATCGTAATTTGTCGATTGCCAGGTTTCGACTGATATTCACCATCCAGGTAAAGAAGCGTCCCTTTGTTGCATCATACTGATCGATCTTATCCCAGAATTTCATGAATGCATCCTGCAGCACTTCCTGTGCCACATCCTCATCATTTACAATTCGGGAAATAGAACCATAGATAGCCGCCGAATAGTTATCATAGAGATAGCTGAATGCGTCTGCCTGTTTTGCTCTCAGGCGAGCGACCAATTGGTCTTGATCTATTTGTTGGTTAGGCAGACTCACTAAATGTTACCTGAATCTTCGGAATAAAACCTTCAAAAACTCTTTCACCTCATCAGACTGCATGTCCCACTCATTATGCTTGGCATAACCCTGAACGAGGAACTCTACAGATTCGTCAAATGAATCATACTCTTCAAGTTCATAAAGCGCATTTTCAAATTCATTCTTATCGTTGCGAAAAAGCTCCTTAATGAACATATACCGGTGGTTCAAAGATATCAGCTCAAGTATTCCGCCTTCTTTAGGTGCTTTTTCATGATGCTCGGCCAAGCTCTCTTCTTCCTTTTCAAACTGTTTATTGATTGTCTCTTCCGGGAAGTCATCTTCTTTATCATCGTCTTCCAGCATCACAGGAGGTTGCACTTTCTTTTTAGGCTCCTCTTCTTCCTCTTCCTGCTGCTCCTCTTCCTGCTGCTCCTCTTCCTTCGGCTCTTCTTTTTGAGCTTTTGATTTTTCTTCAATCTCCTCTTTTTCCTCTACTATAGCTTCTGCTCCCTTTGGTTCATCATCAATATCTTCTTCATTCATCGCCTCATCATCGGCGCTCATTTCTACTCCTTCACTTTCTTTTTGTGAGTCAGGAGCGGTCTTTTTAAATGGATTTGGTCGATCACTCACCAGATCTTCTTCTCCTGGGGCAAACAGATCGTCCTCGTCAAATTCATCCTCATCTATGGCCGGATCGTCAGAAAAAACTTTCTCCTCTGTGATCTCAAGAACTGATGATAACAGCTTGCATTCCTCTTTCACAGCCTCTGTGGTATCAAAATCATCAAATTCTTCCGGTAGCTCATCAATTACATCATCGATGGTAAGACCCTTCATATCAGAGAGGAAATTTTGAATTTCCTTCTTGTGAATCTTGAGGTATTTCACCGTTCCCTCGACTGATTTATCCGCAATTTTTTCTACCCCCCGGCTATCCAGATCTATCTCCACATACGCCTGTGGCATAGCTGCCAAATAGATCGTGTCTTTCACTGCATGGTTGAGAAGGGTCTCAAACTTTTCTTTGTTTATTTCGATATGCTGGGAAAGCACATTCATAAACTGGATCATTGCCTGGCGAACTTCATCGTGTTTGTAGTTGAAGAAGGGGCTTTCCAGCTTCTTTGTTTCCTCCTGCCAGTAGCGGAAGAGTAGCTTGATGACAAAAAAGTTGACTTGCTTGGATGGGGTGACTTTGAGGATTTCCTTTCCGGTAATAACATCTTTGCCATCTTTAAAAAAATCGGCAGTCACTTTGGATGCAAATTTCTCACAATAGCCGTCAATAAAGTCTTCGTTTAGTTTCTTTTGCATTCTTGAATGTTGATAAGGATGCCCACGGTAAAAATCGTTAACCTACAAAGTAAATCTATTCATTGTGAGGATAAAAGGGAAAGTTTGCTAGATATTTTGCTGACTGCCACAGACTGGATGCATGCCTGTGGTGGAAAGGGACGTTGCACCACCTGCAAGGCAAAAATTGTGGAAGGGATGGAGCATCTGACACCACGTACACGACCAGAGCTGCAATATGCGAAATTGAATAAATTGCGAGACAATGAGCGTCTCACCTGCCAGGTACATCTATCAGGTGACATTACTGTGGAGGTGCCCGAGGAAACACAATTGCCACATTTGACTTACTCTGAATAAATGTTTGTAGAACCACACATAGGAAAAGGTACGCTTCGAAGGGCCGGATGGATAGAGGTGGTATGCGGATCGATGTTTTCCGGTAAAACAGAAGAGTTGATCAGAAGGCTGAATCGGGCGATGTTGGCTAATCAACATGTAGAGATCTTTAAGCCGGCAGTTGATAAGCGGTACGATAAAGTCAAGATCGTTTCTCACAAAGACTCGTCCATTCCATCTACTCCGGTAAATTTTGCAAATGACATCCTATTGCGAGCCGGGAACTGCGAGGTGGTGGGCATAGATGAGGCACAGTTCTTTGACGAGGAGATTGTGAAGGTGGCAAATGATCTTGCCAATCAGGGGAAGCGTGTGATTGTGGCTGGCCTGGATATGGATTTTAAAGGAGTACCATTTAAGCCCATGGATTCCTTAATGGCCATAGCAGAGTACATCACCAAGGTTCATGCGGTCTGTATGAAGTGTGGAAATGTGGCGTCTTATTCTCATCGGCGTACTAAATCCAGGAAAACGATAGTTTTAGGAGAAAAGGATATTTATGAAGCACTCTGCAGATCTTGCTTCTTTGAAGCGGTGGGCACTAAGTAGCCTGATGCTATTTGCCGGATGGATGGCTCCTGCGCAGGATATAGCAGTGGGCACCTGGCGAACGCATTTTAGCTATAAGAATGCACTGCACCTTGCAGTCACGCCTGAAAAGATTTTTTGTGCTGCTGAAAATGGTTTGTTTTCACGCGCCATCCAAAATGGAGAAACACGAAAGCTGTCAAAGATTGATGGGCTTTCAGCTGTTGGGGTGTCTGCATTAGCCTACAATGATGCAGAAAATGCCTTAGTTATCGGCTATCGATCTGGGTACATTGATTTTGTCTTCGAAGATCGCATTATGACCATCGACGATCTTGCTACCAGCACACTGGATATAGACAAGCGGATCAATGATATCACCTTTGCTGGAACCAACACCTATATAGCTACTGACATTGGCGTCATTGTGGTAAAAACAGAAGATGCTCAGATAGTCGAAAACTATGTCAACATAGGTACTTCCGGAATACAGGTGCAGGTATTACAAGTACTCTCGAGAAATGACTCCTTAATTATTTGTACCAGTGAAGGCATTCAGTCTGGTAGTCTTGGGAAGAACCTCCTGGACTTTGGCAATTGGAATAGGTATGCCGGAAGTGCAGACTATACCAATTTGATTATGGTTAATAATGAGATTTATGCTACATCCGGAATCAATCTACTGATTCTTACCAGTGACTGGACAGATACCGGAGCAGATTTACCTTCTGGAGCCGATCAGCTTTTCAGTGTTAACGAAATGCTTATCACGGTAGCTGCAGATGGCACGCTACACCAATGGAATGGGGGGTTTGAAACACTGATTTCATCCTCTGCGACCAACGTGAATGACATTGTGCAAATAAATGGCAGTTATTTCCTCGCAGATGCGCTGCAAGGGTTGATTGACCCTTCTGGAAATGTCTTTTCTCCAAGTGGACCAGTCTCTGATTTCTTCTCCAATTTTCGTTTTGTCTCTAACGAGTTGTTTGGATTTCATGCACCCGATCCATCAGTTTATGATGGCTCTGAGCAGCAGCCCCCATTTTCTGTTTTCACAGAAGGGCAATGGGAAGCCAGGAGCATTTCAGGATTTACGAATGTTTCGGATGTAGCTCGATTTAATGGCAACTATTATTATGCCTCCATCGGTGACGGCCTCTATGATGAGAGCAATGATCAAATAATAACGGACATTTCAGGCAGTGCGACTGAACCAGATACTATCATTAGCGCGCTGGCCTCAGGAGATCAACTGTGGGTTTCCAGCCTTAGAAGTTCAGACCCGATTCACACATTCGATGGAAGCAACTGGACTTCCTATTCATCTGCGTTGGTTTTTGAGGATGAATTTATCAGTATCGACCTATCTGAAACCGGAATAGCATGGTTGGGGTCTTCGTCTGGAACGATCACCGTTTTTGAACCAGGCGAAGGAAATGCGGATGTAATTTCAACTGCGGATGGGTTGCCATCAGCAGTTAATGATATTAATATCAGCACTGAAGACAATGCTTGGGTGGGAACTTCTCAGGGGCCTGCTTTATTTCCAAGTGCCTCTTTCATATTCTCTGATTCTGAGGCCGTCCTTCCCTCTTTTGAAAATCGGACATTGTTTGAAGGGGAGCCAATTAACGCGGTAATGACCGATGGGGGAAACCGAATTTGGTTTGGCACCAATAGTGGCTTGTGGGTATATGATGAAAACACCTCTGAACAGGTTGCTGTGTTCAATGAATCGAACAGTCCACTTCCATCAAATACGGTGCTGGAGCTGCAATACAACGAAAGCAATGGGGAAGTTTTTATCTATACAGATCAGGGCATGGTTTCTTATCGAAGTGCTTCATCCGTGGGCTCGCCTCGACATAGCAATGTGAATATTTTTCCGAATCCGGTACGGCCGGAATACCAGGGTCTTGTGGGGTTGACGGGATTGGCCCGAAACGTCAATGTAAAGGTGACGGATATCAATGGGAACCTGATTCAGGAACTGAATGCAAATGGGGGTTCGGCCTCCTGGGATTTGATGGATGTCCGTGGAGGTAAGGTGGCCACAGGCATCTATTTGTTCTTCAGTGCTACTTCAGATGGGGAGGAAACGTATGTGGGTAAAATAGCAGTGGTTCGCTGATGATCGTCAAGTCTAAAGGAATCGTTTTGAGCTACATGAAATATGGCGATACATCCATTATCGCCAGGGTATTTACGAAAGAATATGGATACGGATCTTATATTGTAAATGCTATAAGGAGCCAAAAGACAAAGAAGAGTATTGGCTATTTTCAGCCGTTTTCTTTGCTTGATTTGGTGCTTTATGTCAAAGAGACACGGGAACTTCAGCGAATATCAGAGTTCAAGAGCTATCACCCTCTGCACTACATCCATCACGACCCAATCAAGAGTTCAGTCACACTATTTTTGACAGAAGTTTTTTCAAAGTTGCTACAGTCAGAACAGTCACCAAATCCACATCTTTTTACTTTTGCTGAGGAATCAATCAAGGTACTTGATGCGTTAGAATTGGGCGTAGCGAACTTTCATTTGCAGTTTCTTTTGAAGGTGGGTCCTTTTCTCGGATATGCCATTGATGAAATCGATAACCTGTTTAGCTCTACAGATCGGCTCGCACCTTCGTCAGAGGTTCACGAGCGGATGGAGGTGCTAATGAAAGAGCCATACGGAACCAAAATCGGGATGTCCAGAGAGTCAAGAAACGAGGTGTTGGACGAGATCCTTAACTATTACGAGCATCATGCACACATCCATAAACCTAAGTCACTGGAAGTGTTGCGAAGCATTCTGAATTGATTTTCAGTAGATTTTATTATTAAATTGTAAGTCCTAATTTGACCTAAGACATGGCGGAGATATTATTTGATGAGATTCCATCACTGGATTTAGCTGATTTTACCGATGGAACACCAGAGCAGAAGAAAGCATTCGTAGCGAAGCTTGGAGAAGCATACACAAACATTGGATTTGTGTCAATAAAAAACCACGGACTTTCTGATGTGCTAACGAAGAATCTTTATGAATCTGTTGAGAAGTTTTTCCGACTTCCAGACGATGTAAAAAAACAATATGAAATTGTTGAGCTGGCGGGTCAGCGTGGCTATATCAGTAAAGGAAGAGAAAAAGCGAAGGGCAGAAATACAGGAGACCTCAAGGAATTTTATCATGTAGGTCAGCCACCAAAAAATCAACGAGAAGACTACCCGGAAAATATTTGGCCAGATGAAGTGCCGGAGTTTGAAAAATATACCTCAGAGGCTTATCTCACTTTGCTGCAGGCCGGTGTGCATATGCTTAGAGCCATTGCTTTATACCTCGATCTTCCGGAAAACTATTTCGACGATAAGGTAAAAGAGGGAAACAGCATTTTACGTCCGATCCACTATTTTCCCATTGAAGATCCGGATTCACTCCCTCCGGATGCCGTTCGTGCTGCAGAGCATGGCGACATAAATCTGATTACGCTTCTCATGGGTGCGAGCGCAGATGGCTTGCAGGTATTAAGAAGAGATGGAAAGTGGATTCCAATCACAGCACTGCCAGAGCAAATCGTTGTGAATGTGGGTGATATGCTTGAGCGCCACACCAACGGAAAGTTGAAATCGACCATTCACCGTGTAGTGAATCCTCCAAGAGAATTGATGCATACCTCCAGGTTTTCCATACCATTTTTTATGCATCCTGTCTCTGAAATGGACCTGACCTGTTTGGAAAACTGCATTGACGATGAACACCCAAAAGCTTTCGAAGATATTACTGCAGGCGAGTTCCTGGATGAACGATTGAAAGAAATCGGTCTTAAGGCCTAAGGATGTCGATTAGGCGAGTTAGAAATATCATTTTCTTAAAAGACGTATCCGTACTGTCCCTAACTGCATTTGGAGGCCCACAAGGACATTTCGGAATGTTCCTTGATCTTTTGGTTTCCAAAAGGGGATATCTGACAGAGGAGGATCTGATTGAATTATATGCGCTGTGCCAGATTCTTCCGGGTCCCACATCTACACAAACAATTACTGCACTGGGATATAAAATAGGAGGTCCGAATCTGGCCTATCTGACATTGCTGGTTTGGATGTTCCCGGCCTTTTGCATAATGACTGCTTTGGGTATTTTCATGGTCACAGCGGAAGAAATGGACATTTCTCTAGGATTTTTGCGTTTCATTGAGCCAATCGCCGTAGGAATTGTAGCGTATTCATCCTATAAGATTGCTATCAAGGTCGTAAACACGAAAATTGGTGTTGGGTTGATGATTTTTTCAGCATTTGCCTCTTTTGCCTTGAAGTCTCCCTATGCGTTTCCTGTTTTAATTGTCTTAGGTGGGCTTGCCACTACATGGAAGTACAAGCGTCAACCGATTGAAGAAAAGGAACGAATTAATATCAAATGGGCGAACCTGATCCTTTGGATCTCAGTGCTCATTGGAGCAGCGGTTTTAGGGGGGATTACTCAATACCAACCGATTAAGCTGTTCGAGAACTTCTATCGTAATGGAAGTTTGATTTTTGGAGGGGGTCAGGTGCTGGTTCCACTTCTTTATACAGAGTTTGTAGAGTTTAAAGAATACCTCACATCACAAGAATTCATTTCAGGTTATGGGTTTGTTCAGGCAATCCCTGGACCGGTATTTTCCTTTAGCGCATATGTTGGCGCATTGAGTGCTCGAGACTTGGGTATTGGCGGTCAACTATTTGGAGCAGGGATGGCTGCTGCAGGTATCTTTTTACCTGGTACATTTCTGATATTTTTTATCATTCGCTTTTGGGAGCAGCTAAAAAAATATCGTATTGTAAAGGCTTCATTGGAAGGGATCACTGCCGTTAGTGCCGGCATGGTGATCGCCGCAGCATTTCTCCTCTTTATGCCAATGGAGCAGAAAGCAATTAACTTTATACTGCTATTCGGAACCGTAGGAATGATGCATTTTACCAAAGTTCCTACACCGCTAATCATTGTCGGAGGACTGATTTTCGGAATTGTGATTGCATAAAAAAGCCCTGAAGGAATTTCCAACAGGGCTCTTGTTAAATTCTAAAGATCTTAGTTGCCAGCTGGCGGATCAATGCCTAGCTTTTTAAGCACCAGGTTAGTCACATTATCTTCTTCACGAGCGTAAAGTAAGATACTTTGTCCACCTGCAGTCATGTTAAAAACATGCGAGTAACCATTCTCTTTCGATACCTGCTCAATAGCTGTACCGATTTTCTCGAAAGCAGGCTGTAAAAGCTGATTTCGCTTGTTCATCATGGAGTTCTGAGCGTTTTGTTCAAATTCCTGAATGGAAGTCTGAAGGTTAACGATCTCATTTTCTTTGTCAGCTCTCACTACGTCCGTGTAGTTAGCGGCATTTTGCTGGTAGTCTGCCACCTTTGCCTGATAGTCAGCATACTTCGCTTCCAGCTGAGCAGATAATTGTTTGTCGTAAGCAGATAGCTCACTTTCTATTTGTTTTGCTTCTGGCATAAGGCTCAAAACGTACTCTACATTTGTATAGCCTATTTTCAACTGCGCCATTACTCCGAAACCGATTACAGCAAGGGCAGTACTTAGTAAAATTCTAGCTTTCATATCAATTAACTTTTCGTTTTATAGTTGGGCTTTCACCCTTATGGTTGTTTAGGTTCAATTATTATGCTTAATTATTTCCGACACTCTGATTTTCTACCAAACCGAGATCTTCCAGTACAAAATCAGTGTAATCATGGATGGGATCAGTATATATCATGACCAAATCACCAGATTTGTCAAATACGATCTGAAGTCTATTGTTCTTTGCTACACGCTCTACAGCCTCAAACACCTGATCCTGCACCGGTTTTACCAGTTCTTTCTTTTTCAGAAAATACAGTCCGTCAAATCCAAAAATTGATTGCTGGTATTCTTTCACTTCTTTCCATTTCCGTTCAATCTCTGCGTTTCTTTCTTCCCACATTTCTTTTGTCAAAAGCACCTCTTCAGCTTTCAGCTCTACCTCCATTGCTTCCACTTGCTGATAAAGCTCCTGAATCTCTGTTTCCCATCCTTTGGCCAGCTTCTCAATTTCTGCCTGGGCATCTTTATACTCTGGCATTTTTTCCAAAATGTATTGCGTATCTACATACCCAAATTTTTGCGCAAATGTAATCGTGGTGAAAAACAGTCCAAAAAGCAGAAGCGATATCTTTTTCATAAGCGTTGTTGTTTAGACACTCCCATTAGCGAATCTGTTGGCCAATGGAGAAGTGAAATTGAGGACCAGCGTTTTCAAGCGTGCCAGGCACCCTGTCAAACCCATAGGCCCAGTCTATTCCCATAAGTCCAAACGCTGGCATAAAGATTCTAAGGCCTATACCTGCGGATTTTTTTATGTTGTATGGGTTAAATTCAGCAAAACGATCCCAGTTATTTCCACCTTCTACGAAAGTAAGGGCATAAATGGTAGCTGACTGTGCAAGTGAAATCGGATACCTCAATTCCATAACATATTTATTGAATAGCGTACCTCCTTCAATATTGTTTTCTCGATCAAATGGAGTGATAGAGTTATTTGGATAACCTCTCAAGCCAACCACATCAGTTCCCAATAGGAAGTTTTGACCAGTCAGACCATCACCACCAAGCTGGAATCTTTCAAATGGACCTACTCCTGTTTTGCTGGTATATGTGCCAAGGTAGCCAAAGTGTGCTCTGGCAGCCAGAACGAGTTTGCCAGTCAGTGTCAGGTAATATTTGCTATCAAAATTCCACTTATGGTATTCCAACCATTTGTATCTGTCTTCCGGGGCAGCATTTTCATAGTCCAGGTCTCTCCACAAGGAATATGGAGGAGTGAATGATGCTGCCAATGAAATACTGGATCCATTTCTAGGATACATTGGCTGATTGACGGAATTTCTTGCAAACGTTGTGTTAAAGGTGAAACTGTTAGCATCTCCCGTTTGGAAACCAAGGGAACGGCTACCAAACTGGAACAGATCATATCGTTGATAGGATATTCCTGTACTAACTGTAAAGAAATCATCCGGCCATTTTACTCTTCTTCCCAATGAGGCAGAAATACCGGTTACTTTCAGCCATCCTAAAGTTTCATTAGTGAAGGTATTAATTGACCGTTGGATTGATTTGCTATAGCTAAGCCCGAACGAATTTGGCTTTCTGCCTCCCAGCCATGGCTCCACAAAGCTGAAGGAATAACTCTGGAAGGTTCTACCGTTTGCCTGGAATCGGAGAGATAGACTCTGCCCGTCCCCAACAGGAAGGCCTCTCCAATGTTCCGGCTTGGTAATGTTTCTCACTGAGAAGTTGTTGAAAGTAACCCCAAAGGTACCTACGAACCCAAAGGCTCCACCCCATCCACCAGATAACTCAATCTGGTCATTGGAACGCTCCACCAGCTGCCATTCAATATCTACCGTCTCGTTTATTGGATCAGGAACTGGAACAGGGTTCACTTGCTCAGGATCAAAGTATCCAAGCTGTGAAAGTTCTCGCTGTGTTCGGATTAGTTCGGCACGACTAAACTTGTCTCCTGGTCTGGTTCTTAGTTCTCTGAGGATTACGTGATCGTTTGTCTTATCGTTTCCACTAATAATCACCTTGTCAATGGTGGCTTGTGCACCTTCATAGATTCTCATTTCCAAATCGATGGAGTCCTGGGTTACCCCCACTTCTACTGGAGTAATGCTGAAGAACAGATATCCATCATCCATGTAAAGTGAGCTGATATCAGGTCCATTCGGGTTGAAGTTTAGCTTCTTATTGACAAGATCCAGATCATAAACGTCACCTTTCTCAATCCCGAGTATTCGCTGAAGCTGATCGTCATTGTAAATGTAGTTTCCAGACCATGAGATATCTCTGAAGTAGTATTTGTTGCCCTCTTCAACTGCGATATTGATGTTCATGTATTTGTTAGAGATATCGTAAGTAGTGTCTGCCACTATCTCCGCATCTCGATATCCTTTGGAGTTATAGAATCCTATAAGAAGATCTTTGTCAGCTTCATAATCCTCCTTCACGAACTTGGCGTTCTTAAAGAAATTTAGGTTGACATGGGTAGCCATATACTCTCGCACTTCCTCCTTGGATACTTTTTTAGATTCCTTTACAAAATCAATCAGGTTTGGCGGCCAAAGTAATTTGCCAGTTGTTTTGATGATTTCTGTAGGCAATGAAAACTTTGGCACCATGCCGGTGCTTTTAAGTTTCGATCTCAACTTAGCTGAGGTGAACTGTTCATTCCCTTCGAATCGTATGTTTCTGATTTTTACCTTTTGCCCCTGATCGATGGTGATCTTTAGATATGCACTGTTTCTTAGCACGGTATCCATTTGCTGTACCACATTCACTTCCGCATTGAGAAAGCCTTTGCTTTCCATGTATTTTTGAACGGCAAGCTCCGTGTTTTTTATCACCACATCTGTCAGTACCTTTCCTCTGATAAGACCGATTTTATCTTCAATCTCTCCCTGCTTGGTTTTGTTTACGCCTTCTATTATATACTTGGTAAGCCTTGGACGCTCTGTCAGCTCAATTACCAGCCAGATTTTGTCTCCTTCTACTTTGGAGGCATAAATGGACACATTTCCAATAATTCCCTGATTCCATAGCTTTTTGATAGCTGTGGTAATCTCATCTCCAGGAACTTTAATTTTGTCTCCTACTCTCAAGCCGGAAAGAGAGATCAGGGCATTATTGTCCAGAAATTGTACACCCCGTACTTCAATATCAGCAATCTCATATTCCTTAGGGCTAGAATAGTTTATTGATACACCACCCGACTGTCCTTGGTCACGTCCAAAGACCACCTGTGATTGAGCTTCATAAAAAGCCGCGATGGCCAATACAATAATTAATGCTTTTTTCATGCTTTCACTTGATCACTCGTCTTTCCAAATCTTCTTTCTCTCTGCTGATAGGAAATAATCGCTTCGTATAAATCTTTTTTTCTAAAATCGGGCCAAAGTACATCTGTAAAATGTAATTCGGTATATGCCATTTGCCACAACAGGAAATTACTGATTCTCATTTCACCACTGGTACGTATTAACAAGTCAGGATCAGGTATCCCTGTAGTAGATAGATGCGCTTCGACATCAGAAGGTTCGATGCAGGGTTTGCCTTCTTTCAGAAGCCTGTTCATTGCATGTACCAAATCCCACTTTCCACTATAGTTGAGAGCAAGTATCAATTGCATCCCATTATTGGAATCAGTTACCTCAATTGCTTCTTTCAGCTTTTGTTGCGCACCTTTTGGCAAGCCCGATATATCTCCTATTGTAGACAGTTTAATATTATTCTTTTGAAGTGTTGGGAGTTCATCTTTAATGGTGTTTACCAATAGGTTCATCAACCCATCCACTTCATATTTTGGACGATCCCAATTTTCCGTTGAAAACGCATAAAGCGTCAAAAATCCAACACCTAATTCAGCACACCCTTCAGTCACATTTCGCACGGCTTCAATAGCATTCTGATGGCCAAAAATCCGCTTGACTCCCTGTTTCTGTGCCCACCGCCCATTACCATCCATTATCACCGCTATGTGGGCCGGGATATTGGTTTTCGATATTTGGTTTTTCAACTCCTCCAACAGAATTTTCAAAAAGGCTACAAAAATGAACTTTTTTTTACTTAAAGGGAATGTAAACCAATGATTTAACTTCTATTAACGCGAAAGAATTGACTGGTTAGGTCTATATGGGAATGGACACGGTATATTGAAGAGTGTGATACTGAATGTGATGCCAGTAAAAAAGTACCAATCATCGTCTTTCGGGTTACCATACTGGTAGTCTTTGATGGTTTGATCACTATCGGAAATACCATCCAGGTAGTCAAAGAATGTTTTCCTTGCTCCTGCTTCTATACCAATTGTATATTTTTTTTGGAATAAGTATTTAAATCCAATACCCATTGGCAAGACAGGCTGAATAGAACCCACATCTTCATTTTCCGGAGCATCATTGAAGTTGAAAAAGCCAATACCTGCAAAAACATATGGAGAATAATTTACAGGGGAATCTTCTGTTTTGAAATCAAGAAAATGATACTCGAAAACTGCTGACGCTTCCAGAACGGTGGAGCTAAATGAGTGACCTCTTTCTACAGCAAATGCATCGATAGGTGTTTCTGAGCCACGCACCTTACCAACAGTTAGCGCTAGCTTCACAGTAAGGATCTCAGAAAAATTCATGCGATAGAAGCCTGTTCCGGCTATTGAGGAAGTGCTAAAGCTGTAGCCTCTTACCAGATCACCAGCATAGTTCATTGTGCCTACACCTCCACCAAACTCCATAAACTGGGATGAAGCAGAGAGTGTTGCAACAAGAAACGTAAAAGAAAGTATTTTTCGCAAGGGTTACCTGTATTTAGCTCTTCGGCGTGTGGTACTACCTAACACATATGAAACTTTTATCTGTGTCACAAAGATCATATCGTTGTTGTCAGGGTTCCCTCTTTTTGATCCGTCTATACCTGTTCCAACGTTTCCTTCAATGTAGTAATTGTGTCCCTGGCCATGGTTATTGATGATGCGAAGGTTGGTAAGATCTCTTGCTTCTCCTTTTGAGCTAACAGGAACAGATGCCCGATCAGACATGATCCTTGCCAAGTCGTCATCAAATTGATCCAATCCAACATAATCAGTACTTACATCATCGATGTAGTCAGTGAATAGATATCTGATTCCAAATTCCAAACCTCCGGTTAGCTGCGTATTTGGAATCCGGATTTGAGCTCCTACAGCGACCGGAAGAGAAATCTCAATGTTTTTATATGGTTCAACGATACCCAGGTTTTGCCCTTCTGTGCCTAGTGGTTTGAGATTTACCCACTCTCCAGCCTGAGGCGCTGCTGTTGTCGCATTTATACCTTCTGATTGATAGTCGAGTTCGGGTACCTTACCTTTTGGTTGGTGGTGGAACACTGCAGCTCCTAATGAAAGGTATGCATTGAATGGGAGTCGTTGATTAGGGCCACCGTAATTTGGAAGCAGGAAAAATTGTAATGCTACTCTAAATTCCTTGATGTCATTCCTGAAACTCAAATTTCTTGCATATCGCGCAAATCCATCTTCAGATCCCGGGTCAGAAGCAAAATCGTCTCCAAACACACGCACCCAGTTTATTCCGGCGGTAACGGCCATTGAGTGATGGAACTTATATCCTCCATATAATCCAAATCCAGGTCGTGTAAATGAAACATCTGTACTTGCGGCTTTATTAACCGGAGCTAAATCACCGAAATAGTTTCCGGCGTTTACATTGGCGCCAACAAAAATGTACGGCTCAAACCGACCATATCCTCTAATGCCACCCTTGTAATGAGAAACTTTTTTGTTGGTTTTTCTTCTTGCTTTGTACTTATTTCTTCGTTGCGCTTCGGCATTATCCGCTAGCCCCAGCATGGCCACTGAAAGGATAATTACTAAAAGACTTTTGAGCTTCATATGTGATGCTTTAAAACACAAAAATATGCTTTTGTTAATTCTTAAGTTTTAGATTGGCGGTTAATGACCTAATCCTCAACGCTTAAAACTAGTCAAAGAATGCGCGATTTCATCCTAAAAATGGAAGGATTCAACAAAAAGAGGGGTAAAATATGGGTTAATTTCTCTTGTCAAAGCCCCAGCCAAGCTTATTTCGAATGGTATCAGGGAAATTTATGCCTTCAATCTTGATGAGCTTAGCTTGAAATGGAGCCTTTTTAACCACAAGACTCACGTCCTTTTCTATGGTTTCGGATCGGGAGTCAAGAGAAATTAAAAAGCTTCGGTTTCTAGATTGTATTTCGAATTTTAGTTCCGAGTCATCAGATACAATTAGGGGCCTCACATTAAGGTTGTGAGGGCTTACAGGGGTGATAATGAAATCTTTAGAATCGGGCATCATCAATGGACCTCCACAACTAAGTGAGTAACCAGTGGATCCGGTAGGTGTAGCGACCATTAAACCGTCTGCCCAATAGGTGTTAAGATACTGTCCATTGATGTAGCATTTTACCATGATCATGGCAGAAGTATCTTTCCGAAGAATTGCACACTCATTCAATGCGTAGGTTTTGCCACTGAACAGATCCATGTCACTTTCCAGGGACAAAAGAGACCGGCTTTCGATTTCATATTTACCCTGGAAGAGCAAAAAGAGCGATTCCTTAATAAATTCCTTAGCAATGGATGCCAGAAAGCCTAGCCTTCCCATGTTGATACCGAGGATTGGTACCTGACTTTTGCCCACCCAGAGGAGTGACTCCAGAAATGTTCCATCACCTCCCAGGCTAAAAACTGCATCATGTTCAGGAGTGATTTCCTCCGTAATGTTTTGGCCTTTTTCCAGTATCTCACTATTTCTTGAATGGAAAAGGGAGGTATACCAAATCTCAACTCCCTCTTTGTTGAGCTTGTCGATTATTTGGGTGAGGTATTTTTCAGAATCTCGCTGTACTGGAAGGCCATGTAAAACAATCTTTTTCATTGGCCTCATGGATCAAGAAATTTCATTAACATACCATAGCGGTCTTTTTCATCAAATGAGTTGTCTTCTGTGTTGAATGAAGAGGTGACTTTATATCCGCTTTTTGAAAGGCCTGTGGCAATTTGATTTACATCCTGATGATTGATGCGCAAAACGATTTCGATCAAAGACGGGTCATCCAAATCAGGCTTAACATTCGCGCCGAGTAAGGTTGAGCCGTTCATTTCTACTACACGAGCAATCTCTGACAAGGAGTAATCATTGAGGCTGGTTTGGAGTGTGACGATTGCACCCTGAGCATTAACGATGGCTGTTTTGGCAAACTCTTTCAGAATATCTGAGATTAAGACCACCCCCTTAAACTCATCTCCAGAAACAACAGCCACCATCTCCAGCTGGTGATCACTCTGCACTCTAAGAATGTCATAGTAATGACTGGTTGCCGGGATGACACAAGATTGTCCTATGAGCGGATATGCACTTACTTCCGGATGCAGAATCTCAGAATCGTAAAGCAAATCTTCCGAAATGAATCCTTTGAAATCATTATTTTCTACCACAGGCAGTTCCTTAACTCTGAATTCATCCATCCACTGTTTAGCACGCGCGATATCGTCGCTCGGCTTAAGAGGAGGAACCATGTAGTTTATGAGTTGCTCGGCAATCATCGTATTACTATTCAAGTCATTAAGTTTTTTGATTCTAATAAAACAGACATATAGGTGTCTTTTCCATTAGGAAGGCTATCCATTGAATCTATCAAATCCCGAACCAAAGGGATAACCTCGCTAAGCCAACCAAACACTGTGGGGCCTATACCTACAATATACGGAAAAATGATAGCATTGTCTGCATACCTGTTTTCAATGTCAAACCCCACAGATTCGAAGACCCAGAACACAATGCTGAGGATAAATGCCCATTTCAAAAGTCCGGCGAACGCACCTAACAAATTATCTAAGGAGCCAAAAATGGTCATATCCACTGCATTTTTTAATGCCTTGGCTCCTGCTTTAATTGCAAGACTCAGAAGGACAAACAATACAATAAAAACAACGATAGCAGCAATATCGAAAAAGCGACTATCCTCAAATAAGCTAATGGAGACAGGAACGGTAAGTTCAAGCGCCAAAAACAGCCCTATGAAAAAAGCCAGAAATGAAAAAAACTCGACAATAAAGCCATGCCTGTAGCCTTTGACTGCTCCAAACCCCAGGAAGACCAATAAAATAATGTCAAAGGTGCTCAATTAGCTCAATAGTTTTTTTGCTAACGTAGAAATCATTTTTCCGTCTGCTTTTCCGGCTAATTTTTTTGTCGCGGCACCCATCACTTTTCCCATATCCTGAGGACCTGACGCCCCTACTTCTTCAATGACTTTTTTCACTTCAACTTCAACCTCTTCTTCGGTTAGTTGTTTTGGAAGAAAGCTTTCGATGACAGCAAGCTCTGATTTTTCTGTGGCTGCTAAATCATCCCTTCCTTGTTTTTCAAATACTTCGATGGAGTCTTTTCGCTGCTTTGCCGCTTTGGTTAGTAGCTTCATTTCAGTATCTTCTGAAAGCTCACCCCCTCCCCCTTTTTCTGTTTCTGCAAGGAGGATCTGAGATTTTATGGCCCGCAATGCTCTCAGACGATCTTTGTCTTTATTGAGCATCGCTTGTTTTATTTCTGATTCAATAGTCGATTTTAAACTCATAATCATTGTTTTTAAATGAACAACTTTGCGAAGAAAAACATTCTTAAGCTATGACCCAACTAAGTGTAAATATCAACAAGTTCGCAACCCTTAGAAATGCGAGAGGAGGCAACAACCCAAACGTGGTTCAGGTGGCTAAAGATTGCGAGCGTTTTGGTGCTCAGGGCATCACTGTTCACCCTCGACCGGATGAAAGGCATATTACCAAGCAGGATGTTTATGATCTGAAAGAAGTTGTGACCACCGAGTTTAATATTGAAGGATATCCAGATGAACGATTTTTGAGGATCATCGAAGAGGTGCGTCCTGCCCAGGCCACTCTGGTGCCTGATCCTCCTGATGTTCTCACATCTAATGCTGGATGGGACACCATCAAAAATGAAAAAATGTTGTCTGACATCATCCGCCAGATCCAAAGTTGGGGGGTGAGGACTTCCATTTTCATTGAGCCTGATGATCAATTGATGGATGGAGCCAAGAAGTGTGGAACCGATCGCGTGGAGCTATATACAGAAATGTATGCTTCAGCTTATCACGATGATAAGGAGAACGCGATTGCTGATTATGTTCGATCAGCCAAACATGCGCATGAGATTGGATTGGGGTTGAATGCTGGCCATGATTTGGACCTAAAAAATCTTAACTACATAAAGCGGCAAATTCCGTATCTTGAGGAAGTCTCAATCGGGCATGCACTGGTTTGCGATGCACTTTATTATGGATTGGAAAACACGATCCAGATGTATTTGCGAGAGTTGAACAATTAATTTTGCTAAACATTTTAGTAAAATGCTTATTTTTGATTAATGGAAATTTCGAGTTTGATTTTTTTGGTGGTGGGTCTAGCCATTGGTGTCCCAATGGGGTGGTTGGTTTATAGAGTAAAAAGTAATCAGAACGTTCCTGAAAGTGATGAATTGAAAATTCAGCTGAAACTGGAAATGGAGCGATCCAAAAAACTGGCGGAGGAACTACAACAGTTGAATGAAGAGCTGAGGCGTGAACGTGAAGAAGTAATCCATCTTAATAATCAGAATTCAACCTTAAAAGCGAATTATCAAAACCTTCAAACCCGACTCGAGGAGCAGAAAGGTGAGTTAGGTCAACTTCAGGAAAAATTCACCAATGAGTTTAAGAATCTTGCCAATGAAATCTTTGAAGAGAAGAGCAAGAAATTCACGGATCAGAATAAGACGAATCTACACGAGTTGCTGAATCCACTTGGTCAGAAATTAACCGAGTTTGAGAAAAAGGTAGAGCAGACGAACAAGGAAAGCCTGGAACGAAGTACTGCTTTGAGAGAGCAGATCATTGGCTTACGAGAGCTGAACGATCGGATGACTAAAGAGGCTGAGAACCTTACAAAGGCGTTAAAAGGAGATGTGAAGATGCAGGGTAATTGGGGAGAAGTTATTTTGGAACGGATACTCGAAAAATCCGGACTCGAGAAAGATCGGGAATACTTCATTCAGGAAACACTGCATTCAGAAGCTGGCAGGAGATTACGGCCTGATGTAATCATTAAACTACCCGACAACAAAAACCTGGTCATTGATGCGAAGATGTCTCTCATTGCTTACGACAAATACATGAACGAAGAGGAAGAGGTTAAGAAAGAGCAGCATTTGAAAGATCATATCCTTTCAGTTAAGGCGCATGTAAAGGGATTAGCAGAAAAAAATTATCACCAGCTATTCGATGGTGGATCACTGGATTATGTGCTAATGTTTGTGCCAATTGAGTCCGCCTTTTCTTTAGTCGTTCAGCATGGAGGAGAGTTATACAATGATGCACATGAAAAGAGCATTATTATTGTTAGTCCGGCTACTTTGGTAGCAACTCTAAGAACAGTTTCTAGTATATGGAAGCACGAATATCAGAATAGAAATGCATTGGAAATAGCCAGACAGGGCGGGGCGCTTTACGATAAGTTCAAAGCCTTTGTAGATGATTTGATTGAAGTTGGAAAATCATTGGACAAGTCGAAACAGCAATATGGCCAGGCAATGAATAAGCTGGTGGAAGGAAAGGACAACCTCATTCGGAAAACAGAGCGCCTCAAAGAGCTTGGTTCAAAAACCTCAAAATCCATGGATGAAAAGCTGCTCCACCGGGCGGGCGCTAAAGATGATGAGGATACTCCGAAACTGTTTTAATCGTAATTTTGCACCTTAATTTTGTGAGATGGAGTTGACTTCAGACAATAAGCTGAAAAATATCATTGTAGTAGGTGATCGTGTGTTGATTAAACCCGTGAAAGAACCACAAAAAACTTCAAGTGGTATATACCTGCCGCCGGGTGTGCATGAGAAGGAAAAAGTACAAAGTGGATACATTGTAAAAGCCGGCCCGGGATATCCCATTCCTCACGCTGTAGAAGAGGAGGATTGGAAGCCAGAAGACGAAAAAATCAAGTACATTCCTTTGCAAGCGAAAGAAGGAGATCTGGCCATATTTCTTCAAAAAGGTGCCTTTGAGGTGCAATACAACCAGGAAAAATATTTCATTGTACCACAATCTTCCATCCTGATGTTGGAACGGGAAGAGGACTTATTCGAGTAAAATTGCAATTTTTCTTGATTTCTTAAGAGATTATTCGGTTAATCCTTACTTTTATAGAAGATTAACCGAATGAGAAGATGCGATTTTTGATTAGCCTTCTAATTCTGTCAATAGCTCTACATCTACCAGCTCAGGAAGACAAGCCTTTTCAGGTTTTGGTTGCGAAAGATGCAAGTACCTATGGAATAGCTGTTGAACCATTGCAGTATGTTGATGATGTCACTTCCATTGAAGTGAAGGAGGGAGGATTTTTGAGTCTCGTGCACAAGGGAGGCACCACTTACGAGCATACTGAGAAAATCTTCACTTTTTATCTTAAGCCTGAGGAACTAAAAAATCGGAAAGTGCGACCTCCTTTAGGGCTCTTGTATATGGATAGTACCGTGCGGGATCTCACCAATGTTATTACTGTTCTGCACCCTCCTTTTGACCGATCCGGATATTTGGAGTGGGATGAAAAGCAGCCCTTTGAAGTATTCTGGCACTTACATGATGAGCCCGTTCTGAATTACATGTTATCAGCATATTATAGTGATGGAAAAAAGATTCAGGACTTTAGAACCAGACTTCATAAATATACTTTAAAGCCAAACACCTATGGACTGGGTGATGGTGTTTTTACTTTCAAGATAAGTAGCACATTTGCCGGAGAAACAGTTGAGTCAAAAACGTACACGGTTCAGCTAAAGCCCGCACCCGATTACGAAATGAAGGCAACCGACCTGATAGTAAAGGCACTGGATTTAGAACTCAGTCCTGAGCTTGCCCTACCAATTTGGCAGGAGGCTTTGACCATGCCAAACGGACAATTCTATAAACCACTTTTTGTAAAATTTCTTGTTCGAAATTCGGATGTGCTGACTGCTACCGGTCAAGATGTGCAGCAGCTTCTTTCGCAAAATAGGTAAGGATCATATCTGCTCCGGATCTTTTGATAGAAAGTAGTGACTCCATCATTGTTCTATCAGCATCCAACCATCCTTTTTCACCCGCTGCTTTGATCATGGCATATTCTCCTGACACATTGTAGGCGGCTATTGGAATGTTGAAATTTGCTTTGAGTCGCTGGATGATATCCAGATAAGCCAATGCTGGCTTCACCATTAGTACGTCGGCACCTTCGTTAAAGTCCAGCTCTGCTTCAAGCATGGCTTCATCACTATTGGCAGGGTTCATTTGGTAGGTTTTCTTATCACCAAATTTTGGTGCGGAATCCAGAGCGTCTCTAAAAGGGCCGTAAAAAGCCGAAGCATATTTTGCCGTGTAGCTTATGATTCCTGTGTTCGTATAGCCTTGTTCGTCAAGAATATTTCTGAGATATCCAACCCGAAAATCCATCATGTCTGATGGACCAATCATATCAACACCAGTCTCAGCCTGAGCCAATGCCATTTGTCCAAGGATATCCAGTGTTTCATCATTGAGGATTTTTCCATCTTCAACTATGCCGTCATGTCCATCACTGCTGTAAGGATCCATCGCCACATCTGTAATGATCAATGCTTCAGGAAACTCTTTTTTGATTTTGGTAAGAGATTTCAAATAGAAGAAATCCGGATCATAACTATTTGTAGCCAGTTTGTCCTTATGCTTTTCATCTACAACAGGAAAGACATCAAACCCCTTAATCCCGAGTTTCAGACAGGCTTCAATTTCTTTCAACAACAAATCTTCCGACAGCCTAAAAATTCCCGGCATTGATTCAACTTCAGACTTCTTGTTAGTTCCCTCCAATAGAAAAAGTGGAAAGATGAAGTCATTGGTAGTCAGGGTAGTTTCCTGAGCTAAATCTCTGATCGCAGCGGATGCTCTATTTCTTCTGGGTCGCCTCATGGCTGCAAAGATATTCGCAAAATTTTTCCATCTGTCCCAGATGCATATCCAACATTTCCTTTCATACTAATCGCCCAATAATTAGCCGTATCAAGGTTGATCCAGGTTTGACCTTGATCCTTCGTATAGTCTATTCCATTGGGACCGCAGGCGAAAGCAAAAATTTGATCGTCAACCATAGTTATCGAACTGCCATAAAAGGCACCAGTCGTTTGAGGCCTTGCTGAAAGATTCCAGGTAGCTCCTCCATCATTTGAAAAGGCACAGTTATCAGAATGATCGTCCGTGATCAAAAGGTCACCACCCGTAACAACCCCTACATCACCCACAAAGGAAACTGATGTGTTTCCCGCTGCATCTCCGGTTACAAGAGGAGAGTTTACTTCCCTCCATGATTGCCCATAGTCTTCCGTGATTAGGAACCTGCAGTTGCCTCCAGCTCCGGTTGCGATCCAGGCTTTTCCATTTTCACCAGTGGTCACACACGTGCCGCTTGCAGCAAAACCACCTTCACCTTTCCCTGCTTTTGGCATGTTGGTGGAATCAGCCCGATTCCAGGTTTTGCCACCATCGGTTGTCAATAGTATATATGGAGAATCATCTATTGCATCTCCGTAGGCAATGCCTCGTTGGTCATCCCAAAAATCGATGCAATCAAGAAATCCAAGCGAGTCTTCCATGACAAAGTTTTCTTCCCATTGATCGGGGGTTGTGAACGTAAAAATCCGCGAAAGCGGACCTGAACCAGCGGTCATCAAAATGGCCTGTTCATTATTAATCCCATGGATATCCCGAAACTGCAGGGAGTCCCCGGTAGGATGAGCAAATGATTGCCAGCTAGCTCCACCATCTTTCGTCAAAACAAAAGTGGCATCATGGCCACTGATCCATGTGGTGTTTTCGTCAACGATGCTGATGGCTTGCAAGAGAGATTTGGTGTGGGATTCCAAATGTTTAATTTGCGGCTGAACAGACTTAAAACCACATTGAAAAAACATTAAACTCAGCAAGCAACCATAACAGATTTTAATCATTTAGGTAGGTTTTATCGATAGTTTCAATAACTCTTCCAATTTCTTTTTCAACAGCCCCAAAATAGTAAATGAATTCATTTCTTGCAGCAAGTAATTGAATAGCTAATGATATGACTTGGGGATCATTGATGAACTTACTGCAATTGGCAATTACAGGAAATTTTTGCTTGTACGAAATTGAATCATTTACAGGGACAGTAAAATCCGAACCTCTAAATTCAAAGTGTCGCTCTGTAATGACTTTAGTCATTTGCATAGGGTTGTCTATGTTATTTTCAAAAAGACCTCTTTTGACCACCTTGGGGAATCCCAGTTCATATATATCAGTGATCGCTCTCCGAAGCGTGTCATTTATTATGATATTTAAACCCTCAGATTTCAAAGCTTCATATCCGCTTGTTTTTGGGTAAAACTGTTTTTCATGACTTCCCAACATGAATGCAAATACTGTAACAGAATCGCATGATCCATTCAGTATTTGATCATAAAGCACCTTAGTGAGTTCGATGCATTCAATTTGGAAATCAATGATTTCCTTTAATTCTGCTCTACTTGTTTCAAGATCTTTTTTTATTTCTAAAACAATTTTCTGTTCAGTTTCGCGCTCGTTCTGATATTGATTCCAGTCGTCTATCGAAACTGCAATCAAAATTCCGATGACGACAAGAAAGATCTCCCCGATGGCATAGAGCAAGTAGCTAGTGACTTTGTTCTTGGAGATTAGTTTTCGACGAACTTCACGGAGGAATGTGAGCATGTTTTGATTTTATGATTTATTATAATTACCCAATTTTTATTTCAGCTTTTCCAGGATTTTCTTCAGCGCATCCATTCCTTCGCGATACAAATATCCCTGTGAATTTGACTGATATTGACGTGCGATAATCAATGTCTCAAGTGGTCTGTCTGAAAGTAATGATTTTGTGTTGACTGCTGGGGCTGGTCTGGGGTCATCTTTGTATTGTTCACTGGCAAAGCTGAAGGTGTTCGACTGGCTCCATAAGTAAGCGTATTTATTAAAAATCATTGGTTCATACTTATCTCGTATAAAATTGTTGGAGATATTTTCTCTGGCGATGATTTTTTCTGTGAGTGCATAATATTCTCTGATTCTTTGCTGCAAGTCATTATCAAAAAGGGTGAGACCGCCAGAATTGTCCAGGGCATTAAATCCGGTTTTATTAGGTGTAAAGTTATGTTCGATTATGAGGGAAACTATGTAGTTACTCGTATTAGAATCTATAGGGTCTAGCGTTTTAAACTGCCGAAAGAGTCTCGTGCATGAGTTAATGTTTTCCTCCATTTTGCGGTTCAGCTCTTTTAAATCCGCCAGATCAGTTTTCATGTCTTGAATTAAAACTTCCGTGTGGACTTGTGCTGTATTTTCCAGCTTGCGATTCTCGTTCCAATTGTTGAGAATAAAGGCGCCCAGAATACCAATAGTAATCACGAGAATTTCAAGTAGATACTCCGGCCATTTTTCTTTGAAGGTGGTGAAGATGCGTTTCATTTTTGAGAGTTAATTCCCCTCCCAGGAGGGGTCAGGGGTGGGTTTGTTATCAGCAATCCAAAAGACTATTTGATCCAAAACCCAATTCATGTTTTTTTATAAATCAATATCGTCAAATCTTAGGAAATGAACTCCAAGCGATTCTAAATTAGTCAGCGCCTCGGCTTACCTTAATATCATATACAGAAGCACACACCCTAATTTTGTTTCCGATATTCATCCAAACCCAGATCTTTCATCACCATCTTAAAAACAGGATGATTATTTAATGCTTTCATGGGTCCTCCACCCAGATAAGGCAAACTTGGATCGCCTTCTTCGTGCATGATCAAAAGCATTTCCATCTGTTTATCTGTTTCACCTGCGATCTGGTATAATTGGAAGATCAATCTGGTCTGAATAAACTGTGATTTTTTCTTTTTCTCTAGATAAGCGGCCGTTTTACTTATGGTTGTCTCAAAATCACTTTCTGCAAAGGTTTTGTCAATAAATTCATCGATTTCATCAAGTTGTGTTCGTTGTAGTAGACTTTTTAATTGACTAATAGCTTCATCGTAATCTCCGAGTGCAATGGCTTTTTCGAGGTTTACTTCTACTACCAGAGGATGATCAGGAGCAATTTTTTTCAACTTTTCAATGTATTTCGATGCAGTAAGTATTTTTCCATCAAACACATACATGATCCCTATGAAGCTGACCACCCAAGGAGATTCGGGATCAAGCGATTCTGCATAGCGAGCTTGCTGCCAGGCCTCATCCCATTGGTTCATGATCATGAGGTGGTGGGCAAAAGCAATCCTAGGTCCAGCGGAATTGGGATTGATTTCTATGCTTTTCCTGAAACTCTTTTCGGCTTTTTCCCATTCAAAGGTTCCCCATGTTTGTTCTACCCCATATTGAGCAAAGATTTCTGCATTGTCAGGATCAATTATGGAAGCTTCCTGCAAAAGAGTTTGGATGGTATCTCTGGCTAATTGAGGATGTACATATCCCATTTGTCTTTTGGATGCCCATAAGCCTGCAAGTCCGGTGTATGCAGCAACTATAAGGGAATCTTTTTCGATGGCTTTCATGAAGTACTTCTCTGCTTTTGAAAAGTATTCAGGTGTTAAGAACCCGGTGTAATACCAACCTCTCAAGAAGGCCTCATAGCTGGCGGAGCTAAGAACTGGTTGTGGTGTCAGCTTTTCTTGCTGGGCAGGAGTAATCACCTTGTTTATTTGTAGTGCGACATTTTTAGTGACTTCCCTGAATAGATTTGGAATAGCTCCCAGGCTCACTTCGTTTGAGGAAGTCCAGGCAATCGACTCTTCAGGAAAAGCATTGATGAGCTTTACCTGTAATGCGATGGTAGTGTCAATTTTGGTCAATGAGGTCTCAATCAAAGCATCAACTTCCAGTTCTTTGGCAATTTGCCGGATGTTCTTTTTTGTATCCTTGTATGGCATTACAGAAGTGCGAGAGACCACCTTTAGGTTTCCCAGTTTACCAATTTCGGTAATGAGTCCGTCATGCATTCCGGCAACAATATAACCCTGATCTTCACCCATATTGTTCAGAAATGGTAATACGGCAATGCCTTTTAAGTCATTTACCTCTGAAGTAGGTGCTTTAGTGACTTTTAAGAATCTGAGTTTATCAGGCGACAAAATGGAGGGATGAACAACATAATAAAATATCAGACTGAAAGCGAGCACAAGATTTATCACTTGGAGTAGCAATGGTTTCCAATTCCATCTACCCTGAAATGAGCTGTAGATCAATGTGGCTGGGAAGCCGAATAAAATGAGCAATATCAGTAGATCGATGAGCCCGGGATCAAGATCATAACGCTGTACAAGAAAACTGAATGATTCGACAACTACCCACGCACCTCCAAGATAGAAAATAAGACGTTTGCTGAGTTGATTGATATAGGTGGTTGTACTTGACATTATATTCAATATAATTCATTTTTTACGGAATGCATACAACCTCTTTTTCGCAAACCAAAGGCCAGTAATTGAGCTAACCGTCGTAAAATTGATCGAATTACATTTACAAATGACTAAAACATCAACTCCACTTTGCCTTTCATGTAAGAGCCTCTATAAATTTCTTCGTTTTTCCTTACCTTTCTTCAACCTATTTAACCTGAATTATTCCCATGAAAAAATCAATCATTTACCCGGCACTAACATTCATTCTATCCCTTTCCATTTTCTTCGTTCATGCTCAGAAAAAAGACGAGGAAAAGAAACCACCGCTGTATGATGTTGCCTGGAATAGTTTATCCTTCCGATCCATCGGACCGGCATTTACATCCGGACGAATAGCAGACTTTGCTGTCAATCCGGATAACCCAAGTGAATTCTATGTTGCCACTGCCGCTGGAGGGGTGTGGAAGACCACCAATCGTGGACTTGAATTTGAGCCGGTCTTTGATGATCAGGGGTCTTACTCCATCGGAGTAGTAGAGATGGATCCGAATAACCATAATGTGGTCTGGGTAGGTACCGGAGAAAACAACAACCAAAGAAGTGTTTCCTATGGAGATGGCATTTACAAAAGTGTAGATGGTGGAAAAAGCTGGAAACACAAGGGGCTAAAAAATTCAGAACATATAGGTATGATTGCCATTGACCCGACCAATTCAGATGTGGTATATGTGGCTGCAACCGGCCCGGTTTGGAGCGCAGGTGGTGATCGAGGACTTTATAAAACGACCGATGGTGGGGATACATGGAATAAAATTCTCGATATCAGCGAACATACGGGGATTCACGAGGTGCACCTTGATCCCAGAAATTCAGATGTGATTTATGCGGTGGCGCATCAACGAAGGCGACATGTGTTTACTTACATCAGTGGTGGGCCTGAGTCAGCAGTATACAAGTCGACTGATGGTGGGAAGAACTTCAGAAAAGTTTCAAAAGGTCTTCCGGGCGGGGATCTGGGACGAATTGGACTAGATATCTCACCAGCTAATCCGGATGTGATCTACGCGGTAGTAGAAGCGCAGGAAGACAAGGGAGGTTTCTATCGGTCAACAGATCTGGGCGAGTCGTGGGAACGAAGAAGCGACTATTCATCCAGTGGAAACTACTACCAGGAAGTCATTGCCGATCCTGTAGACGTTGATCTCGTTTACGTGATGAACACCTTTGCAGGAGTGTCAGAAGATGGAGGAAAAACGTTCGAGAACGTAGGAGAGAAGAACAAACACATCGACAACCATGCGTTGTGGATAGATCCGAACAATCCAAACTATTTGCTGAATGGAAACGATGGTGGCGTTTACGAATCCTGGGATCGCGGAAAAACCTGGCGCTTTTTCCCTAACCTCCCGGTCACACAGTTCTACAAGCTGGGCGTAAGCAACGATTACCCGTTCTATTATGTGTATGGAGGAACGCAGGATAATTTCACTTTAGGCGGACCTTCACAAACTACAGAAACCACCGGTATTACTAACCGTAATTGGTTTGTGACAACTCTCGGAGATGGTTTTGAGCCTCATGTCGATCCTGAAAATCCGGACATCATCTATAGTCAGTCGCAGTACGGGAACCTCTCTCGCTTTGATCGTAAGACCGGACAAACACAAAATATTGTACCACAACCACCGGATGGAGATTACTCTTACAACTGGAACTGGGATGCTCCATTGCTAATAAGCAATCACGATAATAAGCGTCTGTATTATGCTTCAGATAGATTGCACAGAAGTGATGACCGGGGACAAACCTGGAGAGAGGTGAGTGGTGATCTAACGCGAAAAATTGATCGCAATAGACTGGAGGTGATGGGCAAAGTCTGGCCAATGGATGCCGTAGCAAAGAATCAATCGACCACCGAATACGGAAACATTGTGGCAATTGCAGAGTCTCCATTGGACGAAAACCTTCTTTTCGCCGGAACGGATGACGGCCTGATTCATGTGTCACAAGATGGTGGTGAGAACTGGACAAAATACAGTTCATTTCCGGGTGTGCCTGACATGACATACGTGAACGAGATTATTGCATCAGCACATGACCGAAATACTGTTTATGTCGCTTTCAACAATCACAAGAGAGGCGACTTTAAGCCATATCTTTTGAAAAGCACAAATCTGGGTAAAAGCTGGATATCTATTAATGCTAACCTTCCTGAAAGGGGCTCTACCTATGCAATGGCAGAAGATTCAGAAGCACGAAACTTGCTATTTGTTGGCACTGAATTTGGCTGCTATGCAACACTTGATGGCGGAGCATACTGGCAAAAACTATCTAAAGGATTGCCAACCATTGCTGTGCGTGACATCAATATCCAGGAGAGAGAAAAGGATTTGGTGCTGGGCACGTTTGGCCGTGGGTTTTACATCATAGATGACTATTCGGCACTACGAGATCTGTCCAATGAGCTGATTCAAAAAGAGGCGCATATTTTCCCGGTCTCAGAAGCACTACAGTATGAACCATACAGTCCGATTGCTGCTAGTAAAACCATTTCCTGGCTAGGACCTAAAGGATTTCAGGGAGAGACTTACTACCTGGGAGAAAATCCTCCTTTCGGTGCTGCAATTACCTACTATCTGAAAGAAAAATATGAGACGCTGGAAAGCAAGCGTGAAAAAGCGGAAGGTGAGAAAAGAAAGGATGGACAGACCGTTTACTACCCAAGCTATGAAACTTTGAAAGCAGAGAAAGACGAGAAGAAACCATTTTTGGTCTTCACCATCAAAGATGCGAATGGAGAAGTGGTAAATGAAGTTCGCACGGGAGCTTCAGAAGGAATTAACCGGGTACATTGGGATTTGAAATATCCTATGATAGACGAGGTAAAGACAAGTCTCGCAGATCCATCAAAAAATTTAGAATCCGGTATCATGGTGCTTCCTGGAACTTATACTGTCGAGCTGGCAAAGAGCATTGATGGGGTAGTGACCATGCTGGTTGATCCGGTTTCTTTCGAGGTAAAAACGTTGGATAATCAAACACTCCCTCCATCTGATCCCGCAGCAATGCTAGCCTTTCATCAGCAGTTGATGCAGCTCTCTAAATCTGCTAATGGCGCAAGGAGAAATTATGATCAGTTGCAAGAGGCGTTAAAATACTATCAAGCTGCTGCCAAAATAGTAAGAAGCACTTCACTCGATGAAAAGATAGATAACCTGGAGTCCAAGCTTAAAGAAATTCAGCTGATCATGTTTGGTGATCCAATCAAGCGGCAGCTGGAAATTGACCAGACACCATCACTATCCAGTCGGGTGAATACTGCCATTTGGACGGGGACATCAAGTCTTACCGATCCAACAGAAACATCTAAGCAGGTGAAAACCATTGCCGAGAAATATTTGAACCCTGTGATCGTAAGTTTGAAACAAATCATGAGTGAGGATATACCGGCGATCAATGCAGAATTAGATGCGAATCAGGCACCTTGGACGCCAGGAAGAATCATTGAGATCAAAGATTAATGAGGTGGGCAGTTGGTTTTTTTTAAGCCGATTGCCCATCTTTTATTGGATAGAAAAATAGTCCCAAATCTAGTATCTAAATGATCTACCTCAACCAAGCCGGCACTAGCTGGCCAAAGCCTAATGAAGTTACTGAAGCGATCAATCGATTTAATCAGCTTTCACCGGATCAATGGATGAGCGTTTTTGAAGAAGGAATCCAAACAGTCACTTCCTTTTTTGGAATTGAAAACACTGATCGCTTTCTCTTTACCCAAAGTTGTACACAAGCACTAACCATAGCATTCAGTGATTTTTCCTGGAATGCTGGAGATAGGCTGATCATCAGTGCGATGGAGCACCATGCCCTTTCACGATGGTTTTACAAATTGCAGAATGAACGAGGAGTAGAGGGTGTGATTGTACCAAGGAGTGTGGATGGGCCTCTTGATCTGGAAGTGCTGGAGACGGAGTTAAAAAAAGGAGCTCGTATGGTGGCAATCTCCATGGCGAGCAATGTAACGGGTGAGATTCTTCCATTTGAAGAGGTTATTAAATTATCCAAAAAATATGGAGTGGTATGTTTGCTGGATGGTGCTCAGACGGCTGGGATTATCCCGATCAGTATGAAAGAGCTTGATCCTGATATTTTTGTTTTTGCCGGGCACAAAGGTCCTTTAGGTCCACAGGGAATTGGAGGTATTTATATTTCTGAACGAGTATCCATGATTTGTCCTAGTGCCGCTTGTGAGATCACACCAGGTGAAAAGAAACCATCGGTTTTCCCTACTTATTGTGATACCGGATCAGCACCCATGATGACCATTGCAGGGTTGTCTGCGGGAATCAAATGGCTACAGAATAAAGGATGGGATGAGGTGGATGCTCACAGAAAAAGTCTGACAAGACTGATGAGAAGTGGATTGGATGAGATTGGAGGAATCAAATTGGTTGGGAGTACCACGTATGAAAAATATACCGGAGCGGTTTCAATCGTGAGCGAGACGATTCCATTGCAAGAAATAAAAGAAAAACTCGGGAAAGAAATGGGCATCCTTGGAAGTCTGGGGTTTCAATGTGCACCCCTTGCGCATGAGGCATTGGGCACAAGTGAGACGGGCACATTTCGGTTTAGTGTCGGTCCATTGAATAAGAAAGACGATGTAAAAAAATTACTTGAGCTTATCCGAAGAATTGTCTGACAAAATTTCGTTAATCTCACGTATAATTTTATCCACTTCAATGCTTGACACTTTGATTTCTTTAAGTAATTCCTGATTCGATTCAGGGTCATCAGACAATAGATCGGCCAGACCAATAAGGCGAGCAACCGGAGCTCGGGTCATATGCGAGTTTCTGTAAGAAAATTGTTGTATTTTCTTGTTTTGCTCGTATACTTTTTTGGTTCTGTTTTTCACCTCATTTTCCAGGTTGTAATTAATAATTTCAAGCTTCCTTCTGAATTTTCTTTGGTTTCGCAGAAGCCTGTAAAAGAAGAATAGTATAAGTAAAACAGCAATTAACAGTAGCCCTAAAAGCAAGCTGTTTCTTGAGGTGAGTTTGTTCTTTTCTAATAGAAATTCAATCTGGCTTTCAGCCTCCAAGAGTTTATTTTCAGCCATTAGGTATTCATAATTGACTGTAGGAGAGGAGTTGGATCTAGTTATTAAAATATTTTGAACAAAACCCAATAGCTCAAAGAGTTTATCTGAGTCATTCGGATCATAAAATTTTTTAGCGTTCTTTATAAACTCCCGAATCGTAAAAAGTCCATCTACCTGATGTATTAGCAGCTCAGCCTCTCGAAAGTGATACCTGGCATTTTCGAAATCTCCAATTTCTGAGTAGGCTGAACTCAGCGCGACATGCAATCCGCAAGCACTTTCAATTCTTCCATTTTCCTTAGAGAATTTCAGATCCTGTAGAGCAAGAGGGATCATTTTTTGGTAGTCATTATTCAAAAAATAGATGTAAGCCAAATTGCCCATTGCATTATACATTACACCATCAGCATCAAAACCCCTTGCCTCCTCGATCAATTCATATAAAAAAACCTCTCCCTTAAGAATATAAGTAGAATCCAGGTTGGAGACGGCAGTAAGAATGCTACCATAAAGGTTTTTCCCAAGGAGATCGATTTTTTTACTTAAGAGCGCATTTTTAATAAGATCAGTTTCTTCGGATTTCTGATGCTTTTCATATGCTTCGAGGGCGGTAAACCATTGATCAGAGACAGCTATTATTCTGACCAATAAATATTGAGTCAAACGACTCATCGATTGATTTCCCTGCTTTTCAAACCCCTCGACGGCCTTTAGGAATAGACTTTCAGCCTTGCCAACATCCTCAAACATGTAGAAATATCCCTCTACCAGATCAAGTACAGGGTAGTAGCTGATTTTTTTACCTACTAGAATTGCTTCTTTCGCAGCAATTAGCTTTTCAGCGGATTCTTCAGGCGATGAATTTCTGGAAGTGATTGATAAAATCAGGTTTCGCTCAATTTTATTATCAGTGAGGCCAACCTTCTCAGGATCTTCAAAAAGAATAGCATCTACAATTTTTTCATCAAATCCAGTGCTTGGTGTTTGTGCATTCAAACAATGAATAAAGAGGATCAAAAAGAATGATACGGTTAGTTTACCAGTCATTTCAGCTAAAATTAGAAACAAATAACACCAACAAAAGGAAAGTGCTTTTAACTTTTCCGTCTGATCGACATATGGTTAAAAAATGAGGATTAACTTCCTCAATACATGCCTAACAGGCATAGGTGAGAGCTAATAATGAAACTGGAAATAGCAGATGTTGTTTGATTCAGGTCTTTTTCGTCAATGATATATGGAGGCATAATATAGATCAGGTTGCGAAACGGCCGTATCCAAACCCCTTTTTCTACGAAAAATTTTTGAGCTTTGGGAACATCTATAGGTTCTTTCATTTCCACCACCCCGATAGCCCCAAGAACACGGACATCTTTTACAGAAAGTGAATTGGCGATAGGAATGAGTTCTTTTTTCAATTGCCTTTCAATTGCCTTTACCCTCTCCAACCAGCCGGAGTTCAGTAAGAGTTCTAGGCTTTTGTTGGCAATAGCACATGCGAGCGGATTGCCCATAAACGTAGGTCCATGCATGAAGACTCCTGCTTCTCCATTACATATGGTTTCAGCTACATGCTGTTTGGTTAGGGTTGCTGCCAGAGTCATATACCCTCCGGTTAAAGCTTTGCCGACACACATGATATCAGGAGTTACCCCAGCATGTTCACATGCAAATAGTTTTCCTGTACGCCCAAATCCGGTTGCAATCTCATCGGCGATCAAAAGCATATCATGTTCGTCGCAGAGCTTCCGGATTTTCTGAAGAAAGTCTGGAGAATAAAACCACATGCCTCCGGCTCCTTGTACGATGGGTTCCAAAATAAATGCGGCACACTTATCAGCATTGAGCCTGAAAAACTGTTCCAGATTTGCTAGTTCTTTTTCCTCATAGCTTTCTTCAAATCGCTTCTTAGGCTGATCAACAAAAAAATGTTTAGGCAGGAATTCAGAAAATAGGTGATGCATGCCACCTTCCGGATCGCAGACGGACATAGCGCCGGTAGTGTCTCCATGATAGCCATTTCGGATAGTCATGAATTTGTTTTTCTGTGACTGACCTTTTGCATGCTGATATTGAATAGCCATCTTCATCGCCACCTCTACAGAAACAGAACCTGAATCTGCCAGAAAAACTTTTTCCAATCCATTGGGAGTGATTTCGGCTAATTTTTGACACAGTCTGATTGCAGGCTCATGGGTTATCCCGCCAAACATCACATGTGCCATTTTTTCCAGTTGATCCTTGGCAGCCAAATTCAATTCAGGCACATTGTATCCATGAATAGCCGTCCACCAGCTAGACATTCCGTCGATAAGTTCTTTTCCATTAGCAAGTCTAAGCCTCACACCTTGGGCAGAAACGATCGGGTAAGTTGGGAGGGGATTGGTCAGAGAGGTGTAGGGATGCCAGATGTGATCCCGATCAAAATGAAGAAGGGATTCGTTAAAGGACGATTCTTTCTGCATAATCAGCAATGATTTCAGAAGTGATTTCTTTTTCTCTCTCCATCTCCAGGAGGCACTTTGCATTGGATCGATTCATAATCACTTCAAAGGTAGAGTGGTTTTTTTCACCATTGAAAATGATTCCTATTAAAGGGATATTTCTGCTTTTCAATGCATAAAGAGAAAGTAAGGTGTGATTGATGCTTCCCAAATAATAATTAGAAACCAATACAACCGGAAGTCCGGTATTGGCCACCCAGTCGATGTTCAGATAATCTTCTCTTATTGGTACCATGAGTCCACCTGCTAGTTCAATGATCAGGTTGTTCTCTGTTATCGGAATCTGAAGTTTGGATTCTTCGATTGCGATTTTGTCAATAGCTGCAGCAGCATGTGGTGACATGGGCTGGGTGAGACGGTAGGCCTCTGGATGTACGGTCGTCTCAGGTGACCATCGTTTCACTTTATGAGAGTCGGTATTTTCCAGATCCCCAGCCTGTATCGGTTTCCAATAGTCAGCCTTCAGGACTTTGCATAGAATCACTGAAGCTACTGTTTTTCCAGTGTCTGTGTCAATTCCTGCTACGATTATATTTTGTTTCATGACATCCCCCTGCCAACTCTCAGGCTGGCACACCCCCCTTCAAAGGGGGAATAATTCAATTTATAATTTCGAAAAGCAAATCTATCTCCTCTTTGGTATTGTATGAATGGAGACAGAAACGGATTCGTTCTTTTCCTTCGGTAACGCTCGGCTTACGGATCGGTAGGGCATTGATACCTGCTTCTTTTAATTTCTCAGCTATGTCGAGTACTTCTTTATTTCCTGGTATTATTAAAGATTGTATCTGAGAAGTTGAATCAAGCCATTCGCCACCAGATTGCTTTCTTTTCTGGATGAAATACTCAATGATCTCTTTTAGCTTGTTTCGCTTTGTATTGGTCTTTGCCAGGTGCTGATAGGTGGCTGAAATACAGGCGAACTGATGGTTCGGTGGAGCTGTAGAAAAGATCATAGATCTTGAAAAGTTGATCTGATATTCTTTTAGCCAACCTGGCCCGACAACAGCGGCCCCATGAATTCCAGGCGCTTTGCCATAAGTGATGATTCGTGCCAATACATCATTTTCAAAGCCAAGGCTTTGAACCAAACCTTCACCTTCATCCCCATAAATGCCTATTGCGTGAGCCTCATCCACGATGAGATGCGCATCGTATTTCTTACAAAGTTTGGTGACTTCCTTCAGAGGGCAGATATCGCCATCCATGCTATACACGGATTCTACAATGACTATTTTGTCCCCTTCATTTTTTTCGAGCTTGTCTTGAAGGTCTGTTAGGTCGTTATGCTTAAAGCGGACCTTTTGTGCATGCCCCAGCCTGACACCATCAATGAGGCTTGCATGAATTAGCTCATCACAGATCAGGGTGGTTCCTTTGATTGCCAGGGAAGCAATCAGTCCTAAATTGGCCGTATAACCGGATGTGTAGACCAAGGCGCTTTCAACCTTGTGGAAGCTGGCAATTTGCTTTTCTACTTCCAGGGCATATTCAGAATTGCCGCTCAATAATCGTGATCCGGTCGCACCATTTTTTGCCGGTACTTCTTTGAGTTCCTTTTCAATGATCAGCTGCAGGTATGGATCGTCGGAGAGTCCCAGATAATCATTGGAATAGAAATCGATACCCTCAGGAAGAAGCGGGAGTACACGCAACAAATGTTGCTTTTTTCGATCTTCGAGTGCTTTTTGGTAGATGTTCATCACCCCCTAACCCCTCAAAGGGGGAATTATGCTTCGACTTCAGCTTCTTTCTTCACACCTTTGAATGCTTCTCTCGGTACTAACCCTAAAAGATCAAACATTTCTTTGTCATCATTGAAATCAGGATTTGGTGTTGTAAGCAACTTGTCCCCAGCGAAAATGGAATTAGCTCCTGCCATGAAGCATAGGGCTTGCTCGGTCAGGCTCATTCCCTCACGACCAGCTGATAAGCGTACCACAGATGCTGGCATAACCAATCTTGCAGTGGCAATCATCCGGATCAATTCATGTGCAGCCACTCGTGGTTGCTCAGCAAGCGGCGTTCCTTCTACAGGTACGAGTGCATTTACAGGCACAGACTCAGGATGTTGATCCATATTGGCCAAAGTAATTAGCATTCCCATTCGATCTTCTGCTGACTCACCCATGCCAATAATGCCTCCAGAACACACGGAAATCTTTGCTTTTCTCACATTGTCAATGGTCTTCAAACGATCATCGTACTCTCTGGTGGAAATGATATCATCATAGTAAGCTTCAGAAGTGTCGATGTTGTGATTGTAGGCGTAGAGTCCGGCATCTGCTAACTTTTTTGCTTGCTCTTCGGACACCATCCCGAGTGTACAGCACACTTCCATATCCATGCTGTTGACTGTTTTTACCATATCCAGCACTTTGTCAAAATCACGATTATCCCTCACTTCGCGCCAGGCGGCACCCAGGCACATTCTCGAGGCACCATTGGCTTTTGCGTTTTCAGCCTGTGCTCTCACCTCTTCTACTTCCATCAATTTATGCACCTTGATGTCCGTGTGGTATCGAGCTGCCTGTGGGCAATAGGCACAATCTTCCGGACACCCACCAGTTTTGATTGAGATCAAGCTACTTACTTGTACCTCTTTCGGATCGTGATATTTTCGGTGCATAGTAGCTGCCTCGAATACCAATTCCATCAAAGGTCGATTATAGATTTCTGCTATTTCTTCAAGTGTCCAGTTGTGTCTTACGTCAGCCATAAATCAGGTCGTTTATTAATTGCAAGTATAGCCTATAAAGAATCAGAATTGAAGATAAATAATGGCTGAATATCCTATTTCTTGACGGTAGACAGGTAAAATCTAGCGGGGTATACAAATGGTGTACAACTTGGAAAAAGACAAGTTTACAGTAATCCAATACCATTTTACTTCCGTTGATTTGAATCTGAAATTTTGAAGTTGATGACTATGAGAGACGTGAAATGGCGATCTAATATGATCGCTAAAATTAAGTTTTTGAGCTTTCTAATGTGTCTGGCAATAGGTCCATTGCATATTTTTTCTCAAACGGTTGAGATAGAAAACCTTGCCATCCATGATGGGAAGGTTACCATCAAATACAATCTCCTGGATTCTATTCAGGGCCGGCACTATACAGTAAGATTATATTCTTCAAGGGATGAATTCTTAAATCCTCTGAATGAACTATCCGGAGATCATGGCATGGAAATCTTACCTGGCTCAAGAAAGACAATTGAATGGAATGCGAGACAAGAACTTGGCAGCAGTTTCAATGGGGATGTTGCGCTCGAACTAAGAGCCAGGGTTTATATTCCCTTCATTAATGTGGATGACTTTGATGATATCAAGACACTAACCCGTCATCATAAACACAGCCTAACCTGGTCCGGTGGCAGGCCTAGCAACATTCTGAACTTTAACCTGTACAGAGGTGACGAGAAGATCACCACTTTTTCAAACATTGCCAATGTTGGTCATCATGATTTGGAATTGCCCCCTCACATTAAACCAGGGAAAGGCTACTATTTCTTGATTTCTGATATAAAAAATAAAGATGAGGTGGTCAAGACCAGTGAGTTTAAAATCAAGAGGAAGATCCCTTTAGGTTTTAAAGTGCTACCCATCTTTCTGATTGGGGGAGCAATCAGCATGCTTGATTCCGGGGGAGATCTTTCTGATTCGTCTCTGCCAGATCCTGTTTTACCATCTGAAAATTAATCTGATAATGAGAACAATTTATAGATATATCATTGCTGTTTTTATGTCGGCTTTTTCTGTTGAAGTAAATGCTCAATGTAGCAACTCGGCATTCAGCATGCATAGTCCAACAGGAATTACCGAAACGTCAGTAAATCTTTCCTGGAATGCCTCTGTGAACTCTGAAGGAAGCGACATAACATACGAAGTTTACCAGAGCATTGATGGGGGTGCCAACTTTACTTCAGTGGAGGAAGGTATAACCTCAACCAGTTATCAGGTAACTGGGCTTACTTGTGCATCAACCTATGTTTTTAGGATTCAATCCAAAGGAATTTGTGGATTGATGCGTGACCCCTGGTACTACTACACATATGAAAATTCCAGTAACACGCGAACGGTATCCACAGAGCCCACACCGCCTACAGCAAATAATGAAAGTGATGTTACCGATCAGTCATTTGTAGCCAATTGGAACCAGCATTCGAACGCAATTGAATATTATCTGGACGTAGCAGATAATCTCCAATTTTCACCTATGATTATCGATAATCGGGTGATCAGTGGTGCGGCAAATACAAGTTCATTGGTAGAGGATTTGACTCCATGTGAAACGTATTACTATCGCGTAAGAGCAAGAACACCAACCTGTACCTCCAATAATTCAAGTGCTGTATTGGTTCAAACCATGGTTCCCCAGGTGCCTGTATTAGAAGATCCATTTGAGCCTACCGAACAATCGTTCAAATTGGACTGGAATGATGTGCATGGAGTAACGGAATATCAATTAGATGTTGCAAGTGACATTGATTTTACTAATTACGTATCAGGATTTCAAAGGCGGAGTGTAAATGAATCGTCAGAGGATGCAACCGGCTTGGAAGCCGGAACCACCTACTATGCAAGAGTGCGATCCATTTGTCCGGTGGGATCGTTTGCAACATCAGAGTATTCGGAAATCAAGTCGATTATTACCCAGCCGGATGTTCCCGAACCTGAAGTTACCTACGCAACACAATTTGACTGGACAATCAGGTGGACTTCAGTGCAAGGTGCTGTTGATTACACCTTGGAAGTTGCAGAGGTAGAGAATTTTTCAGAAATATTACAGACTAAAACCATAGCACAGTCGTCAGGAACAATCTTTGATCGGATCAGCGTGGGCCTAAATCCTGGAAAAATGTACTACTTTCGTCTAAAGGCTAATAATGCTTCAGGAAGTTCAAGTTTTTCTGATCACAAAACAGTAATTCTACCTCCTAATGCTCCCGAATTTACCATTGTAAACGTAGATCAAACAAGCGCTACACTTTTCTGGGAGTCGGTTCCTAGTGCCACAAAATATTCGATTACGGTTTTTCTTGACGAAATTACGGAGAACATTCATCCGGACTATGATGCCGTCCAGACCAATACACCTGGGTTTTCATTGGAAAATCTGGAGGAAGGACGTCCTTTCTGGGTTGCAATCAAGTCTGGTTCTGATTATGGCTTTAGTCCTCGTAATATTGAGGATTCGGTCACTGTCCCGAAAACACCAGTTCTTGCAGAAACTACTTTAATTAATCAGACAAGTTTCACAGTGAATTGGGGTGCAACTGTTGGTGCCACTGAATACTTGTTGGATGTCTCAAAGGACAATTTCAACACATTTCTGCCGGGATATTTTGAACATGTGATTTCGGCAGAAAGTACTTCTGAGGAAGTTGATGGCTTGGATCCGGCAACTACCTATCAGTTTCGAATCCTTTCCAAGAACAATACAGGTAGATCTCCGATATCCGACGAATCGGATGTGCTTACAGTTTCAGGTACACCTGTTTCTGCAGCGCCTAACTCAATTGGGCAAACAAGTTTTACTGCAAATTGGGAAGTCGTAGATGGAGCTGATAGTTATTTAGTGGATGTCTCATCTGATGATTTCAATACCCTGCTTAGTGGCTATCCCCTTGAAGTAACAGGCAACTCGGCTGTCGTTAGTGGCCTTGATCCGGCAACTATCTATCACTACCGTGTGCGATCGGAGAATGCGACGGATGAATCGCCGAACTCAGGCACTCAGGAGGTACTTACCATACCTGCCACCCCAGCGATTGTTGATTTCTCAGAAAGGTCATCTACAAGTGTGAAAATTGAATGGGAAAAAGTAGCTGGTGCGAATACTTATGAAATCATTATATCAAAAACCAGTGATTTTTCAGAGTTGGTACCGGGCAATGATCCTCTCGTCGAACCAGCTAGTTTGAATCAAACTGTGCTTCAGGGCCTTGCACCTTCAACCGCTTATTTTATAAAAATGAGAAGTGTAAATGAAACGGGCCCTTCTCCCTATTCGGATATTTCTACAACCTCAACTACAGACAGTAACGGCAATTCACTAGATCCTAAAATTGAGATTGCGAATGCAGATGTGGCATCCATCAATTTCAACGTGACTGGCGGACTGCAAGGAATAGCAAGTGTCAAGCTCTTTCATAAGAAGCGCACGGAAGAGGAGTTTGCGGAAGTAGACATGGAGGTAAAGAGTGATGGGATTTACTTTTTAAATGTTCAACCAGAATGGCTGGATGATTTTGGGATGGATTACCGTATTGTCGTAGAAGATGGAGTGGGTGCTACGGCGGAGATTTCCAATAAAGTCTTGCGGCAAATCGATCGGGTAGAAATCAATTCGGTACAATCCTTTGGTTCAGCGATTGAAAATTATTCCATCATATCTGTGCCGTATGATATGAGCAATACAATTGAAGATATTTTCGAACGCTTGCTTGGTGAGCACGATGATTCAAAATGGCGAATCGTTCAGTATAGGAATGGAAACAATTTTGACTATACCCAGGGTCTTTCAAAAGAGTCAATGACTCGGGGAGAGGGATACTGGTTTATTTCTACTCAGGAGATTGATTTAAATATTGGAAGTGCTATAGCACCTGAAAACACTCGAGACAATTTATTTCAAATGAGCCTGGCAGAGGGTTGGAATCAGGTAGGCAATCCATATCCTTTTGACATAAAATGGAGTGATGTGCTTTCACACAATTCAGATGTTTTTGGTGTCAGTCCATTGTTTGTTTTTGATCAGTCTTCCAAATCCTTTACAGAATCGGATGACCTGATAGTCTATGGTGGAGGCTTTGTCTTTTCGGAGAACGCAGTGACGCTTGAGATTCCAATAGTGCGCCAAGAAGAATCAGGAAGAGGAAGAATCGCCGACTCCCGAATTTTGGATGGTTGGGAAGTCAAATTCAATCTAAAAAGTGGAGAGGTTGTCAATCAATTGTCATCGATTGGAATGCGTTCTACTGCTTCAGAAGAGGTAGACGCACATGATCAGGCAGTTCTCCCACGATTTGTGAAATATGTGGAGTTTAAATCATTAAAAGAAAATCATCTCGGATATCAGTTGAGTCGGGATTATGTGGATATAAGAGCTAATTATCGATGGGACTTTCACGTTGAATCGAATGCATCAGATCGGGTAAATATTACCTGGGATGCTACACAGGTTCCAGCAGGTACAGGGGTTTTTATCCATGACACAACCGACGACCTGGTCATTAACATGAAGGATGTAGATAGTTACGATTTTAAGTCCGGCGCATTGCTTAAAATCTATGCACTGGAGGATTACGATGAAATTGAAGGGGTTCAGTTTTTAGGGCGCCCGTATCCTAATCCCATAGACAATCAACTCACGATCCCATTTGATTTTGGTCTTGATCTTGTGACATCCAGGCTGGTGATCTACAAGCTAGATGGAAGCATTGTATTTGAAGGAGAGTTCGACAACATGGAAAGAGGCCTAAAAAAATTGGAGTGGAATACTACGCTCAAGAATGGAGATACACTGGGAGAAGGCATGTATGTGTATTCGATTTATTGTGAAGGTAAAAAACTCAATACAGGACGTATTATAAAAAAATAGATCATGAGAAAAATTCTAGTAGTGTTGATGAGCGCTGGTTATTTAGTTGCGTCTGCACAAAATCTATCAGACAAGACAAATGCAATAAGCTTAAACCTCGTCGAATCCAAAACCTCGGAGAGTTTGCCAAAAATTGAATGGCAGCACCCTAAAATGAACCATACGAATAGTAAGGGAAATAAGGTGGCGATCAATACCATTATTAATTCTGAAAAATTAATCAAGAAGTTGACATTGACTATTGCCAATGATAAGACCGGAAAGGTGATGACCTCTCGTGATTTTGATATCGATACCATTACCTATCAGTTCAATGTTGACCAATCACTCTGGCTACCAAATGGAACTTCTTCCATTCAGATTTCCGCAACAAATATTGATGGGGTGACTGTGTCTTCAACCCGAAGGATATCTGTAGGGAAAGATGTGATGGAGGACTTGTTGGCGATTGATCGTAAGGACTATGCATTACTCTTTGCTACCGATAGATACGATTATTGGGATGATTTGGTAAACCCTATTGATGATGCACATGCGATTGGGAAAACACTAGAAGATTTGTATGGATTTGAAGTGGAGATCGTGGAAAATGCCTCTCTGGAAGAGGTGTGGGGAAAATTGCGTGAATACAGCGACAAAAGATTCGGACCTCAAGACCAATTGATGATATTTTTTGCAGGTCACGGCCACTATGACGAATCTTTTGGTGAGGGTTATGTAGTAGCTTCTAACTCACTAAACAATGACAAAGCCCGCACCTCCTATATTTCGCACAACAGACTGAGAGGAGTAGTTGATAATATTTCTTGCGAGCACATTCTACTGACTATGGATGTCTGCTTCGGCGGTACGCTTGATCCCAGTATTGCCCGAAACCGCGGACCTAAATCTTATGAGGTTTCAGTTTCTGATATGTTAGCCAGAAAATTTCAGAAGAAAACCAGAAAATACCTGACCTCTGGAGGAAAGGAATATGTTTCGGACGGGATACCGGGCAAGCATTCTCCATTTGCCAGCAAACTCCTGGAGGCGTATAAAACTGAAGGAGGAGATGACAGGGTGCTAACCATGTCAGAGATTCAGGTAAATATGGAGAACCTGGCTCAGGTTCCAAGATTTGGTGCTTTTGGTGCGGATGAGGCTTTAAGTGATTTTGTTTTTATCGCTCGCTAGAAAGAAAAAACCCCGGCGATCTTTCGTCGGGGTATTAGCTATTCACAAATCATCTCGCCATGATCTGTGAGGTGCTGAAATTATCTTGCATCATCTAATGCATCTATAAGTTTGGTATTGGCCTGCTTAAGCACATTCATTGCATCTGTATAATATTTATCGGGATCGACTTTTATTTCGAGTGTAGCCCTTCCATAGCGTCCAAGATCTGTTTTGTTCTTTGTAATTAATTCACCGGGGGCTCCTGACTCGACATAGATATGCTTGTTAATTTTCAGCTCTGCTTTTTTATTGGGTTTTTCCCATCCTTCGATACCTGATCTCCACCAAACCTGGATCCCCGGAAGAAAGGCAACCTTCGTTTTGGTATAGATCTCATTCATAAAGCTATTTTTTGCTGTGTTTGCATTGGCTTGAATGTAACCTGAGTTGATAATGTAATTCACATTGATTGGCTTCCCTCCACTTTCTTTAGCTGCCAGACCAACTTGCGATTGGTTTTTGTAGATGATAAAGGGTTGTCCATTTGGAGATGCCGTAATTGTGGAGATGGCACTAAAGGCTTGATAGTGGTCAACATCCACGGCAAAGTTCTCTGTTCTTTTTATGTATCGAAGCATATTTTTCTTCACCTTATCTTCAACGACATACCTGGATACATCAAAACCCTTAGCCTCCAATTTGGAAATAAAATCTGCGTAAGCTTCATTCGTAATTTTTTGCATGAGCTCCTTAGAAAGACCATTCGTCTCAACTTTCAAAGCTGATTTTGCACCTGAAAAATTGGTGCGTGATTGAGTGGATGCTGTCTTGGCTTCCGAAGTAGTAAAACTCACAGTAAACTCTGCAAGATTTACCTGGTCCATTCCTTTAAAAAATTTCTTGTTGTCAATGAATAGCTCATCTTGAGCAATTGTTGCTGAGGCAATCAATAAAATGACTGTAAATGATAAAATTTTGTTCATGGCGATAATTTTTTGAATTAATAATGATTCAAAATTCACCTTGGGAGAGGAAGGATGCTATCCCGTTTTAAGGGCAAATTGATATACCGTGAAACCCGTAGAAAACCCCTTAGCAAAGGCTGAAGAGGGCTTAGGATTCAATTGTTGAGAAGTATTGGATTAATTTTCAAGAGCTACAGCTACATCTGTAAATGTTCCCGAAAGGGTTGAAGTAGTTGCTCCAGTGCTCTGTCCATTCCATACGAACGAACCTGACATTAACCCATTTGCTCGATCCACTTTTGAAAAAGTAACTGTAAGCACTCCAGTAGCTGGAGCATTCATGTCACCATTGAAGGTCATAGAATCCTCGTCGTAATCTTTGCCGATTTCAAATCGATAGTTCTGACCACCTACTGAAAATCTTTGATTGTTGTACTGATTTGATCTTGCACGGATTCCATACCTCTCACTTCCATTGTCAAACTGGATGGCAAAAAAGATATTTTCTCGTGTATAGGTCACTCCATTTGAACTGAGTGTTTGGATGTCGTAAGAATCAAGTACGACTTGAAAACATTCACCGTTCACCTGACCATTTAGTCCGCAGGTTTCGTCTTCTCCACAAGAGAATATGAATAATTGTGATAAACTAATGAATAAAAGCGCTACTTTTCTCATCTTTTTTATCTCAAAGATCAGCTCCTATGACGAATGAAACCATCCTGTGAAAGCGGTAAATGATATACCATAAATCCCGTATAGAGTGATCAAATAAGGTTATTTGCGTAGGCAAATTTGATAAGGCCAACCAGGTTGTTGGTGCCAGTCTTTCGAAAGATGTTTTTTCGGTGTGTTTCTACTGTGCGCTCACTGATGAATAATTCTTCAGCCATCTGCCTATTGGTATATTCCTGCGCAATTAGTTTAAGAATTTCACGCTCCCGATCGGTTAGAAGCTTTTGTTCTTCAACCCCATTAAGGCCTTTCATGAGCATGGTATTTACATCCGAGCTTAGATATACTTTTCCTTTCTTGACGGCTCGAACAGCATTAACTAATTCTTCATGGGAGTCTTTTTTAAGGATATAGCCGTCTACTCCCTCTTTCAGGATTTCCTTAATCAGGTGTCTCTCATCATGCATACTGAGGACGATGATTTTAGTTTCCGGATATTTCTGTTTTACCCTTCGTACCAGGAAAAGACCATCATTGTCGGGGAGGTTATAATCGGTGATTAGCAGGTCAATATTTTTTTGGGTGAAGGCATCAAGCGTCTCCATGACAGAACCAGCGGAACCAACGATTTCAATGCCATCTTCAACAGAAAGAATTTTAATCAGTCCTCCAAGGAGTACTGCGTGATCGTCGGTCAGAAAAATTTTCATCTGTGCAGGTTTCTCACTCCTAATGAAAGATAGTAAATTCATTTGTCTTCCTTCTTGGCTTTTGGAAAAGGATACTCCAAAAGAGCAAAACGAATGCAACGGATACTATACCACCTTGATGGTATTTTGATCTAAAGACTTGATATCAGAAGGCTCAAGCGTGGCAGGAGCATTTACTATCAAAGTGTTTCCTTTGATTCCTGTTTGGGTTTCTAATTCTAATGCTCCATTTATTAGGCTCGCACGTGTGTTGAGGTTTTTCCATCCATTACCATCACCGGCAAGGAGTAGGTTTTTATCAAATCCGGCTCCATCATCTTCAATCAGAAGTGTAATCTCATCATCATCTTTGGTGATTTGTAATGTGATTATTTGAGCAGATGAATACTTTATTATGTTATTTATCCACTCTTGCGAAATGCGATAAAGCGATATTTCCTGTATCTCCGAGAGCCGTTTTTCCAGTCCAAAAACATTCAGCTCGATAGATAACTTTCCGGAATGGTTTATTCGTTCGATAAATTCTTGCAGCCCGCTTTCCAAGCCATATTTAATCAATGTTTGTGGCATCAGATCAAAACAGATGTTTTTGAGTTCTTCATACATCTCATCGATCACTTTAGAAGATTCCTCAAATACCTTTTGACGATCATTAGGCTTAGATCCTTCTATGAGGCTTTTTAGATTCATATTTAGAATGGAGATCATCTGACCAAATCCATCGTGTAGGTCGCGTGCATACCTTGCCCGCTCATTTTCCAGTGAAGAGATAGTCGCATTTATTTCTGCCTCTTTTGCTTTGAGCTTTTCTTGTTGAATAGCGAGTAATTGCTTTTTCTTCACTCTATTTCGCCAAAGCAATCCGATGATGAGCAGTAGAATAAGTAAAAGGGTAGAAGCAAACAGCAAAATGCGGTTTTGTATAAGCTCAGCTTTTTGTTCAGCTAATTCAGCATCCTGAAGTGCAAGCTGCTGTTCTTTTTTTTCTGTTTCATACTCCGTCTCCATCCTTGCTATCACCTCAGCTCGGTCTTTTTGGAAAATGGAGTCTTTGATTAAATAATATTTTGATTGATAGTCAAGTGCCTTTCGTAGCTCCCCCTGCTTTTCGGCTATTTGGTACTGTGCTAAGTAGGAATCCCGCTTTTTTTCAAAACTGTTACTGCTATCGGCATACATCTCAGCTAACTTTAGATAATAGCGAGAAGAATCCCAATGATTGAAATGAGACTGAATGATACCTAAATTGTTAAGAACCGTGGCAAGGTCATAATGGTGGTAGTCTCCAATGCTTTTCTTTTGGATCTTGTAAGATTTCATCAAGCTTTGATAAGCCTCCCTGTATCTTTCTTGTTTGAGTAATGTATTCCCTTGATTGTTGTAGATAGGCCCCAGTTCAGCTGAACCTTTCAAACTCTTTATGGCAAGAATTTTATCATAGTAGGCAAGCGCACTATCCGGTTTGTTCCAATCATCAAAATTTATGGCGATAGAATTAAGTATATATAACTGATGAAGATTGATGGCTCTACTGTGATTTTTCCATACCTGTAGCGCCTGCTTACCCGATCGAATCCCAAGTTCGTACTGCTCAAAGTCATGGTGAATAAATGCGCGCTCCGTCAAGTATCTTGCTATCTGAGCCGTGTCGTTCATTGAAACGACCAAATGATAAGCTTCAAGGCAATATTCCAATGCTTTATCCAGAAGTCCTTTATCTCGATTAATAATCATGAGACGATGAAAAACCTCTTTTCTATCCTGTTTATTTGAATCCGGAATGTATTCAAGTGCCAGGAGGCCATGGTGTTCAGCACTGTCCAAGTCGCCATGATTGGTCTGATGAATCATTAGATAGTAGTGATAAACTCCTTCTTGGTCATTACTATTAATGACCGATTTCGCTTTATCAAAGTAATGATTTGCACTATCGACATCCAGGGCTTTATTGAGATAGGCTCTTAGCCTCGAGTTCTGATCCTTTTGAGGCAAAAGAGGTAAACTGATAAAAAGAAATAATAAAGTGACGTATCTCACAGGTTAAAAATAAAAAAAGCGAATATCCCTGTGGACATTCGCCTCAATTGTTTTCTCTAAGTAAGAGATTTACTTCTCAAACTCCATGATCGTCTTTTCAATAATATCGCAGCAATCATGCAGCTGCTCTTCGGTCATCACCAATGGTGGAGCGAACCGAATGATATTACCATGAGTAGGCTTAGCCAGTAGTCCATTTTCTTTTAGTTGAACACAAATATCCCACGCAGTTGAACTCTCCTCGTCATCGTTAATAACAATGGCGTTGAGAAGGCCTTTCCCTCTTACAAGTTTCACAAGGTCAGTCTTCTCAATCATTTTGTTCATTCGATCTCTGAAGATATCTCCGAGTCTTCTCGCATTTTGGGTAAGCTTCTCGTCTCGAATAACATTCAGAGCTGCAACTCCTACCGCACCAGCCACGGGGTTTCCACCAAAGGTGGATCCATGGGTGCCTGGCTCTATGACATTCATCACTTCATCATTTGCCAATACCGCAGATACGGGGTAGGCTCCTCCTGAAAGCGCTTTACCCAAAATCAGGATATCTGGTTGAGTATAGGTTTCTTGTTTTTCACAATGTCCTTCACAAGAGCAATCACCACATACTCTCAGTAAGGCACCCGTTCTGCCGATTCCGGTTTGAACTTCGTCAGCAATGAATAGCACATTGTTCTTTTCGCAAATTTCTTTCGCTTTTTTGATGTACCCCCCATCAGGGACCATCACGCCTGCCTCACCCTGGATGGGCTCTACCAGGAATCCTGCAATATTTTTTCCTTGAATTGCTTGCTCCAGCTCGTCCAAATTATTGTAGGAGATGCGGATAAATCCGGGTGTATACGGCCCGAAATTTTTATTTGCAACCGGATCATTTGAGAAAGATACAATGGTTGTTGTTCTTCCGTGAAAATTGTTGTCACAAACTATGATCTGCGCCTGATTCTCAGGAATGCCTTTCTTCTCGTACGCCCACTTTCTACAAATTTTGATAGCTGTCTCTACGGCTTCAGCACCGGTGTTCATAGGCAGCACTTTGTTAAAACCGAAATATTCAGTGATGAATTTTTCATATTGACCTAAGACGTCATTGTAAAAAGCTCTTGAGGTGAGAGTTAGCGTCTCTGCCTGGCGTGTCATGGCACCAACAATTGCTGGATGGCAGTGTCCCTGATTCACAGCTGAGTATGCAGATAGAAAATCATAATATTGCTTTCCCTCTACATCCCATACATGTACACCATCGCCTTTGGCTAAAACAACCGGAAGTGGATGATAATTATGTGCTCCGTGTTTATCCTCCAGATTTATTAATTCCTCACTGGAAAGTGTTTTATTTTCTATCATAATTTTGCTGTTTATCTGTTCAATGCAAGATTAATCATTTAGGCCCTGAGGCACAATTTAAAAGTGGCTTTACAACCCGAAGACTACTATATAAACAAAGATGGACTGATGGTGTTCACTGAGCAATATCATCTAAAGCGAGGCTATTGCTGTGGGAATGCCTGCTTGCATTGTCCATTTAATCATGAAAATGTCAAACAATAGTTTGCATATTGTGTTGAAATCCCGATATTTGCACTCCATTTTTGAAAACGGACGAGAAAGATGTCAAAAGTTTGCGATATAACCGGTAAGAGACCTCAGGTAGGGAACAACGTTTCTCACTCAAATAACAAAACGAAAAGAAGATTTAATCCAAATCTTCAGAAGAAGAGATTTTACATTCCTGAGGAGGATAAGTGGATCACATTGAAAGTGTCTACTTCAGCATTAAGAACCATCAATAAGAATGGCATTACCTCTGTGCTAAAGAAAGCGCGTGCCAATGGCATGGTGATCAAATAAGATCGACAGTTGAAAAAATTTTGATCCCGACCATAGTGTCGGGATTTTTTTTGCCTTTTATCCTAGTAATTCACCAATTCTGGATAGAAATGAAAAAGCAGACACCTTACTCGCTATCTTTAGCCAGAAGTTAAATTACTATGATACCTATGAAGAAGATACTTACCCTGATTTTGTTAGCTGGAACACTACTTTCATTTGCCCAGAATGAACTACCCGCTGATTTTTTATCCAGCGAGTTTCACCAGGAACGGAGAGGTCTTGTAAGGGAAAAAATGCCAGCCAATTCGGTAGCTGTATTTTTTGCGAATCCAGTAAGAAATCGTGCCAATGACGTAGACTATGTCTATCACCAGGATCCAAACCTGTACTACCTGACTGGCTATAAAGAACCGCATGCAGTGCTCTTGATCTTTAAAGCAGAGCAAGATGGCCCGGAAGGGAGCTACAATGAGATATTTTTCATCCAGCCCAGGAATGCCATGGCGGAGATGTGGACCGGACGAAGAATGGGGATTAGCGGTGTTAAAGACAAGCTTGCATTTAATCAGGTATTCAACAATACCGAGTTTGAGGATTATAACATTGACTTTTCAAAATTTGATAAGGTACTTTTCTACGACTTCTACAATGATGTACGTGACACAAATGCGGAAGGAGACTTGTATGATTTAATTGCCTCATTTAAGCAGAAAGCCGGATACCCTACAGAAGGAGATTTAACGATTGAGTCTTCTGCCAATAATCTGGATATGGAAACACTTGATCAGATTATGAAAGACCTGAGAGGCATCAAAACGGAAGAAGAACTTGAACTCTTGAGAAAGGCAGTAGATATTTCGTGTATTGCACAAGTGGAGGTAATGAAAGCCATGAAGCCGGGCATGAGTGAATTAGAGATTCAAGGCCTGCATGAATTTATTTTCAAAAAATACAAGGCAGAGTATGAGGGTTATCCGTCAATTGTAGGAGCTGGAAATAACGGATGCATTCTTCATTACATTGAAAATTACAAGCCGGAAATTTCCAGTGATGAAATGATCCTCATGGATTTGGGAGCGGAGTATCACGGATACACAGCAGATGTGACTCGCACCATTCCTGTAGATGGTAAATTCTCTCCAGAAGAAAAGGTCATTTATGATCTGGTTTACAAAGCACAGGATGAAGCCATAAAGGCATGTAAGCCGGGTGTTAATATCAGAAAAGACCTGGATTTTGCGATAGCAAGACGGATCATCAATGAAGGGTTAGCAGAGTTGGGAATAATTGATAGCGCGAATCAGCGCCACCTTTACTATCCACATGGCTTGGGCCACCACATTGGCTTAGATGTTCATGATAAAGGAAACTATGAATATCTGGAACCTGGAATGGCTATCACCATTGAGCCAGGTATTTACATACCTGAGGGCGCAAAATGCGATGAAAAATGGTGGGGTATCGCCGTGCGGATAGAAGATGATGTGCTAATTACTGAAGATGGCTATGAGCTACTTTCTGACATTGCACCGAGAAAAAGTGAAGAGATAGAAAAGATGATGCAAGAGTCAAGTCCGCTTGATGCATTTGTGTTGCCAGCGCTTGACGAGGATTAAAGTAATACTACTTAAACAGCACTTCCTATGAAGAAATCATTTTATGCATTGGTTGTTCTAGCCAGTATTCAAGTGAGCGGGCAGACAGCCATCTTTGATAAGCAAGATACCTATACGCGTCAAGACACGCTCAGGGGATCAATTACTCCGGAGCGAGCGTGGTGGGACCTCAAGTACTATGATTTGTTTGTTTCTGTAGATCCGGAAAACAAGTTCATTTCCGGAAAGAATACCATAACATATGAAGTGCTGGAATCTGCAAAAGTCATGCAAATTGACCTGCAGGAGCCGATGCAAATAACCAGGGTTACTCAGGGTGGTACTGAACTGGAAGTCATCCATGAGGGAAATGCTCATTTTATTCAGCTACCGGCTCAAAGCAAAGGGTCGGAAGGGAAGGTGACGATACATTTCGAAGGCAACCCAAGAGAAGCGGTACGTGCACCGTGGGATGGAGGTTATTCCTGGAAAAAGGATGAAAATGGCAATCACTTTATCGCTACTTCAAACCAAGGAATTGGGGCAAGCCTTTGGTGGCCATGCAAAGATCATATGTACGATGAGCCCGACGATGGGATGACGCTTAGTATTCAGGCTCCTGAAAAACTTACAGCAGTAGGAAACGGCAGGCTTGAAAAAATAAAAAAGAATAAGGACGGCACTCGCACTTTTATCTGGAAAGTGGTGAGCCCCATCAATAACTATGGAGTCAATGTAAACATCGGAGACTATGTCAACATATCGTCCAAATATGGGGGGGAGAAAGGAAAGCTTGATGTTGATTTTTGGGTTCTGAGCTATAATAAGGATAAAGCCAAGGAGCATTTCGATGATGCTTTTCGAACACTTGAAGCACTGGAGCACTGGTTTGGCCCATACCCGTTTTATGAGGATAGCTATAAGTTGGTAGAGGTTCCGTACCTGGGAATGGAGCATCAAAGTTCGGTCACCTATGGTAATCAATATCTGAAAGGCTACCTGGGGCAAGACCTTAGTGGGACCGGGTGGGGCTTGAAATGGGATTACATTATCATTCATGAAACAGGTCATGAGTGGTTTGCCAATAATATCACCTACAAGGATGTTGCAGATATGTGGATACATGAGGGCTTTACTACCTATTCAGAGAGCTTGTTTGTAGAATATTTCTATGGCAAGGAAGCGGCATCTTCCTATACACAAGGATTGAGGTTAGGCATTCAAAACAGTGAGCCAATTATTGGGGATTATGATGTCAATAGTGAAGGCTCCAAGGATATGTATCCGAAAGGAAACAACCTTCTTCATACTGTAAGACAGGTAGTGAATGATGATGCTAAATGGAGGGAGATATTAAGAGGCCTTAATAAAGAATTCTACCATCAGACAGTAACAACTTCGGAAGTGGAATCCTACATTTCAGACAAATCCGGATTTGATCTCTCAAATGTTTTTGACCAATATCTGAGAGATGCCAGAATTCCGGTCTTCGAGTATGCGATAATGGATAACCGTTTGATTTACAGATGGACGAATTGTATTGAATCGTTTGATATGCCGATAAGGGTTAAAATTGGAGATAAAGAAACATCACTAAATCCAAACTCTTCATTTCAGCTAATGGAAATTTCCGATCAAAACCTGTCCATAAGCGATGATTATTATGTCTATGTAAATGAGGTGAAGATCAACAAAGTGCCGGAGTAAAATATATAGAAGATTAATTTTCTGAATGTTTCATTAGAAGCTTGAAATTTTCTACATTTGCACTCCTTTTTGGAAAAGACAAAATAAAATGGCGAAGAAAGGAAATAGAGTCCAGGTAATTCTTGAGTGCACAGAGCACAAAAACAGTGGTCTTCCAGGCACAAGCCGGTACATTACCACCAAGAACAGAAAAAACACTCCTGATCGAATCGAGTTGAAGAAGTACAACCCGATCATGAGAAAGTATACCGTACACAAAGAAATAAAGTAAACCATGGCAAAGAAAGTAGTAGCAACTCTTAAGCAACCAGGTGGAGCGAAATACGCTAAAGTGATCAAAGCGATCAAGAACGACAATGGATCTTACTCTTATAGAGAGGAGATGGTTCTTGAAGGTGATGTGAAAGACACGATAGCTAAGTAAGAAATTAAATCCTAAAAGAAGGAAGGCCGCTCCGACGCTCACGTCAGGGTGGCTTTTTTTATATTCACACCTATCACCTAATCCAAACAAATCCATGGGTCTAAAAAGCTTTTTCTCCAAAGACAAAAAAGAGTCTCTCGACAAGGGGCTGGAAAAGTCCAAACAGAACTTTTTCACAAAGCTCAACAAGGCGGTAGTCGGTAAATCCACCGTCGATGCGGGTGTGTTGGATGAACTGGAGGAAGTGTTGATTACCTCAGATGTGGGTGTTGAAACTACAGTCAAAATCATTGATCGGATAGAGGAACGCGTAGCGAAGGATAAATACCTGAACACATCAGAGCTCAATCAAATTTTGCGAGAGGAGATTGCCGGACTCCTTTCTGAAAACAACACAAAAGACCTGGTTGATTTTGATATTCCAAAAGTGGAAGGCCCCTATGTCATTTTGGTAGTAGGCGTGAATGGTGTGGGTAAAACCACAACCATTGGGAAGCTGGCTGCACAGTTTAAAGCTTTGGGTAAAAATGTAATTCTCGGCGCGGCAGATACTTTTCGAGCAGCTGCAGTGGATCAACTAATCATGTGGGGTGAGCGTGTGGGTGTGCCAGTTGTATCTAAAGGAATGAATACGGATCCTGCTGCTGTAGCATTTGAAGCCGCAAAGCGAGGAAAAGAGGAAAATGCCGATGTGGTGATCATAGACACTGCAGGAAGGTTGCATACCAAAGTGAACTTGATGAATGAGCTTTCTAAGATTAAGAACGTAGTGCAAAAATTCATTCCGGAGGCACCACACGATGTGATGCTGGTTTTGGATGGAAGCACTGGTCAGAATGCATTCATACAAGCAAAGGAATTTACTAAGGCAACTGAGGTTTCTTCCCTTGCTGTGACCAAATTGGATGGGACTGCCAAGGGGGGTGTAGTGATCGGAATATCCGATCAGTTCAAAATCCCGGTGAAATACATTGGTGTTGGGGAAAAAGTTGAGGATCTACAAGTTTTTAATAAGACGGAGTTTGTGGACTCTTTCTTTAAGAATTAAGCACATTTGATTTCCTAATCCACTACGGGTGCTCCACCAACAATTTGCTTTTGTTGGACCTCTTGCAGAGACTCGGGAGTCATCACAAACGAAAACTTCGCAAAGTCACGGAAAACTTTTACTTCTGAACATATTCCATTGGTATATGTATAAATATTGGTTCCGTCTGGTGATTCCATTTCGTAGACATGATCGCCTACTTTTTCAAACGCAAGATAATCTCCGAATTGTGGAGAAAAGACTTTCTGACCATCCTTTGGCTCTTCGTAGTAGATTGTTGCCACTGAGTATTTTATTGGCGGTTTGAAATTAGTTCGGCTTCCGTTCAGGTCAAGCGTATATTTCTCACCATCAAACCATATGGTCGACTTCTTTTGTGTGTTGCCATTCAGCTTATTGTGGGTGTACTCATTTATCAGTTTTCCATACTGGTATTCACTGGTTGATTCATAGTTTACTGTGAATGAGAAAAGGATTCGAAATGTCACTTCGCTGTTAATCTCATACTTCACGCCATTTTCAGACTGCTGCCTATACACGGTCATATCACCAAGTTTTTTACTTCCCTTTATTACTTCGTAGTGAAGTGTTTGAGAGAGTGCTACCTGGCTGACAATTAAAAAGAATAGTGTGGTTAGTGAACTTTTCATTGAATTGAAATCATTAGCTTAATGACACGAATGGTTCCAAATTGTTTCCGCTCAAGATAGATTAAAATCCTTAACTCATGCGATATAAGAAAATTAGTTTTAAAAATTCTGAAGGACAAGAGCTTTCCGGAAGGCTGGATTTCCCATTAATTGGAAAGCCAAAGGCATTTGTGCTGTTTGCACACTGCTTCACGTGCTCTAAAAATTTGAAATCGGTAGATCACATTAGTCATTCATTCACACAGCAAGGTATGGCTATTCTACGGTTTGATTTTACAGGTTTAGGTCAAAGTAAAGGAGATTTTGCTGATACCAACTTTTCTTCAAACCTCTCTGATCTAAAAGATGCTTATGAATTTTTGGAAGATAACTATGAAGCCCCACAAATTATGGTTGGACATTCGCTGGGGGGTGCGGCAGTTCTTCATGTTTCCGGCGAGCTGGACAATGTAAAGGCAGTTGCTACTATAGGAGCTCCTTCTACTCCAGATCATGTTACTCATTTGCTGGATAAAGGAAGAAAAGAGTTAGAGGAAAAAGGAGAGGCAGAGGTGAACATAGGAGGTCGAACCTTTAAAATGAAGAAGCAATTTTTGGACGATTTGGAGGAAAAGGAAAGAGATGGTGTAATCAAGAACCTCAAACGCTCGCTACTGGTGATTCACTCACCGCAAGACAACATCGTAGGAATAAATAATGCCCAGGAAATCTACGAACAAGCCATGCACCCCAAAAGCTTCGTATCGCTGGATGGAGCCGATCATCTCATGCAAAAAGAGGAAGATGCAAAATACGTGGGTTCTATAATTTCCAGCTGGGCGAGTAGATACATTGAAGTGAAAGACCAGGATGAAGCACCGGAAGGAGAAGTGTGGACAAGGGTTGGAGAAAAAGGATTCACAACGGAAGTAATCGCTGGCAGACATCAAATGATAGCGGATGAACCACCAAGTGTGGGTGGAGATGATTACGGACCAACTCCCTACGGATATTTGCTCTCCGGGCTAGGAGCCTGCACTGCCATGACTTTGCGCATGTATGCAGATCACAAAAAGATTGACTTGAAGGAGGTGGAAGTGAAGCTCACGCATGACAAGGTCCACTTAAAAGATGGTGAAAACAGCGAGAGCTCAAAAGGAAAGATTGATCAAATCAAACGAAAGATAAAACTGACGGGAGACCTAACAGACGATCAGCGAAAGCGATTGATCGAGATTGCTGACAGATGTCCGGTTCATAAAACGTTGGAAGGAAAACCGGATATTTTGACTGAGGAGGTCCAATAATTATTGCAGCCAATCTAGCTTTTGAAGTAGTTCTTCTTTATGTGAGCGACTGATTGGAAGTTCCACTTCACCAAGCATGATCATATTGTCTTGTGTGTCGATAGAGGTGACATGATTCAAGTTGACGGTGTACTTACGATGTATGCGCATGAAATCCCCAGGGGGGAGTTTTTCTTGTACATCTCCCATACTCATGCGGAGAACATATTTTTTTCCATTTCTGGTATATACGGTACTGTATCGGTCTTCTACTTCAAGGTAGATAATATTGGCTATTTCAATCTTCTCCAGCCGGTGACGGTTTTTGATGAAAAGTGACGTCTCAAAAACCACATCTTCCTGCCATTCCGTATCTTTTTCTAGATTCCCAACAGCCAGCTCGATCGTCCGCTGTAGGTTTTCGGCATCAAATGGTTTGGTTATGTAAGCGTATGGTTTGGTAGATTTTGCACGATCAAATGTCGCTTGATCTTCAAACGATGTGATGAAAATTACAGGTGCAGGATGTTCTAATGATGCCGCTAAATCAATCCCGTTCATGGAGCCATTTACCTTCACATCCATTAATAGTATATCGGGTTTTTTCTGTTCTATTTCTGTCTTAGCTGTATCACTATTGTCTGAAATCCCGGCTAGTGTGTAATCAAGTTCATCCACCAGCATTTCCAGCTGGTTGGCATAGAGTTCTTCGTCCTCGAGGATGTATATGGATAATTTTGACATCAGGCTGCCTTTGGTAGGTTAAATGAAAAGGTAGACCCTTCGCCTTCTTTGCTTGCGACGTGTATGCTACCATGATTCAGTTCTACTAATTCTTTGCAAAGCACGAGACCCAGACCTGTTCCTTTTTCACCCATGGTTCCTTGTTTACTCTCTTTTTCCAAGTCAAAAATTCTGGGAATCATCTCTGTTGAGATTCCTGTTCCTGTATCATTAATCAAGATGCTGGCGTGATCTTCCTGATCCTGCACATCCACAACAATTGTCCCTCCCGGTTCAGTAAACTTTAATGAGTTTGAAATTAGATTCCTTAAAATGGTAAGTACTGCTTTATCATCAGCATAAACAAAGGCAGGAGCCTCAATGTTGTTTTTGAGTATGACTCCTTTTACGTCGGCCAACGGAGTTAATAAATCAATGACGGATTCAACGGAGGCTTTCATGTCTACTTTTTTTGGATGATAAGGGATCATTCCATTTTGGAGTAGTGCCCAGTTTAGCAAATTATCAAGCAATTCATTCAGCTTTTTTGTGGTGTCACTAATTCCTCTAGATAGTTGTTCCAATCTGTCAGTATTTCCTTTTTTTAAAAAGTAATCCACCTGATCGCCCACACCTTGTAGCCCAATTAAAGGACTTCTCAAATCATGCGCAATAATTCCAAAAAATTTGTCTTTGGTTTGATTCAGTTGGGTGAGCTGTTGGTTTTGGCTCTGTGTTTTGGCTTTTACTTTTCTCAAACTGAAATACAGGTAAATCATTAAACCGATAATGATCAAAAGAAAAGCTCCTACGATGAGAAATAAATTGTTCCTGCTTTCAAGTAGGCGAGCATTCTCCTCCGCCAACTCTTTGTCTCGCTGGTAGCTAAAAATACCTTGCCTGACTTGTTCTTCTTTTAATTTAGCTGTGGCGCTGGTCGTAAACAAACTGTCATAAAGTTTGAAATAGACAACATGGTTAGCATATGCTTCTTGCATGTCATTAGCAGCAGCACCAATGTCACTTAATAGCTTATAGCAATCCATTGAAAGATCTCGATCTTTTAAATCAAAGGCCAGATTCAGTGCATTATTAGCATAAAATTTGGAAGAATCATATTCCGATTGCAGCAGGAAGTTGTCCGCTATATCGAATGTCACACGAGCATTGAATAGCTTGTTTGACGCACTGCTAATTTGAAGTGCTTCGTTTAAATACAGGTGTGCTTTGATGAAATCTCCGGTTCGTTTGGCGTACATACCACGCATACGCGCGAAGAGCGCTTCAATCTTTTGGTCAGTGATTTGTTTGACTAATCCTTCAGCTTTATCTAAGTATTTTTTTGACTTCTTTAAGTCAATTTGAGCCTCTAGCATCAGAAAAATGCCACTTGCATGTACATAGGTTGACGCTAAGTATAAAGTGTCCTTGGTTTTTGTGTAGTATCGAATGTTGTCCTCTGTTAGCTGTTCTGCAAGCTCGTATTCACTCATTCTTACCAGTGTAGGAATCATGGTTTCATTCACCCGATGAATGTCCTTTTCGAAACCCAACTCTTCGAATAGTAATCTTGATTTTTGAAAATCTGAGACTGCCTGATTAAGATTGCCAATTTCAGCATAGAGCTTTCCGGTTTGTGAATACATCCAGGCGGTCATGTCTTTATTATTTAGCTTTTCCATTAGATCCAGTGCCTCAATCTTTACTGTAAGTGCACTAGATATATTCCCTTGCATCACATGTAGATCACCAATGTAGTTCAAGGTGTTGGCTGTATGCATTTCAGCACCTAAATCGAGGGCGCTTCTTCGACCTATTTTGGGGTGAACAGGTGGGTTTTCTGTAAGCTGCTTAAAGTATTTAAGGGCAATTCTCAGATGTTTGAGTCCTTTTTCGTATTCACCTATTTGGCCATATACATGCCCTATGGTTTTATGCGTATTTCCCAGGGTTTTTATCGTGACAGTTTCATCTACCTCCTTCAGGGATTCCAAAATCAGCTCTATCGCTTTTTCGGGCTCTCCCTTTTCGAAATAATAGTTTTCTGCAAGCTGATAACGAGCGTATGCAAGTGCTTCTTGATTCTTTTCATGCCTAGCAATTTCTATCGCTTCCAAACATAGACGAATGGCTTTGTCGTCATCACTCTCTATTATATAGGCTTTAAGATTTTCCATGATGCGACCATATGCCGCAGCGATGGGGATTTCCTCCGTTCTCCCAATTTCATAAATGCGGGCAACTTGCTCGTCAGCTTTCTTAACGTCTCCATTGAAAAGATACAGGCGATAAAGTCCAATGCATAAATCAAGCTCATCCCATCCGGGCTCTGCGATGGGACGGTAGCTCTCTAAACTGTCAATGATTAGCTCTTGCTGAGATTTTTGAGCATACAGATTTAAACTAACAAAAATGAGAAGTGCTAAGGTGATCAGTCGGGTAATGTTCATGTAGATGGAATGAATTTCTAAAAATACCAGAATTCGTTCACAACATCAATCTCACCATTCACACGCTTGATACATAACCTCACGACCATTTCTCTCCATCAGTTTACATCAATGCCTAGGTTCGAGCTAAAACTACAATTACTTGATATGAAAACGTTAATTAAAATTAGTTTCATTGCTTTATTATTAGCAATGCTTGCAGCTTGTGGTGAGGATAAAGACAGTCCGGCACCAAACGATGTGGATGATGAGGAAGAAGTAGACACTACGGCACCCACTGTAGTCAGTATTTCTCCGGGAGATGAAGATACAGAAATAGGTATTGATGCACATATCGAAATCACCTTTTCAGAGGCAATTGATATCAACTCGGTAAGTGACAACACAATACAGCTAGGATGGTCAGGATCAAGCGCTATTGGTGCTGAAGTGATTGTTTCAGGAAATTTAATGACAATTGAACCATCATCTGATTTAGAGGGTAATACGGAATACACGCTCACTCTTACCACTGGTATAACCGACCTAGAGGGTAACGGACTGGCAGCTACTTTCACATCTTCTTTTACCACCGAAAATCTGGACAATGAGGCTCCAGTTTTGCAGTCATTTTCTATTGTAGATGGAGCGGTTAATATGAGCGTGTCAACAGGTGTAGTGCTGGATTTTTCTGAAGCGTTAGACGAAAATAGTTTGACAGGCAATATCGTACTGACGCATGTTCGGACTGCTGAAGTTGTTGATCTATCCCTGGAAGTGGATGGCGGTAGTGTAACTGTAACACCTGTTGATGATCTATTTGGAAACTCAGAATACCGCTTAGAAGTATTGACAGGCATTAAAGATCTGGCTGGAAATGCATTGGAGTCAGCTAAAAGCATTGGGTTTAAGACAGAGATGGTGCCACTTAATGTGCTGGATGTTAGCCCTTCCCACAACATGCTTGAGGTCGAGGTAGATGAAACGACGATTAGGATCACTTTTGATAGGGAAATCAATCCAGCATCTGTGGATGAAAACAAGCTCATTATAGAGGAGAGAAGCCTTTCTTCACCTGTCATTGTTTCCGGAACAGTAAGTGTAAACGGTTCGGAAATTTCATTTGTGGCAGATGAGCCCTGGAAAGAGTTTGACCAACATTATCAGATAAAAATCGGCGCTGGGATTGAGGATTATAATGGAAACTATTTGATGTATGCTGAAGCCTCCTCGTTCTACACGGTGACACTTAGTGAGTACTACTATTACCATATTGTGAATTCTGACGATTTGCAATTCGGAGAAGGTGTGGCGTTGACTGCTTCTGTTCCGAGTAAAGAACTAATAAGAACCAGACCCACAGTCCACACCCAAAAGCACTGGCGATTCACCAAAGTTGGTGACCAATATGTAATCACCAATAAATATTGGGGTACTGACTTGCCATTGGAGGCTTCATCAGCCGGGGACGGCAACAAATCATTCATTACAGGAACACCAGAGGGAGGGGGCTATTTCTCCGGTCAACTATGGGATGTCGCACACTTCGGAAGTGGAATTATGGGCTTCTACATTTCCAATCAGGGGGATGCGGCATGGTTTGACGGAAGCACATTCGATGTAGAGTTTGGGTCTGTCACAATGGATAGAAGATGGGAGCCTGCTCGTTTAGATAAAATACAGTAATTAACTATTAAGATGGTGAAGTACATGCTTCACCATCTTTCTTACTTGCAGTCAATATTTTGACATTCACGTCATTTCTGGTGCTGCTCACACCCATTTCTAAAATATTGACCTGCTACTCTTATAGTTTTAAATCATTGTTAATCGGAAAAAGATTTTCAGATCACTCTTAAACGATTTACTATTTTACAATGATCTAATTAAACCAATTGATATGAAAAAGCTATTTTTTGTTCTGTTCTTAATTCCAGCCACAGTGTGGTGCCAGTATACGGCTAAATCCACCATGTATGCTAATGGGAAAAAGATTATTGTCACAAACTGGGTACGAGGCTATGTCGAACTTGTAGGAGGGATCAGGAAAGAAGGAGAAATACAGTTGAAGGTTGTGGATTCCGATACTGTCGAAGTGCGGGTAAAACCAAATGGAGGTAAGAAAGAGAAGTACTTACGTGAGGAAGTGGATAAGTTTTATGGGGTGGTGCTAATTAGTGATGTAAAAAATGATTACAACAAGCCGTTTAAGAACTTTCACCCAGGTAAAATCTATTTTAGCACGGGCGAAGAACGAGTGGGTAAAGTGGCTGGTATGACACGAGATGCTCATGAAATTGATGGCTCCAAAATTTATGGACCAGCTGGAGTGAAATTCGCTAATGAAAGAGATGAGGTTGCTATTTATAAAGCGATAAGCAGTGATGTGGTCTATTATATTCAAACAATAGACGGGTCTGATAATCATTATATCTGTGTTGGTCGTCAATACATTCAGGTAGGCAACCCTACCGGTAGATTTAGCTATTTTCAGAATCCTAGCCCAACTCATGTAAGAGATGGAGCAACTCACTTGGTAAAATCAAGTATTGAATCAGTGAAAGAAGAGCTGGCTGAGGAGGCTGCTGAAGCAGCTGCCAAGAAAAGCATTGAAGAAAGCCAGAAAAGAGGAGAGGATATTGGGACATCCATTGGAAATGCCACTGTTGCTGCTATGAATGCAAGCAGCATGGTAAATGAAGCTTTAACACCGGATCCCGATGGAGCGATTTATTTTGAAGAGTACTACATAGTGGATAATGAAACGGGAACCAGGAGTGTGATATACAAGAAAAATGTAGATGAGGTATTGTCTGAATTACTAGAGGGTTGTGGAGTAGACGACCAGATTTCAGATGTCACTAATGGAATAAAAGACTTGACTGAGGTGATGGTCTTTTTGGAAGAGAATGCATGTGACTAATAATAAAAAAGGCAGCTCCTGGCTGCCTTTTACATATCATCTTCATATTTATCTTCAAAGTCTTCTTTGACTTCATCTCTTAAATTACCATCCTCATCATAGTCATCGTCTTCCTCGATGAGCTCTTTAGCTTCATCCCGAGTCATTTTCACTAAATAATATTTATCCTCTGTTTCAAAAGGCAGGCCACTTTGATACTTACCTTCTTTATTCACAAATTTGATCAAGTGATCTTCAAAGCCTTCCGGGTAGGCTAGTTTTATTTGTTCCTGAATTTCAACATCCAATGCTTCGAAAGCTTTAAGGATTCGTGGCTTATTATTCATGAGACTAAAGTAGAAATTTTTGGGAAAAATATAGGCTAAAGAAAACTTCACCTAAAAAATTGGAAATTATTCGTCGTGAATTTTACTCCGGTTTTCTTTGGGGTTGATCGATTACCCGGTCAAAAATCCGCTTGACCTGTAGATCACCAAAACCATAAATTGGCGCTCGTTTGACAAACTCTCTGAATACAGTCCCAAAATCGGTGGTCGACCTTTCTTCTATTATTTGCTTTATAATTTGTTCCGGATGATTCGGTCCTCCCGATGTTCGATCAAAGTGAGCTTCAATGGCACGCATGATAAATGGGAAGTCCGTGTGAGTCTGAACACCCAACTTTAACAGCCTTTCTATGTCATCATTTCTGTATGCGAACCATAGCAACGCCAACTGATTGACCTGAATGGGAGTTACAGGTTTTCGGTTATTAAATGCCTTTATCAATTCAACTTTGTTCAGTCCTCCAAATCCATACTCAAGGTTGGTATTTGGTCTTATTAGATAAACTTTGACATTTTTTTGGTAAATGAGACTGCAAACAAACCAGAGATTCGTTTGGCAGAACAGGTCATCCTCAAACCAAAGGTTTACCTCACCACTTTCAATTCCTGTTATTTTAGAAATTTCAGGTATGGTCTGTTTGGCGTAATCATCCAGCCCATAGGTTTCGGAAATAAATTTTTGACGGAGCTGATATAGCTCTTTTAACGAGCGGGCATTGACCGGTCCATCTACCATACATTCCCTGGCAACAATAATTTCGCCTTCAATCTGACCAGTTGGGAGCTGATCTTTGAGTGCATCGCCATTGAGGATGTGGTAAGTCAATTTTGTGTTTTTAGTTTTTCAATAAAATGATCGATAGGCTTGTCCAACTCATAAATGATACGCAATCTAAGATACGGGGACCATATAGAAAGAACCTTGATACCACCTAGTGTAATTAGATTGAAAACGAAAATTGGCTTAGCAAACAAGAACAGATTTGTTTTATATGTTTCCCAAATAAATTCACCTGTATTTATCCATTCAATAGATAACAATATCATGGCTATCATTGAAGCTATCATCATAGCAAGTCCAAAGGCTATTGATAAATAATTACCTAAGTAAAGGATCTTTTTCATGTCTAACGCTTCAGAACATGAAAGTAATAAAATCTAAGCGGATTCTTCTATTACTACTTCTTCTTCCTCTTTCTTAAAATACCTTTTCTGGAAAATGATAATAAAACAGATAGCTACAAAGATGGATGCATCAGCTACGTTGAAAACGGGCCAAAGTGCCATGTAATCCCCACCTAATAGCGGAATCCAGTTTGGCAGATAGCCCTCCCAGATATCGATGTAAAACATATCGATCACCTGACCATGAAACCAAGGACTTGGGGCATCATAGGGTGCATTGTCAAACCAGATGCCATAGAAAACGGAATCTACCAGATTACCGATGGCTCCACCAAGAATCAAGGCAATGCAGATGATCAAGCCTGTATTGGCTTGCTTTTGGATCAGTGAGTAGAGGTAATAGCCAATGGCTATCATCGCGCCAATTCTAAATACGGTCAGGATCAGCTTTCCATATTCAAAATTCAGCTTCATTCCGAAAGCCATGCCGGGATTAGTGAGGTAATGGAGCTTAAACCACTCACCAAAAATCAGGATTTGTCCGTGGGTTCCCATATCCATATTGTAGTGTACAACTACTTTCACTATCTGATCCAGGATGATAACAACAAGGCTGATTAGGAAATATTTGAGTACCTGATTTTTCATTGAAAGTGATTTTGACTGCAAAATATGCAGGCTTATTATTTTACTACCTCTATTTTGACATCAATTTCAATTCCGTCTATGTCAAACTTCTCTCCTCCGCCTACACCATTAGATTCCAGCGTCAATGCTTGTGTTTCTGTTTTGATATACTCGGCAAAATCTGATATCGCAGCGCTCATCATATCGTCACTGGTAGCGTACCTAATAGAGATTTTATCCTGTACCTCCAGGCCTTGATCTTTTCTGAGGTTCTGAATTCGGTTTACCATATCACGGCTCAACCCCTCTTTTCGAAGATCCTCGGAAATAGTGATGTCTAATGCCACAGTTAAGCTGCCTTCAGAGGCAACAAGCCATCCTGGAATATCCTGCGAGGTGATTTCCACATCCTCCAACGACAAATTGATTTTCTCCCCTTCAACCTCGATCTCATAGTTTCCATCTCGTTCGATTGCAGCGATTTCATCTTTACCAAACCCATTGATGATGCCTGTGATAGCTTTCATCTTTGGCCCATATTGCTGACCTAGCTTACGGAAATTTGGTTTGATGTTTTTAACCAAAATACCTGAAGCATCATCTATATACTCCACCTCCTTCACGTTGATCTCAGTTTTGATCAACTCTTCCACTGCCTCTATGCGTTCCTTCACCTCTGGTTTCAGAATCGGGATAAGCACCTTCTGCAATGGCTGTCTCACCTTGATTTTTTCCTTCTTTCTAAGTGAGTGAACCAAAGAAGAAACGCCCTGAGCATAATGCATGCTCTCTGTCAAGGCCATGTCAATTTTGTGTTCATCCGCTTTAGGCAACAGGCTCAAATGAACGGATTCAGAGGCCTCACCATTACTCTCAGTCAGATTTTTATATAGCCATTCAGCATAAAATGGGGCAATAGGACTCATGAGTTGTGAGGTCACCGCAAGACACTCGTGGAGTGTTTCGTAAGCGGACTTTTTATCTCCATTCAGTTCACTTCTCCAAAACCGTTTTCTTGACAAACGAACGTACCAGTTGGAAAGCTGATCGTTGACAAAATCCTGGATAGCACGGGCCGCTTTGGTAGGCTCATAATCCTCGTAAAATGAAGTCACATCTTTAATCAGGATCTGTAGTTCAGAGATAATCCAACGGTCAAATCTAGGACGATCAGCCACTGGTGTTACATTCCCATCTTCCATTTGGAAACCGTCAAGGTTAGCATACAAAGCAAAGAAGGAGTACGTGTTTGTCAGTGTCCCAAAAAATTTACGCTGAACCTCTGCAACTCCATCAAGGTCAAATTTCAGATTGTCCCATGGGTTGGCATTGGCAATCATGTACCATCGGGTAGGGTCTGCCCCGTATTGTTCCAATGTCTCAAATGGGTTGATTGCATTACCCAAACGCTTGGACATCTTGTTACCATTCTTATCCAGCACAAGTCCGTTGGCGATCACATTCTTGTAAGCCACCGAGTCATTCAATAATACGGCAATGGCGTGCAAGGTGAAAAACCAGCCACGAGTTTGGTCTACTCCCTCAGCGATGAAATCTGCCGGGTAATTCGCTTGATATGTTTCTTCGTTTTCAAACGGATAGTGCCACTGAGCATATGGCATGGCACCAGAGTCGAACCACACATCAATCAGGTCTGGTTCACGCATCATTTTCTTACCAGAGTCGCTGACCAAAATCACATCATCCACATAGGGTCTATGTAGATCAAAATCTTTCGGGAGGTCTGCATCCATGAAGCCCGCCTCAGCCGATTTGTGCACTTCTTTCTCCAGCTCTTCGATGCTGCCAATGCATTTCATCTCCGTGCGATCTTCTGTCACCCAGATTGGAAGAGGTGTTCCCCAGAATCTGGATCGTGACAAGTTCCAGTCTACCAGATTTTCTAGCCAGTTTCCAAATCGCCCGGTTCCGGTAGATGCTGGCTTCCAGTTGATGGTTTTATTTAGCTCAACCAATCGATCTTTTAACGCAGTGGTTTTAATGAACCAGGAATCCAGCGGATAGTACAACACAGGCTTATCCGTTCTCCAGCAGTGCGGGTAGGAGTGCTCGTATTTCTCGACCTTGAATGCCTTATTGTCCTCTTTTAGCTTGATGGCAATTAAGACATCCGTCGGCTTAAAGTCCGGATCTTTTCGCTCTTCATCGCTGTAGTACTCTTCCTTAACAAACTTTCCGGCAAAGTCTGTCACCTCGACCACAAACCTTCCCTGCTTGTCAACGAGCGGAACATCCTGACCTTTTTCATCTTTCACCATCACGGATGGCACTCCCGACTGTTGGGTTACTCTAAAGTCGTCCGCACCAAACACAGAAGCCGTGTGCACAACGCCTGTACCGTCCTCGGTAGAGACAAAATCACCAGGGATCACCCGGAAGGCTTTCTCCTCTAGCTCTGAATTGGTCACGTAAGGCATCAATTGCTCATATCGAACTTCAACGATATCCAACCCTTTGAAGTCCTGAACTACTTCAAAAGGAATAAGTTTATCTCCAGGGTTATACTCGCTGAGTGAAACCTCTTTTGCCTTTTCCGAAAAAAACTTACCTAAAAGGTCTTTGGCAAGGATTGCAGAGATTGGCTTGCCGGTATACTGATTAAAGGTTTTAACCTTCACGTAATCGATTTTCTCACCCACTGCCAAGGCGCAGTTTGATGGGAGCGTCCATGGCGTGGTTGTCCAGGCAAGAATTCTCACATCCTCATTTTCATCTTCAAAAAGAAATGAAGAGTGTTCATCCCTCTTCACCTTAAACTGGGCGACAACAGAGGTATCCTTAACATCTCGATAGGTGCCAGGCTGGTTCAGTTCGTGAGAACTCAAACCTGTTCCTGCTGCTGGTGAGTAAGGCTGAACCGTATATCCTTTATAAAGCAGGCCTTTATCAAAAAGTCTTTTTAGCAGATTCCAGACAGATTCTATGTACTCTTTTTCGAAAGTGACATATGGGTTATCCAGATCCACCCAATAGCCTATTTGACGAGTAAGGTCATCCCACTCCCCTTTAAATTTCATCACTGCTTCCCGACACTTGGCATTGTAGTCTTCTACAGATATTTTCTTCCCGATATCATCCTTTGTGATGCCGAGTTGTTTTTCAACCTGCAACTCAACAGGAAGACCATGTGTATCCCAGCCTCCTTTTCTTTTAACCTGAAAGCCTTGCAAAGTTTTATACCGGCAAAATATATCCTTTACCGTACGAGCCATCACGTGATGAATACCTGGGGTGCCGTTTGCAGAGGGCGGGCCTTCGTAAAAGGTGAAGGTATCATTACCCTCACGGGTGGATACAGACTTGTCAAAAATCTGCTGGTCCTCCCAAAAATTGAGGATGTCTTTAGCGATTTCTGAATAGCTGACTTTCTTAAATTCAGGATATTTCACGGTACGATAAACTAAAACTTAACTTGATTTTTTATTCTTTTTATTGCCTTCATCATCCTCATCGATTCCTTCTGCAAGCTCAGGTACACTTTCAATTAGCGGATGCTTCGATTTATCACGCTTACCACTGTCGAACTGAAGTATCAGTGCTGGTAATACCACAACATTTGTGATCATAGCAAAAAACAAAGTAATGGAGGTGAGTTTACCCAATGCAATGGTTCCACCAAACTCAGAGAGCACGAAAATGATAAATCCGAAAAATAGAATGATGGAGGTATAGATCATACTTGATCCGGTCTCACGAATACTTTTACTTATTGCCTTTGATACATCAAACTTATGAGCAAAAAGCTCCTGTCGGTATTTGGCTAAAAAGTGAATTGAATCGTCTACAGATATCCCAAAAACGATACTGAATATCAGTGCAGTACTCGGCTTTAATGGGATACCAAAATAACCCATGATACCTGCAGTGACTAATAGCGGAATGATATTCGGTATGATCGAGATGATGATCATCTTGATGTTGCGGAAAAGCAGACCCATAATCAGTGCGATAATGAAGAAGGCTATGATCATCGAGGTTAACAGGTTTTCAATCAAAAACTTGTTGCCCTTGATGAACATCAATGTTGTTCCAGTGAGGTTTACGTCCATCTTAGAGTCTACAAAGATCGAGTCAATCTTTGGTGCGATCACTCCGTTGACCAGCGAGTCGAGTCTGTTGGATCCTATATCTGCTATCTTTAGTGAAATCCGTAAATAACGACTGGTGGAATCCACGAAGGACTGTGAGATGTCTTCTGTTTCCCCCTCACTCAGATAACGAATGATGAATGCCATGTCCCTATTAGTTGGAAGCGAATAGAAAGCAGGACTCTGGTTGTAAAATGCTTGTCGCGCAGCTTTGGCAAAGCTCACCACTGATACAGGCTGTGAAATGTAATCGATGGAGGAAATGAATGATTCGAATTCATCAATCTTTCGAAGATTGCGAAGGTTCTGAACGCCTTTTTTTGCCCCTGTATCTACGATTATCTCAAGCGGCATTATGCCACTAAAATTCTGCTCAAAAAAGTGAAGATCCTTTTTCAAGGGACTGTTTTCAGGAATGTCATCAACCATGTATGACACTGCTTTGATCTGGCTAAGTCCATATGCTGAAACTGCGGCCACCGCAATGGTGATAGCGAAAATGGCCGGCCTTAATTCATGAACGATATCATCCAGCCAGCGGATCACTGAATCCAGCATCTTAAACTTTAAATGCTTGAGATGCTTTTGGGTTGGTGGTTTGTATAGGGAGAATACACCAGGTATCAGAATAATACTCACCACGAAAGTGGCCATGATATTGATTCCTGCTACAATACCAAATTCAACCAATACATTGATCTGAGTGGTGGCCAAGACAAAAAATCCCACCGCTGTTGTGAGGTTGGTGATGAAGGTCACCACCCCAATTTTTCTAATGATTCTGCTGAGCGCCTTCATTTGATCACCATGCTGGCTAAACTCGTGGTGATATCTGTTTAGCATGTAAACACTATTGGGGATACCTATAACCACAATGATTGGTGGGATTAGGCCTGTAAGCAATGTGATTTTATATTCTAACAGGGCAAGAGTTCCCATTACCCAAATCACAACCACACCAATAATGATCAGGGGAAAAAATACTGCTTTGAACGACCTGAAGAATAGGAAAAGTATAATTCCAGTCACCACCAAAGAGAGCACGAGGAACATGTTCAGCTCTGCTTTAACTTTGCTCGTGGTGATAGATCTTGAGTAGGGCAAACCGGCAAAGTGCACGTCTACATTACTCGCTTCTTCAAATCTTTTTCCAGCATCAATGATGTTATTAACCAGCTGATCCCGGTTTTTTGAGTTAAGAATCTCTTTTTTAATTGTAATCAATATCAGCGTGGCGCCATTGTCAGAGTTGATGAGCTGTCCGCTGTAGAACTTTAAACTGGCTGCACCCTGAAGAAGACTATCAAGTTCTTCTTGTGTCTTCGGGATTCCTGCAAATATCGGCTGCAGTTCGAATGCCCTTTTTTGATTGTTCTTTTCCAGTTTTTGAAGGTTCGGAAGTCCTAGAACATTCCGTATTCCCTCCATCTCTTCTAGCTCTGTGGTGAGCTCACTGAATTTCTTAAATGTCTCTAATTGGTATACAGCACTATCCTGTACGCCAAGAGCCATGATATTTCCATCCTCTCCGAATGTTTTACGGAATTGTTTGAAATACACCATGTCCGGGTCTTTTTCCGGCACAATGTTGGCCAGGTCATAAGACCATTTGATGTTCTGAGACTTATACCCCATGAAGACCGTCACCAAGGCCAGAATGACCATAAGCGTGACACGAAAACGAAGGATGTTATGAGCGAGTTTGGACCACATAATAAAATAGTGCGCAAAGGTAATGAGATCAGGCTTAGGGGCAAGATTTTCAGCGGTTTATGATACCCTTAGCAAGTAGTATGTTTTCAGGCTTTCAAACGGATGCCTTGTTCTGTAAATGAATTTTTTTTATGAGCCATTTTATTGGTTGAAACTTGACTTACTAAAAATCTGATTCAATTAGATTTATTAGGTATAAGTAATGATTAAGTTTTTTGAACGCTTCTTGATAGCCGAACCACTGTATCTTGGTTATATTCGGTCTAAACCTAACCACTTTATGAAGAGAATTTGCATCATTTTAGTACTTGCAGTATTTCACTACTCTCACGGCCAACCGCAATCTCAAAGTAACCACGCACTGGACTCAATGAAACAAATGCTTGTGGTTGAGGAGAATTTATCATCAAGGTATTTCCTTTATCAAAATATTATTAATCATTATGGACATGGACCTTATGATTCTTTATGGAAATACGTAAATGAAGCTGTTAATTATTTTCAACAGAAAGAAGCCCTTAAATTTCAGTATGCCTCAAACTTCCTGAAAGCTCGGACCTTTTATGATGTTGGGTTGCTGGATTCAGCAAAAGCTTGGTATAAAAAAGCAAAGCATTATGCCAGTCAGATAGAGGGCAGTGATAAAGCAGCACGAATAGATTCTCAAATCGCTTGGATTTATTTAGAACAAGATAGCCTCTTTAAGGCTCTTGATTATGCTAAGCGAACAGAACTTGCTTTTGAGAATAGCAATAATGTAAGTTTCCAAAGATCTATCTATCACTTACTGTCTAGTTTAATGCATAAAATGCAGCGATATTCGGATATGCTTGCATATGTCCGCAAGTCGTACAAGTTGGCACAAAATAAGACTGACAGTCTAGTATCTTATCACAATTTTTATGGTCCCTTGATACTCCTTAAGAAGTATGATAGCGCCAAACTAGTCTTAGATTCTGAACGAGCATTGGTTGATGAAGGGTCGGCGAATCACTTTCTACTGCTTGTAAACTATTCACATCTTTATCTGGAGGAAGATTATAAGGGCTATGATCCGGCGAAAGCTCTGAATTATCTGGAGGAGGTTCGGAGCTACGATTATCTTCATTTATATGCAAATCGATCAGATTCTTTGAATTTCCATATTAATGTTGCCATAGCCCATCTATCCCTAGGACATCCACAGAAAGCAGAACCCCATATTGCTGCTTTTAAGGAATTAACGAACAAGACGAACAGCAAGGTAAACGAGTACAAATATTATTGGATACTAAGTAAGTACTACGCTGGTCTTAAAGATTTTGAAAAAGCCTATGATTATCACGTTAAGTATAAGAAATTAAAAGACAGCTATTCAAATGCGAATATTCAGAATCAGCTTTATATGCTATCTCGGAGCTATGAATTAGAAAAAAGAGATTCCAAAATAGAAGCTTTAAATATGGAAAAAGAAATCCAAAGACTGGAGGCAAGTACATATTTGAAGCAGCGTAATGCATTCCTCGCTTTCGCAGGTCTTTTTCTGCTAGGAGGTATTGTCATTACCAGACAATCTTTGTTGCGAAAGAAAACCAACGGTTTATTAACAGAAAAAAAACATCAGTTAGAAATTGCTATAGAAGATAAAGAAACTCTCTTAAAGGAAATCCACCACCGAGTCAAAAATAACCTACAGGTAATTTCTAGTTTACTAAATCTTCAAGCGGAAAATCTTTCCTCTGAATCGGCTTTAGAGGCCATTACCGAAGGGCAAAACAGAGTGAAAACCATGTCTTTGATCCACCAACGATTATACCAGACAAATGATTTAAGAGGAGTGGATGTATATGATTATCTAAAAAACCTGATTCCACAATTAATTAATTCCTTTAATCTGGATAGCAAAGAAATAGATTACAAAATTGATGTAAGAAATATGAAGCTGGATGTTGATACATTAGTGCCATTAGGCTTAATAATCAATGAATTGGTCACCAATAGTTTAAAATATGCGTTTGAAGAAATGAGCACCGGAATCATCGAACTTACCATGAGAGAAAAGAACGACAAACTTCATGTCAGAATCAAAGACAATGGGAAAGGATTGGACAAAACAGCTTTGGAAAGCAGCAATTCATTTGGATGGAAAATGATTGCTTCCTTATCTAGAAAACTGAAAGCTGAACTGAGTATACTTAATGAGGATGGTACCGTCATTGATATTATGATTGACCGATTTAAATTGGTGCTGTAGGTGTTGATCAACCGCTAGGCATTTGGTATCATTTACTCAAACAAATCAGCCCTTCGCTAAAATCTTCTTTTGACCATCAGTTGTTTATGAGATCTTCATAGTACAATTCAAACAAAACTATGATGCTAATGAAAAATATATTAGCAATACTGGTGATTATTACTATAGCCAGTTGTAATGAACAATCGATGGGGCCCAAGGAAGAAATATTAAATCCACAAAACGAAATTTTGGCAGGAATGACGATGGTTATAAGTTTTGAAGAACTGATTAACACGACGGGATCTTTCAGGGTTATTGATCTGGGTAACAACCACTTGTTTTTTCTAGATGGCCAGGCTGCCTGTCCAGAGGAACAAGAAGAGGAAAATTACGCCTTGGTTGATGTTAGTGACTTATCAAATCTGCGTGGAGTATTTATAAATAATGATGGAGTAGAATTTTACGTAAATGAAGGTGAAATCTATACCGTTTACTTATCAGAGGTTGATCTCACGCATGACAGATTTTGTGTTACTTATCCGGATGTCCAAGAATTTACGTGTGGGATTGGTAAGCAATTTTGTGTAGTTACGACTATGGATTGCTATCAAAATGGAGTATTGATAAGTAGCAGTATCATTGAAGTTGGACCGTGCACTCCCTGTGACTCTTCCGGAGGAGGTGGAAATGACGATCAAAAGCCCTGGAACATCTTGTGTTACATAGGTCTTAAGGTTTAAAGGGGCACTACTTTAAAAAAAAATTATAGCAGCAATATTTATATGCTGCTATACCTCTTTTAGTTATAACCTAGACCACATTAATTCATATTGTAAATTGATTTAATTGTTTCTCGTTATAAATTGGTGGCATGAAGAAGTCATCAATTTTGATTGTTGAGGATGAGCCACTCATTGCGGATGACATTGCACGCATTCTAAAGAATCACGAATATATTGTTACTGCGATTGTGGATGAATCATTAGCAGCATTGAAGTCTGTTGCTGAAAAAGTTCCTGATGTCGCACTGTTAGACATCAACATTGAAGGAGATGTTGATGGAATCGAGCTGGCTCCCAGGTTGAGAGTACCCTTCATTTTTCTGACTTCTTATTATGATCAATCTACGCTCAATCGAGCAAGAGCAGTTAATCCCTCAGGCTATATTGTGAAACCCTTTAATGAAAACGACCTGATCGCCAACATTGAAATAGCTACGTTAAAATCCAAAGGAAATGTGATAACCAAGTCTGAGCCCGTAAAGCTTTTTGTTCGCAAAGACCAAGAGATTTTGTCACTGAATTCTGATGAGATTATCTACGCGGAAGCATTCGATAATTATTCTATTGTGCATACAGAAAAGAACAAATACATCATCAGTCATACTCTGAAAAGTGTGGAGGAGAAATTACTGCCATTGGGATTTATTCGCATTCACCGTTCTTATTTGATCAACTTTGAAGCTATTGATTCCATATCTGAAGGCATGGTTTTTTTGAAGGGTCATCAGGTACTTATTGGAAAATCCTATCGAAAGGACTTCTTTGATAGATTATCAATGCTGTAGTTAAGGAAACATTAAGTCAAATTTCTAAATAAAGACTTCCATTTGACTAATTTTATTTAAATCAAAAAAAGCTAGCCATGCCTAAAATCAGAATTAAATCCGTCCAATGCACCACTCCGGATGAAATTGATAAGGATGAAATGTACCTGAAAATGGACGGTCACAAAATTTGGCCGGAGGGCGAAAGATATCATCGTGTAGATACCGGGGATGTAGAGCAAGTAGATCTAATTTTAGATGTGAAAGAGGGATGGAATGAAATTGAAGTCTGGGATTATGACTATGTGAGCCTGAACGACAAGTTGGGCGTTTTTAAATTCAAAGTAGATGATACACCAGGGAAATATTCAACCTCAATGACCTTATTAGAGAGGGATAGCACTGCAAGCTATCTGATGTTTTGGGAGATCTTGGATCAAGATGGTAAGTCTGTTGATGATTAGACAGGCAATCTGTACCCCTTTATCGTTTTGTAAAGTCTCACGGCGTGAGAATCAGTGAGCCCGCTTATGAAGTCAATGACAATTTGCAACGCCTCGTAGACTGATTTCGAATCCGCTAATTGAACCTCATACTCTTCCGGGAGTAACCTTAAAATCGACTTGTGTTTTGGAAGGGGTTTCTCAAATTGGTTGGCGTAGACCGCAGTGGCAAAAACTTCAATCAGGTTATCGATGACTTCATATCCACCAGCCTCTTTTTCAAGCACCAATTTGGAGCGATAGATTTTCTCAATAGAGAGGTCAATGATTTTTTTCATGGCAGGAGCTGAGCGGATAAGGCTTGTCAAATCGGTATCGAATGATCCTTTGAGCATTTGCTCCTCATTCGCAATAAAAGCATCTGAACATTCCTGAATAAGCTGATTGATGGCTAATGCTCGTAGTGTCCCTAGTCGCTCATTCTGTGACGCGATCTTCTGGACTTTCTCCTCAGAGAAAGAGTCGCCAATTATCTCCGCCAGAAGTTCTTTTACCGTTTCAAACGGTACCAGTCCCAACCGACAGCCATCTTCCAGGTCAATGATATGATAGCAGATGTCATCTGCTGCTTCTACCAAAAATGCGAGGGGGTGCCTGCACCATTTTCCACCTCCAAGAGAGACCAGCCCCATTTCAGTTGCCATCTCATCAAACAAGGTGGCATTACATTGGTAATAACCGAACTTCTTTTGGCTTTTCCTTCCCTTTTCTTTTTCACAAGATGATGAAAGCGGATACTTGGTAAAAGCTCCTAGTGTAGCGAATGTGAGCTTCAGCCCCCCATTACCTTTACCATTCAGAATACGAAGACCTTGTGCATTTCCTTCAAAAGTGGTCAGGTCTTTCCATTCTTTCTCAGACACTTTTTCTTTAAAGAATTGACCCTTTTCATTGGTCAGGAAAAATGACGAAATGCTGTCTTCTCCCGAGTGTCCAAAAGGTGGATTTCCTAAATCATGAGCCAGGCAAGCCGCCCCAACAATTCCTCCAAAATCATGTATGGTATAGCCGGACTTTCTCAATTCAGGATACTTTTCCAATAGGTGTGTTCCGGCATTCTTGGCCAGAGACCGGCCTACTACGGCTACTTCCAGGCTATGAGTGAGACGTGTGTGTACGAAATCATCTTCCGGAAGAGGGAAAACCTGGGTCTTATCCTGTAGCTTTCTGAACGGGTGTGAGAAAATGATACGATCATAATCCTGATCGAACCTGCTACGTGTTTGATCATGAGCGATTGTATGGGTTTCTCCCGGACGCATGTGAGATAAAAGTTGAAGCCAGTTCATGATGAAAAATTAGGTGTTTTCTAGTAAAACCGGATCTTGCCGTAGCAATCGACAAAGCGTTCGATAGGTTTTTGGATGCCTCTCATTGAACTCGATTGGACGCTCAAAAAAATTCTCTACTGCAACGGCAAAAAATTCTTCGTTGTTTGCGCTTCCATACTTACGGAAGAAGTTTTCGGTTCCAGCTTTAATTTCTTTCATGGTGTGCGATGCACGTGCTTCCCACTCTTCCAATACTTCCTGATTTAGAAAATTGTACTCCTCATTCATGATTCGGTTTTCTAACCGGAGGGCATGCGCCATTTCGTGAAGCCCCAGGTTTCTGCCGTCAGGCTCCAAATAGCCTTCAACAAAATATTTCCATGAAAGAACGATGGATTTTGCTCTTGGATTAACCTCACCCTTATGATGCTTTTGATTGGCTTTGCTGTAGAATGTCTCAGGGTAGATAAGGATATACCTAAACCAACTTAGATTGACTTTTGGAAACCCGAAGGTAAGCTGAACAGCGGAAGCTGATATCAAGACTTTCATTTCCCAAGTCACACGTTCCATTTGCCTTGGAATGAACTTTTTTGAACTGATGAAAAGAGCCACCCTTCGTTCAAAAATCTTCTTAGAATTTAGTGGTAGCTTTTGATAGAACTCAAAATTCTTAAGAAGAAAATCTTTGTGCTTGGCGCTCAGGAAAAATGCAGGAAAAAGCGTTCCGGTCTGATTAAATCGAATGACCCATCTTGCAATAAATGGAATTAATAGGATGAGTAGTAACTCCAAGGACTAGATGTTTTTTAGTAGATGCTTTAGGTCTACCTTTTCATGTAATTTTTGGATTAGTTCCTCAACGGATACACGCTCCTGACTCATCGAATCTCTTTCTCTAATGGTCACCGTATTGTCTTCTAATGTTTGGTGATCTACAGTAACGCAGTACGGAGTGCCAATCGCATCCTGCCTTCTATATCTCCTGCCGATCGCATCTTTCGCATCGTATTGCAATGAAAAATCAAAACGAAGTTCATTCAGAATTTCTTCCGCTTTTTCAGGTAACCCATCCTTATTTACTAAAGGAAGAATAGCCACCTTATTTGGTGCCAAAGCAGGTGGAATTTTAAGAACGGTTCGTTCGCTTCCATCCTCTAGCTTTTCTTCTGTATATGCAGCTGACATTATCGCAAGGAACATTCGGTCCAAACCAATGGAAGTTTCCACTACATAAGGCACGTAGCTTTCATTTGTGTTTTGATCAAAAAACTGCAGCTTTTTACCAGAGTGTTTTTCATGAGCTATTAAGTCAAAATCCGTTCTGGAGTGGATTCCCTCTAGCTCTTTAAAGCCCATTGGGAAGTTGAATTCAATATCTGCTGCAGCATTTGCATAATGAGCCAGGTTGATGTGGTCATGGAATCGGTAATTTTCATCACCTAGCTCAAGCGCTTTGTGCCAGTTGATTCGTTTCTCCTTCCAGTGCTCGTACCATTTCATTTCATCACCTGGCTTCACAAAAAATTGCATCTCCATCTGTTCAAACTCTCTCATTCTGAAGATAAATTGGCGAGCGATGATTTCATTTCTAAATGCTTTACCTATTTGGGCTATTCCAAAAGGAGGCTTCATCCGAGCGGTTTTCTGAACATTCAGATAGTTGACAAAAATACCCTGAGCAGTTTCCGGGCGGAGATAAATTTTTTCAGCACCGTCCGCCAATGAACCCAATTCTGTTGAAAACATCAAATTGAACTGCCTTACATCGGTCCAGTTTTTTGAGCCAGAAACCGGATCAGCAATTTCCAGTTCTTCAATCAGAGCTTTAACATCTGCCAGATCTCCTGAGCCAAGGGCATTACCCAGACGGTCTTCAATGGACTTTATTTTTTCTTTGTATCCTACTACCCTTGGGTTCGTCGAGGTGAATTGCTCCTCATCGAAGGCATCACCAAATCGCTTGGCTGCCTTCTTTACTTCTTTTTCAATTTTTCCTTCAACCTTGGCGATATACTCTTCAATCAATACGTCTGCTCTGTATCGCTTCTTCGAATCTTTGTTATCAATCAAAGGGTCATTGAACGCATCCACGTGACCTGAAGCCTTCCATGTGGTAGGGTGCATAAAAATGGCAGCATCAATTCCCACGATGTTTTCGTGCATACGTACCATGGCTTGCCACCAGTATTCCTTGATGTTGTTTTTCAATTCAGATCCATTCGGACCATAATCATACGTGGCGCCTAGTCCATCGTAAATGTCACTGGATGGGTAAATAAAACCGTATTCTTTACAGTGCGAAACAATATTTTTTAATGATCCTCCGTCTGGTGTATTGCTCATAGCCCGCAAAGATATATTTCCTTCAATCTTTTGAGATCAGTTGGCTGGCTTTTTGTGTAAATTCAAAAATGTCTCTTGGCATACATCTAGCTATCTTAATAGGTCGTGTAAGAATCTGAACAGATTGAAAGTACGTTAGTTAGCTAGCTAAATCGAATCCATTATGAAAATTACACTTGCACTGCTCACGTTTTTATTTGCTCATTTAGTCTTCTCACAAGCTGGAGTATCTCACAAGTCATATGATGAATTGCTTCAGAAATATGTGAACGAAAAAGGCATGGTCGATTATAAAGGATTGAAGGCAGATCGCCCGAAGCTGAAATCTTACCTGAGCATTGTGGAAGCCAATCCTCCGGAAAAAACGTGGACAAGGGATCAGAAGCTGGCTTATTGGATCAATGCATACAATGCATTTACATTGGAATTGATTTTAGAGCATTATCCGGTCGAGAGTATTAAGGACATTGGCTCCACAATTAAGATCCCTTTTGTGAGCACTGCCTGGGACGTCAAATTCATCAATATTGGAGATGAAGAATATGACTTAAATAATATTGAGCATGGAATAATCAGGAAAGAGTTTGATGAGCCTCGTATTCATTTTGCTTTGGTATGCGCGGCTGTTTCATGCCCAAAGTTGCAACGAAGAGCCTATGTTCCTGAAAGACTGGATGAGCAATTGACCCGGGCAACAAAAGAGTTCTTAGCAAACCCCTCAAAGAATGAGTTTAAGGATGCCGATTCAGCCACTCTTTCAAAGCTGTTTAATTGGTATGGTGGAGATTTTAAGAAAAATGGGACTTTAATCGAATATGTAAATCAATATGCCCCGGTAAAATTGAGCAAGAATGCCGATATCAATTGGAAAGATTACAATTGGGCATTGAATGAGCAGTAATAAAAAACCCTGCATGGAGATGCAGGGTTTTCATTTATGAGATTTTGTCTCGTCCTGAAATAGCGTTACACAAAAGAATGTGTAATGAAGAAATATGTAAAGCGGACTCAGAAAGACTATAGTCTAACACTCAAGCTACAAGTAGTCAAAGAGATTGAATCAGGTGAGCTATCCACGAAAGCGGCTCAGCGCAAGTATGGAATCCAAGCCAGGTCAACAGTGATGAACTGGTTGCGAAAGTATGGTAGTTTTGATTGGGAGAATCAAACACCCTCCAACATGCCTAAAACACCAGAACAGAAGGTTATGGAGCTGGAAGCAAAAGTGAAGCTGTTAGAGAAACAGAAAAAGCTTCTGGAGCATCAGGTAGCGCAAGCAGATAAGAAGTCAATCATTTTTGATATGATGATTTCACTGGCAGAGAAGGAATATTCCATTCCTATCCGAAAAAACTCTTTACCCGAACAGTCGACCTCTACAGAGAACGATACGAAGAAAGCCTGACGGCTACCTGTAGACTGTTTGGGGTAAGTAGACAGGTTTATTACCGAGCAATTCATTCAAGAAAACGTAGACAAGCTACTGCTCAGAAAGTTATTGAGATGATCAAAGAAATACGCATAAAACAGCCCAGGGTTGGTACCAGAAAACTGTACCACCTTTTGAAGGGTGAGCTGATGGAGTTAGGAGTTGGAAGAGATCGGCTCTTCAGCATCTTAAAGGCTAATCACATGCTTATTGAACCCAAAAGAGGGTATCATGTGACGACTGACTCCCATCATTGGTTCAGAAAGCACCCTAATCTCATTGAAGAAATGACTCCAGTCAGACCCGAACAAATATGGGTGTCTGATATCACTTATGTTGGCAATCGGGATTATCCTATGTATCTGGCTTTGATAACCGATGCGTATTCAAAGAAGATTGTAGGGTTCAATCTCTCCGATTCATTGAAAGCAAGAGGGGCTTTGAAAGCTCTGAAAATGGCTGTCAAACAAAGAAACTATCCTAATCAACCGTTGATCCACCACTCAGATAGAGGCTTCCAGTATTGCTGCGACCAATACCAGCAAGCTTTAAAGCAAAACAATCTGGAATGTAGTATGACCGAAAGTTATGACCCTTATGCTAATGCTGTAGCTGAACGAATCAATGGAATAATCAAGCACGAGTTCTTACTTGATTATCAATTAAGCCTGACTGATATGAATCAATTAGTCAGGGAAAGTATTAATACATACAACAGGATAAGGCCTCATTCCTCTTGTCAGATGAAAACACCAATAGAGATGCATCAACAATGTGAAATAGAAATTAAAACCTATAAAATGAAAAAGAGTAGCAGGTCAATACCTACTACTCTTTAAACTTGATTTATTTTTATCCTAAACCTGTAACGTTTATTTAGGACGGGTCATTTCTCTGTATTAATTGACAATTTTTCTACCGACACTGTGGTATTCAAAGCCCAACTCCTTCATTTGGTTTAGGTCATACAGGTTTCTTCCATCGAAGATCACTTTGTTTTTCAATGCACCAGAAATTTTTTCGAACTCAGGAGTTCTAAAGATTGGCCATTCCGTCATGATCATCAATGCATCGGCATTTTCAAGCGCATCATATTGGTCATTCGCGAAATAAATATCGTCACCAAATACTCCCTTGACATTTTCCATCGCCTCCGGATCATACGCTTTCACATCTGCACCAAGGCTCAAAAGTGTTTTAATGTTTTCTAAGGCGGGTGCTTCTCTGATGTCATCTGTGTATGGTTTGAATGCCAATCCCCAAACAGCGATTGTTTTACCTGAAAGATCACCATTAAAGTATTCTTTCAAAGGAGTAACAAGTTTCTGCTTTTGGTTTGTATTGACTGACATTACAGAATTAAGAATCTTGAAATCATAATCTACCTCAGAAGATGATTTGGCAAGTGCCTGTACGTCTTTGGGGAAGCAACTTCCTCCATATCCGATTCCTGCAAATAGAAATCTGTTACCAATTCTTGAATCAGTACCGATCCCTTTTCTGACCTTATCAACGTCAGCACCCATTAATTCGCACAGGTTGGCGATCTCATTCATGAAAGTGATTTTGGTTGCAAGGAATGAGTTGGCAGCATATTTGGTAAGCTCAGCAGATCTCACATCCATGAAAATAATCGGGTTTCCTTGTCTTACAAATGGGGCATATAACTGCTCCATTAGCTTAATGGACTTTTCTGATTCAGCACCAATCACCACCCTATCAGGTTTCATGAAGTCATCCACAGCAACGCCTTCTCTTAAAAATTCAGGATTGGATACTACTTCAAAATCTACTTTTGCTCCTTCTTTTACTTTTGCTGTTACTTTTTCAGCTGTTCCAACCGGAACGGTACTTTTATCAACAATTACTGTGAAATCCTCAAGCATCGGCCCTAAATCCTCGGCTACTTTCAATACATATTGAAGGTCAGCAGAACCATCCTCTCCGGGAGGGGTAGGCAATGCCAGGAAGATAATCTTTGCTCCTTTGATTCCATCTTCCAGGCTGGTAGTGAATTCCAGTCTGCCTTGTCTAACGTTTCTTTCGAAGAGTGCCTCTAGTCCAGGCTCGTAGATAGTGATCTGCTTATTTCTAAGTTTTTCAACTTTCTTCTCATCGATATCTATGCAGGTAACATGATTGCCGGTCTCCGCAAAGCAGGTTCCAGTGACCAGCCCAACATATCCAGTTCCAACAACTGCTATTTTCATTTGGTGAATTGTTTATTTCTTAACGGGGCGCAAAACTAAGGCTTGTTTGGTTACCTAAGTATTAACAAACCTATTTTTAGACGAACAACATTAGTAATTTTGCGTTCCCATTAAAGCAAACGTTTTAAAATATGTCAACAGCAACATTAACCGCACCTCAAGAGGTAAATGAAAATAAAGAAATGATCGCCCAAATGGTTCGAGACTTTTGTGCCAAAGAGATCGAGCCAAACAAAATGGAGTGGGACGAGACCCAGGAATTCCCTAAAGATGTCTTCCATAAAATGGGTGAACTGGGCTTACTTGGTGTCTTGGTTCCGCAAGAGTACGGCGGAGCTGGTTTTGGCTATCATGAATATGTTACTGCGATCATCGAGCTTTCAAAAGTAGACGGGTCCATTGGCCTTTCCATGGCTGCTCATAATTCGCTTTGTACAGGGCATATTTTACAGCATGCCAACGAAGAACAAAAGAAAAAATACTTACCAAAACTAGCTACAGGAGAATGGATTGGCGCCTGGGGTTTGACTGAGCCAAATACAGGATCAGATGCCGGAAACATGAAAACAGTTGCTGAGAAGGATGGTGACGAATGGGTGCTCAATGGAGCTAAAAATTTTATTACACATGGAAATTCAGGGGAAGTGGCGGTAGTAATAGCGCGAACAGGTGAGCCAGGGAAATCCAGAAATGCAAGTGCTTTTATTGTGGAGCGATCCAACCCTGGATTTAAGCAGGGAAGAAAAGAAGATAAACTGGGGATGAGGGCTTCTGAAACTTCAGAAATGATTTTCGAAGATTGCAGAATTCCTGCTGGGAATCTAATTGGTGAAGTAGGTGATGGGTTTGTGCAGGCATTGAAAGTGCTGGATGGTGGTAGAATATCCATTGCAGCGTTGGGTTGTGGAATTGCTGAAGGAGCCCTTAATGCAGCGATTGCCTACTCTCAAGAACGTGAACAGTTTGGCAAGTCAATCGCCAATTTCCAGGGCATTTCCTTTAAGCTAGCAGATATGGCAGTAAAAGTGGAGGCTGCAAAACTGCTGACTTATCAAGCTGCTGAGCTTAAAAATCAGGGAAAGAATGTGAATAGAGAGTCTGCAATGGCTAAGCTTTACTCCTCTGAGATAGCAGTTGAAGTGGCTAATGATGGAGTTCAAATCTTTGGGGGCTATGGCTACACTAAGGATTATCCAGCTGAGAAATATTATAGAGATGCTAAACTCTGCACCATTGGTGAGGGGACATCAGAAATACAAAAAATCGTAATTTCCAGAACCTTATTAAATCAATAATTGTAAGGCAGTAAAATAGCTGCTATATTTGCGGCCCAATTAAAAAATCTGAAATGTTAATAATCAACGTTAAAGAGAACGAATCGATAGACAGAGCACTGAAGAGATTCAAGAAGAAATTCGAGAAGACAGGAGTACTAAGAGAGCTTAGATCCCGAACACACTTCAAAAAGCCATCTGTGGCAAGAAGAGAAGAGATCATCAAAGCGAAGTACATCCAACAGATCAGAGACGAGGAAAATAAATAATCCTTTCTCCTTCATCTTCACCTAAGATTTTAATAAGTTAGTAATCACCTCAAAACCAGAGGTGATGCTGCTTATGGTGGAGACCTTCCTAAAATATCTTTCCTTCGAAAAACGCTACAGTCAACACACCGTTGAAGCTTATCGGAAAGATCTCCTGCAGTTTACGGAATTCTTAAATACTGATTATGAAATCAGTAACCTATGTGAAGTAAAGCACCCACAGGTGCGTGCATGGGTTGTTAACTTGATGGATGATGGGTTATCTCCAAAATCTGTCAACAGGAAAATTGCTACACTCAAATCTTATTATAAGTTTTTGCTGGCAAGAGACTATCTGGAGGTAAACCCTACTACTCAAATCAAGCCGCTTAAAACCCAGAAAGATCTTCCCTCATTTGTAAAGGAGGAAGAGATCACAGACCTTCTGGATCGGGTGGAGTTTTCACCTGATTTTTCCGGCCAAAGGGACAAGCTCCTTCTCGAGCTTCTTTACTCCACAGGGATTCGTTTGGCCGAGTTACAGGGCCTTAAGGAGACCGATGTTAATTTTTATGAAAATACCATCCGTGTATTAGGAAAAAGGAACAAAGAACGCATCATCCCCATAGGGAATTCGTTAATACAATTGATAGGGAGCTATCAAAACCTAAAAAGAGAAATGGGCATGAAGGAGGATGTATTAATGGTTACCGACACAGGTAAAGAGCTATATCCCATGTTCATTTATAGAAAGGTTAAAGCGTATTTAAGCGCGGTTACAACTTTAAGTAAAAAGAGCCCACATGTGATGAGGCACACTTTTGCAACTCACTTACTAAACAAAGGGGCAGACTTGAATGCAGTCAAGGATTTACTGGGACATACCAGCCTGGCTGCAACACAGGTTTATACCCATAATTCAATAGAAAAGCTAAAGGCCGCCTTTGATCAGGCACACCCTAAGGCTTAATGTATAACCTTTAAACGTGACAGACATGAAGTTACAGATGCATTCCATTCACTTCGACGCAGATGTTAAGCTGCTCGATTTCATCCAGAAGAAAGTTGATAAGTTGGAGACTTTTTATGACCGGATCATCGATGGTGAGGTTTTTCTCCGTGTGGAAAAAGACAACTCCAATGAAAATAAAATAGTAGAAATCAAATTGAATGGACCTAAGAACCAGTTCTTCTCTAAAGAGAAGGCACGTTCATTTGAAGCAGGTGTAGATGCAGCTGTAGAAGCCCTCAGAAGGCAGCTGAAGAAGCATAAGGAAAAAGTAATGGCTCATTAAGTAAATAGTTTAGCCAAATAAAAAGCCCCATTTGCAAATCGCAGATGGGGCTTAACTTTTTTAGTGCTCAAATCAGCTTTTCCATTTGATTGTGCATCCAATTGCACGTTTTTCGGTTACCGCAGGCTTATTGCCAGCCTTGATCGCTTTGATCGCATCCTCTACATATGTCTCAGAAACATCAGTCGGATCATTTGGGCTATCATCAATTGCACCAATAAACTCAACTTTATATTTTCCGGAAGACTCTTTGTTCAGCACATATACATGAGGAGTTTTAGTTGCGCCAAAAGCTTTGGCTACTTGCTGACTGTCATCTCTCAAGTAAGGAAAAGTATATCCCTTATTACTGGCTCTTTTCTTCATTTCTTCCATGGTATCACCTGGTTGTTGCTTCACATCATTGGGATTTATTGCGATAACCGGGAATCCCTGACTTGCAAATTTTTTGTCAAGGTCTATGATTCTGGATTCATAGGCTTTTGCGTAAGGGCATGTGTTGCAAGTGAAAATCACAATAAAGCCTTCAGCATTATTGTAGTCAGCCATCGAAATCATTTTGCCATCGATGTTGGGCAATTTGAAGTCTTCAGCATAGTCGCCTACTCCGTATCCGGCTAATGGTTCAGAGGCATTCATAAAAAGTACAGCCACAACAGCCATAAGGCCTACAATAAGAATAAATGTTCGTTTCATGGTTTTGGACATTTGTTAGTTCAAATATTTTTCAACTGTTTTTTCCAGCTCTTCTTTAGTAAACGCTTTTTCATGGAAATACGTTTTCCCTAGGTCGGTCACAAATAGTGTTGCCGGAATAGCACCTGACCAGTCCTGACTTACTTTGCTCATGTAGTCATCAGGATCTTTTTCATCAAGGAAAAGAACATTAGACTTTAATGATTTTTTGGCAACAAATTTCTTTACCCGATCCAACTCACTTTGAAAATCAATACTAACCAGATACACCTTTATGTTTTGGTTTTGATTTTCGAGATTATCAAAGTGAGGAAGCTCTTTGATGCAAGGCCCACACCAGGTGGCCCAAAAATTAAAAACGGTCAATGGAGCATCGGTGTAAAGCATCTTTTTTTGCAGGTCGGCAAACTTTACAACTTCCACTTCCTGTGCAGAAAGTTGAATAGATGCAATGATGCATAAAGCCAGAGCTAGTCGTTTCATCATAAGAAATACGAAATTACTACATTCAGGTTTTCTCTAAACAAGGAATAAAAATTGATTTTGTACAAAACAAAGATTGCTGACCATAGACGATCTGTTCTTCTTTCATTTTGGTAATTCCCAGGTAACATTGCCTGAATGGTTTTTCATGGTGTTTTACAAATACCTTAGCACTGAGGATGTCTACATCATGCCGGGGAGCAAAAATTAGAAAAATTCAATCCAAACCTTAGAGACATAATTTATCCACAAAATCACTGAGTTATCCACACCTCTAGGGTTTTCGGATCCAATATACTGATTATCAACAGTTTATGTTGATGCATGTTAAATTGCTTTGTGTTGATAACTCGAAACACTGGCGCTTAATTCACTGAAAACCAACGATTTATCAAATGATAATTATTCTGCTGTCTGTCTAATCAGCTTTTTGCGATATGCGTTGAAAATACGAGACTTAGATATAAATCCCACGTATTTACCATTGTCAATTACAGGAAGGTTCCACGCCTGTGTCACCTCAAATTTATTCATGACCGATTGCATTTTTTCCTGAGTGGAGACGCTTGCGGGAGGTTTGTGCATGATCGTCTTTATTAGAACATCTTTACGTGATTCATCATCGAACATCATCTCCCGAATATCATCGAGTGTCACAATTCCTTGTAACTCTTTGTTTTCATCTACAACCGGGAAAATGTTACGCTTGCTCTTCATGACCAATTTCACAAGATCGTTCAAACTTGCTTCTGGGTGAATCGTCAAAAGATCCTTTTCGATGATTTTCTTGAGGTCGATAAGGCTAAGCACAATCCTGTCTTTATCATATTGGATGAGGTCTCCGGTTTCAATGAGACTTTTGGTGTAAATGCTATGCTTTTCAAAGTATGAGATGGTACTGAAAGAGATTGCAGAGACAAGCATAAGCGGAACAAAAAGGACATATCCACTGGTGATCTCAGCGATAAGGAAAATGGCTGTAAGTGGAGCATGCAGCACACCGCTCATTACGCCACACATGCCAACTAGTGTAAAATTGCTCGTGCTCAATGAAGTGCCTAGCAAGGAGTTTGAAGTAGAGCTAAATACAAACCCCGTCAATCCCCCCATAAACAGAGAAGGAGCAAAAATTCCTCCGCTACCTCCGGCACCTATGGTGAGAGCTGTTGCAATAGGTTTTACCAATAGGATCAGAAATAAGAAGATGATCAATGATGCCTGATTTTCAGAAAGCTGATAGAAAAAGCTATGATGAAAGACTTCTGCAGATTCGCCTTGAAGCAAGCTTTTGATCGTCTCATAACCCTCACCGTAAATTGGAGGGAACGTAAGAATGATCAATGCCAGAGAAATACCACCAACCGCTGCACGGCCGAAATCATTTTTCAGTTTTTTGATGGAACCCTCGAAGAAATACATGATACGAGTGAAATAAAGTGATATCATTCCACAAACAGCTCCAAGCAAAAGGTAGTACCCCGTTTCACCTGCAAGGAAGTTTTCGGTAAGCTTAAATGAAAACAGAATGTCTTCACCAAGTAGCACTAGAGCTACTAACTGACCGCACACGGAAGCAATTAATAAAGGAATAAATCGGCTGATTTTTACTTCCGTTAGGATAACTTCCATGGCGAAAATCACGCCTGTCACTGGTGAGTTAAAGATGGCTGAAATAGCTCCTGCAGCACCACAGCCAAGTAATACCGTTCGATTTTTATACCCCAGGTGAAATAGTCTGGCCAGGTTAGACCCAATAGCAGACCCGGTTACTACAATAGGAGCCTCCAGACCAACAGATCCTCCAAACCCGACAGTTATTGCACTGGTGACCATTCGCGAATACATTCGTGTGCGCCGAATGACACTTGAGTTTTTTGATATTGAATAGAGAATCTGGGTTATTCCGTGTCCCAGGTTTTCTTTGAAAAGATACTTGGCAACAAAAACAGTTAGAAGAATTCCTATCAGTGGGTATCCAAGATATAAGTAATTGAAACTGAAAATATCCAGATTCAACTCCAGGTAGTGAATGATGAGGTGGACGGTGCTTTTGAGAACGACGGCTGCTAGTCCGGCGAAAACACCAATTAGTCCGGCAGTAATTAGAAGGAAATTGTTATCACTGATGTGGCGGATTCTCCACACCAGAAATTTCATCATTACAGTGCTGAATGTACTTTTTCCCTGATTTGCCATTTTTAAAGGTTCGGCAAAGGTAGGCTTATCTTTTAGCCTGCAAAAGTACTAGACAATTACAGCGTTTTTCTTCTCCAGTGCCTCCTCTACAAATTGAAATGTGGACAGGACCTCCGGCTTGCCATTTACCACTGCTACGTCATGTTCAAAGTGAGCCGATGGCTTTTTGTCTGCTGTTACAATTGTCCAGCCATCATTTAATTGGATGACTCTGCGGGTACCCATATTTATCATAGGCTCAATGGCTACCACTAAGCCCTCCTGAATTTTAGGTCCCCTTCCTCTTTTACCAAAGTTTGGTACTTCAGGAGACTCATGCATTTTTCTACCCAATCCATGACCAACCAGCTCTCTAACTACCCCGTAACCATGGCCTTCTGCATGTTGCTGAATAGCGAAACTAAGGTCGCCGATTCGATTTCCTGCTACCAATTGCTCAATGCCTTTGTCCAGACATTCTTTGGTTACAGTTAGAAGTTTCTTCACCTCTTCATCGATTTCTCCTACGGGGAAAGTATATGCATGATCTCCATAGTAGTCGTTTTTCAAAACACCAATATCCACTCCTACGACATCCCCTTCTTCCAATGGTCGATCAGTAGGGATGCCGTGAACAACCTGCTCATTAACTGAAGTAATGATTGAGTTTGGATAATCATACAGTCCCAGAAAAGCGGGAACGCCACCATGATCCCGGATGAATTCATCAGCGATTTTATCCAGCTCAAGAGGGGTCACTCCTGGCTCAATTTTTTCTGCCATGAGTCCGAGTGTCTTGGAGACTATGAGGGCACTTTCCCTCATAATTTCTATTTCTTCTGGTGTTTTATACTTTATCATGCGGTGCAAAAATACAAACAAAAAACCCTGGCTTCATTTAATAGAAACCAGGGTTTAAGAAATTTGTCTTTTATCTTATGACTTTTTGGTCACTCCTTCTAAAACTTCTTTGATAGGGACTCTCACACCGTCTTTGTATGAAACTACCCAAGCGTCTTTTACGCCCATTTCTCTAAGGTATTTTTTGAACGTATCTGCTTCCCAATAATCTCTGAAAACCCCGATCGTGTATTTTTGAAGGCCATCAGCATCTTCTGCACTGAAGTTTGGAGAGTTGTCATATTTTTTCAAATCCTTTTGCTTGAAAGCTCCAAGCTGAACTTTGAAGACCACTCCTTTACTTTCATCAATACTGCCACCTGTGTTTCGTGAAGCCACATTGTCGGCAGGTTGTTTACTTTGAAGTCTGGAAAGCTCCTCTCTCAAATCGCCGATTTGAGCCTGGTAGGTAAGAATTTGCTCATCTTTCTCAGCCAGTCGATCATCGATATTTCCAAGCTCTGTTTTTAAGCTGGTAACCTGACCTTTCAAAGATTTATTTTCATCCAGTAGCTGCTTATATTGCTCTGGCTCTAATTTCTTAATTCTTTTCTTCCACTCCTTTTTCTCTTTTTTGTCCATCTGCGCATTTGCCTCAAATGCAAAAACACAGCAGAGTGCCAGCGCAATAAGTGATATTGATTTTTTCATCTTTCCTGTGAAATTGGTTTTTTCTGCAATCATTAATGTTACTAAAGTACAAAAAACTCTAGATAATGGATAATAAATCAACTTTTTAGCGATCCAATCATATCTTCAGGTTTAACCCATTCCGTAAACTGTTCATCCGTAACAAGTCCCAGATCGATCGCTGCTTTACGTAAGGTTGTGCCTTCTTTATGCGCTTTTTTCGCAATTTTAGCCGCATTTTCATATCCAATGTGCGTGTTTAGTGCAGTTACAAGCATCAGTGAGTTCTCTAGTTTCTCTTTGATTACTTCCTGATTAGGCTCAATTCCGATCGCACAATTATCGTTGAATGATTCGCACGCATCGCCAATCAATCGAGCAGAATTCAACAAATTAAAGACCATCATTGGCTTAAATACATTTAGCTCAAAATGGCCTGTTGCGCCTCCTGTTGACACTGCCACATCGTTTCCAATCACCTGTGCACATACCATTGTCAGTGCCTCACACTGTGTTGGATTTACTTTTCCAGGCATAATGGACGAACCCGGCTCATTTTCAGGAATTAAAATTTCACCTATTCCACTTCTCGGTCCGGAACATAGCATTCTGATATCATTTCCAATCTTCATCAGACTAACGGCCAGTTGCTTGAGTGCTCCATGCGTTTCTACAATTGCATCGTGTGCTGCCAATGCTTCGAATTTGTTTTCTGCCGTTTTCATTGGCATACCTGAATATTTGGCAATTTTCTTTGCTACTAACTCGGCATATCCTTCAGGGGTATTTAGACCAGTTCCAACGGCTGTTCCCCCTAATGCCAACTCAGATAGATGGTCAAGGGTATTGTTTAATGCCTTTAACCCATGATCAAGCTGAGATACATATCCTGAGAACTCCTGGCCAAGACTTAGCGGAGTGGCATCCATGAAGTGTGTTCTCCCAATTTTTACCACATCCATAAAAGCTTCCGATTTTTTGTGAAGTGTATCTCGAAGCTTTTTCACCTTGGGGATGGTGTTTTCTACAACCATTTTATAACTAGCAATGTGCATGGCAGTAGGAAAAGTATCATTCGAACTTTGGCTCTTGTTCACATCGTCATTGGGGTGAATGACTTTTTTATCGTCACCCAACGATCCGCCGTTAAGCACGTGAGCGCGATTCGCGATCACTTCATTGGAGTTCATGTTGGATTGCGTTCCGGAACCAGTCTGCCATACGACCAAAGGAAACTGATCATCCAGTTTTCCTTGCAGAATTTCATCACACACTTTGCCAATGAGCTCTGCCTTTTCTTTTGGTAATACACCGAGTTCCGTGTTGGTCTCAGCTGCTGATTTTTTCAAAATGGCAAATGCCCGAATGATTTCCATCGGCATTTGGTTTTTTTCACCACCGATTTTGAAGTTGTCTCGGGATCGTTGGGTTTGCGCTCCCCAATATTTATCTGCGGGCACTTTTACTTCGCCCATGGTGTCGTGTTCTATTCGGTATTCCATGTCTTCTGTTTTGTGGTTACAAATCTAACAATGGATGCCGCTTTTGGATTTCATTGCACGTTGTTTTTGTGTAATCAAATTTCCCGACCTACTTTTGTTTAGAATTATTCTAAATAAGACCAATTGGCAACTACCGTCCTCTTAGCAGACTTTCAGTACCTCACTCGTCAGGGGATGGCCTCTTTAATTAAAGCCATGCCTGGATTTGATCTGATTAAGATGGTGGATTCCTCAGACCGGCTGGTAGAAACGGTTGCAACTTCCCAGCCTAAGCTGGTAGTCATTGATATTTCTGATAAGGATCGGGAACTGATACCAAAGTTGAAACAGCTGAAGGAAAGTACTTCCTCAAGTTTTCTTGTCATTTCTAACAGTCAGACCAGGGAATCTATTCAGCAATTGTTAGGTATGGGAATCAAAGGGATTCTGACTAAAAATTGTAGTGAGGAGGAAATAATCAATGGCTTGAGAGCAGTGGCCCAAGGCAATCGTTTTTTTTGCAACAACATCCTGGATTTGGTGGTTGAAAAACCTGACCAGGAAGAAAACTGTGAACCAACCAATCTTTCACCTCGGGAATACGAGGTATTAGAGCTGATCACCAGAGGAAAAACGACAGCTCAGATTGCCGAAGAACTGCACTTGAGTATTCATACCATCAATTCTCACCGGAAGAACATTCTCCGAAAGCTCAACATTAGTTCGCCGGCAGAATTGATCGTATATGCACTGGAGTCAGGAATTGTAAAGTCCTGATCACTTTGGTATTTGCATCGGCTTTCTATTCTCATCAATAGCGACAAAAGCAAACTCTCCTTCGATAGCTTGTTCGCGATGTTCAGAATACATTTCTTCAATGAAAATCTGCACGGATACTTTCAGACTGGTATTACCAACATTGGTTACTCTCCCGATTAATTCTACGATGGTTCCTGCTGGAATTGGTTTTTTGAAGTCAATCTTACTACTGCTAACCGTCACCATTCTCTGTCTGCTAAAGCGCGTAGCTGTAATGAAGGCTACCTCATCCATCGCATGCATGGCAGTGCCTCCGAAGAGAGTATCGTAGTGATTTGTTGTGTTTGGGAATACTGCTTTGAAAATGCGGGGTTCTGATTTTTCGATGCGTTGGTCAAGTGTCATAATAATGTGATTTGAAGCTTAACCTTGGTTGAGTAATTCTAGTTCTCCTCAGCTAATAATTCACTACTTATGGCTATTTAATAGCTATAAGTAGGGGTAGTATCTACCTAATCCTAGTGATTAAAAATTCACCATTCGTAGCGATTGTCACGGAGCTACGAGCACCTCAATTTTGCATTGTTTAGAATCATTCTAAATAATGCAGATGCGGATAGGAATTATATACATACTTATTTCAATAAGCTGGAGCTTAAATGCCCAAAGCACTTTTGTTGTTCAGGATGCTGAGTCCAATGAGCCATTGATTGGTGCTACGGCATTAGTGACAGGAGAAGACGGCAGCAAAGATCAATTGATATCTGACCTGAATGGTCGTTTTACAACCACTATTGGCCATCCGTTTCAGGTTGAAATCCGATACCTGGGGTTTCAAACTACCAGTCAGAGAGTTAAATCTTCGGAAGAGGTTATCCGACTTTTCCCATCTGAAACTTCATTGGAAGATGTAGTGGTCACCGGCCAGTATCAGCCACAGTCTGCAAAGAATTCTGTTTATCAGGTTCGAACCATTTCTTCAGAACGAATAGCCACACAAAATGCCAACTCGCTTCACGATGTGCTTTCGAACGAACTCAATGTCCGAATATCCAGAGATAATGCGACTGGCAGATCGGGCATCTCCCTTCAGGGTCTGAGCGGCCAGTATGTAAAAGTGCTGATGGATGGAGTTCCCCTGGTCGGCAAAGGGGGAGTAAGCAATGATGTTGATCTCGGTCAGATCGACGTACAGCGAGTGGAACGAATTGAGGTGGTAGAAGGACCGATGGCTGTTAACTACGGGGCAGATGCCCTGGCTGGAGTCATCAATATCATCACCAAGAAAGATATTGAGCAGAAACTGGAAGTAAACGCCAACCTACAGACCGAGACGGCCGGTGATGAATATAAAGCATTTGATGAGGGAATCTATAGTCCATCGGTTTCGATTGGATACAAGCTTCATCCAAATTGGTTTACGCAGGTAAATGGAAGGTTCTATCGCTTCGGTGGATGGCAAGGCAATTCTACAGGTCGACAAAAAGACTGGCATCCGAAAGATCAATTGTTCGGTGGCTGGTTGACCAGGTATGAGGTGGGAAACTGGGAGGTTTACTACCGACTGGATGTGATGGATGAGCTGATCACTAACCTTGGCGCTATTCGGGAACTTGACAACAAGGAACCTCGTGCATTCGATGAAGAATATAATGCGGTCCGGTTAATGCACCAGTTGCAAAGCACACTTGAGCTGGGAAAAACCACGCTTAATTCAGTGGTATCATTCACCGATTACGAACGACTTTCTACCAATTACGAGCGCTTTCTGGAATCAAGTTCGGAGCGGCAACTTTCAAACGGTAATGACACCATCTATTACCGATCATTTTTCACCAGAAATACACTCAACAATCTGCTATCCAATTCGAGACGGAGTGTTCAGCTGGGAGTGGAGACCACCCGTGAAACTTCAGGTGGGAGCACACTGAGCGATGGAGACAAGCACCTTACTGATGTAGCTTTATTTGCATCAGCTGAGTTCATTTTTGGCAGATTGAAAGTGCGGCCCGGTGTTCGCTACTCCTACAATAGCCTTTTCGAAACCATTCCTACGCCCTCAGTCAATTTCTCATATAAGTTCAATGATCAAACACAACTACGATGGAGCTACGGGAGAGGCTTCAGAGCTCCTTCAATTCGGGAGTTGTTCCACGAATTCATCGATTCCAATCACAACCTTATTGGCAATCCGGACATAGCGTCAGAGGACTCTCACAACTTTAATGTGGACATCACCCATGAGCTTGGATCATTCCCCATCACACTCAATCTCAACAGCTTTTACAATGAGATCAACGATGGGATCACCATCTTCACACCGGATGGCAATTCAGCCACGACCTATTTCAACCTGTCGGAATACAAGACACTGGGAGGGAACCTGAGAGCTTCTTATGATGAGGGTTCACTGAAAGCCAGTGTAGGAATTTCACATATTGGCCGCTATCAATCACTTCGAGATGAGCCGGGCGTACCTGATTTCGTTTTTGCATCCGAGCTGGTAGCAAGAGCCCAATACAACTTCAACTCGTTGGGTTTAAACATCTCCACTTTTTACAAATACACAGGCCCGCTCAATCGATATCAGCAGATTGAAGGAGAGTCTTTACTTGTTGGACAAGAAGGCTTTCATACGCTCGATTCAAATATTTCAAAGACATTCAATAGCCTTCGGATTGGTGCCGGAATTAGAAACGCATTTGATGTGACTAGCATCAACGCAACTGGTGGAGGAGGCGGTGCTCATGGTGGTGGAAGCTCCTCGCCGATCGGTATTGGAAGATCTTATTTTTTATCAATCAACTATCAATTCAGTAAATAATAACTAATGAAAACAAATATGAAAAGACTGATGTACGTAGCAGCTGTAGGTGTAGCGATGCTCTTTACAGCTTGTGGCAATGATGACGGGGCAGCAGCTCCCATAACACTAAATTTCACAAATACAGAGATAGGCTTGTCTGAGTCGGTAGAAGTTGGGATTACCTTTTCCCGTCCTGCTGATGCTGATGGCTCGTTGACTTTGCAAGTAATAAGTTCTTCTTTGGTTTACGGAGAAGGCGCTGATTTTTATACCGATCCGGCGATGGTGGACAATGCAGTTAGCCTGAGCTATGAGGCAGGCTCAGAATCTGTTTCGTTTATGGTATTTGCAGGATCTGCATTGAATATTGCTCAAGAAGAGATAATCACTTTGACCTTGACCGATGCAGACGGTTTTGAACTAGGCGGAGATTTATCCGCAACCATTACTGTTTCTGAAAATTTCATTGCTAATGAAGGTACATTGGAAATAGATGGTGGAGGAGCTGATTTTCCCAATCAAGCCTTTATCGATTTAAGTAAGCTGAGTCAAACCCTAGTAGATAAATACAGTTGGGATCTTGGTTTTTACACTGCTTCTGGAGAGCATCATGTGGTGCTTAATAGCAGCGCCTATGTAATGGCTCGTCCACTAGGTGGAGAAACGGACCTTGATGAAGTGACTGCCTCTGATACTGTTGGATTCGCTTCAATTATGACTATATCAAATTATGAAGATACAGAAGCCTCCGACTGGATTGATGATCAGAGCGGAGATTTAAGTCTTACTGCTTTTGGAGAGATTTCGGCTACTGCCAATGAAAATGTGGTGTTTATAATCAAGCGAGACGGTGAAGGCAGAAACTGGAAGAAAGTGAGAGTACTGCAGGATGGTGACAACTACATTCTTCAGTATGCGAATATTGATGCGACCACTCACGAGGAAGTGACCATCACGAAGGATGCAGCCTACAACTTCACACACTTTGATCTCGACAATGGTGTAGTACAGGTTGAGCCGGAGAAGGAGCAATGGGATCTGATGTACAGCACCTATTCAGGAAAAGCAAACTATGGTGTTTTACTGGCCATAGGCTACAATGACTACATCATATCAAATCGATCTGATGTAAGTGTAGCTATGGTAAGCACAGAAGATCATGCCTATGATGAATTTTCTGCGGATGATCTGGCAAGCCTCACGTTCCCTGAAAACAACATCTCTGTTATTGGCTCAAGCTGGAGGACGCTTGTTGATTTTAGCCTGGTGCTGGATGAGTCTGTTTTCTATGTGGTAAAAGATAGTAAAGGAAATAGCTACAAACTCAAATTCACCAGATTGGCATCAGAGGATGGCGAGCGTGGTTATCCTGAATTTAAAATTGAATTGCTATGATGAAATCTATAAGAATACTGGTTATTGTGATGCGAATAGCCTTTGGTGGACTGTTCATTTATGCAGGTGTTCAAAAGTTCATTCCAAAAGAAAGACCCAAGACGGAAGCCAGTGCTGAAGTGCCGGATAACGTCAAGAAAATAAGGAGCTACATCGGTGGGATGAAACAAACCGGTTATTTCTGGCCCATGCTAGGCGTGGTTGAAATCCTGGGGGGATTGCTGATTGCTACACAATTGTATTCATTGTTGGGTGCGTTTATTTTATTGCCCGTCACGCTCAATATTTTCTTGTTCCATATTTTCCTTACTCCTGATGATGTAGGGGAAAATGCTTTGACCGCCCTGTATTTGATGGCCAATATTTCTCTGATAGCCTACCACTATCAACCCCTTAAAACTGTATTTCTAAAACCAAAAGTTTAAATGATATGAACAATTTTTATAAACTTATTATTTGCATCCTTACCGTTTTTGCTTTTAGCCATGCTGAGGCTCAAAAAAAGAAAAAGGAGGACACAAATTCCATTCTGGCAATGTGCGGATGCTATGATATTTCTTTCAATTTTGCTGAGACATTTAGTCCAGACAAGGACTATGAATTTCATGACAACTACTTATCCGGGGGGTTGGAATGGGTGTTCCCAATCTCAAAAACTGACGACAAAATCGTCCTTCAACATTTGCTGATAGTCAACGATACCATGATCGTGAAGCATTGGCGTCAGGATTGGCTATATGAAAATCAGGATTTATATGTCTATGACAAGGATAACAACTGGAAGTACAAACAACTTCCTAAAAACAAAATAAAAGGTCAATGGACACAAAAAGTGTTTCAGGTTGATGATTCACCCCGATATGAAGGCAGTGCTACATGGGTACATTATGACGGCAAGCATTTCTGGGAGTCAATGGCAGATGCACCACTTCCAAGAAGGGAGTTCAGCAAGCGGAGTGATTACAATGTAATGGTGAGAAAAAATCGTCACGAGATTACAGAGTATGGCTGGCTCCATGAGCAAGATAATCTGAAAGTTCAGCGAGGAGAAAAAGATCAGTTGCTGGCAAGGGAGAAAGGATGGAATACCTACACGAAAGTGGATAAATCAAAATGCCAACCAGCTATTGATTGGTGGGAAACCAATCAAAAATTCTGGGCAGATGTAAGAGAGGCCTGGGATCAGGTTTTTGCGAGTCAAAAAACGGTGGAGATAAACATGAAGGTGGATGATAAAATTATGTTTCAAAGACTATTTGCTTTAGGAAAAGAGATGAGTGGTGAGAATTATGATGCAGAAAAAGCCAAAACTGAAATCAAGCGAATCATTGAAATGCACCTGGCCTCTGATATTAAGCTGGCCGCTAACTGAATTTTGTTTGCTGTTTATTTACACGAGGGCTGTTCCATCAAGGAGCAGCTCTTTTTTATCACTACTTCTAGCTACTTCATCACTACTTCTAGTGATAAAAATTTCACCACCCCTAGCGATTGATCAGAAATTTCATCCCTGACACCTTTGCAACTGTTTAGAATGATTCTAAACAGCAATTCAAAACTTATTTTTGCAAACCTTAAATACGATGAATAGAAACAATAACATTTTAAGTTTTTTAATAGGGATCGCAATATTTTCAACCAGCTGTGGAAATGATGATGATCCGGGTATTGTTATAGATGAACCTTCGACCTACATCTTTTCCAGGGATGGTGAATCCACTGTTTCATTCAGTGGGCAGACCACACGAACCTTAATGGCAGAAGAAATCATCAATGCGTTTAAGGATACAGACTTTACTGAAGCTGAAATCGATGCAATGTTCGCTCATGCAGAGGGTGACAATGACTTTAATGATGAAAGCAATTTTGGCTTAAATGCCTCAGATAAGAATGTGCGAAGCAAAACTGCGGCATCTGCTGATTTCTTTGCGTCGAATACAACATTGGCTGCCGAAATCAAGGCAGATTTCGATTCATGGATTGCTGAGCAAGTGAGTGAGGTTTATCCACGGTGGAATGAAGATGCAAGTGCCGGAGTGGCTGGTCAGCTGCAAGAAGCTGGTGGAGGATCCATTCGATATGTAAACGGAAAAGGCCTTGAGCTAAACCAGGCTTTTAACAAAGGCTTGATTGGAGCACTTTTCGTGGATCAAATTGTCAATAACTACGTGAGCACATCGGTACTTGATGCAGGCACCAACATGGAAGACAATGATGCTGGCACCCTGGCAGAGGGTAAGAACTACACCAATATGGAGCATAAATGGGATGAAGCGTATGGATATGCTTACGCGAAGGCTGCAAATGAAGCAGATCCAAATGCGACACTAGGTGACGATGATAGCTTCCTTTTCAAATACATCGGGAGAGTGGAAGGTGATGCGGATTTCGAAGGAATTGCCGCCGATATCTACAATGCATTCAAATTAGGTCGTGCAGCGATTGTAGCAGGCGATTATGAAACAAGAGATGCTCAAGCAGCAATTATTCGAGAGAAGCTTTCTGAAGTCATTGCCATTCGAGCGGTTTACTATCTGCAGCAAGGGAAAGCTGGTTTGGAAGCCAGTACTGTGGATTATGGTTCGGTATTCCACGATTTATCTGAAGGATTTGGGTTTATCTACAGCCTTCAGTTTACAAGACAGTCGGATAGTAATGCACCTTACTTCACTAATGCGGAAGTAAATGCGATGATTGATGAATTAATGGCTGGAGATGGATTCTGGGATGTTACACCAACAACACTAGATGACATTTCAGCAGAGATAGCCGCTAAGTTTTCCTTCACCGTGGAGGAAGCTGGCAGCTAACAGATTAATGAAGCAAATGCAGTAACATCCCCCTAGCCCCCTTCAAAGGGGGAATATCCCCTTGAGGGGATTATAGGGGTGTTTAAAGTAATAGAAAAATGAAGAAGACATCTTTGATTTTTGGCCTAATACTTTCTTTAGGAATAGCGCTTATCAGTTGTTCTGAAGATGATGGAGGCGCCACAACGGATAATTTCGACCGAAAGGCGATGCTTGAAAACTGGGCGGATAATATCATCATGCCAGGATATGACTCGTATGTTTCGGCTTTAGCAGAACTCAATACAGATGCCGAATTATTTACTTCTTCTCCTTCACTTAAAAATTTATCCTCTTTGAGAGATGCCTGGCTGAATGCGAATTTTGCCTGGCAAAAGGTGGGGATGTTTGAAATTGGAAAAGCAGAGGCTATCACTTTGATCAATTTTACCAACATCTACCCAACCAATACAGAGGATATGATTGCAACCATTGAGTCCGGAGATTATGATCTTACTTCCATCAACAAACAAGATGAGCAAGGGTTCCCGGCGATTGAGTACCTGATCTATGGTGTCAAGGATACGGATCAGGAAATAATCGATCTGTATTCACAAGAAATGGCTAATCATCCTTACAAGATTTTTTTACTGGACTTGACAGAGCGGTTACAAACGCTTGCCACTTCTGTTCTGGATGATTGGAAAAGTGGTTATCGCGACACGTTCGTTAATAACAGTGGATCTGAAGCTACTTCTTCAGTAAATAAACTAGTCAACGATTACATTTTCTATTACGAGAAGCATCTGAGAGCGGGGAAAATCGGTATTCCGGCCGGGGTGTTTACAGGTTCAGCGGCCTCTGAAAAAGTGGAGGGTTTATATAGTGGCAAATCAAAGGAGCTTTTCGTGACCGGACTTGATGCAATGCAAGCTTTCTTCAATGGTAAATCACCGGATTCAAATCTTGCTGTGGAAGGCATTGGCCTCAAAGCATACCTGGATTTTGTTCAGGATATCAGTCAGGGAGAAGATTTAGGTGAATTGATCAACGCTCAATTTGATCTGGCTAGAACTCAATCAGAAGCTTTGTCAGAAGCTTTTTCTGTTCAGGTTGAAAGTGATAATTCAAAGATGCTTGAGACCTATGACGAGCTACAAAAGAATGTCGTGAATATGAAGGTGGATATGCTTCAGGCGCTCAACATCCGTGTGGACTATGTAGATGCGGATGGTGATTGATGAGAAATCACATATGGAGGTCACCCTGAATTTATTTCAGGGTCTGATAGAAATTGCAATAGATTCTGAAACAAGTTCAGAATGACTGTCATTAATAGTTATTTTAATCAAACCACAAAGGCTGCCCCACTGGCAGTCTTTCGTATTTTCTTTGGCTTGATGATGTTCATCAGCATCATTCGGTTTTGGGCCAATGGCTGGATTGAAAAGCTGTATATTGAACCCACTTTTTTCTTTTCGTATTATGGATTTGAATGGATAAAGCCAATTGGAAATTATACGTATTTACTGTTCATTATCTGCGGTATCTCTGCGTTGGCAGTGGCTCTTGGATATAGATACAAGGTAGCAATCGTCACCTTTTTCCTCAGCTTTACCTACATCGAGCTGATGGATAAGACCACCTACCTCAATCACTATTACTTTGTCAGCATACTTAGCTTCTTGATGATCTTTCTTCCTGCTCAGCAGTACTTTTCAATGGATGCCAGACGAAAGGGTTCGCATGATTATGTTTCGAAATGGAGCATTGATAGCATCAAACTATTGCTCGGAATGGTGTATTTCTATGCAGGCTTAGCCAAGTTGAATTCGGACTGGCTGTTTAATGCAATGCCTCTGAGAATCTGGCTTCCCGGAAAATACGACGTTCCATTATTTGGCGATTTTCTACATCAGGAATGGGTCATTTATGCCTTCAGCTTGGGAGGAGTGATTTATGATTTGTGTATTCCATTTCTATTGTTGTGGCGAAGAACGAGACTCTTTGCTTTTATAATGGTTGTCGTCTTTCACGTGCTCACCCGGGTGCTATTTCCTATAGGGATGTTCCCATACATCATGATTGTAAGTGCGCTGATTTTTTTTGATGCGAGGGTACATGAACGAATAATCGAGTTCTTCAAGAGAATATTTAAGATCAGAACATATCCCCCTTTGGAGCGGTTCGACGCTTCGAGGGCGAGGGGGAGGAATTTGCATAAAACCCAAAAATGGAAACTCACTCTCCTAACTCTGTTCTTCACTACCCAACTCTTACTCCCTTGGCGTTACCTTCTTTATCCAGGTGAACTCTTTTGGACAGAAGAAGGATTTCGCTTTTCCTGGAGGGTCATGCTGATGGAGAAGGCAGGCTATGCCAATTTCAAAATTGTAGATCGCACCAACAATGAAACTTTCTACATAGATAACAATGATTTTCTGACCTCATTTCAGGAAAAACAGATGTCTTTTCAGCCGGACTTCATCCTGGAATATGCTCACTATCTTCGCGATCATTTTGCAGCACAGGGCAAGGAAGTTGAAGTGTATGTAGAAAGCTACGTCGCATTAAATGGACGCAGGAGCCAACCTTACATTGACCCGTCAGTTGACCTTGCCAAACAAGAAGAATCTTTCAAACATAAAAACTGGATACTGCCATTTGAAGATGAGATTAAGGGGATTTAAGCTAGCAGTTGCAGGAATACTAATGGCAGGACCATTGATGGCGCAGTTCAGTCTGTCGGGTACTGTCATCGATGCAGAAAGTGGCAAACCTATAAGAAGTGCCGAGGTATATGACCGTAATTCCAGTCAGCTCACAAGCACAGGTCCTTCGGGTTCCTTTAGGATCAATAATCTCAATCCGGGGAGACATCAGATTGTGGTGATGTCACTTGAATATCAAACCCAGGAACTTGAGTTTGAGCTCACAGCCGATCAAGAAATCACCATCCCAATGGAAGAATTTCAACAGGAACTTTCAGAGGTAGTAATCAGTCGAAAACGAGAAGAAATTTTTGCCTTGAATCGTCTGCAGCCTGTAGAAGGAACAGCTATCTATGCGGGTAAAAAATCAGAGGTGGTTTTACTGGATCAACTGGTGGGAAATGCCGCCACTAATAACGCCCGTCAGATTTACTCACAGGTGGTAGGTCTTAATATTTACGAAAGCATTGATGCAGGATTGCAACTAAATGTAGGAGGAAGAGGACTTGATCCTAATAGAACCTCAAACTTCAACACACGTCAGAATGGATATGACATCAGTGCAGATGTGTTGGGATATCCGGAGAGTTACTACACTCCTCCTGCAGAAGCTCTAAGTGAAATTCAGGTGGTTCGTGGTGCCGCATCTCTTCAGTACGGCACTCAGTTTGGTGGACTGATCAACTTCAAAATGAAGCAACCAGCGGACAAGCCGATCGAATTGATCACACGCCAATCGATGGGGTCATTTGGCTTATTCAATTCGTTCAATTCGTTGAGTGGAACGATAGGCAAATTCTCATACTATAACTACTTCAATTACAAGACCGGAGACGGATTTAGGCCGAATGCAGGATTTGATTCAAAAAATTATTTTGGAAGCTTTAATTATGCGTTTACTGATAACACTTCTGCTGCGTTTGAATTCACCTCGCTGAACTACCTGGCCCAGCAACCAGGAGGATTGACTGATCCATGGTTCGCATCGGATTCTGCCTATACGGTAAGCAATCGATCCCGAAACTGGTTTGAGGTAAACTGGAAACTTTACGCTCTTAAGCTCGAGCACAAGCTTTCCACTCGATCTGATTTGAGTTTGACATTGTTTGGGTTGGATGCCGAGCGAAATGCCGTTGGGTTTAGGGGTGATCCACGGGAGCTAAACGCCAACCCCATTCTTCAGGAAGATGAACAAGAGGTTGATGGCAGCTATGTCTATTCACGGGATTTGATCAAAGGGCAGTTTCGAAACTGGGGTGCGGAGGCACGTTTTTTAACGCGCTATGCCTGGGGAAGAAAAGAAGCTGTTTTACTCCTGGGTTCAAAATATTATCATGCGAATAACACGAGCAGACAAGGGCCGGGAAGCCGAGGGTCAGGTGCTGATTTTAATTTTGCTACCAACGAAAATCCAGATTACGTCAATCAGTCAGACTTTGAGTTCCCGAATAGGAATCTGGCTTTTTTCGGAGAAAATATATTTTTCATCAACGACCACTTTTCAATCACCCCGGGATTCAGGTATGAATTCATTCGGACCGCCAGTCGCGGATCCTATAACGTGGAGGATATTGACCTGGCAAGAAACGTGACGCCATTAGGAGATAGTACAGACAACCGCACATTTGAGCGATCATTTGTTTTGCTAGGGTTGGGCTTGAGCTATGCGCCTTCTGACAATTTTGAGCTTTACGCTAACATCTCAGAGAATTATCGATCCGTCACGTTCTCAGACATCCGAATCACTAACCCAACTTTCTCAATTGACCCAAATATTAGAGATGAGGAAGGGTATACGTTTGATATGGGTGTTCGTGGCAAATGGCAGAAGTTGATTTCTTATGATATTGGCATATTCAGTCTGTTTTACAATGATCGGATTGGGGTCGTTTTCGATGATCGGGCCAAACGAGTCAGAGGTAATATTGGAGATGCTCTGATTGTCGGTTTGGAATTCTTTACTGACTGGAATCTTGCCAAAACTTTTAAGCTTTCCACCGATACGTATAAGCTGAACTGGTTTGTAAATGGCGCGCTAACAGAGTCAGAATATCTGCAATCGGATGATAATAATGTAGAGGGAAAGAAAGTGGAGTTTATTCCATTGGTCAATCTTAAGACTGGTCTGAGATTTGGTTATAAAAACCTGTTAGGAAGCTTCCAATTCACGTATTTATCTGAGCAATACACGGATGTTGAAAACTCTCCAATTCCTGACCCTTCAAATAACCGAAACGGGATAATTGGTGAAATTCCGGCTTACAGCATTATGGACTTCTCACTTTCTTATGTCATCAATCGCTTTAAGATTGAGACCGGGGTAAATAACCTATCGGATGAAAAGTATTTTACCCGAAGAGCCACGGGGTATCCGGGTCCGGGAATCATTCCTTCAGAGCCTAGAAATTACTACCTTACTTTACAGGTTAAGTTTTAAACGAAATAAGCAAAATACATAAAGGGAGTTATTCCCCTCCTCGGAGGGGTAAGGGGTGGGTATCTGACACTTTTTTTACTATGAATTGATTCAAAATGATTTTTAAAACCCACTTCTTGCTCCTCCCAAGAGGAGACTTTAATGGGTTCATTTTGAATCAATTCCACACTTCTCACATGCAGGCTGCTTCTTTCCTGGTCCGATAAAAGACTGGACCAGAAAGTAACACGATCCGACAAAAAGAAGTCCAACAGTAATTAATTGAATCATGCGAGTAATTGATAAGCGATTAATGAACTTACGTAAGCCAGGACAGTCATGTAGCCCAGCTGAACCAACGGCCACTTCCAACTTTTAGTTTCCCGCTTGGTCACAGCCAAAGTACTCATACATTGCATGGCGAAAGCATAGAAAATCATTAGCGAAATGCCGGTAGCTAACCCGTAGGTTTTTTCTCCTGTTGCTGGATTGATCTCCTGGTTCATTCGTTCCAATAGAGAAGCTTCAGAGTCTGACTCGTCAATGCTATAGATGGTGGCCATGGTGCCTACGAACACTTCTCGTGCAGCAAATGAGGTTATGAGAGAAATACCAATTTTCCAATCATATCCCAGCGGCTCGATCGCAGGTTCAATTTGCTTCCCAAGAATTCCAATGAAGGAAGTTTCCAGTGAAGTCTGTGGTAGTATTTCCTCTGACTCACCTGATGAGCCAAAAGAATCAGGACCGTAAGAACCTAGCACCCATAAGATGATTGAAATAGCTAAAATGATTCTCCCTGCTCCCCAGACAAATGCTTTACTTTTTTCGTACACATTGAACATCACATTTCGGAACTTCGGCAATTGGTACCGGGGCATCTCCATAATCAAAAAGCTTTTAGACTGGGTCAGTAGAATCGCCTTAAATATCATGGCGAAAACCAATGCCGCCACAATTCCCAGTAGGTACATGCCAAAAAGCACCAATCCTTGCATATTGATAAAACCAGCCACCAATTTATCCGGGACGGTCAATGCTATCAGCAAAATATACACTGGCAATCGTGCCGAACAGCTCATCAATGGAGTCACAAGAATGGTTATTAGTCTTTCCTTTGGCTGGTCAATGGAGCGGCTGGACATAATCGCTGGAATAGCACAGGCCACTCCTGAGATTAAAGGCACCACGCTTTTCCCATGTAAACCGAATGGCCGCATGATTTTGTCCATCAAAAAGACAACCCGGGTCATATACCCTGTTTCCTCAAGCACTGTTAGGAAAAGAAACAAAAACGCGATCTGAGGAATGAAAATGACTACTCCTCCGATTCCCGGAATGATGCCTTCAGTGACCAGCGAACTCAGTGGTCCTTCCGGAAGTCTTTCGGATAGGAATGAACTGAAAGTAATGAAAAAGTTATCGATCAGGTCCATCGGGACGTTTGCGAAAACATAGATAAACTGAAAGATCACAAATAGAATCGCAAGGAAGACGACATACCCCCAGACTTTATGAATCAGGAGCTTATCCAGCTTATTTGAAAACGTATCTGATTTTTTATCACCCTTATTCAGAAACTTCATCAGTTTACCGATTTTCTGATGTCTCGCTTCAGTCTCCTTTAGATAGTCTACACCGTTATCACTTTGATAGAATGGCTGCCAGGAGTCATTCGATTTGAATGAAGCGATAGCTGATTTTAATGCATCGATATTCCCATCGCGGGCATTGAGTGGTATCACGGGCACACCTCCCAGCAATGTGCTCAGCTTTTCGGTGGAAATGTTTTCTTTGTCTTTTTGACTTAGATCAATCCGATTGAGTACCAGAATGACCGGAATTTTTAAATCATAGATCTGGGTAAAGAGCAAAAGATTCCGATGCAGATTAATAGCATCAGCAATTACCACGACCACATCCGGGGTAGAATCACCAGTTAGGTAATTACGAACCACCTGCTCGTCTTCTGTTTTTGGATGTAGGCTGTAAGTACCGGGCAGGTCTACAACATCAACGGTTTCCTGTCCGAGTTTGAATGAACCATATTTTTTGTCCACGGTAACACCTGGATAATTACCAACCTTCTGATTCAGGCCGGTCAGCAAGTTGAATATCGTGCTCTTCCCTACATTCGGATTACCTACTAATGCTATCTTCCTGATCAATGCTGCTAGTTTTCCTTGATGGTTATTAAATCCGCCTCGTTTTGACGAAGCATAATGAGCTGCCCTCCTACCTTTACAATGAGCGGATCTCCAAAAGGTGCTTTTCTTACGATCTCAATGATCTGATCAGGATATACTCCCATTTCGTATAATCGGTCTTTCAGATCACTTTCTTCGATGTGAGCGATGGTCTGTGGGGTGGAAGAAGGACTGAATGAAAGCTTACTCATGCCGTTTTATTGATTGAAGATTCTTACTCTTCTTAATGATTGCAAATCTACTTATTAAGAATCAATCTAAATAATAATATGGTTCCATTTTCGATTTACGAGGCTCGCTAGCCTCTAGCTTTCTTTTGCTGATAAAAATCATTTAGAATAATTCTAAATAACCTTGGAACATTTCTGATTCGGAATTACGTTTGCATCCTATTTAGAATCCATCTAAATAAGAATTTGATCGATGAGTAGTATCCCTTTGCAACTTCCAACTTCTAAACTCTTTGAAGAGCACCTTCAAAAGAAAAAAAAGAAGGGGAAGAAACTGAAGAAGGAGTGTTGTTTTAAATACATGAAGAAAAAAGGGAAGTACTGCAAATCATGTCCAACATTACACGCAATGTGCCAACATGCAGGAAGAGATCTATAAAACGAAAAGTGCCAAAATAGCCCAATGTGCGGCTACAGATTCATTTTTGCTTCAGTTTGATCAGGAAGAGATCAGCTTCAAGCTGTGCGATCTATTTGCTTTCCGTAAAAAGATCATGGCTTTTGATATTGTAGAACTACTGGAAAGTTCAGCTCCGGATGTAGAGTTGGTGCATCTCCCTCACTGCGACCGATTCCTTGTTCTTTCGATCCGTGAGATACTGGAATTTAGAGAGCTTCTAAACGGAACGTTTGATACCTTAGCACTAAACAGCGCCGTTCAGAGGATTTTGCGAAAGAACGTATTCAATTTCTGATCGGTTAGTTAATTAGACAGAAAAGAAAATAATTATTTGGTATGAAAGATATTCTGAGAAGACATCATGTGCTCAAAGATGAGATAGTAGATGTGCTAAACAGACAAATAAAGATGGAAGCGCACTCTTCAGCATCATACCTGGCCATGGCTGCTTGGTGCGATGTACGTGGGTATGACAACAGTGCGGACTTTTTCTTCAAGCAATCAGACGAAGAGCGCAAACATCAGTTGAAGCTATTCCATTACTTGTGCGACATGGAGTGTGATGCGGTTTCTCCTACCGTAGGTGAAAGCCAGCATGATTTTGGATCTCTTAGAGAAGTATTCGAAAAAGCCTTGGAGCATGAAATCGCAGTTTCGGATGCGATTCATGAGATTGTAGGCGAATGCCGAAAATATAATGACATTGCCACTGAAGAATTTATGAGATGGTTCGTTCAGGAGCAAATTGAAGAAGAATATATCGCTAGACGTGCGTTAGAACTATTTGACGTACTAGGTGAAGATAAAATTGCTTTGGGTATGTTCGAGGAGCGTATCCTGGAGATCAAGTACGAAGAGGGATAAATGTTGTAATAAGGAAAATTTTAAAAGCCTCTCAGTTGCTGGGGGGCTTTTTTTATGGAAAAAAACTATCTTGTTTGACAGATAATGGATGTAAGAGAGTTTAAATCGGAAAGAAGAAAACAGAGATTTCGTTTTTGGAATTTCCTATTTGGCACTGTTGTGTTAGGATTAATTGGTTATTTCATACAATGGAAGCAAGTCAAAATCGAAGAAGAGATTTCCAATAGACAGTTACAAATAGACTACTTCAACACTTTTTTGCCTCATTACATGGATGTTTCTAAATCAGGTATTGACAGGCAAATAATGCTTCTGGAATACATGGAGATAATGAGCGAAAAAGATTTAAAGGCTAAATATCGACAGCTGCTGGATAGTGCATTAAGTAAAAGGCAGCTCTATAATCGCTTGGATAGCCTTTCTAAAGCTTCAAGTTCAATCGAATCACTTTTGAACAAGAGTAAAAATGAACTTTCATTATCAAGCTCTGAGAACGAAGCTTTAAAAAAGAGAATTAATGAATTGGAAGTTAAGACAAGAAAAATTGAGCGAGAAAAAAATGATATCAAAAACCGATTATCAATATCTACCCCACTTGTGGCACCATATGGAATAAGTAAATATTGGGTTAATCGAAACGATTCTATCATTATTAGAATTTCGATTAATGATACAGTTTTCTTTAATGAAAGTTTAAGACTTATTTTAACCAAAGGCAATAAATCAGAAATAGCTATTGAAACTAATTACAGCGGTTCATTCGACTTTCTAAAGGACGGATCTGCTATGATATTTAAAGGTCTAATCAAGAGAAGTAAAGAGTCTGTGGTCGCTCAAGTTCCAACAGGAAAATGGTATGTCAAATATGAATATTCAACTCCAAGAAAAATCACATTCAATGATGAAGACATTTGGATTGACGAAGGAAGCCTTGCCTTTGGAGACTATTACTATCTTAAAATTCAGAGAGAGTAATTTGGTTTATCTTGATGCTATCATACTCACCAACTAACGAAGCATATTAGCAACTTCTTCTTTTTATATGGGTTTATATTTTGAAACAAAATCCCAAAGCACCACTCCTATACTCACCGAGATATTCAACGAATGCTTGGTGCCATATTGAGGAATCTCCAACACGGTATCCGCAGTTTCGACTACCTTGTCATTCACTCCAAATACCTCGTTCCCAAAAACAAATCCGTACTTTTTATCACCTTCAACCTCAAAGTCAAGAAGTGAAGTGCTTTCATCCGCTTGCTCCACAGCCACAACCTGATAGCCATCTTTTTTCAACTGGCTGATGCAATCTGAGATACTTTCTACATGATCCCACTCTACAGAATCCTGGGCACCCAATGCTGTTTTATTGATTTCACGATGCGGTGGCTGGGCCGTAATTCCACACAAGTAAATTTTTTCAATACGAAAGGCGTCAGAGGTACGAAAAGCGGATCCCACATTCATGGCACTTCGGACGTCATCAAGGACTAAAACAGCTGGTATTTTTTCCGCTATTTTAAATTCCTCTGGCGATAGCCTGTCCAGCTCCTCATTCTTAATTTTTCGCATGAAATATTACCGTTAATATTGCAATCTAATCCTCAAAACTAAACCGAATCATTTGTATGGCTGGCACAAAGTCCAAAGCGAAGGAAACCCCGCTGATGAAGCAATACAATCAGATCAAGAGCAAGTACCCGGGTGCGCTGCTGTTGTTTCGAGTAGGAGATTTCTACGAAACCTTCGGAGAGGATGCTATTAAAGCCAGCAAGACTTTAGATATTGTGCTGACGAAGCGATCCAATGGTGCTGCATCTGAGATGGAACTGGCTGGATTTCCTCATCACGCCATGGATAGCTACCTGCCAAAGCTTGTTCGAGCTGGTTATCGAGTAGCCATCTGTGATCAGCTCGAAGATCCTAAGTCTGTCAAAGGCATTGTAAAACGTGGGGTAACAGAACTGGTTACCCCAGGGCTTTCGCTCAATGACAATGTACTGGATCAGCGAAAAAATAACTTCCTTGCTTCGATTTACCCAGGAAAGGAAAAATGTGGGGTGGCGTTCCTTGATCTTTCTACGGGTGAGTTTATGGTCTCTTCAGGGACGGAAGATTATGCAGACAAACTCATCCGAGGCTTTCAGCCATCTGAAATTATCTATCCCAAACCCAATCGTGACTGGTACGGTCAGCGATACGGTGAGCACTTTGCTTCGTTCGCGCTGGAGGAGTGGATCTTCAGTAAAGAATACGGATACGAAAAGCTGACTACCCATTTTAATGTGCCGAACCTCAAAGGCTATGGCATTGAAGAATTATCTGAAGGCATTTTGGCTGCCGGAGCGATCCTTTATTACCTGGATGAAACCGAGCACAAAGAAACCAACCACATCAAATCCATCTCGCGGATTGATGAGAACAAGTATGTGTGGCTGGACCGCTTTACGATCCGCAACCTGGAATTGATCCAGTCGGCACAACCGGATGGCATCTCTTTGATCGATACCATCAATCAGACCCTCACGCCGATGGGTGGAAGACTGCTCCGGAAGTGGCTGGTGCTCCCACTCAAAAGCAAACCCGAGATCGATCAGCGACTGGATGTCGTTGAAACCCTTACTCAGGAAGAGGAGTTGCAGGACACCCTTCGTGAGCATCTGGAAAAAATTGGTGACCTGGAACGGCTGGTTGGAAAAGTAGCGACCAGTCGGGTCAATCCAAGGGAGCTGCTTCAGCTTAAAAAGAGCCTGCTTCAGCTGGAGCCGATTCGTGAACTGATCAAAGGAAAGGAATCCCTCAATGCTTTTTACGATCTGTTGAATCCATGTGAAAAACTGATTGAAAAGCTAAACAGTGACCTGAATGATGATGCACCGCTGCAGCTTCATCAGGGAGGTGTGATCAACGAAGGAGTAAGTGCTGATCTGGATGAGCTGAGAGCTATTTCTACTTCAGGAAAGGATTTTCTGTCCGGAATTCGGGATCGTGAGATCGAACGAACCGGGATCAGCTCACTAAAAATTGCATACAATAAGGTCTTTGGCTACTACCTGGAAGTATCCAACGCTCATAAAGACAAAGTGCCGGAAGAATGGATTCGGAAGCAGACCCTTGTGAATGCCGAGCGTTATATCACGGAAGAGCTTAAGCAATACGAAGAGAAAATCCTGAATGCAGAATCTCAGATTGGTGTACTGGAGCAAAAACTCTATTCTGAACTAGTGGTCTTTGCCCATTCCTATATCGATGCGATCCAGCAAAATGCAAAAGTGGTTGCTCAGCTTGATTGCTTGTCTTGCTTTGCGCAGCAATCGCAATCTTATAATTATTGTCGGCCGAACATCTCTGAGGAAAAAATCATCGACATTAAGGAAGGTCGTCATCCGGTGATTGAACGAAACCTGGCCGATGGTGAAGACTACATTTCCAACGACCTCTACCTCGACAATGAATCTCAGCAGGTCATGATCATTACCGGACCGAACATGGCAGGTAAGTCTGCACTATTGAGACAAACAGCACTAATCACGCTGATGGCACAGATGGGATCGTTTGTGCCGGCAGGTTATGCCAAGATTGGGTTGGTGGATAAGGTTTTTACCCGTGTAGGAGCTTCGGATAACCTGTCGCGTGGAGAATCCACGTTCATGGTAGAGATGACAGAGACCGCCAGCATTCTGAACAATTTAAGTGACCGTTCGCTGGTGCTGATGGATGAGATCGGTCGGGGGACGAGCACTTATGACGGTATTTCAATAGCCTGGTCCATTGTGGAGCATTTGCATAATCACCCGAAAGCGAAAGCCAAGACCCTGTTTGCTACGCACTACCATGAGCTGAATGAGCTGGCGAAAGATTTACCTCGTGTGAAAAATTTCAATGTGTCCGTGAAGGAGTTGGACAATAAAGTGATCTTTATGCGTAAGCTAGTGGAGGGCGGCAGTGAGCACAGCTTCGGGATTCATGTGGCGCAGATGGCCGGCATGCCCAATGAAATTGTAATTCGTGCGAATGAGATCTTAAAGCACCTGGAGAAAGAAAAGCTGACGGACAGTGACCGCCAGAAACTAGAAGAACTGCCTACGCAGCAGTTCCAGATGAATTTGTTCGAGGCAGATCCACGCATGGAACGCATGCTGGATATCCTTCGAAACATTGATGTGAATACGACCTCCCCGGTGGAGGCCCTGTTAAAATTGAATGAGTTAAAGGATGTGCTGAAAGGCAATTAAGCCACAGCCATCACTTCGTATTGCATGGAATCCGCTTCCATGATCAGGCTGTTTACATATTGAAGTTTAGACTCCAACGCCTCATCACTTCTTCCATCCAGTAGTCTTACCAAATGCTTTCTGATTTTTACTGCACATTCTAGCGTCATTTCGATCTCTTCGTTCAACATAATTGTATCTGTTTTTGTGTGGTTTGTATTTTTCGTCATTAGCGACAATACAAAGATGAACAGTAGAAGTGCGGATTCTGCGTGTGTAAATCTCGATATTGAATTAAGCAAAATTACTAGCCGGTTTTTGCTGGATTTGAGCCCTCGATCAAAGCGTGTATTTCATCGATCCTAAGCGACCAGTCAGCGAAATATGTTGCAGTTTGTCGGAATTTGGGGTAGTGTTTTTTAATGGGAGCTTATCAAAATAGAGGGATCCCAGCAACTCAATAAACCAAAACGGTATTCCCTTGGGAGGATAGCCATTGCTATCCGAGTCATGGGAATCTTTTATTTAGATCCCCAAGTCTCGCTCTTTCATCGCTTCGCAAGGGGATGAAGGAAGGGAATAAAAAAAGCCTGACTCTTTCGAATCAGGCTTTGTACCTCGGACGGGACTTGAACCCGTACGGACGCAATGTCCACAGGATTTTAAGTCCTGCGTGTCTACCAATTCCACCACCGAGGCAGAAATAAAGAAGCCGCAACTAGTGCGGCCCTTTGAGCGGGAGACGGGATTCGAACCCGCGACCCCAACCTTGGCAAGGTTGTGCTCTACCAGCTGAGCTACTCTCGCTTATCCTCTTACTTTGAAAAGGACTGCAAATTTATATGAACCATTGAAATTTGCAATAATATATTCAGGCTCTTTTCATCAATAATTCACATGCCGATCAATCACCTCCTGGTGGATGTCATCAATGGTGACCAGGATAGCCGTTTCTTCTACATCACCAAAGTCCGGGTTTTGTGCGGTACCAAATGTCATCATGGTGTCTGAGAGACTCATGTAGATGTTGATAAGCGGGGGAACAAACTCGCCTCGCTCTTTTAGCAGCTTATTTAGCAGCTTAAATCCTTCCTGAAAACTAAAGACTTTGTCAAAGTGCTTTTTGAATAAGCCATCATCAAACCCGGCAAAGAGTTCTTTCTTGGGTTCGCAAAGGCCCAGACGGTTGGGGAAGTAGTGCGCCATAAAGGACAGCAGAATATTTCGTGCCTCAGTGTTGTAGCTGGTGTACATGGTCACCTTGCCAAAGAAATACTTGATCTCAGGGTATTGGGTCACCAGGCATCCCAGACCGTCCCAGATGTTCATAAGGCGTAGAGGCCCTAGCGTGGGTTGATAGCTGGCTGATAGTTGTTTAACACACAAGATAGCCCTTGAATGTCTCCCTTTTTTTAGATGCACAAGGTTGTCTTATCAAGACAGATGATGTCTTGTATGGTTCATTTTTGCAATGACTTCCTACCTGCGTAAATATTTACAACAGCCAAAACAAGGAATACGGCAGGAATAGCTGGCGGGCGGATTTTCAAAGGCAAGACGCTCGCCGGTACATCAGGATGCATATGCACATAAAAAGCAGCAAGCATCATGACTACTATAAGTAGATTCCCATAAACTGAGATCAGGTTCTTGACGCGGCTTTTTTGCACAAGACACGAGAAAGCCAGCACGATAAAAGCTGCTCCAACTAAAATTTCTCCTAGTTGACCAGCCCAATAGGATAGTGACTGAAGTGGTAAAGCACTCATTTGTACCTGCACGGAATACCATCCTTTAAAAGGATTTACAAATTTCAGCATTCCAAACATGAACATGGAAATCCCTAGAAATCCAGTTAAAATCTTGTGGGCTTTTTTCATTGTTTTTTGTTGACTTTTTTTAATAGGTACCCAAATAGGTTTGTGTTTAGCTTTCGGCTCATTACATGCTTGCTTGACCAATTCATGATTTTATTCATAAAACCGTAAGTGGTTGAAGACTTTTTGCCTAATGACTTTATGGCGTCAGCGGCCACTCTTTTGGCAGAGCTCATTTTCATCGGGAGTGACGAGAAATCGTACATTGAAGTCATTGGTGTGTCTGTTAATCCCGGAACCACTGACAGCACATCAATATTGTACTGTTTGAGTTCGTGGTGGAGGGCTTCTGCGTACGTGTTTTGGTAAGCTTTGGTGGCCGAATATGCTGTCATTAGTGGAGTTCCAATGAACCCAAGCATCGATCCAAACAGGATGATACCACCTCGTCCTCTTTTTGCAAACCTTCCGGAGAAATGTCTTGTTAGTTTGACAGATGCTACCACATTAAGGTTTATCATCTCCACTTCATCTTGAACTGAAGTGTTCATGTACCGATCTACATACATTGCTCCTGCCGCATGCACTAGAAGACCAATATTTAGACCGTTTAACTTTACCTCCAGCTTGTCAAGAAAGTCTGCATCCTTCAAGTCCAATTCCAGGGATTTAACAGATACTTCTTTATTTAGCTCTTTGTGTAGTGTGTTTAGGTTTTGCAAATTTCTGGTGATAAGGACAAGGTTTACTCCTTTATTGGAAAGCTGGATAGCCATTTCTTTTCCGATACCAGATGATGCTCCTGTAACAATGGCCCACGGACCATATTTAGATTTGAAATCCATCATCTATTTTTTTTACTATCACCGACCTTTTCAAGCTCGGGGTTGGGGTATAACATACTTTCAGGGAAATTGTCGAAGGCAAACGAATCAATAGTGATCTGATGTAGCCTCTTTTTTTCTTTTTTCTTGGGGCCATTCATAAACACAGTTTGCTTATGAGGAATATGCACACCTTCAATGGAACGGAAGTCTTCATAGTGAATGGATCCATAAAAAGCAGCCGACCCGGGAAGTTTTAAATAATTGTCTCTAATGGTGAATTCGGCATATTCGATCAGTGAACGCTCCTTGTTTATCCAGAGCAGGTATTGGTCGTGCTCTTTGTGGGGCTTAGGAGTGCTCCAGGTTACAAAAACCAAGTGGTACTCCTGCTGGTCAAATGTTCTATCTCCAGCATAGGATATGATAGGCGCATCTTTCAGGCGATCGGGCAGCTCCATAAAGTACTGGTATGCCGCCAGTCCAAAGGACGTTTTTTTGTTGCGTTCCATGAAGGTGATGCCATCTTCGTTATCTTCATAGTATTGCCAGCTTTGTAGCCCTGCCATCTTCCCTTTGTATTCACCGGAAAGAAATTCTACTTGTCCATCGAAAGTCCCGATGGCATACTTGAAATTTAGTCTCGTCCGCTTTTCCGGCCAGGGCTTGCCTATTCCACCCATGAGTCCTTTCCACACATCGGTACCGGAAAATGAATAGGTGCTATGCTTGTTTAGCTCATCCAAGCCCTGGTTCCTCCAGCTTGTCAGCAGTAGGTCTTTTCCATGGTTTTCGGTTTCTGGTGAAATACCATTTTTAACTGTTCTGGTTTGTAAATCTGCCAGGCAGCCGGAAAGGAACAGGGCAGGAATGAAATAGGCAGTAATGATGTATTTTTTCATTGTTGACCTCAAATAATTTTTTGGCAAAAATCAGTGATGGGAAAGGTTGAGGTCAGGACTATCCGCTCAATAAACTGGAATATCAGATCACTTTATTTTCCCCTGTATGTGGTGGGGGCCAATCCATATTTCCGCTTGAATACCCTGGAGAAATAGTCTGGGTCGCTGAAACCTGTTTCATAGGCGATATCATTGATCCCTTTTTTTGTAACCATAAGTTGCTCCGCTGCTCTTTCCAGCCTTTTGTTGAGAAAGTAATTTGCCGGAGTATCGTTGAAAGTAGATTTAAAAGCCCTTTTGAAAGAGGAAAGGCTCATATTGGTCAGCCTTGCCAGCTCCTCAGCGGTCAGGTTGGTGTAGAGGTTGGTATGAACAACGTCTCGAAGCGAGGCGGATAGCGGAGAGAACAGCTCTTCTAGCAGTTGAACGACGGATTCTGCATTTTTTGATTGGATCAAAAGCAAAATGAGCTCTTTGATTTTAAGTTCCAGCAAATCATCATTGACCAAAGCAGGATTCTCAAAGTAGAAATTAAGGTTTTCAATAAACTTCTCTAAGGTATCGTCAGGGATAATAGTAGATATTCGTTTTTCTAAAACACGCTTCTTTATTACTGAGGGAAGTTCATGTGCGTAAAGTCTTTTCAACATCTCAGGATAGAGATGGATGGCAATGATCTCCACTCGTTCCTCATCCACGTTTCTCTTGAGCCAATCCACAAAATAATGTCCACATTTTAGGAGTACGGCCTCTTTAGAGTTGATCGCCAGGGATTGGTTGGAAGTGTGAAAGTGGGATTTTCTTCCGGAGATGTACAGGAAGCAGCCTTCTTCTTCAAAGAGGGCCTCATACCGAAAGGGAGTTTTAATCACCACTTTTTCGATGAGTATACGACCTTGATATTCAAATGTGTTTCTTGCCAGAAGCATTTGTATTTTCGAAGCAACTTTTGATGAAAAATAACTTCAAGGTTCGTTTGGTTCCATTTGATAAATCTTTAGTAGCCGGAAAGCCAGGCAGTGACTTTGTCCATGTAATTGCACGCAAACTAAATGTGGTGTTAATACAAATTGTAAACCTCAATAATTTATATGTCGATCCTTCACTTCCTGGTGGATGTCATCAATGGTGACCAGGATAGCGGTCTCCTCCACATCGCCAAAGTCCGGGTTTTGTGCGGTACCAAACGTCATCATGGTGTTTGACAGGCTCATGTAGATATTGATCAACGGCGGGACAAACTCACCCCGCTCTTTCAGCAGCTTATGTAGCAGCTTAAATCCTTCCTGATAGCTCAGGTCTTTGTCAAAGTGCTCCTTGAACAAGGCATCATCAAACCCGGCATAGAGTTCTTTCTTCGGTTCACAAAGCCCCAAACGGTTGGGGAAGTAATGCGCCATAAAGGACAGTAGGATATTTCGTGCCTCAGTGTTGTAGCTGGTATACATCGTCACCTTGCCAAAGAAATACTTGATCTGAGGATATTGCGTCACCAGGCATCCCAGACCGTCCCAGATGTTCATGAGCGCAAACAGTCCTTTTCTGGGATTATTTGCCGGCTGGTAGTCCGGCTGCACCCATGAACGCCCCAGCTCAATAGAGTACGGAAGAAATTCTTCTTTCATTCGATTGGAGAAATCGAAGTAGTGAGCGGTTGAAAGCTCAAAATCTCCGGTTTCAGGATTCCTGGCTCGCTCGCCAGTGATGAATCGATAGCCACCAATGATCTCCCGGTCTTCCGGATTGTACACAACTAGTTGTTCATAGCATCGTTCGCTGGTGTCAGCAGCATCAATATCCACTTCTTCACCTGTCCCACCTCCGGCATACCTGAAAGACACCTCGCGTAAGCGCCCGATCTCACGCATGACATTGGGCGCATTGTGGTGGTTCAGGATGTAAATCTTGTTCCCCCCCTTGTTGGTATCGCGCACAAACCGTTCTTCATTGAGCTCCTGCTCGATCAGGTCCCGGTCAACTGGCGCTATGATTTCTTTACTTTTATGCATTTTTCTTTTTAACCGTCATAGCGAGCGAAGCGCGGCTATCTCATCATATTTATTACTTCATCCAAATCATAAGATCGCTTCATTCTTCGCGATGACGTCTTGCTTTTGAGAACCTTCTAAGCTTCTCTTAATTCACTCCCTTAATTTATAAACTTCTCCTTTAACCCACTGCGCCCAGTCGTGATCCGATCGATCACGTGTAAATGTTTCAGGCAAAACAGGCTTTCCAATGACAATCTTGACTTCCTTGCCTTCTTGCTTGAACAGCTCATCAACCAGGTAGAACATCTCGATGTTCACTTTGATGTCGAGAAACTTTCGAATGTTGGCCAGACGGTAAAAACGATTGGTGAGCCTCCCGTCAATATGCACTGGGATCACCGGTTTGTTGTACTTGCGAGCCTTGGTCACAAACGTCTTTTTCCATTCCAGATCCATGATTTCACCATGGATTTTCCTACTGACAAGTCCGGCGGGGAACAGGAAAGTTGAATTTCCAGATTCAAATTGTTTCTCTACTTTCTGAAGGGATTGTGCCGCACTGCGGCCTACTTTATTCACCCCTACAAATTTTTCCTTCAGATTTCGAACGGCCATCAAAAGGTCATTGACAATAAATTTAATATCCGGACGAACATCTTTCAGAAGGTGAATGATGGTGATGGCATCCATGCCACCGAAGGGGTGATTCGCAACGAAAATGCAAGGTTGATCCAGTGAAGGCACGTTCTCTTTTCCTTTGATACTGAGTTTTTGATTGAGTAATTCCACAGCAGCTTCACAAAATTCAAATGCATCCGCATCTTTATTAGCCGCCATAAAAGCATTAACCTGATCCTGATGAATGATCTTTTCAATCCAGCGAATGACAAAACCCGGAAGCCACTTCAGCAGCGTGGGGTTCTTATCAGCAATCAGTTTTCGTACCTCTACAAATTTCTCCATGGGGTGACGGCAATGATAAAATGGTTTACGGGTTTGGGCAAGAAGAATATTTACTTCACCATGATGGGCTCTTCCAAATCCGGATCAAAGGATAAAATAACAACTCGTCCGGAAATGTTCTCCAACATTGGTCTCAACACCGTATGCGCATTTTCTTTCGTCTGCTCCAGAATACCCGATTGGATAGCAGAAGCTTCAATTTGTTTTTCAGCTACTTTATAGAGTTCCTGTACAAAGTTTTTGCGATCCTCTTCCCGCATATAATCGGTCTGCAGATCGTAGAGTCGGGATTTTTCCAGGTCGATCTTAAAGTAGCAGATCTCTGGAGCCGGTAGTCGAAGGAAAAGGGTATCTCCGGTTTCAGAAAAATCAATATTTGTTGGTTCTATTTTTTGAAAATCAATGCAGCCCACTGCACTGCCCTGACTGATCAATACACCTTTGGAATCGGGAACCAGTTTAAACTTTTGAATGCCCAGGTTGATTTCTTTAGCAATCTTCTTCACTTCAGTCACCTCCTGAAAGTTGTATTTTACGAGTTCCATCTTGCCCATTTGCTCTACCCGGGTAAGGATGGTGTTCGTCATAATTTCCGTTCTTCTTTCTGAAGAGTTACTCAGTTTTTCTGTGAACAACATCCATCCCAACAGACCAACTGTTAGTAGCCAGGGCAGAATTTTGAGGATTAGTTTCGTCAGGTTGATCATGGGTATAAGATAATATGAATATCTGATAAGGTTAATAAGTAAAACTTTTGAATGTGGGAAGGAATAGCCGACAGGTTAAGCTCTCCTCAATGTCATCCTGCAAAGGATCTTTGACTTTCAGTGCTTCGATTTTCAAAGATTCTTCCAGAATGACAAGAAGGTTGATAAAGATCCGCTTAACCTGGCGGCCATACATGACCATATTTTTGGATCTTAAGAGGGAACCCCTTTGTTTGTTTATTCATTCATTGTAATATTGCAATAAATAAATGAATGACATGAAGAAACTGAGCTTTTTGGATCGAAATTTAACCCTGTGGATTTTCACTGCAATGCTTTTTGGGGTAGGAATTGGCAATTTCTTTCCAGGTGTGGCAGACCAAGTGAACGCAATGAGTTCAGGCACCACCAATGTGCCGATTGCCATCGGGTTGATCCTGATGATGTATCCACCGCTGGCTAAAGTCAATTATTCGCTACTTCCCAAAGTGTTTCGAAATGTCAAGATTCTTTCTTTGTCATTATTGCTCAATTGGATCATTGGACCACTATTGATGTTCATCCTGGCAATTACCTTTCTTCAGGACTATCCTGAATATATGATTGGATTAATACTTATTGGTTTGGCACGTTGCATCGCGATGGTGCTGGTTTGGAATGATCTGGCTGAGGGGAGCCGTGAATATGGAGCTGGACTTGTCGCCCTCAACAGCATTTTCCAGGTCTTTGGATACAGTTTTTATGCCTGGTTATTCATTACAGTGCTTCCACCCTACTTTGGTTTTGATGGAGCGATCGTGGATATTTCCATTGCTACCATCGCAGAGAGTGTAGCCATTTATTTGGGTATTCCATTTTTAGCCGGGATTCTGAGTCGCTGGCTGTTGGTAAAAAAGAAGGGTGAAGACTGGTATAAAAACACTTTCATCCCAACGATTTCACCCATCACGCTGATTGCTTTGCTATTCACCATCGTGGTGATGTTTTCCCTGAAAGGTCAATTGATTGTAGAAATACCGCTTGATGTACTGAGAATAGCTGTTCCATTATTGATCTACTTTGTACTCATGTTTTTGATTGGATTCTTTGTGAGCAAAGCAGTGGGAGCGGAATATGACAAGAATGCTTCGGTGGCGTTCACAGCTGCTGGAAATAACTTTGAGTTAGCGATTGCTGTGGCCATCGCTGTGTTTGGTCTTAATTCTGGCCAGGCTTTTGCCGGAGTGATTGGTCCGTTGGTTGAAGTTCCTGCATTAATTTTACTGGTGCGAGTTTCTTTTTGGCTGAAAAAAAAGTACTACACCGCAACCAAATAATTTATTCATCGTAATATTACGATATGGGAGTTAGTCGAACCGATTTATTTACCTCTGAACAAAACGAATTGGCGTTGGTGGCCAAAGCGTTTGCCCATCCGGCACGGGTGGCAATTATTGAGCATTTGATCAAAGCCAATCAATGCATTAACAGTGATTTGGTAGAAGAATTGGGTTTGGCTCAAGCAACAATCTCTCAGCACCTAAAGGAATTAAAAAGCGTTGGATTAATTAAAGGCACGGTAGAGGGGACATCCATGTGCTACTGCATTGATCCTGAAATTTGGCAAACTGTAAAAAACCGATTGAAGGGTTTGATGGATAGTTACGATCCAAACTGCTGCTAAAAAAATTTGAATAAAAACATCGTAATAATACGATATATAAATGAAAATAATATCTCTTAATAGCAATAACCTGAATAATAGTTTGGTCTTTTATCGATCCTTGCTGGATCAGATGCCAGAAGATATAGGTCCCAATGTTATTCGGTTCAAAACGGATCAGTTTCGATTGGATATCATCGAGTCAGTAAATGATGCAGAAGATGGACATCACGTACTGGAAGTGAAAGACCATTCTGTGTTGCAGGAAATTAACAGGCGAATGAGTCGATTTAGAAAGATTGAACGATTAAAGGAAGAATGTGAGAACATTGGAAAAGCCATCGGTCTCACTGATCCTGATGGAAACAAATGGGTGATTGGCAACCCTGAAGTGACAGTACACTTCGAAAAATGCTACATAGATTCAGAAATTTTTTAAACAACAATTATGATGGAACAGAAAACAGTATTTCCAAGAACGCATATCTCATTATTTGTCAGTGACATTGGTGAAACGGTGGCGTTCTATGATAAATTTTTTAACGAAAGTGCGGCCAAAGTGAAGGACGACTATGCCAAGTACGAGCTGGATGCTCCTGCATTGACCATTTCGTTTATACAGAATCCGGAGAAGGTGAATACTTCCGGACACTACGGCATTCAGGTGAAAACCAAAGAAGAATTGAATGAAAAGCTAAATTTGGCCAGAGGCCATAAGTTGGTAGAGTTGGAGGAAGCCGAAACGGCTTGTTGCTATGCCATTCAGGATAAATTCTGGGTTAACGATCCGGATGGATACGAATGGGAAGTCTATCACTTCTTAGGAGACGTAGAACAAAACAAGGAGAAGCAGGCTGCAGCTTGTTGTTAAAAATTCCCCTCCCTGGAGGGGCTAGGGGTGGGTTTAGTTTACCCACCCTGTTTTAATTAATCAATAAATACAAATGATCTACTCACAAATTAAAACCTACCTCGACGAGACCTCATCAGCCGAAATCACTGATGCACGAAAGGCTATCCTAAGTGAAATTGCCGATTACATCAAGTCAGCTGAGGATCCAAAACTCAATTTCATCTGCACACACAACTCTCGAAGGAGTCACCTAAGCCAGATTTGGGCGCAGACCATGGCGCACCACTATGGGGTGGATGTGAAAACCTTTTCCGGAGGAACAGAAGCCACGGCCTTTCATCCCAATGCAGTCGCTGCTATAGAGGAAGCGGGTTTTGATGTGAAAAAAGAAGAAGGAAGCAATCCTCGCTATGAATTAAAGTTTTCAGATGATGGACCACCAATGATTTGCTATTCCAAAACATTTGATGATCCAGTCAATCCAGGCTCAGGATTTGCAGCTATCATGACCTGCTCGGAAGCAGATGCCGAATGTCCAATAGTTTTTGGAGCAGATACTCGTATCAAGCTTTTTTATGAGGATCCAAAAGTTTCAGATGGTACCGGAAACGAGGAAAAAATCTATGGTCAGAGGAGCCAACAAATTGCGGCAGAGATGGCCTATGTTTTTAGCCAAGTGAAAAGCTGATTTTTTAGAATCAATTTGGGTTGCCACGTGTTTATATTCCAAAAAACACGCACATGGCAATACCCTCACACTTAAAACTCACCGTTCCGGAAACGCAATATCCTCGGATCGTTATCATAGGCGGAGGCTTTGCTGGCCTTAGATTAGCTAAATCACTGAAGAAGGTAAAAGCGCAAGTGGTGATGCTGGATCGAAATAACTTTCACACGTTTCAGCCGCTTTTATACCAGGTAGCGACGGCTGGATTAGAGCCGGATTCAATCTCAGGCCCATTGCGAAAATCATTCGAAGGACATTTTAATTACGTTTTTCGGATGGTAAAAGTCACTGGTGTGGACTTTGAAAAAAACGAGGTGATCACCAAGGTGGGCAATTTGAAATATGATTATCTGGTGATCGCCAATGGTTCCGCTACCAACTATTTTGGCAAAGAAAATTTCAGAGAAAAGGTACTTCCATTAAAACGGGTGGTTCATGCGCTCGATTTGAGAAGTCACATCCTTCAAAATTTTGAACAAGCCGAGCTGACGCAAGACCCGGAGCTCTTTCAACGCATGATGAATATTGTAGTTGTTGGTGGTGGACCAACTGGCGTGGAAGTAGCGGGAGCATTGGCAGAGCTTAGAAACCACATTCTACCCAAGGATCATCCGGATCTCGATTTTTCAAAAATGAATATCCATCTTGTAGAAGGAACAGATCGTTTACTCAATGGAATGAGTGATTTTGCCGGCAAGGAGGCACTTAACTACCTCAAAAAAATGGGTGTGGATGTTCGATTAAATACAATGGTAAATGATTATGAAGCTGGCGTGATTGATTTGGGTGATGAGGAGCTTAATGCGGAAACACTCATTTGGGCGGCTGGAGTAAAGGGACGAATTATTGAAGGCATTGATGCAGAAAAGGTGCAGAAAAGTCGTATTGTGGTAAATGAGCACAATCGAGTGAAAGGGATGGATAATGTTTTTGCAATCGGTGATGTGGCTATGATGGAAACGGATAGATTTCCAAACGGTCACCCGATGTTGGCACCTGTAGCCATTCAGCAAGGCGAGCATCTGGCTAAGAATATCAAGCGGATGTTTGAGGGTAAAGAGCTTAAGAGATTTGAATATTTCGATAAAGGGACCATGGCAACCGTGGGAAGAAATAAAGCGGTGGTGGATATGCCGGGTGGCCTTCATTTCAAAGGATTTTTTGCCTGGCTGGTGTGGATGTTTGTGCACATCATGTACCTGATTGGATTTAGAAACAAACTCATCACATTAAATAATTGGATTTGGAGTTATTTCACTTATGATAAGGGTACCCGGCTGATCATCAGGACTTTTTCACTCAGGTCAAAAAAAACATTGACAGCCGACCGTAAAATTTCAGGCTAGAATAAGACCACAAATCCAATAAATGCTCCTTACTTCAAATGGTTCTTTTCAATTTGAAATGGAATCATATTTTTGCAAGCCAAACTCAAATAAAAAAGCATGGAAGAGCAAGTAATCGACAAGGATCTTCAAAAAGAGCATCAGGAGAAAATCCAGAAAGTTATTTCTGAAGTTGGTAAAGTCGTCATTGGCCAGGAATACATGGTCAACCGACTACTTGTAGGACTGTTTACTCAGGGACACATTTTACTTGAGGGAGTACCAGGTTTGGCAAAAACATTAACGGTAAATGCGCTGGCGGATGTGTTGAAGCTAGACTTTCAGCGGATCCAGTTTACACCGGATTTGCTTCCGGCCGATCTGGTGGGAACCATGATTTACAATCAGCAAAAAGCTGAGTTTGAGGTTAAGAAAGGACCAATCTTCGCCAATCTGATTCTGGCGGATGAGGTGAATCGTTCCCCGGCCAAGGTACAATCTGCGTTGCTGGAAGCCATGCAGGAAAAGACGGTTTCAATTGGAGAAACCACTTACAAGCTGGATCGTCCATTCTTAGTGATGGCCACTCAGAACCCTATCGATCAGGAGGGAACCTACCCACTACCAGAAGCTCAGGTAGACCGATTCATGCTAAAAATTCATGTGGATTATTTGAGCAAAGAAGATGAGCTTCAGGTAATGAGACGAATCTCAAACATGAGTTTTAGCCCACAGTTAGAAACCATTCTTACCAAAGACGATATCTTCTCTATCAGAAATGAGATCAACCAGGTGACGGTTTCTGAATCCATCGAGAAATACATCATTGAGATGGTGTTTGCCACACGAAATCCGTTGGATTACAAACTGAATGATGAGGCACAATACATTCAGTTCGGAGCTTCTCCCCGGGCATCCATTAACCTTAACCTGGCAGCTAAAGCCATGGCGTTTTTTAATGAGCGCGACTATGTGTTACCGGAAGATGTGAAAGAGATTGCTGATGATGTTTTAAACCATAGAATTCTTCTCAATTATGAGGCGGAGGCAGATGAGGTTTCTACTCATGACATCATTAAATCCATATTATCTAAGGTTAACATCGCAAAATAGCGATAGACACAAAAGATTATTTTACGGTTGGCACTTTACAATTTCTTAACAATTGTAACAGTGGCCTAACAAACATCACATTCATTTAATGATTTCGTAACGGCCTTCCCGACAGCAGTTAACATTGGGCCGTCACTTTTGCGATTACAAATTGATCTATCAAAATATTTAAATCGCAAAAACGAAATGAAAAAATTATTTGCTATCGCAACGTTGATCACAGGATCCCTGGTTATGGTTTCTTGTGGGAGTGATGACGGAGAAACAATTACAGAGGTAATTAACGAATTAGAAGGTGGGCTAGGAGTGTTAGTAGAGGCTAACATTACTTCAAACACTACTTGGTCTGCAGATTCTATTTATGTTCTGGCAGACAGAATTGCAGTAGAATCTGGTGCTACATTGACAATTGAGGCAGGTACTATTATTAAAGGCCAGGCTGGAACAGGAGCTAATGCCACTGCTCTGGTTGTTGCTCAAGGGGGCACACTAAATGCACAAGGAACTGCAAGTGCACCAATCATCTTCACTTCAGTTGCAGATGAAATCACAGTAGGACAGATTGATAGCCCTAACCTATCTACAGATGTAGATGGATTATGGGGTGGATTGATCGTACTTGGAAATGCTAAGATTTCAGTTGAGGGTGATGCAACCTCTACAAACATCGAAGGGATTCCTTCAACAGACTCTAATGGTCTTTATGGTGGATCTGATGATTCAGATAACTCAGGAACTATCACATATGTGTCTGTAAGACATGGTGGAGCAAACATCGGTGAGGGTAATGAAATCAACGGGATCACCTTCGGTGGTGTTGGTTCCGGAACAACTGTTCACCATGTTGAAGTAATAGCTAACCAGGACGATGGAATCGAGTGGTTCGGAGGAACTGTTTCCGTTAGCCATGCACTTGTTCTTAATAACGGTGACGATGCAATAGATACAGATCAGGCTTGGGCTGGAACGCTTGATAACTTCGTAGTAATAAATCCAGGAGACAAAGGATTTGAACTAGATGGTCCTGAAGGAACATACGAAGGCACCGGTCATACAATTACAAACGGAACTGTTTACATGGGTGGATGTGCTGGTGGATATGATGATGATAGCGGTACTGACGCTATCGTTTCTAATATCTACTTCACTGGTGTTACTGATGGAACAGGAACTTCAAATGATTACAATGTAAACGGCAGCTTCGTGGCTACCAACATTGAATTTGATGTAACTCCAGTTGACCTTGATGACGATGGTGATACACCTGATGTGGCTCCTCTTGCTGCTGATTACTTTGCTGACATGGTGACTGCAGGTGGTGTTATCACTGAAGTGACAACTGCAACTGTAGGTGCTGATGAAACTGAGTTCAGCTCTTGGACAATGGCGTCATTGAGAGGTGAATTTTAATAGATAATATTTTTACAATAAAGCCCGATGAGTTGAATCATCGGGCTTTTGTTCATTTTGAAGATCAATTTTACTGCTTATAATGAGACACGTTCTGTTTATTTTTTTGATAGTTACATTTAAAGCGTTCGCGCAGCAAGGGACTATCAGGGGCACAGTCATAGAAGATGCTAATGGCGAGCCTTTGTTTGGAGTTACCGTTCAGATTAAAGGAACTACAAATGGGGCCATCACCGATTTTGATGGAAAGTTTGAAATTAAGGCTGCACCTGGCACGTACGATTTACAAGCTTCTTTTGTTTCTTTCCAAACAGTGACTATTAGTGGTCTGGCTGTTGAGCAAGAAGAAGTCACACTCATTGATCAAATCCGATTGAAGGAAGATGTTGAGTTGTTGGAAGAAGTGGTCGTTACAGCTGAAGTTATAAAAACCACAGAGGCTGCATTAATGACTGTAAAGAGAAAATCCGCCAGCCTGGTGGATGGAATATCTGCTGCTAGTTTCCGAAAAATAGGAGATAGTGATGCAGCATCAGCTGCTAAAAGAATTACAGGTGTATCTGTTGAGGGGGGTAAGTATGTCTACGTAAGAGGATTAGGAGATAGATACACAAAAACTCAACTAAATGGAATGGATGTTCCTGGATTGGATCCTGACAGGAACAGTATCCAGATGGATATCTTTCCAACAAATGTGCTTAACAATATCATTGTTTCTAAAACATTTACTGCAGACCTCCCAGCTGATTTCACAGGTGGATTGGTAAATATTGAAACAAAGGATATTCCTGATATTAAAACCACAACAGCACAAATAGGCTTTGGCTATAATCCGAGCATGCATTTCAATGCAGACTACCTTACTTATGAAGGAGGGAAAACTGATTGGTTAGGATTTGATGATGGTTCCAGAGAGCTTCATATTGGCGACAATGAGCTTTTCAGTGCAGTAGATGTTGCCACAGCCGGACAGACTGAGCAATCTCAAATAGCCGCTCAGCAAGCAGGTTTTAATAAACAATTAGGAGCCATGAGAGAGAGAAGTTTTATGGATTTCAACCTTGGGTTTTCTACTGGCAATCAGAAGGAAATAGGAATTGGTACACTTGGTTACAATTTTGCATTAACCTATAGAAACTCAACTGAATATTATGATGATGCATTATTTACTCAATATTTCATTCGAACTGATCAGCAAGAGCTTGTTCAGATATCTAATCAAGAAGGTGAATATGGGGTAAACAATACATTGCTTGGCGGATTGGTCGGATTAGGATTAAAGCGAAACAACTCTAAGTACCGAATTAATTTCTTGAAAATTCAGAACGGTGAATCAAAAACCGGTTCTTTTGATTTTGAAATTTTTCCAAATACCATAGCCTCAGATTTTGTAGGGGTTCAGAATAACCTTGAATTCTCACAGAAGTCTTTGACAAACCTTTTCGTATCTGGTGAGTATTTTCTTAATTCATGGACACTAGGTTGGAGAATCTCTCCTACCAAATCATCGATTTATGATCCTGACATAAGATTTACCAAATATGAGATTCTTCTAGATGCGGATGATAACCCACGAGGATTCGATATTGGAACAGGTAACTCAGGTGTGCCAGTTAGAATTTGGAGGGATTTGAATGAGACCAACCTATCCTCAAGGGTAGATGCTTCTAAAGAATATGATATTAATGGAAGAGACGCCAAGTTAAAATTAGGTGCAGGTGTTGCATTAAAAAATAGAGATTTCATCATTCGGGAATTCAATCTGAATGTCGAGCAGGATGAATTTATTGGTAACTACGATGAGCTTCTTTATGACGAAAATTTATACCCAAGTGAAAATGGAAATATCTATTATCCTCAATACCTTGGTGGAAACGTAAATCAATTTGATGCATCTGTTTCTAACTATTCATTTTATGCATCCAATGAGTTCTTTCCATTTGACAGGTTTAAAGCTATCGTTGGTTTAAGAGCTGAGGCTTATCAACAGAAATATACTGGTGAGAACCAACAAAATATTGTTTTGGATAATGAGACAGTTATTGATGAGTTCAACTTGTTCCCGTCAACCAACTTTACTTATCAAATCAGTGAAAAACAGAATTTACGATTTGCTTACAACAGAACAATTGCAAGATATTCTTTCAAAGAAGCATCTTTTATTGAGTACTTTGATCCACTTACCGGTCGAACTTTCTTAGGTGCACTTAGTCCAATCGAAGATCCTGAAACTAGGGAGATCATTTGGGATGGAAATATAAAATCGACATTGATTGACAACTTTGATGTGAGATGGGAACGATTTGGAGACCGAGCACAAATCCTCTCCATATCTGGTTTCTATAAAAAATTCAGTGATCCAATTGAGATTGTGCAAATCGCATCGGCAAACAATAATTTCCAGCCGCAAAATGTTGGTGATGCGACAGTTTATGGTGCTGAATTAGAATTCAGACAAAGTTTAGGTCTTATTAATCCTTCATTTTCAGACTTTTTTATCAATGGAAACGGTACCTGGACTGTATCTCAGATTACGATGACAGATATAGAGTTTGAAGCGAGACAAAGAAACGCCAAGACTAATGAGAATGTTGATCGTGAAAGAGAACTTCAGGGGCAGGCACCATACATCATCAATACCGGTCTTTCATATGCGGGACAACAGAATGGATTAGAAATTGGGTTGTATTACAACGTTCAAGGGCCAACCCTTACCTACACAGGTGGACCTAGAGGCGCTCCCGACGTTTACAGCATTCCGTTTAGTAGTGTGAACTTCAGCGCAATCAAAAATTTCGGAGAAAACGATAAAATGAGGCTGACATTTAGAGTGAACAACATTCTAAATGATAAACGTGAGTGGGAATATCAGGCGTTTGATTCTAAAGATCAAATCTTTGAAGCAAGGTCACCAGGAACGCGCGTCAGTCTGGGTTTTAGATATTCATTCTAGGGTAATTAAAGTAGTTAATTAAAAGGGATGTTTTTTTAACATCCCTTTTTTTATTCGTTCCAGAGGCTTGGACACTCATCTTGATTGCTGACCCCATTACCAAGCCATAATTTAAGCTCTTCAATTCGTTTCTCAGTAAAGCGGGTCATTTCCTTACACTTGCATGGGTTAAATACTTCCTTACCGTACTCTTTTCTGTAGTGACGATCCCAGTCTTTTGGATATAATGACTTCAGGTGATGATCTCTGTATTGAATCCAATACACTTGCTCCATATTAAAGTTGCTAAGGAATTTTTTGTTGTCCTTATGTTTGGACCTGATCTGATTAATAAGATCAAGCATCTCTCCATCTACGGTATCAAACCTCGCACAAGGGTCAACATCATTTTTAGGTGTGCAACTGGTCAAGATTACCCCTGCAAAAAAAATGATAGCAAGTTTTTTCATGAATTGAACTTTTGGTGAAATTAGGTTCAAAAAGAATATTCCGAATGTCTAAGTGATTAACAAATTGTAATCACTTCAACTCTATTGTTTTGATCCTTTGTCTTAGCCCCTCAATCTCCTGCTCAATTGCTGTAATCTGACTTAATAACTCCTGCTTCCTGGTTTCCAGCACTGCATCCCGATATTCATCGCATAGATCATCGGCTTTCTCTTGTTTTTTCTCTATCTGCTCAACCATATGGTTGATATAAAACTCCTTTTTGAAATCCAGGATCATCGCCAGTGCCTGCTCATTATATTTTTCATTTTCTACTCCCAGGAAAAAGTCTGAGCCACCATTTCCATCGGTAGTTTGCGTGAAGATTTCTATATCAACATTGCCATCATTTACTTGCGAAGGCACGGTCACCTTATAGTAGGTTTTCATATTTAAAGGAGCACCAAACGCCCGGGCATATTCCCACCACCCCCTACGTACCTCTTCCCATCCAAAATCAAAATTTGTAGTATACCCCTTTAAAGCTTTACCTTCCAGTGATAACTGAGCAGCAGTTGCTTTCGGCACGTACTTTTTTTGCGAGAAACTCACCAGCATGGTGAACAAAAAAAGGTATCCGAGAGTATGTTTATAAACGAATTTATCCATGTCTTCAGCAAAACTAAACGACCCAATCAAAACGGTACTTATCACCGGCGGTACCGGACTGGTAGGTACTGAGCTTAGCAGGCTACTCACATCATCCGGTTACAAGGTGACACACCTTTCACGCAATCCAACGCAAAAACACTACCAGACATTCTATTGGGATGTGAAAAAAGGAGAAATTGACGATGAAGCAATTACTTCCGCTGATGTGATCATTCATTTAGCAGGTGCTGGGGTATCAGACAAGAGATGGTCAGATGCGTGGAAAAAAGAGATTTATGATAGCCGGATAGACTCTACCAAGCTGCTCAGGGAAAAAGTAGAAAAGTTAAATCCTGGTCTTAAGCATTTCATTTCTGCTTCGGCCATCGGTTATTACGGATGGGATACTGGAGAGAGGCTCGTTGATGAGACCACTGAAAAAGGTGATGGATTCCTTGCGGATGTGGTAGATGACTGGGAAAAGGAAGTTGACAGGTTCGTCAATCTGAATGTTAAGACCTCAAAAGTTCGAATAGGCATTGTTTTGAGCGAGAAAGGAGGTGCATTGGTTGAAATGGCTAAGCCAATCAAATTTGGAGTAGGTGCACCTCTTGGTTCCGGTAAACAATATATGAGCTGGATTCACATCAACGACCTTTGTGGAATCTTTTCTCATGTACTACAAAATGATAAAGAAGGCACATTTAATGGAGTAGCACCCAACCCGAAAACGAACAAAGTATTTACCAAATCCGTAGCAAGTCAGCTGGGCAAGCCACTTTGGCTTCCGAATGTTCCTAAATTTGCGCTCCGATTGATTGTGGGCGAAATGTCGGATATATTAGTCGGTGGCAATCGCGTGTCCAGTAAAAAAATTGAAGACACGGGATTTAATTTTCAATTTGCAGCGTTAGACGATGCGCTGCAAGACTTACTACAATAACTACTAATGGAAGATAAGAAAGCAATTTCCAGGGAGGAGGAAGCACGAATATTAGAGGCTTTTAAAGAAAAAGACTGGAATGAGATAAAGAGTGCCGACTCCTGGGTGATTTTCAAGGTGATGGGCGAGTTTGTTCAGGGCTTTGAAAAGATGGCCAAAATTGGTCCGTGTGTATCCATATTTGGGTCAGCCAGAACCAAGCCGGATGACAAGTATTACAAAATAGCAGAAGAGATCGCTGCGAAAGTGGTACGGCATGGATATGGAGTAATCACCGGTGGTGGTCCGGGTATCATGGAGGCCGGTAACAAAGGAGCTAATGCACAGGGAGGTAAATCAGTAGGACTGAACATTGACCTGCCGTTTGAGCAAAATAACAACATCTACATCGACCGAGACAAAAGCATCGATTTCGATTACTTCTTTGTACGTAAGGTCATGTTTGTGAAATACTCGCAGGGATTCATCGTACTACCAGGGGGTTTTGGAACGATGGATGAACTTTTTGAGGCATTGACCCTGATTCAAACGAAGAAAATTGGACAGTTTCCGATTGTCTTAGTGGGAAGAGAATTTTGGTCTGGTCTGGTGGATTGGTTGAAAGACACCATGCTTGAAATTGGAAATATTAGTGAAACAGATTTGGATCTTTTTCATGTGGTAGATACAGCCACAGAGGCGGTCAATGTAATCGATGAATTCTACAGTAAATACAACTTGAGCCCGAACTTTTAACCGGGGACGAAGAAAAAGTGAAGAAGCGAGAGGAAGTAATCGAAGTAATTGGTGCAAGGGAGCACAATCTGAAAAATATAGATGTAACCCTACCACGAAACAAGCTCATTACCATCACAGGGATAAGTGGCAGTGGTAAATCATCGCTGGCATTTGACACCATCTATGCGGAAGGTCAAAGGCGATACATGGAGAGCTTTAGTGCCTATGCACGTGCCTTCATTGGTGACATGGAACGACCTGATGTTGACAAAATTGAAGGACTCAGCCCGGTTATTTCCATCGAGCAAAAAACGACTTCAAGAAACCCCCGCTCTACCGTAGGAACGGTCACTGAGATTTATGATTTCTTCCGGCTTCTATACGCAAGAGCTGGTGAAGCATACTCCTATCTATCAGGCAATAAAATGACTCGTCAGTCTGAAGATCAGATCATTGATATGATCTTAAAGAATCATGACGGACAAAAGCTGATATTACTGGCTCCTGTTGTAAAAGGTAGAAAAGGACATTATCGTGAGCTTTTTGTTCAAATCAGGAAGCTGGGGTTTACCAAAGTACGGGTAAATGGTGAGATCCAGGATTTGGTGCCTAAGATGCAGGTAGATCGATACAAAACGCACGACATTGAGATTGTCACCGACCGAATCAAAGTTTCTGAAAAAGACAGAAAGCGCATTCGTGAGTCAGTAAATACCTCTCTGCGACATGGCGATGGTGTGATGATGATCCAAAAAGAAGATGGTACCACCTCTCATTTCTCCAAAAATCTGATGGATCCTGAGACGGGCCTTGCTTACGATGAGCCAGCACCAAACACCTTCTCATTCAACTCGCCCTATGGTGCCTGTCAGGAGTGCAATGGGCTTGGGGTCATTGAGGAGATATCCAAAGAATCAGTAATTCCGGATCCATCATTGAGTATCAGCCGCGGAGGCATTGCTCCGCTTGGCGAGTACCGGGATATCTGGATTTTCAAAAAAATTGATGCGATTCTGAAGAGAAACAAGGTTAATCTTTCCACACCTATCAAGAAGATTCCGGAGGACATCATCAATGTGTTACTTTATGGGGATAGTGTCCCTGTTGCAGTGAGTTCAGTGAAATATCCTGGTACCGATTGGCATACGAAATTTGAAGGCATTATCAACTTTTTGGATAAGCAAAAAGATGGGGGCTCAGAAAAAATTCAAGCCTGGGTGAAGGAATTCACTGACACCAGGACGTGCCCAAATTGTAATGGGTATCGATTAAAGAAGGAGGCGCTCCACTATAAAATTTCAGATAAACATATCGGTGAGCTTGCCGAGATGGATATCAAAGGCCTGGGCGAATGGATGGTTGGTTTAGAAGATCGATTGGATGAGCGTCAGCTGGTTATCGCCACAGAAATTCTGAAAGAGCTTAGAAAGCGAATTGGCTTCTTGTTGGATGTGGGTCTAGACTATTTAAGTTTAAACAGACCTTTAAAGACACTTTCTGGCGGTGAGGCTCAAAGAATCAGGTTGGCCACACAAATTGGAACCCAACTTGTGAATGTGCTTTACATTTTGGATGAGCCGAGTATAGGTCTGCACCAACGGGACAATGTAAAATTGATCCAGGCACTGAAAGATCTTCGGGACTTAGGGAATACGGTCATCGTTGTGGAGCATGATAAGGACATGATGCTCGCTTCCGATGAAGTAGTGGATATTGGACCGGGAGCGGGACGTCATGGAGGACAGATTGTTGCGAAAGGCAATCCGCAGGAATTTTTGAAGCTTGGGAGCTCTACGGCCGACTACCTAAAGGGGACTCGAAAGATAGAAGTCCCCGCCGAGCGAAGAGGAACCAATGGTAAATGGCTGGAACTTTATGGTGCTTCTGGTCACAACCTGAAGAATGTAGATCTTAAATTGCCACTCGGTAATTTGATTTTGGTAACCGGGGTGTCAGGGAGTGGAAAATCTACCTTGATTCATGAGACTCTTTACCCGCTCCTGCGAAAGCATTTGTATAAAAGTCGGCAGGAACCATTACCCTACAAAAAAGTAGCTGGAGTTGAGCATTTTGATAAGATCATTGAAGTAGATCAATCGCCGATTGGACGAACACCCCGATCAAATCCTGCCACGTATACTGGCGTTTTCTCAGAAATAAGGAGTCTTTTTGCTCAGCTACCTGAGGCGAAGATCAGAGGTTATAAGCCGGGTCGATTCTCTTTCAACGTGAAAGGTGGACGCTGTGAAACCTGTGGAGGCGGAGGTATGCGTGTCATCGAAATGGACTTTCTGCCAGATGTATTGGTGCCATGCGAAACGTGCAAGGGTAAGCGATACAATCGTGAAACATTGGAGGTTCGATTTAAAGGGAAATCAATCTCTGATGTACTTGATATGACTGTTTCCCAGGCGGTAGAATTCTTTGAGAATCAACCACGGATTGTAAGAAAACTCAAAACCCTGGATGAAGTAGGATTGGGTTATATTTCCCTTGGGCAGCATGCCACTACCCTTTCCGGAGGAGAAGCTCAACGCGTAAAGCTGGCAACTGAACTTTCTAAAAAAGACACTGGTAAAACATTTTATATCCTTGATGAACCCACCACAGGTCTTCATTTTCAGGACATTGAGCACCTATTGGATGTACTGCAAAAGTTGGTCAACAAGGGAAATACGGTCTTGATCATTGAGCACAATATGGACGTGATCAAAGTGGCAGATCACATCATCGATCTGGGTCCGGAGGGAGGTTTTGCCGGCGGGCAGATTATTGCCCAGGGCACTCCGGAAGAGATCGTGAAAATTGATGGAAGCTATACCGCCAAATTTCTGAAAGCGGAGCTTAATTTATAAACCATTTCCCCACCTCGGAGGGGTTGGGGGTGGGTATTTTTTGATAAAAACACCCCTTATCGTCCCCGCTAGTAGACATTTTCATTGTTGAAAAATTCAATTTATGAGCGCCTCTACTTTGGTGTCTCCAAAATAATAGTAGTCCCCCTGGTGATCGAAAGCAAAATCGCTTTCTTCAAGAATCAGGTGATCAGCAATGCTGATTTCATTATTTGCCACATCATTCAGCGGGAACTCACGAATGAGTGATCCCTCGTAGCTATAGACCTTCACCATTTTCTGGAATACCAAATCTGTTTCCAATTGCATTCTCAATCCTTGATTGGCTTGCAATGGAGCCTCAGATGCACCCAACATGGAGGAGGCACTGAGCAAGAGCAATAAGAGTAGTGATTTCATGTGTTTAATCGTTTTTATTTGAGTTTAGTCCTGTTCTTCTTTACGACGAATATCTGGCCGGGTTTGTTAAATCTCATTAATTACACAGGTGGTTTCGTTAATGATTTGTTAAAAAACCACTCATCAATCCATTCATTCATCCGTGAAACTTCTTGATCAAAATATTAAGCACTTCATTAGCTTTAACCGCTCATGACCAAGAGAAAAATATATTGGCTGTGTCAGCTTTTTGGCTGGGGTATTTACGGCTTTATCCAGGTTTTCTTATATACCGTAGCGCAGGGGTTTGATTCCAATCAGGCGATGGGTGTCTTGTATCAGGTGATTTATTTCATTGCTACCACCCATTTTTTGAGAGGGCTCATTATTAAAAGAGAATGGCTAAACCTGCGACTCAGCTACCTCATTCCTAGATTGCTGATAACCACTTTTCTATTGAGTGGACTTAACTATGGCTATTTGTTAGTCATTGAGTTTATAACAAGTACAATTTCCCGACAAGACCTAATGTTTCTCACCGTGCTAATTAATACACTTGGGTATTGGGTGATCTATTTCATCTGGGCGATTTTCTACTTCACTTTTCATTATGTGGAGCGATATAACAAATCCTTGAAAGCAGAGACAGCAGCAAGAGAGGTGGAGTTAAAAAACCTCAAAGAGCAATTAAACCCTCATTTCATTTTCAATGCCTTAAATAGCATTCGCGCGCTGGTGGATGAGAACCCACGAAAATCAAAAGAGTCAATTACACAATTATCACATATTCTACGTAACTCACTCATGAGTGACCGAAAAAAGCTCATTCCTTTCATGGATGAATTAAAAACGGTCATGGACTACCTGGCTCTGGAGTCCATTCGGTACGAGGAACGGTTGGTCACCAAATTCGATATCGACCGTAACTCAGGAAAATTCATGATCCCGCCTTTGATGTTGCAAACATTGGTCGAAAACGGCATTAAGCATGGCATTTCTAATTTGAAAGAAGGAGGAGAAATAAAAATTTCAACGACCGTAAAAAGGAAACAACTGCACCTTCAAATCCGTAATACGGGACAGTTATCGAAAGAGATGCATGTGCACAAAGGATTTGGATTGGCCAATACCAGAAAAAGATTGGAGTTGATATTTGGTTCTGCAGCCAAATTTGAAATAAAAAACGAGGATAAAAACACTGTTCTTACTTCAATCACCCTGCCCGCCATTGAACGATCAATGCGAGAAATCGATTGAAATGAAGTATCTTAAACCTAGCAAATGAAAGCGATTATTGTAGACGATGAGCGTTTAGCTCGAAAGGAACTAATCTCACTTTTGGGCAGCCACCCGGAAATTGAAGTGGTGGATGAAGCTGCTAACCCGGATGAGGCGGTAGAAAAAATAGAAAAACACAACCCGGATGTGGTATTTCTGGATATCCAGATGCCTGGTAAGACCGGATTTGAAATGCTGGAGGAAATGGAGCGTGTGCCACAAGTGATCTTTACAACTGCTTATGATGAGTTTGCGCTGAAGGCTTTTGAGTATAATGCTCTTGACTATTTGTTGAAACCGATTCAGCCGGAAAGACTGACGGAAAGCCTGAATAAAGTAAACATCAAAACCGTAGAAAAGCCATCCAAGCAACAAAAGCTGGGTAGCAAAGATCAGGTCTTTGTAAAAGATGGAGATAAATGCTGGTTTGTGAAGCTTGAAGATGTACGCCTATTTGAGTCTGATGGCAACTACATCAAAGTGTATTTTGACAAGTTCAAACCCATGATCCATAAATCGCTGAACGCACTTGACGAACGTCTGGATGATCGTCATTTTTTTCGTGCCAGTAGAAAACACATCATCAACCTTGGCTGGGTGGAATCCATTGATACCTGGTTTAATGGCGGTCTGTTAGTACAGTTAAAAGGAGGCGAGAAAATCGAGGTGAGTCGGAGACAGTCCGCGAGGTTCAGAGAGATGATGAGTCTTTAATCCTTCACAGCCTCCAAAAATTTCTTCTCAACGTGCCAGTCTTTGGATAGTGTAAGAATTGCTGTGGTCTCCATTTCGGTCACATAGCCTTTTTTGTGCGTTTCTTCCCAGACCTCCATCAGGTATTTGATGCGGTCGGGTTCGCTCATTTTCGTGAAGATTTTGGATAGAAACTCTCTTGAGCGTTCAAAGGCAGACAGGTAATCTTCTGCAATGAATTTGTTAGCCCATTCCATCTCCTCGTGCGCCTGCATTTTACTGGCTGTTTCTTCCAGCATTTCACGTTCTTCATCGTCCAGACCATGGTAATGGAAGATCAGCGATTTTAAGAGTAAGAGAGCCTTTTTTGTGGTTGTGTCCATTTGACTTCAAAAGTAGAGCTTATCACTGATTATCCCTAAGCTAATTTGTTAGGCGAGATCCTATTCATCTGAGAAAAACAGCCTTAAGGCAATTTCATCAGCGACCAAAAAACCATGTGGCTTTAATCGAAGAAATTCATCAACCCTTTCAATCATATTCTTCCTTTCCATTTCATTTAGAAAATCTGAATGCAACTCCTCAAGACGGTGGTCCGCCAATGAGGCGATTTGATTCAGGTCTACCCCTTTTTTGGTTCTCAGCCCGGTTAATATTCGTTCATTGATCCGCTGGATATCAGAAAGCGCTTCATGTTCCACATGTTCCAGACTTTCGTTAATGGCCTTCATATACCTGGCATTGTTTCTCACATTAAAACTTCTCGTGTTTTGTCCATCGAATGAATGAGCTCCCGGCCCTACTCCAAGGTATGGGACACCAGCCCAGTAAGCGTGATTGTGGCGGGAGTGGTATCCTTCTCTTCCAAAGTTGGAAACTTCATATTGGTTGTATCCTTGCGCTTTCAAAAAATCGATAGCGTACAGATATTGCTCCGCTGCAGCATCCTCCGGCACCTGTATCAGCTTATTTTCTTTTTCCCACTTTCTGAAAACGGTCTTTTCTTCAATAGTTAATCCATAAAGCGAGATGTGCTCAGGGTTCAAGGAGTTAATAGATGCAAGATCTTTTTTCCATTCTTCCCGATCATGATCAGGGATCGCATAAATCAAATCCAATGAGATATTGCTAAAACCTGTTGCTCGGGCATTCTCATACCCTTGGATAGCTTCATCAGCGGTGTGAACACGATTCATCCATTTGAGCTTTTGCTCATCAAACGTTTGTATCCCGATGCTTAGCCGATTGATCCCGCTATCCAGCAATGTGTTAGAATATTCTTCAGTCAAATCTTCGGGGTTGGCTTCCAGCGTGATTTCTGCTTTACCCGATATGTTGAAGTTTTGATTGATTGTATCAAATAGCTTTTTTAATTGAAGTCCAGATAACAACGAAGGAGTGCCTCCACCAAAATAAATAGTTTCTACGTCCTCATGCAGGTAATCTCTTCTATCTCTGATTTCCCAGGAGATGGCATCCACCATTTCTTCCTGCTTGCTCAGGTTGGTGCTAAAGTGGAAGTCGCAATAGTGGCAAGCCTGCCTGCAAAATGGAATATGGATATAGATGCCAGCCATGATTTGGGCTAAATTGCAAAGACCGATGCAAAGAATTCTAATTCTGTTGGTTTTTATGAGTGCGATGGCTGCTCAGGGGCAGGTAAAGTCACAGGTCTATGTGGATGGAAAACTACACGATGAGTTGGAATTTAGAGACACTGTCCAACTCTCTAGCTACATTCAAAAAATTCAGGTGAGGTGGGTTGATCAGGGATATTATTTCTCTGGAATTGATTCACTGATCGATGGTGAAAATGGTTATAAGGTTTATCTCCATAAAGGGGAGGATCGAAAAGTGCGGCTGGAAGAATATAATGGCAAAAAGATTGTAAGACACCTGGAGAAACAGCTCGACGATTTTTCCAATAACGGATATCCATTTGCTTCTATCACTCTTGACTCGTTAAAAGCTGACGATGAGCACATGTCAGGTAAATTGAGGGTAATGCCCGGACCGGAAATAACCTATGATTCCGCCTTTTTCTTTAATCCGGTAAAAACCAATCATAGTTACATCTATCACCTGCTGGACATAATCCCGGGAAATAAATTTGGTGAGCGATCATACAGACAGATTTTGAAGAAGATAGATCGATCTCCATTCTTAACAATCCAGCGACCTACGGATTTGTCTTTTAAAAATAAGCAGGCAAAAACCTTTTTGGACATTAAGGAGGAGGCAGCCAATTCCTTTCAAGGCGTATTAGGGCTTCAGCAAAGTGGCAGTCAATCAACAACAGTGGTTGGAAATATTGAACTGGATATCCAAAACTTGTTCCGGTCTGGAAAGCAATTTATGTTTTCATGGGAGCGTTTTTCTGAACAGTCTCAAAGTCTGAATGTTTTTTACAAGCATCCTTTTTTTCTGGATTCTAAGATTTCACCGTCTTTCAGCTTTGATCTGCTAAAACAGGATACCACATTCTTAACTCGCAGATTTGGATTAGGTGTACACACTTACATCGCGCCGAGAGTAGAGATGTTTCTTTCGTACGAACAGACTAAAGGAACCTTGCTAACCACTGATATCCAGACATTAGAGGCGTCAGGATTAGCCGGGTTTACAAGAACACTTTATAGTCTACAGCTCTCAAAGGGAGATTTAGTGAGTTTGGGCAGGCTCACAAAAGGAGTTGTGTGGTCGGCAACAACATCCGCTGGAAATAAACAGGTAGACAGAAGCCTGGAAATACCAGACACATACTATGACTCCATGCAAGAGAAAACCAGTTTTTATCGATTTGAAGGTGTGCTTGCTTATCAACTCAAGGCCTTTAAAAGGCAGGCATTTTTTCACCATATCTCCACTGGAAAAATTAAGAATGATCAGCTACTGCAAAACGAGCTTTATCGGTTGGGAGGACTTTTCTCTTTAAGAGGTTTTAATGAGAAAGACATTTTTGCACGACATTATTTCTTGAGTCGAATGGAGTTTCGATCTTTTTTTGAAGAAAGGAGCTATGCGTATGTCTTTTATGATCAACTCATCTTTGAAAAACGGGATATTCGGGATTATCCATTTGGTGTTGGTTTAGGATTTGCACTTGAAACCTCGGCTGGTCAATTTACTTTTGCGCTTGCAGTTGGTGATTCAAAAAATCAATCCATTTCATTCTCAACCATGAAGGCACACTTCGGATACATTTCAAGATTTTAAAATGAAAATTTCATTTACCATTGGTTGCCTGATTATTTCTGTGCTGACTTTCGCGCAGCAGGATACCATCGTCACCACGGACTATACCAAAATTATGATAGCTACAGACTCGGATGGGGAGGTATATCCGATCACCTCATTGGATGATGAGCAGCAAGCTGGTTTTTTTATGAACGAAAAGCCTGAAGGAACGGTCAGAGTCTGCCACCCGGAGAAACTTTTCATGTGGGTAGATGGACGGTTATTTGACACTTTTAATGGGTGTCGTTTTTACCATCCAGATGCGCTCTTCCAAGGAAAGAACGCAGACACCATATATGTTTCTTTCAGCACAAGAAACTCACTAAATAAACTTGAATGCCAGCTGGTCATTTTCGAAGAGTTGCATATTGTGCGAGAAGAAGTTGCTCTGCCTAGAGCTGTCAGGGATAAGTTCAATGAATTCGTCATTATCAGTTTATTATTAATTCTTGGGTTCCTGGGTGTGATTATTTCCAATCATCCGGGCCGGCTTTCTTACCTAATAGAAAAAACGTTTACGTTTAAATCGAGTGCTTATGAGTTTATCAATACGGCTTTCTTTAGTTCACCGAGCATGTATCTGTTGATTTTCTTTTCATTGTCACTTGCTTTTACCAGTCTTTACCTAGACGTGCTTCTGAGCAATCATATGTTTGGTATTCCGGAAACCACGGGTGGTTTTCTGTGGCTATGGATTCAGTTGGCTGGAGGGGTTTTTATGCTGTTTATCTTTAAATGGCTCGTGATTTCGGTGGTCGCTCAATTGTTCAAATTCAGAAGTCTAAAGAATTTTCAACTATTTGATTTTTTAAACTTCAACACATTTCTACTGGTTCCTGTTCTGCTTTTTTTGGTTGTGGATTTTATTATCAATCACTCAATAGACTCCTGGATAGGCCCTGGTATTTTGGCTTTCTTTCCAGTCTTCATTGTTCTGTTCGTGATCTGGTTCACTTTTAAATTTGTTAGTAATTCTCCTCGTAGAAAACTTATGATTATTTCCTACCTTTGTGCCACTGAAATCATCCCTGTTATACTTTTAATGGGATGGTTCTATAAATAATTATATAAAAGAGGAAATTACATGAGCGCGACTGATGATCTTTTGGTAATGGATAAAGAACGATTGAAGGAAGTAAAGAGCATTTTAGTTTCACAACCCGAGCCTTCTGATCCAAATTCCCCATACCACAAGCTAGCGGAAAAATACAATTTGAAAATTGACTTCCGAAAATTTATCGATATCGATCCGGTAGATATTAAAGAGTTTAGAAAGCAAAAAGTAAATATCCTCGATCACACTGCAGTGATTTTTACCAGTCGGAATGCTGTTGATCATTTCTTTCGATTAGCTACAGAAAGCAAAATCGAAATACCCACAGACATGAAGTATTTCTGTATTTCTGAAACAACAGCAAACTATCTCCAGAAGTATATAGTAATCAGAAAGCGAAAGATTTTTACAGGGGAGCGTACCGCTAACGATCTTCTGGCTGTGATCAAAAAGCATAAGGATGAAAAATTTATCTTTCCTTGCTCGAACATTCGCACAGAGCATATTCCTGATTTTCTAAACGAGAATGGATATGAGTGGTCTGAGGCAACCATCTACAGAACAGTAGCAGCTGACCTTTCTGATCTGGATGATGTAACCTATGATATCATTGCTTTTTTCAGTCCGTCAGGCATAGAGTCCTTGTTACAGAATTTCCCTGATTTCAAACAAAACAATACACGAATAGCTGCTTTTGGACCAACCACATCAAAAGCTGTGAAAGATGCTCGTTTGATTTTGGATATTCAGGCCCCTCTTCCAAATGCTCCATCCATGACAGGGGCTATAGAGGTATATATTAAAGAGGCTAATAACATTTCTTAAGAATAAGGGTATATTATTTGTAAGAGTTATACTTACAATATGAATTGGAGCCCTAGAATCATCTGTACATTTTTATTGCTGCTCATGGCAAGTGCCGGGGCAGCACAGAATGATTTTTTTTTCAATCATTACATGTTCAATCCTTCTTATTATAATCCTGCATGGGTTGGAACGGAAGACCAGGCTTTTGCTGCAGCTCATCATAGAAGTCAGTGGGTGGGATATGATGCAACCTTTGATCCGGGGGGAGCTCCAACTACACAATTAGTTTCTTTAGTGGTTCCGGTTAAATCCACTCTTTCAGGTATAGGCTTGTCTGTTTCGAATGATAGGGTTGCCAACGTGAATAATTTGCAAGCCCGGTTATCGGTCTCAATAAAAAGGGAATTCCGTTTCGGCCAGCTCTCATTTGGACTCATGCCGGCCATTAATGTTCAGTCATTGGATCCGAACTTCAGAGCGGTAGACCCCAATGATGGCCTCATTCCGGAGGGCAGGGAATCACAGTTGAAACCCAATTTGCACGCAGGTCTTTATTTCAAATCCAGAAAAGACTATTTCGTTGGTGTGTCAGCAGAAAACATTCTTGAGCCAGGTTTCGATTTTGGGACGGATGCTAAAAATATTGTACCCATCAATTATTTATTGATGGGTGGCACCACATTTGGTTTAATGAGAGAGCTGGTGCTAAACCCCACTATAATGGTTCGCTCAGATTTAAATTCATATACGTATGACATCAGCGCCATAGCCGTATATCAGGATAAAATGTGGGGAGGGCTAGCCTTTCGTAGAGCAGAATCACTCAGTGTGCTATTGGGATATTCTTTTTTAGAGGATAATAAGCTTAAAGCTGGATATTCATTTGATTATGTAATAAAAGATCAAGATGCAAAACAGCCCACCTCTCATGAGGTGTTTATTAGGTATGATTTACCTGATTTAGTATTCGGAGGAAGGAAAGCTGTGAAAACTCCAAGGTTCACTTTTTAAACCTCCAGATAAAAGCCTTCGTCCAAATTTGTCATAAAACTTGTCCTAAATAGATTTATGATTATATATTTAGGCTGAATATCGTGCAATAATTCTTGCTAAAGTTTGTTTATTTTACATACTTGCATGTTCAATAAAGGTGTTATGAATAAAATGCGTGTTTTTACAATCTCAAATTGTACTGTCCTTTGCTGCGCCATAATTCTTTCAGGTTGTGGTCTTTTTGGTGGAGATCAAGGTGACAGAGGAGAGCTAATAGGAGCTCCAGACAGACAAGGATGGGAAATGACCAGGCCATTTGGTATGGTTTCAGTTCCGTCCGGTACTTTTCACATGGGGCAAGCGGATGAAGATGTAGCCGCTACTCAGATAAACTTCAACAAACAGGTAACTATCGGAGCGTTCTTTATGGATGATACAGAAATCACCAATAATGAATACCGTCAGTTCACTCAAAATCTTCAGGAAAGCTCTGAAATAGATCTACCTACCGGGTATTCTATCGCAGACTTACTCCCTGATACGACTGTTTGGACGAGGGATTATACGCACCACATGGGAGACCCATTGGTAGTGTATTATTGGTCACATCCAGCCTTTGATGATTATCCTGTGGTTGGTGTGGATTGGAATGCTGCAAAGTATTTCTGTGAATGGAGGACTACTTACCTTAACGATTATAGAAGGAGTGTAGGCCTACCGGTAATGCCAAACTTCAGACTTCCATCAGAAGCTGAATGGGAATACGCTTCACGGGGCGGTAGAGATATGGCAAAGTATCCATGGGGTAATCCTTACATCAGAAATGCCAAAGGTTGCTTGTTAGCAAACTTTAAGCCTGGTAGAGGAAATTACTTTGATGATGGTTATGCCTACACCTCTCCAATAGGAACCTACTTTGCTAATGAATATGGTCTTTATGACATGGCTGGAAATGTTGCAGAATGGTGCGAAGACGCATATAATCAATCAGCAATGCCACTAACATGGGATTTGAACCCAACCTATTTTGATGATAATATTCCTTATAAGGTAATAAGAGGCGGGTCTTGGAAAGATATAGCCTACTACCTTGAAACAGGTACTCGTTCATTTGAACACCAGGATACCACAAGAGCGTCTATTGGTTTCAGATGTGCAATGACATACCTTGGAAGATCATCAGGATACGAATTTTAATTAATCAAAAACGAATAAATTACTAACCTAAATATTATTACAATGAGCAAAAAAGGCGGATTTCAGGAGCTTCTCTATTCCACTATAATGCCGAAAATCTATGGAATAGGAGCTGCAGTTGTAATCGTGGGAGCGATGTTTAAAATTCTTCACATGCCAGGTGCATCCCTTATGCTTGGGGTTGGTCTAACCACCGAGGCTGTTATTTTCTTTTTAAGTGCTTTCGAACCAAAGCATGCAGAACCAGATTGGGCTAAAGTATATCCTGAGCTTGCTGATGATTATGATGGACCAGCTGCTGCCCCACGAAAGGCTGTTCCTCAGGCAACCGGAGCTTCTGCTCAAATGGATAAAATGCTTGCAGATGCCAAAGTTGGGCCAGAACTTATTAGAAGTTTGGGTGATGGGATGAGAAACATGGCTGAATCTGCCAAGAAAATGTCAAACCTAAGTGATGCAGCTGTTGCAACCAATGAGTATGCAGGCAATGTAAAGTCAGCTTCTAAGTCTCTTTCTGAGATGAATAAATCTTACGCTCAGGCAATGGAGGCTATGTCAGGAATGGCTGATGCTACAAAAGACACTAAGGAGTACCACAGTCAGGTTCAAAATGTAACTAAGAGTTTAGGAGCGTTGAATGCCGTGTATGAGATGGAGTTAAAAGATGCTCAAAGCCATACCAAAGCATTGAATAAATTCTACTCTAATATTAGTGGTGCGCTCGAGAGCATGGCAGAGGCTGGAAAAGAAACTTCACAGTTTCAGGCTGAGCTTAACAAGCTTACATCGAACATTTCTGCTCTAAATAAAGTATACGGTAATATGCTTACCGCAATGAGAGGCGGTAATCAGTAATTAACCCTTAAAACGAATTAATTATGGCAGGAGGAAAAGAAACACCACGGCAGAAAATGATCGGCATGATGTATTTAGTGCTGACAGCATTGTTGGCATTAAATGTTAGCTCCACGGTCTTAGACAAATTCGCCTTTATCAATGAAAGTTTGGAGCGGGCAAATGCTGAAACATCTGAGCGAAATGCTCGGACAATCGTTGGTATGAAGTCTGCTGCGAAAGATAAGGGGAATAGAGCTGATGACTTAAAGGTAGTATCAGATGCAGAGGCTTTGAGAGCTGAAACAACAAAGATTTTAGCAGAGCTTGAAGAGTATAAAGAGACCTTTGTTGAAATTACAGGAGACTACATGGAAGGTCATAAAGGAGATAAACGTTTTATTAATGGGAAGACGGATTATGACAAAGTAGGTCACTACATGATGCCTGAAGAAGAAGGTGGAGAAGGACATGGGGCTAAAATGAAGCAATTGCTCAATGGCTATGCAGAGTATATTCAGGATGTATTAGAGAAAAATGGTGCTGAGGAAGCTAAGCTGAAGCAGTATCACAAAATAGCTCTAGATGCAGACGAAGATCCCATTTACAGCAAAGATGAAAATCAGAAAGGCAAAAAATGGTCTCAACTGGCATTTGAAAACTCCCCAACTCATGCTGGATTAGCAACTGTAAGTGAGTTTCAGGCCAATGTACTTGCTTTTGAAACATCAGCACTTGACTTTTTGGTAAAAAGAGTTGGATTAAAAGACATCACTTTTGACCAAATCAAACCGGTGATTATGCCAGAGTCAAAGTATGTGGCAGCAGGCACTAAGTATAAAGCTGATATGTTTATCGCAGCTTCTGCTTCTGGTTTGAATGACAAACTGGTGATGACTTATAATGGAGAAGAAGCTCCAGTTGTGGCGGGTGTAGGTAAAGTTGAATTTACAGCCACTCCGGGCAACTATGACAAGAGTGGTAATGCACGAAAAGAGATTATTGCTTCTATTACAGTTCCTCAGGGTGGTGGTACGGATACCACATTCACGGATACCATAGAGTATTATGTAGTGAAGCCTGTAATTCAGATCCAATCACAATCAGTGAATGCACTTTATTACAACTGTGGGAATGCATTGGATGTTCAGGTTCCTGCTTTGGGAACTTCATATAATCCTTCTTTCTCAGCAAAAGGCGGTGATGCAATAAAAGGATCACAAACGGGTCAGGTTACTGTGGTGCCTCGGGCACAAAAAGTTACGCTTACAGTTTCTTCTGGTGGTAATGTTATCGGATCCAGAGAGTTTGGTGTAAGAAGTATACCAGCACCAGATATTAAGGCATATACAGGTGCAGGTGAGGTAAACCTTAAAGAGGGCATTTCTTCAAGAACACCTGAATTATTCCTAAGAGCCATTCCTGATGAAAGCTTTGCTCAGTTCCTTCCGAATGATGCAAAATTCAAAGTTGCTGAAGCTGAAGTGACTTTGGTGAGTGGAGGATTAGGTAGAGGGTCTATTCGTGCAGGAGAAAGAATCAATCTAAGAGGTATGAACGGACGGAAGGGTGATCAACTGGTCATTGAGATTAAAAAAGTACAAAGACAAAACTTCAGAAAGCAGGTGGAAACATTTCCAAAACACCAACGCTTTATCAACATATCGTTGAAGTAAACTTGTCAGTTAAAACAGTGTTATGAAAAAATTAGGTTATGTAATTGTTTTCAGTCTTTCGCTTTCCTTTGGGTTTGCGCAAGAAGAGCTCGCGCCTTTGGTCAAGCCGGAGGTTGAGGAGTCTCAGGTGATGTTTAAAAAGACCGTTTGGAGACGAATGGATTTGCAGGAGAAACAAAATCTACCATTTTTTTCGAGAAATGGAGAGATATCCAGACTCTTGATTGAGGCTGTTGATGAAGGTCTTTTGACTCCATACAGATCAGATTCATGCATAAACTTTATGCCGGATATCATTTTCGTTTCTAACATCTCTGTGGAAAGAGAGGAAAATCCTTTTGTCGGAGGTGGATTCAATTCAGGAGGATTCGATTCCTTTGGAGATGAGTCTACAACTGATGATGCAGCGGCAGATGAGGGCGAGCAACCAAGACAAGAGGCAATCCCTGAAGATTTGTTCTCCGTTTTGTATATTAAAGAAGATGTGATCTTTGATAGAAATAGATCAAGAATGTATCATTACATAAGGTCTTTAACTATTGCTCTTCCTAGGGACGCGGGATCTTTATATAATCCAGCGGGGTTTGAGAAGCCTGTAGCTCACTTTAGGTACGATGATGTTGTTGAACTTTTTAGGGGACCATATGCAGACAAGGCACTATACTATAATCGTCAAAACGTGGGCAAACACTTGAACATGAGTGATGCATTTGAATTGCGGTTATTTAATGCGCCAATAATTAAAGTTTCCAATCCACAGGATTTGGACATACGTCAGCAATATTCAGATCAGATGGCAGAAGATCCTTTAAGTGTGATAGTGATACAGCAAAAGTATGAGTATGACTTAATGGAGTATGAGTCAGAACTCTGGGAATATTAATAAATTAACCTAACCCTAATCCACCGTAAAATGAAGATACGTAATTTACTCTCCCTGATATTTATAGTTGGTTGCCTTTTAGGTTCTGCACAGGAGTCCGGAGAGTTCACAGATTCTCGTGACGGGAAAGTGTATAAGACTGTGACAATTGACATTGAACTCGAAGGAGGTGTCACTGTTAAGAGAACATGGATGGCCCAGAATCTGGCATATGAGGTACCAGAGTCTTTTTGCTACAAAAATGAACCGGCATATTGCGAAGCATTCGGAAGGTTATACACTTTTAAAGCCGCAAAAGAAGCGTGTCCGGATGGATGGCATGTTCCAACAATCTCAGAATGGAATTTGCTTTTTAATACGTTTGGAGGAATTCATGATGCGGGAATTGCACTACAGAAAGGTGGGGAGAGTGGATTGGATCTAACACTTGGCGGTTTTGGTGATCCAGGTCGTGTATTTAAAAATGTGGGGATTAGTGGCAACTACTGGGATGCTGAGAAGAAATCAGATAATACTTCAGGTTTAATATCAGTTCAGAAGGGGTCCAAAGAGATCTATCATAGTGTAATTGGAGATTGGCATAGAAATAGTTGCCGATGCATTAAAGATTACTAGTAAACTGCAGAAAACTTTAATTGAAGGAGACTTTTATAAGTCTCCTTTTTTTATGGCTTCAAGGACAATTTCTGCTTTTGCATTTCCAATTAACTCTCTTAAGTCTTTTTCCGATGATTGCTTTAAACGAGTCACACTTCCAAACTCATTCATTAGTGTAATTCTTGTTTGCTTTCCAATACCCTTCAATTCATCTAATGCGGAATTATATGAGTTGTTACTTCTTTTTTGTCTGTGAAAGTTGATCGCAAATCGATGTGCTTCATCACGTAGGTGTTGAATTAGCTTAAGAGAAGTAGATTTTTTACTTATGTAAAGTGGTATACTGTCTTCCGGGAAGTAGATTTCCTCTAGTTTTTTAGCAATTCCAATGATTGGAATTTGTCCATAAATACCCAGATCTCTTAATGCCTCACAGGCAGCACTTAACTGGCCTTTGCCTCCATCAATGACGATTAGCTGGGGATACGGAATCCCTTCATTTCTAAGGTGGGCATATCTCCTGCCAACTACTTCTCTCATTGAAGCAAAATCGTCTGGTCCGACTACTGTTTTGATATTAAATTTTCTATAGTTTGATTTTGAGGGCTTGCCATTTTTAAAACAAACCATTGATGCCACAGGGTTAGTGCCCTGAATGTTTGAGTTGTCGAAGCATTCTATATGTACAGGCAATTCTGGTAGCTTTAAATCATCCTGTAAATTTTTAAGTATGGCCTCATTAGGCTGAGTGGATTTTTTGGAAAACTTTTCTTTCTTAAAGAATAATGCGTTTCTGTAGGATAACTCAACAAGCTTCTTTTTGTCCCCAATTTTTGGAACAATGATATCAACTTCTTCCCACCCCTCTACTTCATGATTCGTTAGTATATGTGGATTGTTACTGCTGTATTTTTTTCTTAAATCAAAGATGGAGAAACGAAACACCTCTTCATTATCTTCCTCAATTTTCTTCTTTACTTCTATTGTTTCAGAATTTATAATTGCGCCGTTTTCAATTCTCATATAATTGATGAACAGTGACTTTTTATTATCTGATTCAGTCATTGTAAATACATCTGTATTCGTAATCTTCTGATTAACGATAAGTGATCGTGACTGAAATTTTTCAAGGAGATCCAGTTTCTCCTTATAAGACTGTGCTAGTTCAAATTTTAATTCTTCAGATGCTTTTTGCATCTTTTCTTTGTAAGACCTGCTTACTACTCCGATTTTTCCTTTTAATATTTTACGAGCTTCATCTATATCCTTCAAATAATCCTGCTCTGATTGGAGCCCTTCGCATGGTCCGAGGCAATTACCTATATGATATTCAAGGCATACCTTGAATTTTTTTTTCTTAATATTCTCCTCTGATAGATTGTATTTGCAGGTTCTGATTTTATGTAGCTTCCGAATCAGGTCTATAACCCCATTCATCGCCTTTACACTCGTATAAGGACCAAAGTATTCACCTTTTTTATGATCGATTCTTCTTGTAGAATAGATTCGCGGGAATCGTTCATTCGTGATACAAATACTTGGGAAGCTTTTATCATCTTTAAGAAGAATGTTGTAACGAGGCTGATGCTCTTTGATCAGGTTGTTCTCAAGGAGTAAAGCATCGAATTCAGAAGAAACAATAACAAATTCAATATGCCTGATTTCTGAAACAAGCCGGTAAGTTTTTCGGTTGTCCAGGTTGGCTTTTGTAAAATAGCTTGCGACTCTTTTTTTTAGGCTTTTGGCTTTTCCAACATAGATTATTGTACCATCCTGATCAAGAAATTTATAAATACCTGGTTTCTCAGGAAGTCTTAAATAATCCTCTCGAGCGTATCGTTGAAATTGCATTACATGAAGTCATCTTCGTCAACTACGTCATAATCAACAGAATCAGATGGGTTTGTGTTCTCTTCATAAAGATCACAATCAATAACCGTATTCAAAGGTTTCGTTGATTTCTCGAAATACCCTTTCTCATAGCCTAATGTTTCATCTGCATATATCTTTTGCATGTATCTCTCCCAAATAGGGAGTGCTGTTCTTCCTCCCTGACCTAGCACCCATTGTCTGAAACGGATGCTTCTATCATCTCCTCCTACCCATGCGCCAGATACAAGGTCTTTGGTAACACCTATGAACCATCCGTCTGATGCATTTTGCGTGGTTCCCGTCTTGGCACCAATTTCATTATCTACTTTTAGCTCATAGTCCAACGCACGTCCTGTTCCCATTTCCACCACTCCTTTAAGCATATGGAGCATGAGATAAGCGGTTTCTTCATTGATAGCCTCTTGTTCATCAGGAACAAACTGCTGAATGACATTCCCATTTTTATCTTCAATTCTGGAAATGAAGAAAGGTTTGATGTAGGTGCCTTTATTCACGAATGTGGAGTATGCTCCTACCATTTCATAAATAGAAACATCACCTCCGGCTCCCAGACATAGAGAAGGAACGGCATCCAAATGACTTTCAACACCTAGTTTTTTTGCATAGTCTACTACCGTAGATGGGCCAATACGATTCATCATAAATGCAGTGATGCTATTTACCGATTGTGCCATTGCCTGCCTTATGGTCATCACTTCTCCAGTAAACCTGCCATTTGAGTTTTGAGGAACCCAGGTTGGTGGATCTTGTCCGGGAAGACTAAAGGAAACAGGAGCATCAACCACCGGAAAGCATGGCGAATATCCATTGTCTATTGCAGCTGTATAAACGATAGGTTTGAAAGTTGAACCAGGCTGTCGCTTACCCTGTTTCACATGATCAAATTTGAAATATTCATGATTGATGCCTCCTACCCACGCTTTGATATATCCTGTTCTTGGATCCATGGACATAAAGCCAGCCTGAAGAAAACGTTTGTAATAATTCAGTGAATCGTATGAACTAAAGACCGTATCTATTTCGCCTTCCCACGAAAAGACTCTCATTCTTTTTTTCTTGTTTAGATAGTATTCAATGGAGTCTTTCTCATCACCAAATTTGGACCTTAATCCTCTATACACATCTGTGCGCTTAATGGCCATGTCCAGAAATTCAGGAATCTCATTATTCTCATCATCAATCCATGGGTTTTCTCCTTGCCAGTGCTCATTAAAGACCTGTTGGAGGGTATCCATATGTTCAGCCACTGCTTCTTCTGCATATTGCTGCATACGGCTGTCAATAGTGGTGTAGATTTTTAATCCATCATCAAATAGATCGTATCCATTTTCAATGGCCCAATTAACGAGATAGTTTTTCGCTACTGTACGAAAGTAAGTAGCCAACCCTTCATTTTGATTTTCTACTTTGTAATTCAACTGGATCGAATCTCTATTGAGTGTATCAAACTGAATACGATCTATAATCCCATATTTATTGAGATTCCAAAGGACTTCTGTTCGCTTCCGATGGGCGTTATCAGGATTTAAAACAGGGCTCCAACGGGTTGGTGCATTGATGGCTCCAACAAGCACTGCAGACTCTGCGTAATTAAGCTGTGAAGGAAGTTTATTGAAGAATGTTTTTGCCGCTACTTTTATCCCATAGGAATTGCTTCCAAATTCTACCGTGTTGAGATACATGGCTAATATTTCCTCCTTGGTGTAAGATTTTTCCAGCTGCACAGCGATAATCCACTCTTTAAGCTTAGTGATAATCTGACCAAGAGTTCTTGATTTGTAGAGCGTTCCCTGTTCTGCAGTATTGGTTTTGAATAAATTTTCTGCCAACTGCATAGTTAGTGTGCTACCACCCCCCTGGAATGAGAAAGTGAGCTTACCGATTACAGCACGGACTAAACCTTTTAGATCAATCCCTGAATGATTTTTAAAACGAACATCTTCCGTTACCAAGAGTGTATTGACCAGTTCTGGCGAGAGCTCTTCATAGGTAACTGGGGTACGATTTTTTCGAAAGTATTTACCAAGAGACACTCCATCCGCGCTAATTAGTTCTGATGAAAGGTCTGGATCCGGTCGTTCAAGCGCAGCGAGGCTTGGCAACCCCCCAAACCATCCAAATGCATCTTTTTTAACCATTAAAAAGGTACTTGGAATACCAATAACTCCAAGAATAAAAAGAATCCAGAAAACTCGAAGTGAGTATTTAATAAGCTTTTGATTCATCAATAGTGTTTTTCAAAAAACGTCAAATAGGCTGATACATCTTTTGTTTTATAGAAAATATCAAAGTTATCCTCTGTAATCACAAATACATCAAATTTTTGACCTTTAAATGTATCTCTTAGGTTAACCTCTTTACTGAATAGATCCATAAAGTTTACAGCAGTGCTCTTGCCCGGGAAAACATTGACCAATAGCATGGACTTCTGATCACTCAGGATAAGGTTGCCTGTTTTAAGATTTGACAGATTCTTCTCTTTTAAATAGTCATCTACTAGTGGTGGAAGTTTGTCTGTCATATCTGATTTAAGGTCATAGACGATTACAAATAGGTGTTTTTGTTTGAAGTCTTCAATGAATCGAGCCTTAGCACTATTATATCTTTTTTGCTGAAAGGTTTCTGATGATGTGAGAAGTGTTTGCGCATACGCGTTAAGCTCGCTTTCGGGGTATTTCTTTATAAACTCCCCCAGTTCAAATTGATACTTGTGGTCTTCCTCCATTTGACCAATGGCCAATACCCTTAAAAGCGCAACATTATCGCTGAATTCGTTTTCAGGGTGTTTGGAAAGCGCACTATCTGCAGCAAATAATACTTGTTGGTATTCCCCCACTTTATATTTCTCGTATAGCTTTTTATACAGCTTTTTAAGCTGTTCACTGATTGCAAAACTCTCCTCTCTGTAATTAGGGTTGTCAACCAGCTTAGCATATATCGTTTCTGGATATTTCTGTTTCAAGATATTTCCCTTTGAAGTTGACTTTTCAGGATCGATGCTTTTATACAGTAGGTAGAGTTGATACAGTACTTCAGCCTCATATTCTGTTTCTGGAAAACGTTGGAGTAGTTGCTCGAAAGATTCGGCTGCATTGGCGTCTTCCTCCAGGCGTAGATTATAAATGTTTCCAAGGTTATACAATGCAACTTCGATCTCTCCGAGAAGCACATTTTTTTGTTCTTCAGTCCGCGGGATATCTGCCATCATTCGTCTGGCTTCATCTTCTACGGTCTCTTCTTCTGGCTGTTCCCCGGTTGCTTCTGATCGATCATTTGAAACAATAGCTTCTTCAAGAGGAGGGCTATCGGTGGTTGAAGCGGATTTGTTTTTTCGTCTCCAGTTGTCTTCAAGTGCTCTATCCCCCCACTTTCTGATGAAATCATTTCGGCCTTTACTCAATGCTGTTTGGTTGTTAAAGTACCAAACAGATCCGCTAGAGGCTGTGGTGATGAGATTGTCTCCAGAGCTCTGTGTAATATTCCTGGCCCGATTTATTGCTGCCTGTTTTTCCTTTTTTCTCTTTTCTTCTCTCTCTGTCCGCTCTAATGTAATTTTTGCCGATAACATTGAAAGAACTGAATCCTCGGGAAGCGATGCAAGATTTAATAAGCTATCATTTTTCTGGATGGTGACAATCTGCTTGACAAAATCAACCAAAATCTCCTGGCGTTCTTTTATCGCTTCAAAGTTTTCTTCATCCTTTGGCATTGTGCTCACGGTGCTGTCATAGTAGTTCTTAGCTAAGACATAATCCCTCAACGTGTCATAGTAGATTTTACCGAGATTCAAATAAGAATAAGCCTTCTGACGATTGTTTCCTTGACTAGATCTTACAGATAGCTTGTAGTTTCTAATGGCTTCATCAACATGGCCATTTTTCAGTTCAAAGCCAGCCAGTTCATAATAGATCTTGTCTCGATACTCCTTGTTTTTAGGATCTCTGAGTAGGTTTTTAAAGTATTTTTGAATTTTCTTTAAATCTCCTTCGTCTGCCAGCTCGGTTACCCTGGCCATATAGAGTTTCGAATAAAACTCGAGTTCATAGCTTGGATTGTTTTTCAGAACGTTTTTGTAATAGCGAAAAGCTTCACTTTCGAAACCAAGTTCCTGAAACGTCTGACCAATAATAAAATTGATACGTGCTTTATCGGAGGATTTTAATAGCTCCTCTGCCTTCACGAGGCTGCCTACCATTTTGCTCTGATCACCTTTCTTTTGATACAGATAGGCAGTGTTTAGATGCATCCGCCGTTGATTCTCTTTGTTCAATTCCTCCTTTGTCAGATAATCAGTTACTGCTATCCCATTGTTGTACTCCTCAAACTCAGCAAAACTTCTGATTAACTCAGTAAGTGCATGATGTCGCGCATTGTCATCTTCACTGTGTGTGTTTACATATTTAAATGTCTCAATTGCGTCAGGAAACTCCCGGGCATAGTATCGGGCTTTTCCAACCAGGATATAGCTGTCATCTTCCCATTTACTATTTGGATGGCGTTGAATAGCAATGGAGGATTTCTGAATGCAGTCTTCAATGGGCTCTTTTAAGGATGCAGACTTGGTAGAATCAAACTGTGCATAAATAGGTAGAACCTTATTGTAATTCCACTCTTGGCTTTCAAAAATGGATTTTTCAATTTCATTTATACGCTCATTGGCTATGAAATAGGCATTAAAATGGGCGGTGAGATCGTGATAGGAGTTGCTCAGAGGGTTGTTTTTGTAAGGTGAACAACCTGCCACAACTGTGATTAAACATACGGATAAAAGTTTCTTCAAAATATGCCTGGACTGGTTCGTTAAATAACGATCTCAAATTCAATTTGGTGTAAAGATAAAACAAGGGGTGATTGAATACCTTTGTCGCCTTAAATTGCAATTTATGGCTGCAAGAAAGACATTTAGCAACTGGCTAACGAATAAATACCTACTCATTATTCGAAATGAGGAGAATTTCGCTGAGAAGACCACTTTTAGCTTCAATTATGCGCGCTTATTTCTGCTACTTGCAGGGGTAGGCTTGCTTCTTTTATCTCTCGCAGTTTACCTGGTTACGGTTGCTTTGGAGCAATGGCTTGATCCCAGACATGCGCAAATGGAAGCAAATCGGCAGGTTTTAGAGCTATCCATGACGATTGATTCCCTGGCACAAGAGGTCGAGAATAAGGACATATACATTGAAAACATCCGGAAAATTATAGCTGGAGAAGAAATTGATCAAGATATGGAAGTGAGCCTTGAGTCTGACCTGCAGCCGGCAGAGCTCAATGAGACAATTCAGCCAGTTGATTCCCAATTCCGGGCGGAATTTGAAGGATCGGAGCTGGCAGAAATAACCGCCCTGCCAATAGCTGTATCATCAAATATCTACGAATTACGTGATGTTTACCTCTTCAGTCCACTCGATGGAATTATCACTGATGGGTTTAACCCAAAAGAGGATCATTATGGAATAGATATGGTTGCTCCGGAAAATGAACCGGTTCGCTCAGTTGCCGATGGAGTGGTCATAATGTCTTCCTGGACACTGGATGGAGGGTATATCATGGCAATTCAACATCCTGGCAATTTAATTTCGGTATATAAACACAATTCGGAATTATTTAAAAACGTTGGTAGCTTTGTGGCGGCTGGAGAAGTAGTAGCCACTATAGGAAATACAGGAGAACTGACATCAGGGCCACATTTACACTTGGAATTGTGGCACAATGGCAACCCTGTAAATCCACAAGAGTATATTGCACTTTAAAATCAGGCTATGTTGAACAAGAATCAAAAAGAAGTAGAAGAGTTGAGCAACTCAAGTAATATAATTGGGAAAGGCACGATTGTAAACGGGAGCATCGAAACGTTTGGAAATATTCGTGTAGAGGGAAAAGTTGTTGGAGACATCAAAACAAAATCGAAAGCTGCTTTTGGGCATTCATCTCAGGTAGATGGGAGTGTTTTAGCTCAAAATGCTGAAGTAGCAGGACATATCACAGGTACCATTGAAGTAACAGAGCAATTGGTGTTGAAAGCTACTGCAACCATAGATGGTGATATCATCACCAATAAACTTTTGGTTGAATCAGGTGCTACCTTCAATGGAAAATGTAAAATGGGCGTAAAAAGCAAGGAAATAAAAATTGGAAAGCCCGAAGACCAAGAGCAGCCACAAGCGCTCAAAGCCTGATACAAATCCTAACGACGATAAGTCCTACATGAAACTATATGGTTTGGTGTTTGAACTTATCGTCATGAATCTCATCTTGATCATTGGAGGGTATTACCTGGATGTTTATTTATCATCTAGCCCGGTGATTATTCTTATAACCACATTTCTTGCCATGGCCGGAACAATCTGGCTACTATTAAAATCACTCAAATGAAAAAGTGGATTACCCTCGCGCTGATCACTGTATCTTTATTGGCAGCCGGTTTCTATTTTGAATCTGATCTGAACCTTCATGATTCTTATTTTATCATGGTTGCTTTTTTTGCCATTCAAGCCTTGGTGCTTTTTCGAATAGAAACGTGGGCGCCTGATGAGTGGAGGGTTCAGATATCACTTGTTAAAATTGTAATTCGTTTGCTCTCATCTCTCGTCTTCATCATGATTCTAATTTATACTCATGACGACCTCAGAATCCTGGTTATTCAATTTATTATCCTCTATTTGATATTCATGATCTTTGAAATAGTTGAGGCTTTGACTAACTTGCGCCGAAATTGAGGAACGAACGAAAATCCGATGAAAATAGGCTCAATATTGAAGCAATCTAACTTTCTGAAAATCAACAAGTTTTTAGCGTTTTTATTACTTGTTTTTCCTGGTTTAGTATTCGCCGGTGGTGGTTCGAAAGATGGAGAAGATGGGCCATTCGATCCGAGTGAATTAATCAATCACCACATTTCAGATTCTCATGTGTGGGAAATCTATCACGGACTTAATGTTTACTTACCGGTAATCGTATACTCCGAGGAAAAAGGACTGGATGTTTTTTCCTCTCACAATTTTTTCAATGAAGACCATGAGGTGGTTCCTTACAATGGTTATGTAATGGATCACGACCATATTACCCTGGAAAATGGAGGGCACGTTCTGGACATTTCCATTACTAAAAATGTTCTTTTCATGCTCATTGATGCCGTCATATTGATTTTGGTTTTTACAGCGGTGGCGAGAGGATATAAGAAAAATGCGGGTCGGGCTCCAAAAGGAATTCAATCTTTCTTTGAGCCAATCATTATTTTCATCAGAGATGACATAGCCAAAGAGAACATTGGGCATAAGTACGAACGATTCATGCCATTTTTGTTGACCGTCTTCTTTTTTATCTGGTTTGGCAACCTGCTTGGTTTGATGCCCGGAGCAGCAAACATGACAGGTAATATCTCAGTAACGCTAACACTAGCTGTGATAACCCTATTGATCACACTTTTCTCAGGAAGACAAACATACTGGCTACACATTGTAGATCCACTTGGAAAATCAATGCCGTGGGCAGGAAAAATATTGTTATACATCATTTTGTGGCCGGTGGAGATCATCGGAATTTTCACAAAACCATTTTCACTGATGATTCGACTTTTTGCGAACATCACTGCAGGTCACATTTTGATCCTTAGTATTATCAGTTTGGCTTTCATTTTTGAGAGCTTAACTATTGGTGTAGTTGGAGCGGTTTTCGCAACAGTGATGAATATGCTGGAGTTATTTGTAGCGGTGCTTCAGGCATATGTATTTACGTTGCTTTCTGCCTTGTATTTTGGACAGGCAGTAGAGGAGCATCATTAATTTTTGGAACCAATTTTAAACTAATAAATAATTAATTATGGGAGCAATTGGAGCAGGTTTAGCAGTACTAGGAGCAGGACTTGGTATCGGTTTGATCGGTAAAGGAGCGACTGAGAGTATTGCAAGACAACCAGAAGCAGCTGGTAAGATTCAAACAGCAATGATTATTGCAGCAGCACTTATTGAGGGTGCAGCGCTATTCGGTGTTGTAGTAGGTCTATTGGCTGGAACAGGAAATTAATTCCTAAAAACAAGCTTGGCTATGACCACATTAGGTGGCATGGCCAGGTTTATTTTAAAAAGACATTTACACTAAACAATATATATCGTGGCACTAGTTACCCCCGACATTGGATTGATCATTTGGCAGGTGATAGTATTCCTGATTGTGTTATTCATTTTACGAGCATTCGTATGGAGACCAATCTTAGGAGCACTTAAAACTCGTGAGTTTCAGATCGAAGACTCTTTAAGAGCTGCAGAGCATGCTCAGGAAGAGATGAAGCAAATCAAAGCTGACAATGAATACTTGCTACAGGAGGCCAGAATCGAAAGAGACGCAATCCTGAAAGAAGCCAGAGATGAAGCAAGTCACATTGTAGAGCATGCAAAGGCCGAGACTTCTGATATTACGTCCAAAATGATCCAAGATGCAAGAGAGGCAATAGAAGTGGAGAAAAAGGCAGCTCTAAACGAAGTAAAAGAATTGGTTTCTTCACTTTCACTTGAGATCGCTGAAAAAGTGCTTCGAGAAAAACTATCAGACGATAAGTCTCAAAAAGCCCTCGTTGAGAAGTTTATCAAAGACGTAAAAGTTAATTAAGCATGTCTGTAAGCAGAATAGCCGTTCGTTATGCGACTCCAATCCTTGAATTAGCTGAGGAGAAGAAGGTGTTGGATAATGTGAAGGAAGACATGGAATCTTTTGTTGCGGTTTGTGGAGAAAATAGGGATTTTGCTTTGATGCTTAAAAGCCCCATTATCGCTCATCAGAAGAAGGCCGAAATCTTAAAAAAGGTCTTTTCCGGGAAGGTAAACGAACTTACCCTTCAGGCATTCGATATTATCACTCGGAAGAGTCGTGAAAACCTTCTTGAGGATATCGCAGCAGAATTTCTTCATTTATACAATGTGAAGAAAGGGCTTGCCGAAGTTTCAGTAACTACCAGCTTTGAGTTGGATAACGAAATGAAGAAAGCGTTTGAAAAGCTGGCAAAGGAGATTACTGGAAAGGATCCGCTTTTATCAGAAAAGGTAGACCCGGAAATTGTAGGTGGATATATCCTGAGAATGGGAGACCAACAACTGGATGAAAGTGTGAGCGGACAATTGAAAGATTTAAAACTGAAGTTTTCAAAAAAATAAATAACTCAAGCCAACAGGCTAAACAAATAAAATTATGGCACAAGTAAGACCTGATGAGGTTTCAGCAATTTTAAGAGAGCAGCTATCTGGCCACAAGACGGAAGCTGAACTTGAAGAAGTAGGTACCGTACTACAGGTAGGTGATGGTGTAGCCAGAATCTACGGATTGTCTAATGCTCAAGCTGGTGAGCTTTTAGAATTTGAAAACGGGTTAAATGCGTTGGTATTGAACCTGGAAGAGGACAATGTAGGAGCCGTGCTTCTCGGAGACTCTGCAGAGGTTAATGAAGGTGACACTGTAAAGAGAACGGGCCGAATTGCTTCCATCAAAGTAGGTGACGGAATGTGTGGACGTGTTGTTGACACTTTGGGTAATCCCATCGATGGAAAAGGAGCGATCGAAGGTGAAACTTTCGAAATGCCACTTGAAAGAAAAGCTCCTGGAGTAATTTACCGAGAACCGGTAAGTGAGCCACTACAAACAGGTATTACAGCAATTGACTCGATGATCCCGGTAGGAAGAGGTCAGCGAGAGTTGGTGATTGGTGACCGTCAGACGGGTAAAACTGCCGTGGCAATTGACACCATTATCAATCAGAAAGAATTTTATGACAAAGGAGAGCCGGTATTCTGTATTTATGTAGCTATCGGTCAGAAAGCCTCTACCGTAGCAGGTATCGTGGCGCAGTTGGAAAAAGCAGGTGCAATGGCATATACAGTGGTAGTAAGTGCCTCTGCCTCTGACCCGGCTCCAATGCAATTTTATGCTCCAATGACTGGTGCCGCTATTGGTGAGTATTTCAGAGATACTGGTCGTCCTGCACTTGTGGTGTATGATGATCTTTCCAAGCAAGCGGTTTCTTATCGTGAAGTGTCACTTCTACTTAGAAGACCTCCGGGGCGTGAAGCTTATCCTGGAGACGTTTTCTATCTTCACTCAAGACTTCTAGAGCGAGCAGCAAAGATCATTAACGATGATTCTGTTGCGACACAAATGAATGACCTTCCTCCTTCTCTGAAAGGAAAAGTAAAAGGTGGTGGATCTTTGACAGCCCTACCAATTATTGAAACACAGGCAGGAGACGTTTCAGCATATATCCCGACAAACGTAATTTCAATTACTGACGGTCAGATATTCCTTGAAACAAACCTATTCAACTCCGGTATTCGACCAGCGATTAACGTAGGTATCTCGGTATCACGTGTGGGTGGTAATGCTCAGATCAAATCAATGAAGAAGGTAGCTGGTACGTTGAAGTTGGATCAGGCACAGTTCCGTGAGCTAGAGGCTTTCGCTAAGTTCGGTTCTGACCTGGATGCCGCTACTCAGCGGACCATCGATAGAGGTAGAAAGAATCAGGAAATCCTGAAGCAGCCACAGTTCTCTCCAATTCCGGTTGAGGAGCAGGTTGCGATCATTTATGCTTCTACTAAAGGATTCCTTGATCCAGTGCCTGTGAACAAAGCGAAGGAATACCAAACTGAATTTATGAATGCAATGAGAACCACCGGTAAGGATGCGTTGGCAGACTTCAAAGCGGGTAAACTAAGTGATGAGGCTGTTGCCAAAACAGAAGAAATCGCTAAAGACATTGCTACCAGATATAAAAAATAATCAGATAGATGGCCAATCTTAAAGAAGTAAAAGGTAGGATTCAGTCAGTCGTTTCAACACAGCAGATCACCAAAGCAATGAAAATGGTTGCTGCTGCTAAGTTGAGACGAGCTCAGGATCGTATCATCCAAATGAGGCCATATTCGCAGAAGCTTTCTGAGATTATTCAGAATGTGTCAGCAGGACAATCAGACACTGCTGATAACCCATATTCAGAAGATAGAGCCGTTGAGAGAGTTCTTCTTGTTGTGGTGACATCTGATAGAGGGCTATGTGGTGCTTTTAACAGTAGTGTCTTCAAAGGAACGAAGGCACTCATTGCCGAAAAGTACAGCCACGCGGAGGCTTCAGGGAATTTGGAAATATTGCCTATTGGTAAAAAAGCATTGGAACACTTTTCCAAAAGGAAGTACAATGTGATCAAGGACTACTCTCACCTGATAGAGAAGCTGAACTTTGCTGATGCAAAGGAGGCTGCTGAAATGGTGATGTCTGGTTTCCTTGACGGAACGTATGATCGGGTTGATATCGTTTACAATGAGTTTAAGAATGTGGCGACCCAGATTATTCAAAAAGAGCAATTCCTTCCAATTCAGGAAATTGAAAGTGAGGATGTTGATAGTGGTGCTGAAATCGATTACATCTATGAGCCTTCTAAGGATTTTATTTTTGATGAGCTGGTTCCCAAGTCGCTTAAGATTCAATTCTATAAAACCTTGCTAGAGTCGAATGCTTCTGAGCATGGAGCACGAATGACGGCAATGGATAAAGCAACGGAAAACGCTGATGAGCTGTTGAAAGAGCTTCGTTTGACATATAACAGAACGCGTCAGGCAGCCATCACCAAAGAGATTTTGGAGATTGTGGGTGGTGCCGAGGCATTAGCTCAGGGATAATGATCGGACGAGCATATCGTACCGCTCAAATTTTATCCATAGACATTGTAATCGGAGTAGTTATACTGCTCCGATTTTTTTGTGTTCAATTCGCTGTAACGCCGGGATGGGAAGTTTATGTCCTCCTGGGAGGAGTTGTCTGGCTTATCTATACAGCAGATCATTTACGAGACGCAGAGCAGTCCATCAGGTCTTCCAGAGAACGTTACTTGTTTCATAGAGATCACCGAAAGCCTCTGGTGATTGTTGCCGGGATTGTTTTGTTGGTTCTTTCGATACTAATCTTTTTTATTCCTCTGGTTATTTTCCTTGGCGGATTTGCTCTTGCGGTATTCTCATTTATCTATTTATTGATGCAGCACAGGTTATCACGATTTCTTTCAAAAGAGCTTTATGTTGCATTGGTTTATTCGGCGGGTATTTTGATGATACCTTTTCTGCTCAGTCAGACGTATAGTTGGGATGTTTTTTTGTTGATGGTTTTGCTGACCTTCGTGAACCTTAGTCTGTTTAGCTGGTATGAAAGAGAAGAGGATATCAAAGACAAGTTTCAATCCATTGCCACGGAACTCAATGGTAAGAGGTTGGAACAGATCATGTTGCTACTGATTTCAATAGGACTAGCTATTGCCATTCCTTCCATCAATATCATCACAATTTATTTTATTGCAGGGTTTGTCATTTACGCATTGATGATCATTTTTTCCGATTGGTTTAGACTTAATCATCGCTACAGAGCTATAGGCGATGGTGTATTTTTATTGCCAATTATTTTTGAATGGCTGTAAACGATTTTGATTCAGTTGCCCCTTTTTATGATCGTATCTCCAAGCTTTTTTTTGGAGGATTATTAACAATAGCACAAGGCTATTATCTGAAAGAAATAGGCGCTAATGATCGTGTGCTTATCCTTGGTGGAGGGACAGGTAAAATACTTAAGCATGTTCCCAATAGTGAAGAGCTGGATTTTGTAGAGAAATCTCAAAGAATGCTGGATAGAGCTAAAAAAAGACGAATCAATAGATCAGTCAATTATATTCAAGCAGATTTTCTTGAATTTGAATCAGAGAAAAAATATGATGTGATTATATGTCCATTTTTTCTTGATTGCTTTGGTGAGCAAAGTCTGAATACGGTAATTGTTAAAGTCAAAGAATTACTTTGTACTAATGGAACACTGATTGTTACTGATTTTGATAGGAAACGTATTCATCCATTTTTGCTTGAATCGATGCTGATTTTCTTTGATTGGTTTTCTAATCTTGAAGCCACTCAACTAATCGATTTAAGATCATTTTTAAAGAAAAATGGTTTTGAGGAAAATGGAATAAAGTTTTATGAGAAGGGGGTTTTTAGTGCACTTTACTCCCCGGTAAGTAAAATGAAACAGTAGTGCCTTGCCTGGCACTAATTTCCAATTTACCCTCGTTCTTTTCAATAAAGTCCTTACACATCAACAGCCCAATTCCTGAACCTTTCTCCTGCTCGGTACCGGTTCGGGTAAAAGATTCCTCCTTATCCAAAATCTTCTGAATCATTTCTTTGGTCATGCCAATTCCGGTATCAATGATTGAAACTCTGATTAGTTCGTCCTTATGTTCCGCCATGATGATGATCTTACCATTCTTGGGAGTGAACTTGATTGAGTTGTGAATAAGATTCCTAATCACAAATTCCAGCATGTCTTTATCCGCATTCAATATGGTTTCATCCACGCCAGCTTCAATTTCAATTTTTATTTTCTTCTGCTCAATGAGTGGCGTAAACAACTTTAATGACTTATCAAGGGCTTTTCTCAGGTCAACATTCGTTGGGTTGAAGGTCAGACTGTCTTGCTGCAATTGTGACCAGAGGAGCAAGTTGTCCATCAGCAAAATCAGGTTCTGTAGAGAAAAGCGGGTCTTATCACTAAGTTCAGAAATCTCACCTGGCGACAGCTTGTGGTAATGATTAATGAAAAGGTTGAGATATGAATCGACAGTTGTAAGCGGACTCTTTAGCTCATGTGAAATAATGGAAAAAAGTTTCGACTTGATCTGATTCAGCTCTCTTAAATCACTCTCCGATAGTTTGAGCTGCTCGAGCGTTTCCTCCAGTTCTTTCGTTCGTTCTTTTACCTGTCGTTCAAGCTCATCTTTTTGTTTTTCAGCCAGTTGCTTTTTCTCTATCTCCTTTTCACGCGCTATTTTTTCTTTTTCAATGGTTTCCAGAGCCAGCATCTTTCTTGTTCGATTTAGCCTGTCAGAGAGACCTAGAGAAAACAGAACCACCTGAGCAACCGCACCAATCTGAATGATATAACGGGTCAAGAAATTATCTGGTAAGTAGTGAAGCTCTCGGAAAATGAATAGGATTCCCCCGATGTTGAATAAAGCAAAGGCTACCAAAAACCATAGGGCGGGCTTATATCCCCTCAGGTAAACGATCACACTGGTGATGGTAATGGCGGACATGGTGACTGCCCCAAGAAATCCGATGACGTGATTCGTTTCGACAAGCCAGTCTTTTATTTCCAGCCAGCTTATTAGCCACATCACTATGGGAGTTAAATAGAGCAGAAGCAAGATTGTAAAGAAAGTATTCCAACGAGGGACGTATTGATCTGTATGGAGATATGTTTTGGTAAACAGTATCCTGCTGATGTTGGTAAGCGGTATGATTAAGGCAAAGACATAAGCGTTCCAATGTGGCTTTGACGGCCAAAAGTGCTCGAATGTAAATCCGTAATAAAAGGCCATATATAAAGCAAAACCAACAATCGAAAGCACGTACCAAAGATAGCTTTGATCCTTTACGGCCATATAGATCATCAAGTTGTAGAGGGCCATTACGATCAGGATACCAAAAAACAACCCGTGTGCAATAAGCCTCTGACGTTCCTGAAACCGCCATTGTTCCGATGTAAGCTGCCTGATAGAAGCCACCTCCAATTCAAAAAGCGGATGATCTCCTTTTAATTTTATTATTAAAGAATCACTTGTTGTATGGATGATGTTTTTGAAAGAAAAATAGCTTTTTTCATTACCCGGAATCATGGTGCCTGTGTAGTGAATACCATCATCACCATAAGCTACTACATGACTCCAATCAGGTAACTCTACGAAGAGATTTTCAAAATGTAAATCGATCTTTGTCCAATACCATTCTTCATTTGAAAACTTGCTGGAGTCCGCAGGTTGGTGCATAAGGCTATCGAGAAACAACCCTTGAGCCCAGAGGGTGAGGGTTCCAATAAAAAGAAAAAAATATGTGCAAGCTCTTCGCATCAAATGAAATAATTGACCTGCAATATAATCGGGACGGAATTAGTTACGAATTTGCGTTTACTTTTGAAGAATGTCAGAGGGGAAAACCAAAGTGCTCATCGCCGAAGATGATTTTGTTGTCGCAAAGAACTTGAGTATTACACTTGAGGAGCGTGGCTATGAGATTTTGGGTATCAGTGAATCTGGAGAAGAATTGTTGCAGTCGCTGAGCAAGCAACCCACGGATATTGTCATCATGGATATTAATCTCGCAGGGTTGATGGATGGAATAGAAGTTACTTCCCTGATCAAAAGCAAAACGAATACTCCTGTATTATATCTCACTTCTGATAGAGACCATGCAACACTCGAGCGAGCCAAATTGACAAACCCTGACGGATACTTGATCAAACCTTTTGATGATGACGAGCTGATTTCAGCCATTGAAATAGCTTTGCACCGACATCATTTGGCAGGCGGAAATCAAAAAGAGGACACTGTGGTCAGTGAGACTCATCTTTTTGTGAAAGTGAAAAACCGATTGGAGAAACTAAAGTTTGAGGATGCTCGATACATCGAGGCGAATGATATTTACTCCATCCTGATGACAAGTCAAAACAGCTACATCCTGAGCTATTCTTTAAAAACCCTTGAGGAGAAGCTCCCGGCTTCCAGGTTCATGCGTGTACACCGCTCCTACATTGTGAATGTAGAGCACATACAGGCGATAGAAGATAATTACATCCAGATTGCAGATAAAAGCATTCCTATTGGGAAAACCTACCGTGAAGACCTCATGAAGCGCCTTTCAATAATATGAAATTCTCAATTTTTGTACTTTATCAGAAGTGCATATTGTCTATTATTTAAAAATCCAGCGATTTATTGCAGATTTTTCCTTCACCACGACAAAGGTTCTGTTCACCTTAAAAAATTCTTCTTTCACCTGAGTTCGGTTGCCAAAGCGCCTGAATAAGCAAAAATTGGTAGCTGGATTAATCGAAAATATGGCTTCAGAGAGTTTTACTGAATATGTTTGGATAGCAGTCATCGCCTACATAGCGCTGATTCTCTTCTTTGTTATCAGGGGTGCTATTCAAACAAAAAACATCTCGGATTATGCATTGGGTAATATTGCCTTTTCCCCGATTGCTGTGGGGCTAGCACTTGCGGCTTCCATGACGAGTGCGGCTACTTTCATCATCAACCCAGGATTTATCGCCTACTATGGGATCAGTGGATTTCTTTCCTTCGGGTTGGTGCTGTCTATCTCATCTCTGGTATCATTGATAGTGATTACCAAAGGCTTTCGAAAAGTAGGAACATCAGTCAAAGCTTTAACAATGGCTCAGTGGATTGGCAACAGATATGAAAATAAAAGCTATGCGCTCTTTTTTGGTTTCGTATCGTTACTGCTAATCACATTCATTGTGCTAATCTGTGTGGGTCTGAGCAAACTCTTATCAAAAGCATTGAATGTAGAAGAGATCTACATTTTAATTTCTGTGGTGGTCTTTGTCTTTGGGTACATGATGTTTGGTGGGGCAAACTCCATGGTCTACACCAATATGATCCAGGCTTCACTGATGATCGTAGTAGCCATCATTTTGCTGACTTCAGGATATGAGCATTTCACTAATGGAATTGATGGGTTTTTGGCCAAGCTGAAGGCGATTGATCCAGCACTTTCACAGGGCACGAACCCACAGAGTCCCTTATTCAGGGATTACTTTGAGATTATTTTTTGTCAGATCGTCGTTGGTATTGCCATCGTATGCCAGCCACATATCATCACCAAATCGCTTTTACTAAAAAATGATAACCAGGTAAATACGTACCTGATCGCAGGTGTAATTGTTGAATTCCTCTTCTTCCTCGTGGTTTTTGCAGGTCTATATGCCCGTCTGGAGTTTCCGAATCTCACAGTTGATGGCAGCCTGCTCAGCCTCGATGGGGTGCTATCTGCTTATGTGGTGAAGAAATTTACCGCAGGAATAGGAATCGTTGTAGTAATGGGACTGATATCTGCTGGCCTTTCTACTTTAGAAGGCTTGATCCAAAGCCTAAGCACAACAATCACACAAGATGTTATTCGTCCCATATTTGGTGAGCCGAGAATTCAGCCGGTCATTTTGAATCGACTAACCATCATCTTTTTAGCCGCTGTTTCTTTTGGATTTAGCTGGCAACAATTGGTTTCTCCTGATTTGAGCGTAGGGATTTTTGCACAGAATGGTGTCTATGCCTATTTCTCTGCTGCTTTTGTGCCGGTTCTTTTCGGCACATTCTTAAAGCATGTACCGGCACATGTACCGTTTATCAGTTCTGTTTCTGCCATTATCATACATTTTTCGGTGTATTATGGTAGGCTTACGCCGTACATGCAGGAAGAGGTCAGGAATCCTGCCATCGCATCTACACTTGCTATTTTAGGTTCGCTAGCTATTGGATTGATAATGTATGTATATGCAAGGTCAAGAAAAGAAAAAGTATCCATCGCATGAAAAACCTGTTCGCCATACTGACCCTATGTTTAGCGCAATTCTCAATTGCTCAAAATGATGAATTCATGCCTAGCTATAAATATGAAACAAAGAAAGTTACCATCTTCGACGATATCGAGATCGCCTATTTAGATGAAGGTGAAGCGGATGCACCTGTTATTGTGATGGTACACGGTCTTGGTGGCTATATCAAAAACTGGTACTCAACAATCGAAGGATTGAGCGATACCTATCGATGCATCGCAATTGACCTTCCTGGCTATGGTCAATCAACGTTGAGAGCTTTTGAGGAAGATGATTACATGGAGTTTTTTGCTCGTTCGCTTGATGCTTTTGTGAAGACTCTGGAGCTAGACAATGTAATTCTATTGGGCCATTCCATGGGTGGGCAGGTCAGCATTGTGTCCGCTCTAAAAAACCCGCAATGGTTGGATCAAATGATATTAGCTGCTCCAGCAGGGCTTGAAACATTTACAGAAGAAGAGGCTGCAACACTGAGGCAATTTTCAAGCGCGGCAGTTTTGATGAGCCACACCGAAGATCAAATAAGAGCTGCCTACAAGATCAACTTTGTGAACATGCCGCCACTGGCTGAGGAAATGATCCAGGATCGAATCAAAGCCAAAGAAGCTCCATGGTTTAAGGAGTATGCCAAAGTGAGAGAAATGGGAGTCAAAGGGATGCTATCTCATCCTGTTTTTGAGGAGCTGGATCAGATCAAGGTTCCAACCTACGTACTCTTTGGTGAGAAAGACTTTTTGATTCCTAATAGATATCTGCATGCAGGAATGACCACTCAGCAAGTGGCTGAGGTGGGAAATAAAATACCTAATGTGAAAATTAAAATGATTGAAGCTGCCGGACACATGTTACAAATGGATAATCCGGCGGGCTTCAATCGAGCTGTTAAACAAATGCTAACAAACTAAAGTTATGAAAAACCTGTACTTAACCCTCGTTTTAACGCTGCTTTCTGCGGGCATATTTGCCCAGGGAGGAAGCATTACCGGTACTGTCACAGACAGTGAGACCGGCGAAGCACTCATTGGTGCCAATGTGGTGATTAAAGGAACCACAAATGGCGATGTAACGGACCCCAATGGTAAGTTTGAGATCAAAGGATTGGCAAATGGCACCTATGTGGTGGTTGCCAGCTATGTTGGATTTCAGGCCATTGAACAGTCTGTGTCTGTCAGCGGATCAACTGTAACGATCGATTTTCAACTGGAAGAAGGAACCGTATTCGGTGAGGAAGTTGTGATTTCCGGAAGTCGACAGCCTGAAAAAATCACTGAGACACCTGCTACTATCGAGATTATTTCAAGCAAATCCCTGGAAGAATGGGGATCTTTCAACACTGGCGAATTGCTTTCCAGATTGAAGGGGGTTGATTATATCCGTTCTGGTGTGGTTGGAACCGGAATTAACGTACGCGGTTTCAATAGCAACTTCAACGCTAAAAACACTCAGGTAACGGATGGGAGATTCTCGAGCCTGGTTGCCACCGGACTTCCATTTGGACCATTAAGTCCTCAGATTAAAGAAGACATTGATCGGGTGGAGGTAATCCTTGGTCCAAACTCAGCACTATACGGACCAAATGCTCATAATGGCTTGGTAAATATCATCACCAAAGATCCAAGAGCATCAGAAGGAACTACGGTAGCACTTGGTGCTGGAAATCAAAGTGTATTCACGGGCCGAGCTCGTCACGCACAAATCCTGAACGACAAGTTTGCTTTCAAATTGAATTTTGAATATACGAGAGGTGAAGAATTCCAGTTTGCAGATTCTGTGTATATAGATAGAACTGACGATAATGGCAATGGAGGCCCTGATGGAATAAAAGAAGGCTATGAAGAATATGATTTGGATAATGATTTTGAATTTATCAAAGGAGGTCTAGGTCTTTACTATACGCTGAATGATGATTCCGATCTAATCTTCTCGTATGATGCAAGCAACAGTACATACCTGTCTCCTACCAATGTGGGTCGTAATGAAATAATCGATTGGCAAATCCAGACTTTCCACTTACGATACGTTTCACCACGAATTTTTGCACAGGCATATTTAAGCTTGAGTGATACCAGAGATACCCACTCCTTAGATGACAGAACCAAGGCGTATTGGGCAGCACGAGATGGAGGAGCAACAGAGGCAGAGGCTGCAGAGGCCTCACTTCAATCAGGAGCTTTATTTATAGACGATTCCAAGAGATGGAATGGTGAAGTTCAATACAACAATAACTGGGGGGCGTTCAACTTTGTGACGGGAGTTCAGTTTCAGCGTGATATGGCCAATTCTCATGGCACCTATTTGCTTGATGAAGATGAGGATGATTTCATAACCGTAGATCAAATCGGATGGTATGGTCAGGGTCAATACGCATTTGGAAGTGGTTTCAAAGGGACTGTCGCTTTGAGAGCAGATAACCATGAAGTATATGGTTTCAACTTTGTACCTAAAGTCGGATTGACCAAAACGGTTGAAAGTGGAACTTTCCGTATTACGTACGGACAGGGAGTTGCAGCACCTACAATACTAAATATGTATGGTGATCTGTTTGGCGGATTAATCCTTGGAAACGCTGAAGGATTCACTCTGACAGACGGAACAAAGGTTGAGAAGCAAACCATCGAAAAGCTTCAAACATATGAGATAGGGTATAAAGGGTCAATAGGTTCTGACAAGCTTTACGCCGATGTTAATGCTTACTACAATATTTCAGAGGATTTCCTGAGTCCGGTTACAGTCGTAGGTGTGACTACTCATAGAGGTGATACGCCGATAGAAGAAGTTCAGTCTGCTTATGGAGTATATGGTGGTTTAGTTGCAACGTATGTGAACTTCGGAAAATTTGAGACCTATGGATTTGATATTGGGTTGAACTATTTGGTAAACCAAAATATCACCCTTGACTTCAACTACTCATACTTTGATTACCCAATAGATGAAGATGATCTCGAGAATGATTTTGATGGAGATGGTACTGTGACAAAGTTGGATGTACTTGTGAATGCTCCTAAGAACAAAGCAAGCTTCGGAATTAACTACAATAAGGATAAAATTTTTGGGAATGTATTTGTAAGGTGGGTAGAAGAATATGACTATTTCTCCAGTTTCCAAATTGCTGCAGCAACACAGAATTTAACCTACAGAGGTACACCAATTGTAGAAGACGCAAGAAGTACAGATTCATATAATTACGGTCCATTAGCTGGCTTTGTGAATGTTGACTTAGGACTTGGATATCGAATCACCGATACATTAACCGGTTCAGTAGCTGTAACTAATCTTTTTGATAGTGAATACCGTGAGTTTACTGCTTCACCATTTATCGGAAGACTTTATAGTATAGAATTGAAATTGGACCTTCCTGGAAAATAAATAGTAGTAGAGTTGTGCAACAACAAAGGCCGGTAGCTTTTTGCTATCGGCCTTTAAATACTGATTAAATGAAAAGACTAGAAAATAGAGTAGCCATCGTGACTGGTGGATCAAATGGAATTGGAAAAGCGACCTGTCAAAAATTTGCTGCAGAGGGAGCCAAAGTGATTATTTGGGATCTGAATGAAGAAGCGGGGAATCAATTGGCCAGCGAGATTGACGGAGAGTTTCAAAAAGTCAACACCGCAGATTATGAAGCCGTTGGAGAGGCCACTAAAGTGGTTATTGAAAAACATGGCAAAATTGACATTCTCATTAACAATGCTGGAATTACACGAGATGCGACGTTGAAAAAAATGACACCTGACCAATGGCAGCAGGTTATTGATGTGAATCTAACAGGCGTTTTCAATTGTGGAAAACACATTCAGGCACACATGACAGAAGCGGGCTATGGCCGAATTGTAAACACATCATCCGTAGTAGGTATCTATGGAAATTTCGGGCAATCCAACTATGTCGCCACAAAGGCCGGTGTTATTGGATTAACGAAAGTATGGGCCAGGGAGCTTGGAAGAAAAGGCGTAACTGCGAATGCGGTAGCACCTGGATTTATTGCCACCGATATGGTGATGGCTATGCCGGATAATGTCATTGACATGATGAAATCAAAAGTGCCAACCGGGACTTTAGGCAAACCAGAAGATATAGCAAACGCCTACTGCTTTTTAGCTTCAGAAGAGGCTGGATATATCAATGGAGCGACTATTAGCGTGGATGGAGGAATGACAGTATAAAATATGAGAAACGCCAGAATCATTTCAACCGGGATGTATGTTCCCAAAAACATTATCCCAAATACCTATTTTGATGAAATTTTAGGGGAGAATGTTTCGGAGTGGCTGGAAGCCAATGTGCATATTCGAAACCGTCGATGGTGCGATGAGGATGAGTCAACAGCCGACCTCTGCATCGAAGCTGCAAAAGTAAATCTGGAGCGTGCGGGTTTGATGCCGGAAGATATCGACTTGCTGATTGTTTGCACAGATACACCTGAATACATCTCACCATCAACAGCATCCAAGGTTCAGCATAAAATGGGCATGACCAATGCCGGGACGTTTGATCTCAATTCTGCTTGTGCTGGATTTGTCATTGGCCTGGATACGGCTGTCAAGTACATCAAAGCAGACGAAAACTACAATAAGGTGATGGTCATCGGGGCATACGCGATGAGCAAATACCTCAATAAGCTTGATAAGAAGACCTGCAATTTGTTTGCTGATGGCGCAGGAGCAGTAATCTTATCATCCACGGAAGAGACCGACACAGGCTATCTGGCCAGCGAACTTAGAACCAAAGGGGAATACTGTGATTGGATGGGAATTTATGCTGGAGGCACCTTTCAGCCCATAACACAAGAGGTGGTTGAAAATAAAGATCACCTCTTAAAATTCGTCAAGCGCTTTCCAAGTGAATTGAATCCTGATGTGTGGTCTGATATGGCTTATGAGCTGGCAAAAAGATCAGGAACTAAAGTGGAGGATGTAGATCAGTTCATGTTTACCCAGATCAATATCAATAGCATTTGGGCAACACTAGACAAGCTAGGACTGCATCGGGATATGGCACATACGGTGATGCACGAATACGGTTATACCGGATCAGCCTGTATCCCAATGGCGTTGGATGAAGCGGTCCAGCTTGGGAAAGTAAAAAAAGGAGATTTAATCTATTTCATTGGTTCTGGTGGTGGACTTGCATTTGCCAGTGCTGCATTTAGATTTTAAAGCGCTATGAGCTTTCGAAAAGACTGGATAAAACGATGGGCTGAATATGCTCCCATAAAAGTGGCTGTTTCGGATGCTGAAACTGGCGATAATCTCACCTATCGCCAACTCAACAATCTTTCCAATTACCTGGCGAAACGATTGCAGACTGAGGGCATCCAGCCAGGTGATCGGGTTGCGGTATTGTCTGAGTTTAGGCTGGAATACATTGTGCTTTTAGGAGCAGCTATGAAACTGGGGTTCATCATAGTTCCGTTAAACTATCGACTGTCGTCAAGGGAGGTTTGCTACATGGTGAACAATTGTGAGCCAAAAATGGTGATCTCGGAAGAAAAGTTTAGCTCATTGATAGATACCAATGAGTTGGAACATAAGCCATCCATTCGTTGGGATATGCAGGATCTCTTTTCAGAGCTTTCTAAGGTTTTAGGTCATGAAGAGTTTATTCCCAATGACATTAAAGATGATGATCCACTTTTCATTATTTATACTTCCGGCACCACAGGCTTCCCAAAAGGCGCGATCTATTCCTATAAAATGGCTTTTTGGAACGCTATCAATACACAAATACGACTAGATGTAACCTCTCGGGATCATACAGTCATTTGTATGCCGCCCTTTCATACAGGAGGCTGGAACGTATTGCTAATACCATTTTTACTACAAGGAGGTTCATTTACTCTGCTTAGAAAATTTGATGCAGCTACGGTACTGAAATTATTGGAAGACGAGGAGGCTACTTTATTTATGGGTGTTCCTACCATGCTCAAGATGATGGCCGATGATGAGTCGTTTGGTGAAGCTAATATGGAGTCAGTTCGTTATTTTATCGTTGGTGGTGAGGCAATGCCTTTGCCTCTGATTGAGTTGTGGGAGTCGAAGGGCGTCCCAATCCGTCAGGGTTTTGGGCTGACGGAAGTCGGTCCGAATATTTATTCCCTCCATCACGATGATGCGATGCGGAAAATTGGATCAATTGGTACGCCTAATTTTTTTGTAGATGTGAAACTCATGAAGCAAGATGGCACTGAGGCGAAAGGGGAAGAAGAAGGCGAGTTGTGGCTAAACGGCCCGGTGGTGACTCCCGGATATTGGAACAATGAGGAGGCGACCAAAGAAGCTTTTACTGATGGATGGTTCCGAACAGGAGATATCCTGGTTCGGGACGAGGAAGGGTATTTTTATGTGAAGGACAGAATCAAAAATATGTTTATCTCCGGGGGAGAAAATGTGTATCCGGCAGAAGTGGAAAAATTACTTCAGACACATCCATCAATCCATGAAGTGGCAGTAATTGGTGTCACGGATGAGCGATGGGGGGAGGTTGGCAAGGCGATAGTTGTGGGGCGTTCAGCAACCTTGACTAAGGACGATATACTCGATTTTTGTGCCGGAAAGCTGGCGAAGTTCAAGATTCCCAAACATGTGGAGTTGGTGGATGAAATTCCTAAGACTGAAAGCGGGAAGATTGACAGGAAAAAGTTGAAATCATTGTAAATACATAGCTTATGTCAACATCTTCTCTAAAGTATGATAAAAACCACTGCAAAATCTATCATGAGCAGGATCCAAACTGTATTAGGCTTGTCTGGAATGGTTTTTCCAAACCAGAAGAATTTCAAGAGGCTTGTAATTTCGCACTAGACTTATTGGTTGAGAATAATACCAGTATGGTGATCGCTGATAATCGAAATGCATCGGTGGTCAGTAAAGAAAACCAGGCGTGGCTTGCCCAGGAGTGGTATCCAATGGCCTACTCAAAGGGTTTTCGAACATCTGCTGTCATTGTTGGAGACAATGCACTAAACAAAATCTCCATCAAGAAAATTGAAAGCTCTCGAATAGGTGGGGAATTCACCACTCAGCACTTTAAAACTCTGGGAGAAGCCAAGGAGTGGCTTAAGTCCATGTAGGCCTTCCTGCAAAAGCCAAATCAACCTTGCTCCTGCGTAAAGCGTATATCACCTAAGTTTGCAGAGAATCAACAGATTTTTTCTGCCATTGAGAAACCTTTGAAAAAAGGCATTGTCTTTACATAGATCGTGAGCACCACACAGACCATCCATAAGCACCTGATTATTCAGAGTCAACAGGGAGACCAGACGGCTATGTCGTCACTTTATGGCCTCTATGCCAAGGCGATGTATAATATCTGCCGACGGATGATGGGTGATGAAGAAGAGGCGAAGGATTTACTTCAGGAGTCATTTATTGATGCTTTTCAGAAGCTGCCATCGCTGAGGGAAGTGAATACATTTAGCTCATGGATCAAGCGAATTGTGATTAACAATTGCATCAATGCCATTCGCAAAAAGAAATTGGATACTGCTCAGCTTGAGGAGAATGCTGATTTTGTTGAGGAAGAGGAAGATGACTTTGAGTATGCCCAGTTTCAGGCATCACAGATCATGTCAGTCATTGACTTGTTGCCTGAAGGCTGTAAAACGGTGTTGAATCTGTATCTGTTTGAAGGATATGATCACAAAGAAATTGGTCAGATTTTAGGAGTTTCAGAGTCAGCATCAAAGGCTCAGTATTGCAAAGCAAAAGCGAGAATTAGAAAAATATTAGCAGAAGAAAGGGGACAAAATGCGGGATAGTTTAAAAGAACATATAGAAAACGGCAGGGAAGAGTTTGAGATATATCCTTTTGATAGTGATAAGGAGTGGGAAAACCTTTCTGGGAAGATTAATCAGAAATCTCAAAGGAGAAACCCATGGCAAGCAGTTGGCATAGCAGCATGTTTTGCCTTGATACTCGGCGGGTCTGTTTTTGTTGTAAATAACCAACAATCGGGTAGTAATGAAGTAGCAGAGTTAGAAAATTACTACGAAGGAGAAATCAATCAAAAGGTCATCTTGATCAAAAATCAGTTGGAAGATGATCAGATTCTAAAAGATCTGGAGGAAATGGATAAAGCCTTTGCAGATCTGAAAGCAGACCTCAATGAAAATGTGGATAATGAGGAGGTGATTACTGCGATGATGGAAAATTATCGCCTCAAGCTTCAAATACTGGAAGAAATTTTAAACGAGTTGGAGAAAGAAAAGAGTGAAGAAGTGCTTTAACATATTGATTGCTTTTTTTATTGCAAGCTCCCTATTGGCTCAGGTGAGGCAAGAGCGTGATTTTAAGCGCTCATTTGCTGTACCAGACAATGCCAAGGTAGAGGTGGTGAGCAAATACGGAGAAGTAATCGTGCGGACGTGGGAGCATGACTCTGTTAGATTTGAAGTCTTGGTAAGGGCCGAAGGAAAGAATTCATCGGCTGTGGCGAAATCCATGTCGCGTGTAGATGTGAAGTTTAGAAAAGTTGGGAGCGTGATCTCGGCTGTGACCGAAATTGGAAGCTCAGGGGGTTTTTTCGGGAATGTAGTCAGTGAGGTCGAAGGAGCAATGGGGAGCAACAAACTCAAGGTTGATTATCAGGTTTGGCTGCCCAAAAATGTCATGTTAAGTGTTGAAAATAAGTTTGGAGACCTATACATGGCCAATATCGAAGGAAGGGTCGATTTGGACATATCTCATGGAGATATTAAAGCCAACAATCTAACTGCCTCATTGAATTTAAAGCATAGCTTTGGTAAGGCTTCCTTTGGAAAATTGAAGGACGGGATTTTCACACTTCGAGGTGCAGAGGTTAGAGTGGATGAAGCCATCAACTTGAATATTGAAAGTGGCAGTTCGGAAATTCGTGTTGATAAGATTGATAGAATTCAGCTGAACTCTAGAAATGATAAAATCCACCTTCTGGATGCCCAGGAGATTATGTGTGAAGGATCATTTACTGACTTAACCTCTGACCTTCTAAGAGGTTCAGCCAGATTAGACTTCAGTTATGGAGACATCTTTCTTAGCAGAATCGTAAAAGACTTTAACAGCATAGACATCACCGGGAAGTCTACTGATATCAATTTAGTGCTTAATCAGGCTTCATATATTAAAACATACATCAAGGGACCTGAAGATCGAATGATCTTACCCAATAGCATGCTGACCATGCAAAAACAGCAATTTGCGGATGAAGATAAAATATCACTTTCTGGTTTCGTAGGAAATACCAACACCCGTCACAGTCAGCTGCTTATCGAAGCTGATGGAGGTGAACTAATTGTTGCCATTAAAGAAACTCCTATTTTCGTAGATCGAGATTAAAAACTACATGCACCGTCACCACCGGAAACCCATGAAAATCTTTCTTTGCTCAATTTTTGCGCTGATTTCGATCAGTTCAGCAGCTCAGCAACTGTATGAAAAGTCAGGCGGTGTTCGTCTTGGACACACCTCCGGTATTACGTTCAAAAAGTTTGTGACAGAGGACGAGGCAGTGGAGATGATCCTTAGCGGAAGAAATGAGGGGATGCAATACACCGCTACCTATCTGTTTCATCAACCGATGGAGTTTTCATTCAACGATCGCTTTTATCTGCACTATGGAATAGGTGGTCATGTGGGATATGAAAAATTCGATGACATTTCAAAAACGTTATCCAATGCTGCAGGTGATGAATTCATCTACGAATCAAAGAGTTTTTTCACCATGGGAGTGGATGCCAGTTTGGGCATTGAATACCGTTGGCTCGAAGTACCAGCTACCTTCGGCTTTGACATCAAACCATATTTCAATTTTATTGGTATGAGACACACCAAAGCTCGTTTTTGGGATGCAGCCATTTCATTTAAATACGTCTTCTAGTGGTGAGAAAGATTATTTTCATATTTCTGATTCTTAGTGCTGGTTCGTTCACATTTGCGCAGCGGTACATGGATACGAATGACCCAAAGGACGAGGAAGTAAAATCGTTGCTCAGCAAAAAGAACGATCTTAATGCCTTTGGTGCGGCAGATCTCAAAGTTGGTGATCTGAAAGGTGAGCGAGGTTTGTTAGTAGGAGCATATGGTGGTTTCATTATAAACCGTCGGTATCTTTTTGGTGTGGCAGGGTATGGACTAGTCACGAATGTAGAGTTTGAAGGGACTGTTCCAGGACAATCGGAAGTGAAGCAATTGAATTTGCATGGAGGATATGGAGGAGTCTTGATTGGAGGCACCATTGCGCCACGAGAATTGATACACATTAGTATTCCGATCATACTTGGTGCCGGATCGCTCGAAGTGGTCGACAAAGATTTTTTCATTAACAATCCGGCCGATTCAGAATTTGCTGTAGAAAACACGGTGTTCTTTGTAGCAGAGCCAGGTATAGAGGTAGAATTCAACATTACAAAATATTTCAGACTGGGTGCTGGTATGACCTATCGATATGTATCTGGCACAGAATTGGAAAATGTAGAAGATGAAGATGTTTCAGGCACCACAGCTATGATCAGCTTCCGGTTTGGAAGATTCTGATTAGCACTATCTTTGGTAGCAGAATCAAAATATTCTTCTTTGTGAAACTCACCATTCACTTATTCACATGCTACGTCCTGTGTTTTACATCCACTGGATGGGCACAAAGGATCAATTATTCGAAGGAGGTTGATAGGCTTATCAGGCAATGTGATTCTCTTGTTTATGACCAACCGCAAGAAAGCCTTGAACTTGCTCAAACGGCACACAATCTTGCCAAGGACTCTGAAAATGATTCATTAATTGCTGTTGCACTTAATCGAGTGGGTAGTGCACATTGGTCACTTGGCAATCCAATGGAGGCACTTGAACAACTTCAGGCATCCCTTCAAATCTCGGAGCTAAATGATTTTGAAGAAGTAATAGCGAAAAACCTGGGAAATATCGGAAATGTTTATGCTGCGTCGGGGTTGGACTTGGATGCCATTGGATACTATCGATCTGAGCTAGCTATCCAGGAGAAATTAAATGATACTTTTCGTCTTTTTGCGGTGAATAATAACATTGGAAAAGCTTTCCTGGACCTCAGCTATTATGATTCTGCAAATCATTATTTGATGAAAGCATTTGATTACCTCGATCCACAATTTGAGCATTTGCATTCAATTTATTTTTTCAATCAGGCGGAGCTGAATTATAAACAGGGGAACCTTCAAAAGGCTGATTCGCTCGTTCAGCTCACGATGGCTAATGCGCAGGAGTTCAACAGCAAACGAGGAATTATCCGGGCAAACCAGCTTCAGGCAGAATTGGATCGATCACGAGGTAAATATCAGTCCGCACTTATAAAAGCCAAAGATGCTTTTAGTATGGCCCTGGAAAGTGGAGTGAAGGAACTGATCTATATCACCAGTAAAACCTTGTCTCGGTGCTATGGAGCAGTAAATCAATTTGAGGATGCCTACGAAATGGAGCTTCTGCACGAGCAATACCTCGATAGTGTGCAAAGTGTTAATACTATCAATGAGTTGGAGCTTTTATCCTACTATCAGCGACTTTTTCAGGTACGAGTGCTGGAATCCAAAAACAAGCTTAACAAGCAGCTGGCGGATCAGCGGCAGCTAATTATTCAGGGATTAGTGGTAGCCCTGGTCATTGCAGCGATATTGATTGCTATCATTGTGATGGTCGTGCGTGAATTAGGCATTCGTAAACGAAAGCTTGAAGACTTGAATAAGTTCAAGGCCAAAATTTTTGCCATAGTTTCTCATGATCTTAAATCACCGATTCAGTCAGTATCCTCTGTGATAGAAATGTTCAATCAAAAGCTCATTGGTAAAGAGGAGATCGAACCACTCTTGCCGGAGGTAAAAGAAAAAACCTCAAACTTGATCAACCTTTTGAATAACATATTTCTTTGGGCAGAAGGACAAATGGAGGGAGAAAATTTAGCTAAGGAAAATTTTTCGTTACACCCCGTGATAGAGGAGTTGGAGTCTGAGCTAAAGGAGCGATTGGAAGGAAAACAAATCGAATTGCAGTATGAGGCTGCTTTCGGCTTTTACCTTCATTCTAATCCGGGAATAATCAGGGTTTTGCTTCGCAATCTTGTGGTGAATGCCATAAAGTTTTCCAATCCAAATTCCAGGGTGGAGATCAATTGTATAAAAGGTGAAAGTACGAAAGTGATTGAGGTAATTGATGATGGTGTCGGAATGTCGAAAGAAAAGCAAGAAAAACTCTTTACCGGAGGACTTGAGAGTTCAGATGGAACTGCAGGGGAGCGTGGAAACGGACTAGGCTTGGCGCTATGTCATGACTTTGTGAGAGGCCTTGGAGGCAAGATAGAGGTAGAAAGTGTAAAGGAAGAGGGATCTGTTTTTCGAATTATTTTCAATCATCAAAACGAGTAGCAATAACCATCTGAGGTTTATTGCTCCGATCTCTGAACGCAAGAAGATAATATTTTCCACCATCCCTCAACTTCCATTTTTTCTTCAGTTCTTGAGGGCTTAATGGGTAATTGCGGGTGATTACATTGATCTTGCCGTTAGTAGCGTACGTTTTGATCGATTGTTTATTGACCGTATCAATAATGCGATAGATCCGCCCCGGAAAAGATTCGATCATTTTATCTGATGTATATAAATGTGTGTTATTCGCCAGTTTAATGACATCATAAACCTCCGCAACTTGATTGAAAGCCCCAGCCTTCATTATTGAGCTATTTGACTCGTAAACGAACGGCCTGTAATCCCCATAAACAGGTGAAGCAGAATGCTCCTCCTGCATAGAAAATGAAAATACCGACTGATTCGATTCGAGGTTAACACATTTGATTTGGGGGTCATTAGTGGAGGAGAAGTTTATTAGGAGAAGAAGTTCTTTACAATCATTTTTCACCGAAACTACATGGAGCTCTTTTATGTGCTCGATTGCATTGGTGAGAGAGCTGATATCCAAAAGTGGAGAGTACTTAACCAATACCTGTGATGCATTTTTGCTTAAAGCAGACATCAATTCGATCAGATTCGGTGAACAGTCCTCTATTCGAAAAACCCGGTTTTTATTTGGATCTCTTCTTGCTGGATCCATATAGACCATGGTTTTATTCTTGTCAAACGAATGGGCCTCTAAATAGTCGTTCGCATTCGAGTTTATGACCTCAATCTTTCTGTTCAGTGCTTTTAAATTGTGGCTAAACACCTCGCAAAGGTCAGAATCCCGTTCTAAATAAGTAGTTCGCTTGAATGACTCACTTAAGGAAAGACAATCAATGCCCATTCCTCCGGTAAGATCTATGAGATGATCACCGGTGAGTAATTTTCCTTTGTAATGACTGGTTGCTTCAGAGGATGCCTGCTCGATGGAAAGTGGTGGTGGCATGATTATGTCAAAGTTTGAAGCCCAGCTATCCAGTTTGCCTTTTGCTTTCTGTCTGGACAGAATTTGACCCGCGATCTCTTTGATGTTCGCTCTAAAAGCTGCTGGCGGATTTAGAATGAGTTTGTTGGGATCAACATTCACATTTTCACGAATAAATTCTTTTACCTCTGGCTGAGTAAGAAAATCTATTCGTGACGTCATTGCAGGTAGTTAGTAAACCAAACTATGCTCCAGCATATACTCGGCAATCTGGATCGTATTGGTAGCTGCGCCTTTTCTCAAATTATCAGATACCACCCACAGATTAAGTGTCTTTGGTTGAGTTTCATCTCTTCTGATCCTTCCAACAAATACATCATCCTTATCATGAGCATTCAAAGGCATTGGGTATTCATTTTTTGCAGGATCATCTACAACTGTCACGCCTGGCGCCTTGGACAGAATGGAATGCACCTGTTCCAGCGAATATTCATTTTCAAATTCGACATTGATAGCTTCTGAATGACCACCAATGGTTGGGATTCGGACACATGTAGAAGTCACCTTTATGGAATCATCTCCCATAATTTTCATGGTCTCATTCACCATTTTCATTTCTTCTTTGGTGTATCCGTTTTCCTGAAACACATCTATATGAGGTAGTGCATTCATATCGATTTTGTGGGGGTATATCTTTTTAATGTCTTTACCCGCTCGTTCTCCCTCCAGCTGATCAACAGCTCCTTTACCTGATCCGGTCACAGATTGATATGTAGAAACTACGATCCTTTTGATCTGGAATGCATCATGAAGAGGTTTGAGTGCTACTACCATTTGAATGGTGGAGCAGTTGGGATTAGCGATGATGCGATCATCAATTCGCAGTACGTCCCCATTCACCTCAGGAACAATCAGCTTCTTACTGGCATCCATACGCCATGCAGATGAGTTGTCAATCACCACTGTTCCTGCCTCGGCAAATTTTGGGGCAAACTCTAGTGATACGGTTCCCCCCGCAGAGAACAGAGCAATATCTGGTTTAGCTGAAATAGCATCCTCCATGGAAAGAATGGTGTATTCTTTTCCATTGTAGTTAATTTTCTTCCCCACCGACCGCTCAGATGCAACTGGCAAAAGTTCTTCAACAGGAAAATTTCTTTCAGACATTATTTGGAGCATCTTCTGGCCTACCAGCCCACTCGCCCCTACTACTGCAACCTTCATATTAGCTTAAACGATGTGAATAATGATTGTCATGCAAAACTACTACTTTTATGAGTTGATGAAATAACGTGTCGGAACTTCATTCTGTCTGAAAAGTTTCTTTTACAATTCAGAAATGCACATCCGATCCAAAAATTCTAAAAAGTATGCCATCAAAATTTCACCTTCTGCATAGAGCATTCTTTCTTCTTGTTGCGAGCATTTTTTGCCAGCTTACGATAGCCCAGACGGGCGACTTTATTTTGACCCATCACTCACCAAAGCACTCGGAGATTGATAATATCAATTTCGAAATCACTGCCGACAAAAATGGGATTATCTGTATAGCCAATCGGTTCGGTGTATTGAAATATGATGGGAATGAATGGAATTTCTATCGAACCAACTCATCAGCGCTTTCTTTAGCGGTATCCTCAAGTAATGTTGTATATGTGGGATGCCTTGGTGGGTTTGGGAAGCTGGATTTTATATCGAATACTTATGGTTATGTACCAATTGTTGATAGTGACTCACTTTCTGATCACTTTCTGCAAACATTCGCGATGGATGACCGGATATATTTCCTGAGTGATAAAAACCTGTATCAGTACACGCCCTCAACAGATGAAGTAGAGAATTTGCTAACCGGTGATTTTTTGAATGGGTATGTCAATGATGAGAAGCTTCACATCAATACCTACGATGAAACATTGATTACTGTGAGTTCAAATCAAATTGACAGCCTTACAAATCCAGATAAACTCTGGGGGATCATTTTGCCCTCTCCGGATGGAATGAGCGAATTTTCTGTGGATTTGGAAGGTGGCCTGTTTGTCAAACAAGGAGATGAGGTTAAGCCTCACCATCATTATGAAAGGTTGCAGGAAGCAGAGGTTGCTATCACTGATTTGGAATGGGTAAACGATTCACTGGTCGCATGTTCTACGATTGAGTCTGGCGTATTCTTTTTGCATGTTAGTGATTCAAACTATTTCGAGGTAACGGATTACCACTCTGGATTGCCCGATAACGAAATCCATGATTTATATGCGGATGAAAATCAGGGAGTATGGGTGGCTCATGAATTTGGATTAACCCGTATTGCACCTCTTTTTCCCGCTTACAGCTATACCAACTTCCCCGGCCTTGAAGGAAATCTTATAGAAGCACAACGTCTAAAAGATGATCTCTGGATAAATACCAGTTTAGGTGTGTACTATTTTTCAAAAGACACCTCCTATCGTAGTAGGGTTTATGTGCAGCAAATAAGAAAGGAGCCAAAGAAAGAAAGAAGAACCACACCAAAGCAAGCAGTCCAGCAAGAGGAGAAATCTCAAGAAGAGAAAGAAGAAGAGCCTCAGGAGAAAAAAGGAAAAAAGAGAGGGTTTCTTAGTGGTCTTTTTAAGAAAAAGGATCGTGCGCAGGAAAGCAATCAGGAAGAGGAGAAAAAAGGATTTTTCAAGAAGATATTTTCTTCAAACGAAGAGGAGCAGAAGGGACGTTCAGATAACAGAGAGAAAGAAGAAGACAAATACAAATATGTACGGCGTGTCGAGAAGGTGGTGACAGGAGTCAGTTATCAGTTTCATCACGTGCCGGATACGGATGGGAAGTTTCGCCAATTGATTGAAACGAAAGATCGAATACTCGCGACGAGCCATACGGGGATATACGAAATTGACAAAAATTCAGCTCAGCTTGTGATCAATCACCCAGTGAAGTACGCCTATGCAGTACCAGGGTCAAATCAGCTTCTGATTAGTACTGAGAGAGGGATGCTGAAGCATTATGATTTGATCAATAACATATGGACTGAGATTTCAAGCTCTTATTTTGAGGACGTTATTCTAAATGTTTACATGGATCATCTTGGGGAGGTTTGGTTAGCAGGTACCACTCACATTTATCAAGGTGTGTTTTCAGAGGAAGGCTTTCTGATCGAACATAGTTATGAGATCAATAATCGGTATTATGATGAGCTAAGCATTTGGGAGCATTCCGGAAAATTATATTTCATTAACTCTCAGGGATATTTCCGATTGGACCGGGAGTTGGATCGAATCGTCATAGATCTGGAATTGAAGAAGGAATTGGGTTCTCCTCATCATCATATTCACAATGAAAAGAGTAGGGTTTGGCTTTACAATGGTAAAATATGGCAGCTTTTGCTTCCAGATGGCAGTGTTCAGGAATTCAAATATTTGGGCGTGTTTCCCAACCTAAAGTATATAAACTATGATGAGCAGCTTGATCGCTACTGGCTCATTACAGATGATAATCAGTTGCTAGCATATGACGCAAAACAAATCCCGGAATTTCATCAGTCCTATTCCATTTTTGTAAAGCGACTGGTAGGAAAAGCCGGTGAATTGCGAATTGATGAGCAGTTAAATCTTTCTCATGATCAAAACATGCTGAGCATTGAATTGCTAAAGCCCGACTATGTAGGATTGCTAAATCCAGAGTATCAGTATAGACTGAGCGGACTTACAGATGAGTGGTCTAAATGGACGCACGCTAACCTGATCGATTACAGTTATTTGCCTCCGGGTGAGTATCAACTTGATGTAAAGGTTAGGGATGCTTTGGGGCAAATTGAGGAAGATACGTTGTTGAGTTTTACAGTAGACACACCATACTGGCAGCAGCCATGGTTTTACGCAGTTCAGGCGCTTATTCTTGCTTTGATTATAGGTATTACCTCCCGGCTGGACGAGTCTAAACCGTTCAATCGTTTCATAAAACATGGCTTAAGTATACTCACGCTTGTAGTGATTATTCAATTCATGCAGGCGATAATTAGTGCGTTTTTAGATATTGAAAGCACACCAGTGGTTGATTTCCTTATAGATGCGGGCATTGCACTCATGATATTCCCACTAGAATGGGTGTTGAGGAAACTTATTTTGGATGGGGGATTAAAAATCTCAGGCACATCAGAAGCGACTAAGTTGTGATTAGTAATAGGGTCATTTGTTTTTGTATTCTCTATGGGTTAGTCAGCATTGGATACTCTCAAGTAACAGATGACTTTAGTGATGGAGATTTTAGTGTCAGCCCGACTTGGGCAGGCTCTAGCAGTTTTGGAGTAGATGATCCTTTTGAAATATCGGAGGTAGACAATCAGCTAAGGAGTCAAAATCTTGACATGGGCTCTGGCACCAGATTGCTCTACCTAAGTACTGTTGATAACCTGGATCTATCATCCTCTACAGCAGAATGGAACTTTAGATTTAGATTGGGATTTTCTCAACCTGGTTCTGCTTCAACTAATTCGAACAATACATCCAGAGTTTATTTGATGAGTAGTTCTTCAGACTTGAATGGAAATTTAAATGGCTATTATGTTGAGTTAAGGTATCCTGATTCAGATGTTAATGAGGTGAGACTATTTCGTCAAGACGGAAGCTCTACTAGTGAGCTTTCTTTATCTGGGTCAATTCAGCAGCTAACCTCGCAGGATTTTGTCAATATCACAGTTAGTAGATCTGAGATTGGTTTATGGGAGTTGGAAGTTAACTCAACTAGTCAGGGGACTGTTACTGATGACACTTATAGTTCTTCTTCTTTCTTTGGAGTTCAAGTCAGGTACACTGCGAACTCTAGAGACAATGGTTTTCATTTTGATGACTTCTCAGGAACTGTGACACCAGTTCTGGACACCTCTCCCCCTACAATACAATCTGTCACTCCTATTTCAGATACCCAAGTAGATGTTCAATTCAGTGAACCAGTTAATGAAACCACCGCGCAGGTGGTGGGCAATTATATGATAGATGGGGGTATCTCCATTAGCACCGCAGATCGAGATATTTCTAACTCCTCATTGGTTCATCTCACCGTCGATCCACTTACAAACGGAACAACCTACACACTTACTATTAATAATGTCGAGGATGAAAATGGAAACGCTATAGCCAGCAATAGCGAGGAAATGTTTGAGTATTTGGTGTTTGAGGAGGCAACCGAACTGGATATAGTGATCAATGAATTTATGGCGGCACCAAGTGAAGAGTCGGGGTTGCCTAACGAGGAATATGTAGAGATATTCAATCGCTCAGAAAAGTTTATCAACCTCGAGAACTGGACGGTGAGTGACGCTGCAGGCCCATCCTCAGGCTTTCCTTCCGCCACCTTGAGACCTGATGAGTTTTTGATTCTAACCTCATCGGGAAATGGAGCTCTATTCACTGGTTTTGGGGAGGTATTAGAAATCAGCTCGTTTCCTGCGCTGAATAATTCTGGAGATGACATCATAATTGCTAATTCAGTGGGCACAGTCATTCATCAACTCAGTTTTCAGAATTCGGAAAGTGGAGTCTCCACTGAATTGATAAATCCCAACGACCTATGTCTTTCAATAGATAGCTATATCCTTTCAATAGATCCTTCCGGAGGCACTCCCGGCGCTCTAAACTCGGTATTTGATGATACACCAGACACCACACTTCCTACCATCACGTCCTCCAGTTTCACCACATCTTTAGTCATTAATTTCTCTGAAATCATGGACCCTGCAAGTCTTACTTCAGGTTCTTATGTTATTTCAGGTGGCTTGACGATAGATGAAATTCTCGTTGAGCAGCCTAATCCAACGTCCGTTGAGATCACCTTCACCGAGTCTGTTGAATTGGGAGAAACCTATGACATATCCGTTTCGAATGTGCTGGATTGCGCAGGAAATGCATTGGAAGAGACCACCATTTCGTTCAGTTTTGGAAGATCACCTGAGTTCAACGAACTAATAATCACAGAAATCTATGCGGACGAAGATCCTTCGGTAGGCTTACCTGAGGTCGAGTGGATTGAGATTTACAACGCAACCGAAGACGTGATATCTACTGAAGGTATGATCTTGACAGACGCGACAAATACGATCGAATTACCAAGCTTTAATATTCAACCTACATCCTATAAAATCTTAACCAGCAATAGTGGTGTTTCAGAGTTTACGGATGCTGTTGGGGTGTCTGGCTTTTTTTCCAACAGTCTCAACAATTCCGGGGAGAAACTTACGCTTGCTTACAACTCAGAGCTGATATTTTCCATTAATTATACCCCAAGCTGGCACGATGCTGATAAGAAAGATGGTGGATATTCTCTTGAAATGGTGGATATAACCAACCCTTGTCTTGAAAGTGGTGCCAATTGGCGTAGCTCCACTGCCGCATCCGGAGGAACGCCGGGGGGAGAAAATGCTGTGAGTAACCCACAAAGTGTGCCTGACAATATGCCTCCAAATTTGACTCGGGTAACAGCAATTTCAGTGGACACGATCAACCTTGTATTTGATGAAAAAATTGATCCTGCAAGTACCCAAAATGCTACATTTGATTTCAATCCGAGTCTGGAGATTGTAGGGTCATTCATGTTGGCGGATAAGCCCAGATCTGTTTATGTGAAACTTTCATCTGAACTGGAAGAGGACATTCCTTATATCCTAAAGGTTTCAGGAATTAGCGATTGCAACGGCAATGTGGTTGATGACAATGAGCAATTATTTGCATTGCCTGTTGATGCAGTAAATGATGAAATCAAGCTGAGTGAGGTGCTTTTTAACCCACGAACGAATGGTGTGGATTTCGTCGAAATCTATAATGATTCTGAAAAATTCATCAGCTTAAAAAATTGGCAATTAGCCAGAAAAACGGATGATGTTGTGGAGGAAGAAAGAGTCATTTCAAGCGAAGAGTTGGTTATTGAACCCGGAGAATACCTTGTTTTAACCAGGGATGGAAATACTTTGTTATCTAACTACCCAAAGGGGCGTGCGGAAAACTTCATCGAGATGACCTCTTTACCATCCTATCCAAATGATGAAGGGATCGTTTTAATTCTTGATAAGGATTCCGAAATCAAAGATGAATTTACCTACAATGAAGATTTTCATTATGATCTTTTGGAAAGTGTAGACGGAGTTTCACTGGAAAGGGTCTCTTTTTCTCAACTAAACAATGAAGACAACTGGCGGTCTGCTGCTAGTACCGAGGGGTTCGCAACCCCTGGCTATTTAAATTCTCAATCCTTTTCAGCTGAAATTTCATCTGGTAAGGTAAGTGCAGATCCTGAGGTATTCATCCCGGGGAATGCAGGCACAGGTAGAGATTTCACTACTATCAATTACCAATTGGATGAACCCGGTCAGTTTGCCAACGTAAACATTTATGATCAAACGGGTCGTTTAGTGAAAAACTTAGCACAAGGTGCGCTATTGAGTACATCTGGATTTCTTCGTTGGGACGGTGATACCAACGATGGAAAAATGGCTCGCATGGGTTACTATCTTATCATATTTGAGATTTATGATAGTAAAGGCAATTCCGAAACCATCAAAGAGACCGTGGTTGTTGGAAGAGATTTTTAATGCGAAATTCTCATTTTGGATTTATCCAATTATTTATTGTGCATCAAGGTGAGTATTTTCGCTTGATTTTTACGTTATAGGAATTTAAATATCACCTGCCATGAGCGAAAAGACGAGATATTCTGACGAAGAGCTAAAAGAGTTTGAGGATCTGATTCTTCAAAAACTTGAGAAAGCTAAGGAGGAGCTGAATACGCTAAAGGCATCACTCACCAGAGAATCCGATGATAGTGGCGATAATTTTTCATCAGTAAAAACCCTGGAAGATGGCGCTGACACTGCAGAAAAAGAGCAATTGAGCCAGCTTGCCGGAAGACAGCAGAAGTTTATCAATAACCTGGAAAATGCATTGGTTCGAATTAAGAACGGAACCTATGGTATTTGCGTAGACACAGGAAAACTAATATCAAAAGAGCGACTTAGAGCGGTACCTCACACGACGCAGAGCATTGACGCCAAGCTGAATAGAAAGCCTTAATGGATTATTTGGCAAACCATATTCAGGCTCTTGTTTTTTGTTCACCCAAGCCGATTACCGAAGATGAGATACAGGACTGCCTCAAAGAGATGTTTGATGCAGATGTACCTATTGATGATATCTCGGATGGCTTAAGCAAAATTGAAGAGAAGTTCAAAGATGATGACTTTGCAATGGAGTTGGTTAAATCAGGAGGTGGCTACCAGTTTCTGACAAAACCAGCCTATCAGGCCAGTATTGGTATCCTGCTAAAACAGCAATCCAAAAAACGTCTTTCGAATTCAGCTTTGGAAACCTTATCCATCATTGCCTACAAACAACCCATCACCAAAAGTGAAGCAGAGCAAATTAGAGGGGTAAGCTGTGACTACTCCATTCAAAAGCTACTTGAAAAAGAGCTTGTAGAAATCAAAGGTAAATCAGAAGGGGTTGGACGGCCGTTATTATATGGCACCAGCCAAAAATTCATGGATTACTTTGGGATCAACGACCTTAAAGAACTACCTACACCAAAAGACTTCACCTCTGAAGAGGAGAATACAATTGGTGAAGAAAAGGAATAACACCTGTCGTAAGACATTATGAAGCGTCCCAACAAGAAGGAAACGAAAAAGCCGGCTGAAATTCGATTGAATCGATACATCGCTAACGCAGGCGTGTGCTCCAGAAGAGAGGCTGATAACCTGATTGCGGAGGGGAGAATTAAGGTCAACGGCAAAGTGAAGACCGAGATGGGTTATAAGGTTAAGCGTACCGATACAGTTGAGTATAAGGGAAGAAAGCTTAAGTCTGAGACCCATCAGTACATTCTATTGAATAAACCACGGGGTTTTGTCACTACTACTAAGGATCCCCATGCCAAGCGGACGGTAATGGAGCTAGTGGAGAAGGCATGTGAAGAGCGAATCTACCCTGTGGGTAGGCTGGACAAAGAAACAACTGGTCTATTGTTATTTACCAATGATGGTGAAACAGCAAAGAAACTCACGCATCCATCGCACAAAGTCAAGAAGATTTATCAGGTTGAGCTGGATAAGCCAATAACTAAGGCAGATTTTGATTCCATATTGAATGGGGTGGAGCTAGACGATGGACCGGCTGTTGTAAATGAGATGGCCGTTCTGGGAGAAGATAATAAAGTTCTTGGTGTGGAAATCCATATTGGCCGAAATCGAATCGTGCGAAGAATCTTTGAGCACCTTGGTTATGATGTTAAAAAGTTAGATCGAGTGATGTTCGCCTCACTGACAAAGAAAAACCTACCCAGAGGAAAATTCAGACACCTCAGCCCCAAAGAAGTAATGGGCCTGAAGGGCATTAAATAGCTCTTCACTAAAATCTTTGCGAAATTTTCAATAATGTAGGTGAAAGTGGACTCTCTTTTAGAAAAGAGGGTGTAGTATTATCCAATAAATGGATGATTTGCAAAAATCAATCAAAATAAGGATTATTTTGTACCCAGACTTATAGTTAATTCAGTAAATAGGTACTTTTATAGTTTAATTTTAATCCATTTTTGCTATGAATTACCAATTCAGGAAGAAATTACCAGCTTTTTTAATCATTCTTTTACTTCCCATGCTAAGTTTTTCCCAGAATGGGGCTGTTGATACAGGTAATACAGCCTGGATGTTAATGGCGACTGCATTGGTAATGTTGATGACACCAGCTGGACTGGCGCTCTTCTACGGAGGCCTTACTCAACATAAAAGCGTGCTCAATACCGTGGGGATGAGCTATGTTTCCTTCCTGATCGGCACGCTGGTGTGGGTGATCATTGGCTACTCGCTCTCTTTTGCCGATGGTAATGGTTTCATAGGTGGACTGGATTATGTTTTGTTAAAAAATATTGCGATAACTGATATAGTCGATGGAGCAAATATTCCAAAAATATTGGATGTGGCATTTCAGGGAACATTCGCGGCTATTGCGGTGGCTATTGTAAGTGGATCGGTCATTGAACGTATCCGGTTCTCGTCATGGATCTGGTTTGCTATTTTATGGATAGTAGTAGTGTATGCACCTATCTGTCACTGGGTATGGGGTTCCGAAGGATTTCTTCATGGAGACCTGGACTTTGCGGGAGGAACGGTAATTCATATCAACGCAGGAGTTTCAGGGCTGGTACTCGCACTTTTAGTTGGCAGAAGAATGAATCTGCATGAAGAGCGGAAACCTTCTTCTATAAAATTTATGATTTTAGGATCAGCTCTTCTATGGTTTGGTTGGTTCGGCTTTAACGGAGGTAGTGCTTATGGAGCAAATTTTCTAGCGGCAAATGCGCTCATGGTGACCAATATTGCTGCGTGTACCGCTGGGGTTGTTTGGTTAATCATCGAGATGGTAATCATCAAAAAACCTACCCTGATTGGTGTGGCATCCGGGGCTATATGCGGGTTGGTTGGTATTACACCAGCTGCAGGATTTGTAAGCGTACCTGGAGCACTTGTGATAGGTATTATCAGCAGTGTTGTAGGCTACCTGGGAGTTGTAAAACTTAAAGCATATTTCGGTCATGATGATACGCTGGATGCTTTTGGTATGCATGGGTTGGTGGGAATCGCTGGCGCACTACTTACCGGGGTTTTAGCAAATCCCGCGATTGACCCCTCTGGAGTTGGAGCACTTTATGGTAATCCAGGTCAGCTATTGATACAATTAAAATCTGTAGGTGCTACCATCGTGTATTCCGCAGTTGGGACATTTGTTGTTTATAAAATTGTAGCACTCTTTACAAAAGGTGCTCGAATCACAAAGGATCTGGAATTGGAAGGAATGGACATTGGATATCATGGTGAACAGCATATCACCATTGAAAGAGAAATGGTAACTGACCTAACTTAAAAGGAACCCCGAAAGGGGTTTTTTTATTTATTTAAAAATCTGTTCACCGCTTCTGCAGCTTTTCTTCCCTCAGCGATAGCCCAAACAACAAGTGATTGGCCTCTTCGCATGTCGCCAGCTGCAAATACTTTTTTGCTGCTGGATTGAAAGTTTTTGGTTGAGACATTTCCACGTGAGTCAAGCTCCAACTTAAGCTGAGAAAGTAAGCCTTCCTTTTGCGGGTGAACAAACCCTGCCGCAATGAGTGTCAGCTGTGCTGGAATGATCTTTTCCGATCCTGATTGCTCCTTCATTTTACCATTTTCAAAAGCCACCTCAACCACTTGTAGTCCCGTAAGCTGACCTTTTTTACCCTTGAATTCCTTAGTCATGATCGCCCATTTGCGATCGCACCCTTCCTCATGGGATGTTGATGTCCGGAGCACCATAGGCCACTCAGGCCAGGGATTGTCCTCAAGTCGCTCCATTGGGGGTTTGTCCATGATCTCTATTTGGGTGATCGATTTAGCCCCCTGACGGTTGCTAGTACCAACACAATCTGAGCCTGTATCACCACCGCCAATGACCACTACGTCTTTACCCTCCGCTGAGATTTTATTCTTGGGTGATTGACCTGTGGCTACTTCTCTATTTTGTTGTGTGAGAAATTCCATTGCAAAATGAACACCCTCAAGATTTCTTCCAGGAATGTCTAAATCCCTTGGGATGGTGCTCCCCCCGCATAAAACAATGGCATCAAAAGTCTTATCCAATTCTTTGGCAGTAATGTCAAAGCCAACGTTCACTTTTGTTTTAAAGGTGATCCCCTCTTTTTTTAAAATGGATACCCGACGTTCTACGATTCGCTTTTCCAGCTTAAAATCCGGGATTCCATATCGCAGCAATCCTCCAATAGCTTCATCACGCTCGAAAACGGTCACAGAGTGCCCGGCTTGATTTAATTGATCCGCTGCAGCAAGTCCGGCAGGTCCTGAGCCGACGATCGCTACCTTTTTGCCTGTTGAGAGCGTCGGTTTCCTTACTTTTTCCAAGCCTAATTCAAACCCCTTTTCAGCTATGGATTTCTCAATATGCTCGATAGTTACAGGAGGTTGATTAATGCCTAATACACAGGATCCCTCACAGGGGGCAGGACAGATCCTTCCGGTAAACTCTGGAAAATTGTTTGTGGACTTGAGTATTTGCCATGCTTCTTCCCACTCCTGATTGTAGACGGCATCATTGAAGTCCGGAATTTTATTTCCTAGCGGACAACCCGAATGGCAAAATGGCACGCCGCAATCCATGCATCTGGCAGCTTGTTCCTTTGTTTTCTCCTCCGGAAAAGTGTACTCGAATTCCGTGTATGATTTTACACGTGCTTGAACATCCTCCTTTGAAGGAAGCTCTCGGGTATATTCTAAAAATCCTGTTGGTTTTCCCATACTGCTTATTTAATAAACGGGTGTCATCGGAATTTTTGATTTCTTCTTATCCAAAATGTCCTTGTATTTGACAGGAATCACTTTTACAATGTGATTGAGGTGACGTTCCCAATCGAGTAAGATTTCCTGTGCTAGGCTACTTGCTGTATGTCTGATGTGGTTGATAATCAGCCAGCGTATATGCTGAACATCCGACGGATCCAGCGTGTCGAAAACCACCATTTCCATGTTGCAGCGCTCCCTCAGTTTGTTGGCTGTATCAAGTACATAAGCAATGCCACCACTCATGCCTGCTCCAAAATTCTTCCCTGTTTCACCCAATATTAGTACGGTTCCCCCAGTCATGTACTCACACCCATGATCACCAACACCTTCCACCACAGCACGTGCGCCGGAATTTCGTACTGCAAATCGCTCCCCGGCTATCCCGTTAATGTAGCACTCACCACTTGTTGCTCCATATAATGCTACGTTTCCAATGAGCGTATTTTCCCTTGCATGAAAGCGAACATTTCTCTGAGGATGGATGATAATTCTTCCCCCTGAAAGGCCTTTTCCCACGTAATCATTCGCGTCTCCTTCCAAGGTAAACTTGATCCCCTTGGCCAGAAAAGCTCCAAAGCTTTGACCAGCAGATCCTTTGAACTTGGGTTTTATCAAGCTTTTTGAAAGTCCATGCTCACCATATTCCTTAGAAATGATGCTGGAAAGGATGGCACCTGTGGATCGATCAGTGTTCTTGATCGGATAGTCATATGCAGCTACAAATCCATTTCTAACTTCATCTTTAATGTCCTCCCAAACTTCATAGTCCAGTGCATCTGAAAGAAGATCTTGTTGTTTACGCGAGTTGTAACGGGTATCTCTTGTTTGCTCAAAGTGAAGCACTTTAGAAAGGTTCAATCCTTTTAAGTCCTGATCCTTAATTGTAAGTCGATTACTCTGTCCAACCATCTCATTGATGGTCTTAAATCCAAGCTCTGCCATGATTTCACGTAGTTCCTGGGCCATGAAATAGAACAAATTGATCACATGTTCCGGGTCACCGGAAAACAATTTTCGTAATTCCTCTTTCTGAGTGGCGATTCCCACAGGACAGGTGTTTAGATGGCATTTACGCATCATGATACACCCTTCTGCTATTAATGCGGCTGTAGAAACACCCCATTCCTCTGCACCAAGTAGGGTGGCAATAGCAATGTCTCGGCCTGTCATCATTTTTCCATCCGATTGGAGCACCACCCGACTTCTGAGGCGATTTTTGACAAGCGTCTGCTGGGCTTCCGAAAGCCCCATTTCCCACGGTAGACCCGCATGGCGGATCGAACTTAAGGGAGATGCCCCTGTTCCTCCATCTGCTCCGGAAATGAGAATTGCATCAGCGAAACCTTTGGCTACTCCAGCAGCGATGGTACCCACGCCTGCTTGGGAAACAAGCTTTACATTGATTCGGGCGTCAGGGTTGGCGTTCTTTAAATCGAAAATGAGTTGCGCCAGATCTTCAATAGAATAAATATCGTGATGCGGAGGAGGTGAGATCAGGTCTACTCCAGGAGTAGACATTCGAACCTTGCCGATCCATTCATTTACTTTATGACCGGGAAGCTGACCACCTTCTCCAGGTTTTGCTCCTTGAGCGATTTTGATTTGAATTTCATCCGCATTATTAAGGTAATATGAAGTTACGCCGAACCGACCGGAGGCCACTTGCTTAATTCTTGATTTTTCCGAATCACCATTTTCTTTCTGCTTAAACCGACTTACATCTTCTCCTCCTTCTCCGCTGTTACTTTTCCCTCCAATGCGGTTCATCGCTATTGCGAGTGTGGTGTGTGCTTCATGAGAAATAGAGCCGAAAGACATTGCACCTGTGGCAAATCGTTTAAGTATGTTTTCGACTGACTCTACCGAATCGATTGGGATTGAATCCTTGTATTTGAAATCAAGCATATGCCTGATGTAAAAGGGATCTTCAGGCTGATTGATTCGGGAGGCATAGGTCTTATAAAGCTCATAATCTTTCAGCTTAGTTGCTTTTTGTAGCAAATGAACTGTTTCCGGATCGATCAGGTGACGTTCCTCATTCCTTCGCCAACTATAGATCCCACCGTGAGGCAGATCGGTATGTTGTTGAAAAGCATTTGAATGGTTGTTTCGGATATTTTCTTCAAACTGAGCAAATGAACTGCCTCCAATTCGTGAGATGGTTCCTTTAAAACATTTATTGATGACCTCATCTGATAAACCGATGGCTTCAAAGATCTGGGCCGCTTGATAGGATTGAAGTGTTGAAATGCCCATTTTAGACATGATTTTGAGTAATCCTTTACCAATGGCCTCTGCATAGTTATCCGATAACTTGTCGAAATCAAGTTGTTTTTTTTCTGCTTGCTCCTTTATCAGACTAAAACTTAGATAAGGCATCACGGCACTGGCACCATATCCAATCAGAGTTGCAAAATGATGCACCTCAACCGCATCTGCCGCATGAACAATCAGGCTGGTGTGCGACCGGAGTTTTTTATTGATTAAATGATGTTGAATAGCCCCGGTAGCCATCAGTGAAGGAATTGGCAATCGACCTTCTGAAATATTTTCATCAGAAATGATCAAAATTTTAACGTCCTCACGTGCTGCTTTCTCAGCTGCTTGGCATAGCTTATTTATCCCTTTTTCCAAGGATTCAGAGATTGAAAAAGTGCAATCAAGAATCTGATGATTAAATCCCTGATTTTCCAACTCCAGCACTTTTTGATAAGTCTGTGGTCGGAGGATTGGACGGGTGATATGAATTTGATGGCAATGCGAAGGTTCCTCGGTTAAAATATTGTTGCCTTTTCCTAATCGAGTGAAAAGGGACATTACCAGCCGTTCCCTGATCGGGTCTATTGGAGGGTTACTTACCTGAGCAAAAAACTGCTTCAAATAATTGGAAGGGTGCTGTGGAAGATTACTTAGCGCAGCAATGGGAATTTCCAAGCCCATACTGCCGATGGGTTCTTTGCCTTCTTCGCACATGGGCATTAGTATCCGATCCACTAGTTCTTTGGTCCAGCCATTTGCCAGGAGATATGACTGATATTTATCAGCGGGTAAAAAATTGATGTCTGAAAATGGTCCGGGTAGAAAACGCAGCTTTATGCGATGCTTTTTAATCCAGTCGGTATATGGTTTGGATCTGGATATCTCTTCTTTGATTTCCTGATCAAACCGAACTTGTTGATTGTCAAGATCGGCAATGATCATTTTTCCCGGCTGCAGCCTCCCTTTTTGCTTGACCAGTTTTTGGTCGATCGGGAGTGCACCTGTTTCGCTGGAAACAATGAGTCGATTGTCATAGGTAATTGTATACCTGCATGGACGTAAGCCGTTCCGGTCGAGTGTGGCTCCAATTATTTCCCCATCTGTGAAACAAAGTGCGGCCGGACCATCCCATGGTTCCATTATAGAGGCATTGTATTTGTAAAAAGCCTTGGTCTTTTCGTCCATGCTTTGGTTGTACTGCCAGGTTTCAGGTACCAGCATCATTAAAGCATGGGGTAGTGATCTGCCGGCCATAACCAACAATTCAATCAATTCGTCGAGGTTGGCAGAATCTGAAAAAGACGGGTTACAAACGGGAAGGAGGTGTTCAATTTCTTTTTTAGTGAAATATGGAGATTCAAGCAATGCTTCTTTGCTTTTCATCTTATTTACATTTCCCCGAATTGTATTTATTTCTCCATTATGCGCTACATATCGGAAAGGTTGAGCCAAGCTCCATTTCGGAAAGGTATTAGTGGAAAATCGTGAGTGAATGATGGCGAAGGATGATTTGTAATCTTCATTCTGAAGATCCAGGTAGTATTTTTTTAACTGATCTGTTCTTAGCTGGCCTTTATAAACAATCTTGTAACATGATAGCGACGAAATATAGAATTCATCATAGGCTGGTGTCATATGATGTGTCGCATACTTGCTGAGGACGTACAGTTTTCGTTCGAGTTCCCGCTCAGCAAGTTCTCCATGTTTTAGAAAGAGTTGTATTATTATAGGCTCATTATCACGAGCAGAGGGACCGACATGAAGGCTGTCAACCGGAACGGATCTTTTGGCAAAAACCTCAAAACCGAATGATTTGGCAACCGAATTGAATTCATCAAGACACTCTTCCCATTGTGGTTTTGGCAGGAAGAGCATACCCACACCATAAGATCTGGGGGTGAGTTTAGCCTTATGTTTGGAAAGTTCCTGATCGAAGAGATCGTATGGAATCTCAGTCATTATCCCTGCGCCATCTCCGGTTTCTGGTTCGGCACCCACACCTCCACGATGCTCCATATTTTCAAGCATAAGAATAGCATCATCTACCGTTTTGTAGTCTCGATTACCCTTGATATTAGCGATGAATCCTATCCCGCATGCATCATGTTCTAGTGAGCTGAGATACATTCCCTCCATGCATTTATATTTTGAAATAAACTTCAAAATAACGAATAATGAATGGAAATTTTAAATATTAAAGGCTAATCATTCGGTTATTGGAATTATTATCAAAATATTATAAAATATTGAATTATTCGTAATTATAGTGCCGATGGAGAGGCTTTAATTACAAATTTCAAAATGAGTCTATCCCATGAATTTTTGAATGTAATCAATGATTGAGTCATTGGCCATGATCTTGTAATGGCCTAACCCTTTTACGTGAACGAAGGACGCATGAGGCCATGCAGCTTCGAGTTCCTCTCCTTTATCAAATGGAATTACCTGATCGTCTTCACAATAAAAAAGATGTGTATCGATGTTCTTAAGGTCATTTGCCTTAAGTCGTAAATCGAAGTAATCAATGGAGTGATGGTATTTTTCTTTTAACAAGCCACACATCGCATGATAGACAGACTCGTTGCAGCCTACATCATCGATGATATCTTTAAAAAAGTATCGGATATAAGGAGGAGCTGCGATAACAAAAAAATGTTTAGGTTGAAATGAGGACCCCAGTTCACTTAGTGCAATTCCAGAAGCAAGCGCACCAATGGAGTGTCCAATTACAGTTTCATAAGGACCATTCTTAGCAATGTGATTTTTTATAACATCTCGAAATTCAGGCATTGCGGTATGTCTTCCCTGTGAGTTTCCATGTGCTCGCATATCAATTGCTTCAACCTGATATCCTTCTGCAACAAATTTCTTAATCATACGTCTAAAATCAGCTGCTTTTGACCTCCATCCATGACAAAGCAAGACTTTAGGTCCGGAGGAGCCCCATCGATAATACTTAATCAAATCACCTTTATAACTGGTTTGTGACACTTGTGCCTCACTTAGTATCTGTCTTTGTGGGTCAGTGTAACCGACTCTCCCAGGCATTGTGAAGTAATGCCATATAATCGCAGCTGATTTCTTTGCAGATGCGTGCTGAAGAAGTCCAAGTCCCTTTTTAATTATTTCAACTTTCCAGTTAGTTTTAGGCGGACGCTCAGCAGGCCGGCTAATGTCTTCACCTTTTATTTCTATGTGAGTAATCATAACTTTAATATACCAATCGGTATTTTAATGAATAAATTTTTTTAACTACTTATTTCTTTAATCTGCTTTAGTACAAACTTTTTTACAAAGTCATAGGATCTGTTATCCCCTTCAATTCTGGAAACAGAGATGGCCCCTTCGATGGTAGCATAAAAGAAGTTTGTGAACTCTTCTGCATCTACATCACGTTTAATTTGACCTTCAAGGATTCCTCGATTGATAATTTTTTTGACTGAATCTTTTAATAAGGCTATCGAGCGAATGACTTTAGACCTTAAGAATGGAAGACTATCGTCTGCTTCTATTGAGGAGTTTAAAACAGGACATCCACCCGGGATCGGAGGATTGTTTAAGTATTCTTCATAAAAATCCATTATGGCCACCAACTTGTCTGGAGCGGTTTTCTCTGCGCTTACTCTTTTAGCAATAGCTCCCGCTACAATTTCAACCCCCCGCTCAAATGCTGCAGTGGCCACTTCATCTTTATTCTTGAAGTTACCATAGATAGCACCCTTCGTAATTCCAGTTGCTGCGGTAATGTCAGAAATAGAAGCTGCATTGTATCCCTTGGTATTAAAGATTGGCAATGCTTTTTCTATTATCAACTGTTTGGTATGTTCTGGATTTCTAGCCATAATGCAAATATACCGATTGGTATATTAATACGAAAGCTAATTTAAAAGGTTTCTAAAATAGTATGCATGCATACTAAATTCCTAAATTGATTTTATCTTCGGGTTCGATTAGAAGAAAAGCTGAATTTGGTAGCTTTATGAGTGATAGAGCTGAAGGGTGGGTATAGAAATAAAAAAGCCACCCTTAAAGAAGGATGGCTTGGGTGGTGCTGAGTGGATTCGAACCACCGACTCACGGATTTTCAGTCCGATGCTCTACCAACTGAGCTACAGCACCAAATTTTGGGTTGGCAAAAGTAGGTATTTCTTTGAAAAGGCAAAATTTAAATTGAAGTTCGTAGTAGGAATTTTTTAAAGCATTATGGAATATATCCCTCAAATCGTTTTTGTACTGGTTGCAGGGTTCTTCGGTTTCCTCATTTTCAGAAGAGTCAGGCGTATTTCCAGTAATATCAAATTAGGTAAAGAAGTTAATCTCACAGACAACAAAAGTGAGAGATTAAAGAACATGGTTTTGGTCGCTTTTGGTCAAAAGAAAATGTTCAAGCGTCCGATACCGGCATTTTTACACCTGCTTATATATGTAGGGTTCATTTTGATCAATATCGAAGTGTTAGAGATTGTAATTGATGGCATTTTTGGCACGCATCGAATTGCTGCACCATTACTTGGAGACCTGTACACCAGCATGATTAATTTCTTTGAATTTTTGGCAGTAGGTGTTCTTTTCTCATGTGTGATCTTTTTGATTAGAAGGAACGTACTCAGAATCAATCGATTTAAGAAAATTGAGATGGTTGGTTGGCCTGCCTTAGACGCTAATCTGATTTTGATTATTGAAATATTGTTGATGGTTGCCATTTTAGGAATGAATGGGGCAGATCAAATTCTTCAAAGCAGAGGTGCAGATCATTACGTCCAGACTGGTTTGTTCTATTTCAGTTCAGCAATGTTTGGGTGGCTTGATCAGTTTGACACAGGTACATTAGTTTTCATTGAAAGAGCGGCCTGGTGGTTTCATATCGTGGGAATTTTTGCTTTCGCTCTCTATGTCACATACTCTAAGCACTTGCACATTTTCATGGCATTCCCGAATACTTATTATAGTCGATTAGATGCAAAAGGGAAGATGACCAATATGGGTGAGATCACCAACGAGGTGAAAATGATGCTAGGCATGCCGGTGGAGGGTGATAATGCCCCACCACCAGAAGGCATGAGGTTCGGAGCAAAAGATGTAAATGACCTTACCTGGAAAAATTTGATGGATGCTTATGCGTGTACAGAATGCGGGAGATGTACCTCGGAATGCCCTGCAAACCTGACAGGAAAAAAACTTTCTCCCAGAAAGATTATGATGGATACGCGGGACCGATTGGAAGACGTGGGCAAAAATGGATTGGAAGATGGGAAATCATTGCTCGGTGATTACATCACCAAAGAAGAAATAAACGCTTGCACCAATTGTAATGCATGCGTTGAAGCATGTCCGGTAAATATTAATCCCCTGGATATTATACTCCAAACTCGAAGATATGTGGCCATGGAGGAGTCTGCAGCACCTGATTCTTGGAATATGATGTTTCAAAACGTAGAGACAAATTTTGCGCCATGGAAGTTTGGAGTACAGGATAGATTTAATTGGTCTAACGAATTAAAAGAAGGAAAATGAGTGAAATACAAATACCAACAGTAGCGGATTTAGCAGCAAAAGGTGAAAAGCCAGAAGTGCTTTTTTGGGTGGGCTGTGCCGGATCTTACGATGATCGATATAAAAATGTCACCAAAGCGTTTGTTAAAATCCTGAATAAAGTGGGAGTAAATTTCGCAGTGCTAGGACCTGAAGAAACCTGTACAGGTGATCCGGCACGAAGAGCTGGAAATGAGTTTTTATTTCAAATGCAGGCCATGTCCAACATTCAGGTGCTGAATGGATATGAGATTAAAAAAATTGTGACTGCATGTCCGCACTGTTTTAATACTATCAAAAACGAATATCCTGAGCTCGGTGGAAATTACGATGTAATACACCATTCACAATTCCTTCAGGAGTTAATCAATGATGGAAAAGTAGAATTGAAAGGAGGGGGTGAATTCAAAGGCAAGAAGATTACTTATCATGATTCATGTTTTCTTGGCCGTGCCAATAATGTTTACTCAGCTCCTCGTGCCGTTTTAGAAGCATTGGACGCAGAGTTAGTGGAGATGAAAAGGTGTCGGACAAAGGGTCTTTGCTGCGGCGCTGGAGGCGCTCAGATGTTTAAAGATGCGGAACCGGGCAACAAGGAGATCAACATAGAACGTACGGAGGAGGCATTGGAAACCAAAGCCGAAACCATCGCAGTGGCTTGTCCATTTTGCATGACAATGATGTCTGATGGGGTCAAAAACAAGGAGAAAGAAGATTCTGTCAAGGTAAGGGATCTTGCGGAACTCATTGCTGAATCGGAGGGTTTGGATTGATATGTTGATTCCATTTGAAGAAATGCCCGACAATGCCCGGTTATGGATATATCAGGCTGAGCGTAACTTGAAAACAGAGGAGGTTCGATTTGTAGAGGAAAACACCAAAACTTTTCTGAACCAATGGCAAGCCCACGGTCAGGATTTGAAAGCTTCATTTTCAGTAGAATATGATCAGTTTTTGATCATTTCAGTAGATGAGTCTTTTAGCCAGGCTAGCGGATGCAGCATTGACGCTTCCGTTCATTTGATCAAAGCTTTGGAAAACGAGCTAAAAATATCCTTTATGACCACTAGTCAGGTGGCATTTTTGAAGGATGAACAAATCAATCTCTATCCATTCAATCAATTGAAGGCACAGGCCGAGGGGCAAGTAATCACCCCGGAGACGTTGGTTTTTGATAATACGGTACAAAATGTAGCTCAATTTAGAGAAGGGTGGCTAAAAGAAAGTGGAAAGACCTGGGTAAAAAGGTACTTTTCATAGGGCTTTTGGTTCGTTTCTTGTTTCAGGTTTAGCTAATTTCGGAAAAATCATCTGGACAAGAATTTCGTTATTTCTATATGCGATTCATTCAATATTTTCTAATTGTACTTTTCTTTTTCGGTTGTTCACTTGAAAAAAGTATGAACAATGCAGAGTTTGATGCGGTTATAGCCAAGCTTGGAGACTCACCGGAGAAAAACTCCGTGGAAGAAAACGTAATGGTTGGAGACGCATACCGTAAATCCAATCGATTGGTAGAGTCTATCCCTTTTTATGAAACAGCAATTAAAGAGGGTGGTGCGCCCGAAGAGTCGAATCTTTATTTGGCGCAGGGTCTGAAAGTGCAACAAAACTATGCGGAAGCGGAACGAATTCTAAACAACTACCTTCCAAGGGCAAGAGACGAAAAGACGAAGAAATTAGCCGAGAAGGAACTGCAAAATCTGAGAAAGATTGATGAATTAAAAGAAAAGGAAAGCTATTATCGGGTTAAAAATTTGGAAGATATAAACACTGAGAAAGCGGAGTATTCTCCGGTCTTTAGTCAGAATTATTTGTATTTCACCTCCAATCGTGAAGGAGGAAAAATCTACCGAACAACAGGCACACCTTTTACTGACATCTATCGTGTAGCTAGCCGGGGAGCCAATGTCAACCTCAGCACGCTTGATGCTTTAGATCCTATCATCAACCATGTAGATACAAACGAGGGGTCAGTTGCTATCTCACCAGATGGATCATCGATGATCTTTGCTAAAGGAAACGACGGGAAAGCCAAAGGATATAGCGAGGTGAATTTGTTTTTTACAAGATATCGTAACGGTCGATGGTCAGAGCCTGTACCGCTTTCTATCAATGTGGCGGAAGCATGGGATTCGACTCCAGCATTTTCTCCTGATGGTACAACTCTTTATTTTTCATCCACCAGGCCGGGAGGTTATGGAGGTGCCGACTTATACCAGGCTAAAGTGAATAGAAGAGGAAGGTGGGTTGATGTTAGGAATTTGGGTCCTGAAATAAATACACCTGGAGATGAGATGTTCCCATATATAAGCGAAGATGGGAGTTTGTATTTTTCTTCTGATGGACATGCAGGTTTTGGGAAACTGGACATGTTTAGAGCAGTTCGCGAAGGAGGTCATGTTACAGTCACTAACCTTGGGAAGCCGATGAATTCCTCTGCGGATGATTTTGGTCTGTTTCAGTATAATCTGACACGAGGCTTTTTTACTTCGAACCGTCGAGGAGGAAAAGGGGATGATGACATCTATACGTTTATTAATGATGATCCTGATTTGAAAGTTGTGAACTACTTCCTAACAGGCGTTACCATGACTACCGACGATGGAGGAGAGGAGATCGTTCTTCCGAACACAAAAGTTTCGTTGACTGCTGATAATGGAGATGTTTTGGATGAGGCTTTTACAGGAGCCGGTGGAAAATTTAACTTTAGAGTATATCCGGAAGAGCACTACGATCTGATAGGTGAGAAGACCGATTATTTCACAGTTCGGAAAGATTTTACAACAGTAGGTAAGACGGTAAACAGGGATACGCTTACTGAATTCATCACAAATGTTACATTCAAAACCAACATAATGATGGATCCAATTGTGCTGGAAAAAGCAATTGTTTTAGATAATATTTATTATGATCTGGACAAAGCAAATATCCGCTCTGATGCGGCGCTTGTTTTGGATAGTCTTGTTCAAATAATGAATGATAACCCTGAGATTTATATAGAGCTCGGTTCACACACTGATAGTAGGGCAGATGATGATTATAACATGAAGCTTTCTCAACGAAGGGCACAATCTGCTGTTAGCTATATTATTAATGAAGGAATCGAATCAGATCGAATTGTTGCTAAAGGATATGGGGAAATCCAACTTTTGATCAAGAATGCAAAGACAGAAGAAGAACACCAAAAGAATCGACGTACTGAATTCAAGGTGCTTAGATATAATCCGCGAAACAGAAACGATGATCTTCCACCCGATGAACCCGTTGATGAATATGATCGATTCTTCAAGGATTCGGGCGATGGAAACGGATAAACGGTTTTCTTTGCAAATAAAAACAGAAGTATGACTGATCGGTACGCACAACGAGGCGTTTCAGCAGACAAAGAGGATGTTCACTCTGCAATCAAAAACATAGATAAAGGACTTTTCCCGAAGGCATTTTGCAAGATCGTAGAGGATATAAGCGGGGATCCCGAGTATTGTACCATTATGCACGCCGATGGAGCCGGCACTAAATCGTCACTTGCTTATCTATATTGGAAAGAAACAGGAGACTTAAGTGTCTGGAAAGGAATTGCTCAGGATGCAATCATCATGAATGTTGACGACCTGCTATGCGTAGGCTGCACGGATAACATTCTTCTGTCTTCTACCATTGGGCGAAATAAAAATCTTATACCCGGTGAGGTGATTTCGGAGATCATCAATGGAACAGAGGAAGTACTTCAAATGCTGCGTGACAATGGAATCAATATCAAATCTACGGGAGGTGAAACTGCAGATGTGGGGGATTTGGTAAAGACCATCATCGTTGATAGTACAGTTACTGCTCGAATGAAACGAATGGATGTTATCAATAATGAGAACATCCAGGCTGGTGATTTTATTATCGGCATGTCTTCTTCTGGTCAGGCTTCCTATGAAAAGGAGTATAATGGTGGCATGGGGAGTAATGGATTGACTTCTGCTCGGCATGATGTCTTCAATAAAACCTATGCTGAAAAATATCCGGAATCGTTTGATTCAGGTGTTCCCTCAGAATTGGTCTACAGCGGATCAAAGAAATTAACAGATTCTGTAGAGGGATCGCCCTTAGATGCAGGCAAGTTGGTGCTTTCTCCCACAAGAACCTACGGGCCGATCATTCAGTCGATTCTGAAAGAGATGCGATCCGAGATCCACGGGATGATTCATTGCAGTGGTGGCGCTCAAACGAAAATTCTCCACTTCGTTGATAACCTTCGAATTGTTAAAGACAATATGCTGCCCATACCACCATTGTTTCAGATGATCCACGAGGAGAGTGGGACAGACTGGAAGGAGATGTACAAGGTATTTAATATGGGCCATCGAATGGAAATATATGCTGCCGAAGAGTCAGCAGATGAAATTGTAGAAATTGCCCGGTCATTTAACGTGGACGCCCAGGTAATTGGAAGGGTTGAGCCTTCTGAGAAAAAAGAGCTCATTATTCGATCTGAACATGGTGTTTTTGAATACGAATGAAAAAGTATTATTCAGAGCTTAGCGATAAAAGAATCACTTTACTCCCTCTGACCGCTGATCATATTCAAGCGATGCGTAGGCTGAGTGCTGATCCGGGTATATGGACCTGGTACACCGAAGATTTGACACATCCCGATGCTTTGGAAAAGTGGATGACCAAACGTTTGGCAGAATCGAATCTTGGAGATAAAATGTCATATGCAGTCCAGTTGAATGAAACAGGAGAAATAGTCGGATCATCTAGCTTTGGCCATATTGATTGGGTGGAGAAGGGAATCGAGATCGGATGGACCTGGCTTGGAAAAAAATTTATTGGATCAGGTATCAATAAGCACATGAAATATTTGATGCTTAGTCATGCTTTCTCTAAAATGGAGATAGAACGCCTGGAACTAAGGACAGATGAATTAAATGTAAGATCCAGAAGGGCAATGGAGAAAATCGGGGCGAAGTATGATGGAACACTGAGAAGCCATCGCACAACTCAAGGAGGAAAAAGAAGGAATACTGTGATATACAGCATCTTGAAATCTGAATGGCCTGACATCCGTAAAACCATCTTCAAAGAGTTTTAAATGGAAGCGTTTTTAATCATCTTATCCATTTTGCTTATCGCTGGAGGAATTATTTTTTCCATTCTTCCTCCACTGCCCGGGCCGCTATTAACCTATGGGGCATTGATCTGCACCCACACCGTATCCAATGATACTGAGTTTAGCAGCACATCATTTATTATTTGGGCAATCATTGGAGTTATTATTTTGGTAGCTGATTATGTATTGCCTGTGGCTGCTACTAAGAAATTTGGTGGTACAAAAGCCGGCGTTGTTGGAGGGATGATCGGCATGGTCGCTGGAGTGTTGCTACCTATTCCTTTTGGGATAATTCTAGGACCGCTTTTGGGAGCTATTATTGGAGATCTTTACGGTGGAAACAGGATTAAATCAGCGTTTAAATCTGGTTTTGGATCATTTCTTGGTTTTCTGGCTGCTACCGGACTCAAGTTGCTCTATTCAATCATTTTGGGAGGAATCATTGCCTGGAAGGTTGGTGGATTCACGGTTAGAGCGATCGTTGAAATGCTTTAAATTAGAGTCACACTGATTAGTCCAGCTAATATGATTCCGTCAACGTAATTTTTCAGAGTCTTAAAGTCTTTTATTTTATCTGCTTTGGTAAGTTTATAAGCCATCCATAGAATGATAAGAAAGACACTAAAAAAGAAATATCGTAGATTCCAATTGGGAATTGACCATAGGTAATAACTAAGCATCCCCACTCCAGCTAATCCAGCTAGGTAAATAAATGTTTTAGCACCTCTTATTCCCCAGACGATGGGTACGGATTGATACCCAAACTGACCCTCCCCTTTAGCACTTATGATGTCTTTGATGCTTTCACGAATAAAGATGGTGACACACCCAAACATGGCATATGCAACTACTAGGAGACTGAATTCCTTAAAATAGATCATAACGAGCAGGAGCGTGAGGCTGGTAAGAAATGAAATGGTAAGCGTCCCCAGAAGAATCCAGCGCTTTAAAACAGCACTATAAGTCCATAACGCGCCTGCAGAAAAAATATGTACAGCTCCAATAATAGGATCAATCATAAAGCCAATGCCAATCCCTGAAATAGTAAGTACAACATGTGCGAAGAGAGCCAACCTCCTTCGTAAGGTTGTTCCTACCACTACACTATTTGGTCTATTAACCATGTCGATTTTTTGATCGAAGTAGTCATTGATAATATATCCCGCCGCTCCAATCATCCCGGTGCTGAGGATGAACAAAATAAATCTTGGCTTCATCAACATCCAGGAGGGCATATTTAGGAGAAAGTAGGCTGTAATAAATTGAGCGAGAAGAATAATTACTAGGTTTTTAAGCCTTATTATGGATAAAAATGCTGCTATATGTTTGATTTTAAGCATTATATATCTTCAAAAACAGATTAATTAAAATTAATTGTTGCATTAACATCATTTTGATGACTGGCTTTGTAATCATGTTAAGGTTTATTAACATTGGGAGCTTAAAATTAGAGCTTAAATAGCTCTTATATGTTAAACCTACAATCTACTAAGTATGAAGAAGTTACTACTAATGGGTTGTTTGTTGTTATCATGTATAATGGTATGGTCGCAACAAAGAACAGTAACTGGTAAGGTGACATCAGAGGATGATGCCACTACTTTGCCAGGTGTTAATGTGTTTCTAAAAGGTACTACCACGGGGGTGGTGACAGACCTGGATGGAAACTACAGAATTTCAGTACCAAGCGATGGAGGAACATTGGTTTTCTCTTCAATTGGTTTTGCTACTACAGAAATTGAGGTCGGATCTAGATCAACAATTGATGTGGTAATGGGTGCGGATGTGCAGCAACTAAATGAAGTTGTAGTAACGGCACTTGGAGTTTCTCGCGACAAGAGAGCTGTTGGCTATTCTGTTCAGCAAGTTGATGCAGAAGAACTCAGTCAAGCCAAAGAACCAAACATCGTAAACGCCCTTCAAGGACAGGTTGCAGGTGTTCAAATTCAGGGTTCTCCGGGTACACTCGGTGGTTCTTCCAGAATTACAATTCGAGGCTCAAATTCATTCTTGGGTGAAAACCAGCCTCTTTTCGTAGTTGATGGAATGCCTATCAATAATGACAACTACGCATCAAACTCTCAGCAGTCTGGTTTTGGTGGTGGTGCTTACGATTACGGTAACGCTGCTTCTGACATCAACCCTGAAGACATTGCTTCAATGTCTGTATTGAAAGGTGCTGCTGCTACTGCACTATACGGTACCAGAGGTGCAAACGGAGTAATCTTAATTACTACTAAGTCAGGAGCTAAGTCTAAAGGACTTGGTATTGATGTGAGCTCAGGTGTGACTTTTGACAAAGTTCAGAATCTCATTGAGCATCAAACAAAGTATGGTGGTGGTGCTGTATTGAGTACTCCATCAGGTTTCTCTGAATTTACAGAAAATGGTACTACATACTATTCTCCTGTATATTCAAAAGACGGTGCTTGGGGACCAAAATATGATCCAAATATGATGGTTCGTCATTGGGACTCATGGGATCCTCAATCTCCAAATTATGGAGAAACTCGCCCGTGGGTAGCTCCAGCTAATGACTACTCTGAGTTTTTTGAAACAGGTGTAACACTACAAAACTCTGTTGCTGTTAGTAAGGGAAATGAGAATGGAAGCTTCAGACTGAGCTATACAAATCTTGATCAGTCTGGAACAATGGCCAACTCTAACCTTCAGCGAAATACATTCAGCATCAACACTCAGTACCAAATCACTGATAAGCTTAATGTATCTGGAGCGGGTAGTTTAGTGAAGCAAAATGCGAACGGCAGAAACGCAACAGGTTACTCTAATAGTAACCCGATGCAAGGCTTTACTCAGTGGTGGCAAACTCAACTGGATGTAACCAGACTTGAGAACTATAAAAGAGAAGATGGAACCCAGTATACGTGGAACCCAACAGGAATTACTACAAATCCTGATGGCTCCTTGAAGAGCTTTAATCCGGCTCCATACTTTTTTGACAACCCATATTGGGTAAGAAATGAGTTCTTGCAAGAAGATACTAGAGATAGATTCTTTGGAAATATTGCATTATCATATGAGTTGATGGAAGGTTTGAAGGTTTCCGTTAGAGCAATGACGGATGGTTTCACTTTCAAATCAAAAGAGGGAATTCCTAATGGTGGAGTGGATCAGTCTTTCTACTCTGAAACTTTCAGGACTTTTAGCGAATCAAACTATGAAGCGAAAGTTACCTATGAGAAAAATCTTAGTGAAGCCGTTTCAATTAATGCAATGGTTGGCGGTAACTTGATGTATCAGCAAAGAAAGAGAACAACCGCTGAAACTAATGGAGGTTTAGCGCTTGATGGCTTCTTCAATATTGCAAATGGTATCGGAAGTCCTGTGATCACTACAAACGAGCAGGAGAAGAAAATCAACTCTATTTTCGCTCAAACTTCCGTTGGTATTTACTCTACTGTATTTGTGGACCTTACCATACGTAATGACTGGTCTTCAACATTACCAACAAGTGATAATTCTTATTTCTACCCTTCAGTAACTACCAGCTTTGTTTTCACTGAGCTTCCAGCATTGCAGGGTAATGAAATATTGTCATTTGGTAAGTTAAGAGTAGGATACGGTTTTGCAGGGAATGATGCCGATCCATACAGACTGGCTAATGTGTATACACCCGTTCAGCCAAACTTTGGCTCGAGCCCAAGATATACGGTTCCTAATAGCCGAAACAACCCGAATCTGGTAAATGAGTTAACTGAGGAATTTGAAGTTGGTTTGGAGCTTAATTTTTTCCAGAACAGAGCTGGCTTAGATATCTCCTACTATGATAGAACCACTTCAGAGCAAATTTTCTCAGTAGCTTCATCTTCTACTACAGGATACACATCCAGAGTGGTTAATGCGGGTACCATGAAAAATAGTGGTCTTGAGATTTCCCTACGAGGTACACCAGTATCAGCTGGAGACTTTACATGGGACGTGAATTTCAACCTTGCTACTTATAACAACGAAGTGGTTGAGCTTGCAGAGGGTGTGGATAACATTGTTGTAGGCTCTACTTGGGCAGCTGATGTAAGATTGCAAAAAGGAGATCCGTATATGGCGATTTATGGTCAGGATTTTCAGCGAAATGACGATGGGCAAATCATTGTTGGAAGCAATGGCATTCCATTAGTTGAAGCAGACAGAAAATTCTTAGGTTCTGCGATTGCAGATTTCACTGGAGGCTTAAGAAACTCCTTCAGATGGAAAAATATCTCAGCAAGTGTCCTTATTGATTTCCAGAGTGGCGGTGCTATGCACTCTACATCTCTTCAGTGGGCGGCATATTCAGGAATGTCTCCTAAGACTGCTGAGGGAAGCATCAGAGAAGAGGGTATGATTATTAATGGCGTGACTGAATCTGGTGAGCCAAATACGGTAGCCGTTGATCCTCAGAGATATTATCAGAGTATCTGGAGAGTAGCTGCACCTAATGTGTATGATGCTTCATTTATTAAGCTAAGAGAAGTGAGACTGGGTTATACCCTACCGAATAGCGTTTTAGGAAACCTTCCGTTTAGAGATGTTTCTCTAGCTGTTTTGGGTAGAAACCTGGGAATTCTTTATAGTGAGATTCCTTATTTGGATCCTCAGGCTGTAACTGGTACAGGAAACAATCAAGGTCTTGAAAATGCACAGGTTCCTACAACCAGATCAATTGGTTTCAACCTAAGCTTCAAACTTTAAAATTTGATAGAAATGAAGAATATATATAAAGTACTTTCAATAGCATTTGTGCTAGTATTTACTGCATGTACAAGTGATTTTGAAGAGGTAAATACAGATCCGAACAACCCGACGGTTGTTCCAGCAGAAAACCTCTATACGCAAGCTCAGTTTTCATTGTCAGACCGTGTTTGGGGAAGAGCGATGAACTTTGAGTTCGGTATGCTAATGGTTCAGCATTTTTCTCAAAATGAGTATGCTGAAGATTCAAGATACAATCAGGCTCCAGCAAACTTCAGTGCATCTTGGGATTCTTTTTACGCTGCAGGTCTTAATGATCTCGTAGAAGCAAAGAATCTAGTGGAGGCCAATGAAGGTCTTGAAGATGCAGTGAGAGACAACATGCTGGCTCAGATTGCAATCATGCGAGTGTGGGCCTATCAGAATATCACTGATATTTGGGGGGATGTACCTTATTCAGAAGCTTTTCAGCCAGAGGAATTTCCGAACCCGACATACGACAGTCAGGCTGATATCTACACAGGACTTGTTGCCGAATTGAATGATGCAATTGCATTGATCAGCACAAGTGCAAGTGGATTTGAGTCCGGTGATATTGTTTTCGGTGGCGACATGGCTGCCTGGGGCAAGTTCGCTAACTCTTTGAAAGTGAGACTGGGAATGAGAATGGTTGATGCTAATTCTAGTGCTGCTTCTACGGTAGTATCTGAGGCATTCGCTAGCTCATTGGGTGTTATCTCATCTAATGACGAGAACGCAACTTTCGTTTTTGGCTCTGATCAGAATATTGCAAACCCATTTTATGTGGATGCAATTACACGAGATGACTTTGCTATTTCCATGATCTTGGAAAACAGTATGGAGTCAAATAGTGATCCTAGATTAAGTCAATATGCTGAACCAAACTCGAATGGTGTGATTCTAGGTCTTGAATATGGTTTGACGGATGCACAGGCGTTTGCTGGCAAAGCTGCATCGTCTAGACCTGCTGAATCGATTAAGGAAGCAACTGCACCTGCATATCTGATGACTTATGCAGAGGTTGAGTTCTTCAGAGCAGAAGCAATTGAAAGAAACATAATCTCTGGTAATGCTGAAACAGCATTTAATAACGCAGTTGCGGCTTCTCACGAACAGTGGGGTGTTTCATCTTCTGCTGCTTCAGCCTATTTAGCAGCTAATCCATACAACTCTGCTGACTGGGAGGCTTCTATTGGCTATGAAAAGTGGGTAGCATTGTATACGCAGGGTCTCGAGGCATGGGCAGAGCATAGAAGACTGGATGAACCATCTCTTCCAGTACCAGCTGCAGCAGAAATTAGCATGATCCCAGTAAGAGCTTTCTATCCAGCATCAGAAGCTGAAGCTAATGGTGCAAGCCTTTCTGCAGTAGGCTTCAATGATATGGAGACGAATATGTGGTGGGACGTAAACTAAAAGTTAGAATTAGATAGATATGAAATATTTAAATATAAAATTTAAGCCACTTTACGCATTAGTGGTGGGAAGTATATTGGTTCTGACTACATCATGTAACGATGAGGATAAGAACGCGATAGAATATGCGCCTGGAAATACCTTGACGATATCAGGATCCAGTTCTGCGTACGTAGGTGATACTGAAGAGTATTACATGGTGATGAACATTAAGGAGACTGATTATACTTGGAGTATTGATGCTGGAGCATCTATTACAGAAGACTCTGACAATGATGCTTATGTTGATGTGAATTTTACTCAGGATGGGTCTTACATGCTATCTGTGACCAATGGTACAGCGGATGGTGACAAGAGTATCAGTATTTCACAAAGACAGGTGTCATTTGAAACTGATTCTATTTTCAAAATCGAATCAATTGAAAATGATACTATCACTATTCCGTTGCAAATCGGAGGCGGTTTTAGAGGTGATTTTGATTATGCATATTCCATTTCTGGAGACCTTACAGAAGGTGTAGACTATCAAATTGCTCCTGGATACGCTAGCCCAATAAGTGCAGAAGCGGATTCATTAGCTGAAGTTAGAATCATAATGTTGCCTGAGGAAGATTCCGATGCTGATACAGTTTCATTAATTGTGACACTTAATTCAGTAACGCCGGATCTTACAGGAGAATATTTCTTAACTGATACTTTAGATAAGGTTATTAAGTATTCAATAGCTAATGATCTAAAAATAGCTTCAATAGATACTACAACTTTGGAGTTAACAGACGGTGATGAAGGGCAGTATGACTTCCCTGTGACTTTAGCCAATCCAGCAGGATCTTCTGATATTACAGTAACGTATTCTGTTACAGGAGCCGGCTTTGTAGATGCTACCGTTACTGGTACCTCAGGACAGTTGGTGTTTGAAGAAGGTGAGTCGGAGAAGACAATCTCTTTAGTGTTGAATAGCAATGCATTCACTGCTGATCAAACAATCAATATCTCTTTAACAGGAGCTACTGGTTCAGCAGAGGCAAGCGTAGATGCAGATCTGGACACTAAGGATATTGTAATCGATGTTGAATAACATATTCCTTTGAATAATTACTAAAAAAGGGAGTCAATTTGACTCCCTTTTTTATTTGTGTTTCTGTATGCTCTCCGTAATCATTCGATACAGGGCTTTCAACTGTTCGTCCTTTAGCATTTCCAAATGCTGATTGATCGTTTCATCATCTTCCCTGATTGCCGGTCCTGTCTGTGATCGAGAAGGATTGAGCTCTATGGCTTTTCTGAATGTTTCTTCGACGAGGGGTAAGATATCTTGAAATGTCATTTCTAAATCAGCTAACAGCTTTTCAGAAAGATGAAACATGTGATTACTGAAATTGCACGCAAACACCGCTGCAAGATGCAGTTTTGAGCGATTGGTTGATGTGAGAAGCCTAACGTCATTGCTAAAACTTCTAACAAATGTGAAAATGTCCTTTTCCCCCTCTTCAGATCCTTCTACAAAAATGGGAATAGCCGTAAAGTCCACCTCTTTCGTCTTACTAAATGTTTGCAATGGATAAACGACTCCATGCTTTGGATGCCTGCTTAAGTCGGAAATAGCATTAGCTCCTGAAGTATGTAGGACGATTGCTTCAGAAACATCCAAGCTATCAGAAACTTCTTTAATCTTATCATCTGGAACAGTAAGAATAATAAAATCAAATGCACTTGAATCCAGATCATCCATCGAAAGAATAAAATCATCAGAAGGAGTCCGTGAAAAGATGGTTACTTCGTGTCTTTTGGAAGAAATTCTGTTGGCCAGGTGATAGCCAACATTTCCGTACCCAATGATTGCTACCTTGCTCATTGAGTAAAAATAGGTGATTAATAAGCAAAATGTGAAGCTAAGCTTCTACTCCTTTGTCTCGCATCTTCATGAATTCGGAATAGCGACGATTGATGGCTACCAGAAAGCCAATTACCAAAAGGAATGTTCCCAGCCAGAGCAGATTGATCCATGGCTTCTTCACAGCTTCCATGATAATCCAATCCTTTTGAGTGGTTTGATACGCCAAAACAACTGCATTTTCCTGTGGAATAATATTTTGGATGGATATTCTAAATGCCAGGTCATTAACCTGATCATCAATTCTGCCGATATACTCTCGATCCCGAATCACGAAGACTGGCTCAGCTAAGTAATTTTCGAATTCACCTTGCACCTCTACAATCGCTTTAACAGCAACATCTCCACTAGATAATGGCGTGCCATCAATCTCTGAGATCGGCTCCATTTTAATTAAAGTTGCTACGTAATCATTGATAAAAAACTGGTCACCTATTTTTACCTTGATTTCCTGCGGCTCACTCCAATCCGGTTCCTGTTCGGGATCAGGGAAGGTACGAACGTGAGTGTACATGTCTGCACCGAGATTCCTTTTTATATCAGGAGAATACACAATCATGTCCATAGTTTCATTGATCTGCACTCGTGGAAAGAGTGTAAACTGTTTTGCTCCCTCCTTATGATATTCCACTTCAAAGTAGCTATTCTCAGGATTGATCAATGTTAGGGTGTCTTTCTCTCTTGTAACCTTTAGTGGGTCAGCTGTAGGCGTTAATGCATTTTGATCTACATACCCTTCCTCTCTAGTCATTTTTCGAATCCCCCTATAAATCATCGAGTATTCCTTCATCTGCCTAGGCTCATTGATAAAAAGAAGAAGATTGTCTCGATTTACTTCTTCAGGGAACTCCGTACTCCAAACCATGGAAGTATAGTTAGTGGATAGGATTGTGGAGTAGCCACTTGAAAAAAGTATTCCTACAAGCATTAATGCTACTCCTATGTGGGTAATTGCTCCACCCGATAGTTTAATGTTTGCTTTAGCAACCCCATAAAAAATCTTGGCATTGGCCACTATAGAGTAGACACAGGCAACCAGAAGAATCAGATAATATGGGTTAGTGATTTTAGCCAAAATGATAATCAATCCTGAAATGATCAGTGCAATAATGAACGGAGTGGTTAGCTCAGCTTTCAGCTTTTTGCCATCCATTTTCTTCCACCAAAAGAACTGTCCTGTACCCGATAAAATGGCAAGGAATATTGCGAGAATCATTTGTGGCAATGAGTACGCATCATAAATGTCGGTTGGTGGTGCAAGGTTTAAGTCAAAACCCAGACTGCCTGCCACGCTATTATAAACGGGCATTGAAGTGTAGATCAGTACCTGGAAAGCCATGAGACACAGGATGGCCGAACCCATAAAAATCCAGAATTCTCTGGAATAGGTGGATGTTTCTTCTTTGGTACTTGGGACTTCTTTCCATCGCTTCACAATGAAGAAAACAGAAATAGTAAGGAATGCCAATAGATAAACAAGCAATTGACCGGAAAGCCCCAAATCTGTGAATGAATGAACAGACGAATTCCCAAGAATTCCACTTCTGGTTAAAAACGTTGCATATAGCACTAGCAGAAAGCTTGTAACGACCAGAATCATCGAAAGCTTAAGTGCGGATCCACTTTTCTTATAGGCGATCATCACATGAATGGCTGCTACCAATACGAGCCAGGGAACGTAAATCGCATTTTCAACAGGATCCCAATTCCAGTATCCACCGAAATTCAAGGTTTCATACGCCCAATACGCACCCATTAATATGCCTACCCCAAGGATCATGGCAGAAAATTGTGCCCAAGGAAGAGCTGGTCGTATCCACTCTTTATTTTTCCCAATCATCAAGCCTCCTATGCAGTAAGCGAAAGGAATAACAGTAGTGGCAAATCCCAGGAATAGCGTCGGTGGATGGATCACCATCCAATAGTTCTGTAATAATGGATTTAATCCGTTTCCATCTTCAGGGATAAAGTTTGGGTTCGTTTTAAAAATTGGTGCATCGATTACGTCCCTTAGCAACATGAAAGGCGAGCTACCTAGCTTCACATCAAAGATCACCACGCCTAAAATCATTGAAGCAAGAAAAACTTGGGTAAGCGACATAATCAGCATGACGGGTGCCTTCCAAAATTTGTTCGTATTGATAAGGATCACTCCTAGCACTGCATTCCAAAACATCCATAGCAGGAAAGAACCCTCCTGACCTTCCCAGAAGCAAGAAATTTGATAATAGACCGGAAGCAGCTTTGAGCTATGACTAAATACGTAGTGGTATTCAAAATAATGGTTGGTGATCAGGTAGAAAAGTGTACCAATGATCCCCAAAATGGCAATCGAGTGCACGTAGAATATCTTAGAACCGAATGTAGTCCACTGTTCATCTTGATTTCTTCCTTTGAAATAGGCATATGAAGAAAGTAAGCTTGTGACAAATGCAATGACTACAAACGCATGACCTAATTGTCCCTCGAAATAATGTATCATAGACTGGCTTAGATTTAGCCGATTTTAGCTGGTAAATTCTGGATCCTCCTGGTATTTCGAAGGACACTTTAATAAAATCTTATCCGCAACGAACTTATCGCCTTGATAAGCCCCTACTATCACGACTTGTTCAGATCGGGTAAAGTCTGTAGGTATTGGCTCAGCAAAGAGCACTTGCTGTTTTAGGCCATTCTCATCTATCATTTCAAACTTGAAGGAAAGCTTGTCAGGGCTTTCTTCAATTCCCACGACTTCCCCTGATGCGGTTTTTGGCAACTCTCCTACCACATGAATGCTTTTTTTGAAACCCTTTTCCGAAAGTTCCTTCGCTTCCTTAAATGAGACATATGTGCTTGCATCGCCAGCCATTGAGATAATCATGGTAATGGCTATTGCAATAATTATGATAGCAGCTATGTATTTCTTCTTCATCTCGCTAAGTCGCTATGGTCGCTAAGTTTTGATCTGATTTTCTTAATCTAGAATTGCAAATTTCGCTAAGAATTATCAAAGTCCGTTAACGATTCTTTGTATTCCGTTTTTGATTAATGATTCATTGAAATTAATTAGTAAACCAAGCTTCAACTTCGTAAGTTTCAAGTATGTTAAAACTTGTTTTTGATGAACAGGGAGTATATTCTCTACAGATTTTATTTCGATGAGGACTTTACTTTCTACAATCAAATCCGCTCGAAACCCCTGATCCATTTTGATTTCATTCCAAAATACTGGGATACCCTTTTGACGTTCAATGCTTAAACCTCGTGAAATGAGCTCATAGTTAAGAACTTCTTCGTACACAGATTCAAATAATCCAGCTCCAAGTTTGGTATGAATCTGATAAGACGCATCAACAATAATTCTTGAAAGCTCATTTTCAGACATAATCTTATGTTTCTCTGCGTCTTTGCGTGACCTTTAATTGTCTTTACGCCTCTGCGAGATATCATTTTCTAAACGTTTTGACCGGTTGTCCAGTTTGAACAACAGAAAGAAAAATCCAGCCAGGATGATCAATATGATCGCTATTACAACATAGATTTTTCCTTCCCCTCGAAAATCATCTGCCATCTCAACCTGAGCGGAGGCAAATTGAGTTCCGATTAGCATCAATATTCCTAAAATATATTTAAGCATCTTCCAGTTTTTGTTTCGTTAGTGATAATCGAATAGCGATTGTAGTTAGCCAATATCCCAATAGTGTCCATCCTGCAACTGCCAGGTAAAACACTTTTCTTAGGTTACTATCCAGGTCATAGGCATTAAACCCGGGATTACCTCCATTTCCCGGGTGCAGGCTATCTGACATTCTTGGTAGGATGAAAAGAAGCGGGATCATTAGAAAGAAGGCAAAAATGTTAAACACCGCTGATATTCGATTGCGTTGCTGCTCATCCTGAATCGACCCTCTTAAGACAAAATATGCTAGATAGATGAGTAGTGAAATGGCCGAAGCATTCTGCTTAGGATCATTGCTCCATGGTTCACCCCAGGTGAAGTTGGCCCAGATCATTCCGGTTAAAATACCAAGGACACCAAATGCAATCCCCATATTGGCCAGTTGAAAACTGTAGATATCGTGTTTGATTTCTCCGGTCCTCAAGTGTTTGATCGCATGGATGACGGATCCAAGAAAAAGAAGGATCATACCAAACCACATAGGCACATGAAAGTGCAGGGCTCGAATCGTCTCGTTTAAGATCGGAAGCTTAGGTACGGGAAGAAGTAATCCACCAATTACGGTATAGGTTAAAAGCACTACACACAACCATTTCCACCAGTCTTTTTTCAGTAAATAACCCATCACGATTTCCAGGTAAAAGGGAACAAAACGAATGTGAGCGCAATGATAATCACATCGACTGAAAACAGGGTGATAATGTTGCCTTGAATCTGCATAAACACGTAACTATCAAGTATTTTAAAGCTGTTGCTGATGGATAAAATAAGGACAGGAATGATTACCGGAAACCCTAGTACTGCCATCATTATGGATCGGTTACTTGTTCGAAATGCGATAGATGAAACCATCGTAAACGCAGAGCTCAAACCAATACATCCCAAAATAAGGTTGAGGAAGAAAAGGGGATAATTGATGATAGGGTTACCCATCAATATCACATAGATGAGAAGGGAAACAATGGAAATAATAAAAAGATAGATGAATGAGTAGATGAGTTTAGCAAGGATAATCTCAGATGGTTTACAAAGGAAGAAATAATAATGTGTTCGTCTTTCCTCCTGGATAAAGCTTTTTGAAATGGCGTTGATGCTAGTAAACAATAGGATGATCCAAAACAGTGCGTTCCATACTTCTACTGAAACGAACCCCTTGAAAGCCATATAGGTTGCAAAAATGGTAGATGCCAGGTACAGAAGTATCCCTGAAATTGGATTTTGCTGCCTCCAGTCGACGATAAAATCTTTATGTATAAGGGATATAATTCGTTGCACACCGCAAAGATAGATTCAAACGACCTTCCAGCCTTGCATATACATTGTATTCCTTTTAGCATTGCATATTCTTTGAATAGATATTCTTTTTTAGCTCTTGCCTCTAAACCATTTCCGTATAGTATATAATCAGATATGAAGAAAATTCTTGTAACAGGCGGAGCAGGTTTTATTGGGTCTCATGTAGTGAGGCGTTTCGTAAAGTCCAGAAAATATTTTGTGGTCAATTTAGATAAGCTCACTTATGCAGGGAATCTGGAAAATTTACTAGACGTTGAAAAAGATGCTAACTATCAATTTATTAAAGGCGATATCTGCGATTCTGAATTAATAAATCGACTTTTCGAAGAACATGATTTCAAGGGTGTTATTCATCTTGCAGCGGAATCACATGTGGATCGATCGATCTCCAATCCTATGGAATTCATACAAACCAATGTAGTTGGGACAGTTTGTTTATTAAATGCAGCAAAAGATGCGTGGAAAGAAAAAGAAAGCAGGAGGTTTTATCACGTTTCCACTGACGAGGTATATGGTTCACTCCGTGATAAGGGACTTTTTACCGAAACAACTGCTTACGATCCGAAATCACCTTACTCAGCATCAAAAGCTTCATCGGATCATTTTGTGAGAGCTTATGGAAATACTTACAACCTTCCTTTTGTCATCTCCAATTGCTCAAATAATTATGGCCCAAATCACTTTCCGGAAAAGTTGATACCGCTGATGATTCACAACATCAGAAATAAAAAACCGCTTCCGGTTTATGGAAAAGGTGAAAATGTACGCGATTGGTTGTATGTTGAGGATCATGCTCGAGCGATTGAATTGATTTTTGAGAAAGGGATAAATGGAGAAACCTATAATATAGGAGGGTTTAACGAGTGGAAAAACATTGATCTTGTAAATCTATTGTGTGATATAATGGATCGAAAGATTGGTAATCAGCAGGGAACCTCGAGAAAACTAATCACTTTTGTGAAGGATCGTGCAGGTCATGACCTTCGATATGCAATAGACGCTTCAAAACTGAATGAAGAGTTAGGTTGGAAACCGTCTTTGCAGTTTGAAGAAGGTCTTGAAAGAACCGTGGATTGGTTTTTTGAAAACGAGCAATGGCTGAATGATGTCACCTCGGGCGATTACATGAAATATTACGACGAGCATTATACAAATCGATAATAGCATGAAGGGAATAATATTAGCCGGAGGCTCAGGAACGCGATTACATCCATTGACATATGCTGTCAGCAAACAGATTCTGCCTGTTTATGATAAACCGATGATCTATTATCCTTTGTCTACACTGATGCTTTCTGGGATTAATGAGATTTTGATAATAAGTACTCCTAGAGACTTGCCCGTTTTTAAGGAGCTACTCGGTGACGGGTCATCACTAGGATGTTCATTTTCATATGCTGTTCAGAAAGAGCCACGTGGGTTGGCTGAAGCGTTTATCATTGGTACAGAATTTATTGGAAATGACAGTGTAGCGTTGATCCTTGGTGACAACATCTTTTATGCTTCTGGTTTTTCCAGAAAGCTTCAATCTTGTATTGATCCTAGTGGAGGGGTGGTTTTTGCCTATCATGTAAATGATCCCGAGCGATATGGGGTAGTTGAATTTGATAAGCATAATAAAGCCATATCAATTGAAGAAAAACCCACTAACCCTAAATCAAATTTTGCTGTGCCAGGACTCTATTATTATGATAATGAAGTGGTTAAAATAGCAGCCAATATAAAACCTAGTCCGCGAGGTGAGCTGGAGATCACAGATATAAATAATCATTATTTACAAAAAGCAAAACTTAACGTACAGGTACTAGATCGTGGGACTGCCTGGCTGGATACAGGTACGTTTGCATCCTTAATGCAAGCTGGAAACTTTGTTCAAGTCATCGAAGAAAGACAAGGTTTAAAGGTAGGCTGCATAGAAGAAGTAGCTTATAAAATGAATTTTATAAATAGGGATCAACTGGAAAAATTGGCCAGACCATTGGAAAAGAGTGGCTATGGAAATTATCTGCTCAATATTTTAAGAAAATGAAATCAGAAAAGACGAACCTTAAGGATTGTTGGGTACTGGAACCAGATGTATTTGAAGATGAACGTGGATACTTTTACGAAGGATTTAATATTAGGAAATTTAAAGATGCCACTGGGTTTGACTTTGATGTAAAGCAAATCAATCAGTCTCGTTCTGCTAAAGGAGTCTTGAGAGGGCTTCACTATCAAAATGGTGAAAAGTCACAAGCAAAGCTCATATCCTGCATTGAGGGAGAGGTATTGGATGTTGCAGTAGATTTGAGAAAGGACTCTCCTACTTTTGGAAAGTATTCGATGGTTCGGTTGTCAGCTCACAACAAGAAACATTTTTATATTCCTAAGGGGATGGCTCATGGTTTTCTGGTTTTGACTGACCATGCCAAGCTCATGTATCAGGTAGACGAACTCTATTCAAAGGAGCATGACACAGGAATTATGTTTAACGACCCGGAACTGAATATCAGCTGGGGAGTTCCGGAGGATGAGATCATTTTATCTGAAAAAGATCAAAATTTGCCATTGTTTAAAGATGCTAAAATAGATTTGATAAATGTCTAAGAAAAAAGTATTAATCACAGGAGGAGCAGGTTTTTTAGGTTCGCATCTGTGTGATCGGTTTATCAAAGAGGGCTACCATGTGGTTGCCATGGACAACCTACTAACAGGTGACATGGAAAACATTGAGCACCTCATGGGAAATAAAGATTTTGAGTTTCATCACCATGATGTTTCAAAGTATGTCCACGTGCCTGGAAAACTAGAATACATCCTTCATTTTGCGTCCCCAGCAAGTCCAATTGATTATTTGAAGATGCCTATTCAAACAATGAAAGTGGGTTCTTTAGGCACTTTGAACTGTCTGGGTCTTGCGAAAGATAAAGGTGCTAGAATGCTCATTGCTTCTACCTCAGAAGTTTATGGAGATCCTTTGGTACACCCACAAAATGAAGATTACTGGGGTAATGTGAATCCTGTAGGACCGAGAGGAGTTTATGACGAGGCTAAGAGATTTCAGGAAGCGCTGACCATGGCTTATCACACCTTCCATGGTTTAGAAACCAGGATTGTTAGAATCTTCAACACATTTGGTCCTCGAATGCGACTGGACGATGGAAGAGTTCTCCCTGCCTTTATTTCCCAAGCTTTAAGAGGGGAAGACTTAACTGCATTTGGGGATGGATCGCAAACACGATCCTTCACCTACGTAGATGATTTGGTTGAAGGTATTTATCGACTACTTCAAAGCGATTACACTCAGCCGGTAAATATTGGAAACCCAGAAGAAATAACTATTAAGGAGTTTGGTGAGGAAATCATACGATTGACAGGAAGTTCATCAAAGATTACTTATAAGGATCTTCCCAAGGATGACCCCAAACAACGCAAACCGGACATATCGCGAGCAAAGGAGGTTTTGGGTTGGGAGCCGAAATTTACTCGTGCTGAGGGACTTAAGCCAACACTTGAATATTTCCAAAAGAAGGTGTTAGGCCGAGGTGTTTGATCTATTTTTGCGGCTTGATTGAATTTCAAAAGCAATAGCCCAGAGTAAATTGACCAAAACAATCACATAATTGGTCTACCGAATTTCATTTACTATAGATAGAAAGATGGAGATAGGTATTCCTTGAACAATGGGAGATTATAGAGAAAACATCATACCTCATTCACATGCAATCAGCATGAATGAACGGCAGAAAAAGAATGGTCATAAAGCTAAGGTGCTGTGGTTTACCGGTTTATCCGGTTCTGGAAAATCAACACTGGCAGGAAGGTTTGAGACCTATCTTCATAATAAAGGATACAATACCTATATTTTGGATGGGGATAATATAAGGGCCGGGCTTAATAATGATTTAGACTTTTCCGAGGAAAGCAGAAAAGAAAATATAAGAAGAATAGCAGAGGTGTCTAAGTTGTTTGTAGATGCTGGTGTAATTGTATTAACTGCATTTATTTCACCATTCAAGGAAGATCGAGAGGCAGCAAAAAAAGTGATAGGAGAAGAAAACTTCATTGAAATACATGTTGATTGTCCTTTGGAGGTATGTGAGCAGAGAGATGTGAAAGGGCTATATAAGAAAGCACGAGCAGGAGAGATCAAGCATTTCACTGGTATTGATTCTCCATTTGAAGAGCCAGATAATCCAGCCTTAAGGTTGAATACAGAAATAAACTCATTGGACCAGTGTCTAGAAGAACTAATCAAAAACATTGAACCGCAATTTAGATTATGAAGAACTATAATCTTACTCACCTAAAAGAACTAGAAGCAGAAGCTATATATATCCTAAGGGAGGTGGCTGCTCAGTTTCAAAATCCAGCTATTCTTTTCTCAGGAGGTAAGGATTCTATATGTGTTACCCACCTAGCAAGAAAAGCATTTCACCCTGCTAAAATCCCTTTTCCATTGGTGCATATTGACACAGGTCACAATTTTCCGGAAACAATGGATTTTCGTGATAACCTAGTGAAAGAACTAGGGGCTAAGCTCATTGTAGGATCCGTACAGAAGTCCATAGATGATGGAAGAGCGGCTGAAGAGAAAGGAAAGAATGCCAGTAGAAATGCCATTCAAACAGTAACACTGCTCGATACCATCGAGGAGCATGGGTTTGATGCATGTATAGGTGGTGCGAGGAGAGATGAAGAAAAAGCACGGGCGAAAGAACGATTCTTTTCTCATCGAGATGAATTTGGTCAGTGGGATCCTAAAAATCAACGCCCGGAACTATGGAATATATTCAACGGTAAGCACCAATTTGGTGAACATTTTAGGGTTTTCCCTCTGAGCAACTGGACAGAGATGGATGTTTGGCAATACATCATGGCTGAGAATATTTCTATCCCGTCACTTTACTTTGCACATGAGCGAGAAGTGATGTGGAGAAACAACACATGGTTGCCGGTTTCTGAATTCATTAACGTTGAGGATTCTGAAGAAATCTTAAAGAAAAAAATTCGATTTAGAACCTTGGGCGACATCACAATAACTGGTGGTATTGAATCTGATGCCGACACTTATGAGAAAATCATTGAAGAGGTTGCTGCGGCCAGGCATACGGAGCGGGGAAATCGGGCAGACGATAAACGCTCTGAGACTGCAATGGAAGATCGTAAAAAAGAAGGATATTTTTGATGGCTTTGGCCTCTGGCAATTAGCTTTTAGCCTTGAATGCGAAATAAATTATGAGAGATTTTACCAAATATGAAGTTTGGAAAGATGGAATTGACTTAGCTGTTAAGACTTATGAGTTAACAAACGATTTTCCATCAGAGGAAAAGTTTGGACTTATCAATCAGATGAGAAGAGCTGCTGTATCTATGCCCTCTAATTTTGCAGAAGGGTGTAGCAGATCTTCCGAAAAGGATTTTAAACGGTTCGTTGAGATTTCGCTTGGCTCAGGCTTTGAGCTAAAGACACAAACGATTATTGCTTCTAGACTCAAATTTCTAGATTTAGAGCAATCTGAAAGTTATCTGTCAGAGCTAGACAAGCTGTCTAAACAATTGAATTCACTAAGAAATAAACTGAAATGAGTAATAATAGCAAAGAGCTAAAAGTCAAAGGCCAAAGGCCAATCGCTAATAGCTACTTAGATATGGAACTGTTGCGCTTTACTACCGCTGGAAGCGTAGATGATGGGAAAAGTACATTGATTGGTCGATTACTGTTTGATTCAAAATCAATTTTTGAAGATCAATTAGATCAGGTTAAACAGACAAGTGAACGTCGTGGAGCGACAGAAGTAGATTTAGCCCTGTTAACTGATGGACTAAAAGATGAAAGGGAGCAGGGCATTACCATCGATGTAGCATACCGATACTTCGCCACACCAAAAAGAAAGTTCATCATTGCGGATACTCCTGGACACATTCAGTATACCAGAAACATGGTTACCGGAGCTTCAACAGCGAACGTGGCGTTGATATTAATTGATGCTCGAAACGGAGTGGTTGAGCAAACGTGTAGACATTCAATCATCGCATCCTTGCTCCAAATTCCCCACATTATTGTTTGTGTAAATAAAATGGACTTGGTTGATTACAAAGAAGACAGGTTCGATAAGATCAAAGCAGATTTTGAGGACTTTGCGTCAAAATTGGATGTTAAGGACGTTCAATTTATTCCAATAAGTGCGTTGAAGGGAGACAATGTAGTGAATCGGAGCGAACATATGAGTTGGTATGAAGGATCTACTCTTCTCTATACTTTGGAGAACATTCATATTGGAAGCGATCACAACCATATTGACTGCCGATTCCCGGTCCAAACGGTTATTCGTCCTCAAACAGATGAATACCATGATTATCGTGGTTATGCAGGTAGAATTGCTGGAGGCGTATTTAAGCCAGGCGATGAAATTACGGTTCTTCCTTCGGGTTTTAACTCGAAAATAAAGTCAATTGACACGTATGATGGAGAGGTTGAAGAGGCGTTCGCTCCAATGTCGGTTACCATTACCTTAGAGGATGACATTGATATTAGCAGAGGGGATATGATTGTCAGAACAAATAATCAGCCCGAACCACAACAAGATGTTGATGTGATGTTATGCTGGCTAAACACCAAAGGGCCCCAACCAAGAACAAAGTACACCATTCGGCATACAACAGCTGAAGCAAAAGCCATGATTAAGGAAATCAGGTATAAAATGGATATTAATACCCTTCATCGTAACGAAGAAGATAAAAGTATCACAGCGAATGATATTTGCCGAGCTCAATTAAGAACAACCCGTCCCCTTCTTGTAGATCCATATAGAAAAAATCGAAATACAGGAAGTATTATCCTTGTGGACGAGGGAACGAACGAAACTGTCGCAGCTGGCATGATTATATGACATATTCCCCTCCTCAGAGGGTATGGAGTGGGTTAAAACAAGATTAGATTATACGCAGAGAAATATATGAAGTGGAATTGAAAAATCACCATAAAATCCCCTTCTCGAAGGGGTAAGGGGTAGGTAAATCATGTAAACGATTTTTTAATTCCACTTAAAATGGAACTAGATTATGCGTCGAGAAATAATTCCATATAATCCAAAGCTCAAAGAGCTTGCAAAGAACCTCCGACAGAATATGACTCTTTCAGAAGTGCTGTTATGGGACGAGCTTAAACAAAAAAAAATCAAAGGTTACGATTTTGACCGTCAGAAACCATTGGATGAATTCATCGTCGATTTTTATTGCAAGGATCTGAAATTGGTCATTGAAGTTGATGGAGACAGCCATGATCGTGAAGAAGCATTTATTGCAGATAAGAAGCGACAAAAGAAGCTGGAGGATTTGGGGGTAAGCTTTTTGAGATTTGATGATTTAGAGATAAAAAAGGACATCACTAATGTCATTAGAACCATTGAATATTGGATTGAAGAAAACGAAGAAGATTTGAAGAAACCCACCCCTACCCCTCCCAAGAGGGGATTAGATTCTACTAAACAAAAGAAATCTTCATCTGGTAAGCATTCTGATCACATTAGCCGAGAATTATTCCCCTCCTCGGAGGGGTTAGGGGTGGGTCATATTGACTTAGAATCACTTTTAGAGGTTGCCAAGAAAGCAGCTCACTCGGCAGGAGCAGAGATTCTCAAGATCTACGAGTCCGGAGACTTTTCCATTGAAGCTAAATCTGACGACTCTCCACTTACCTTGGCGGATAAGGCAGCTCATAACAAAATCGTTTCCTATTTAGAGGAAACCGAATTGCCTATTCTGAGCGAGGAAGGAAGAGACATCTCTTTTGAAGAGAGAAAAAACTGGAAGTATTTCTGGTTAGTGGATCCTTTAGATGGTACAAAAGAGTTCATCAAGAAGAACGGAGAGTTTACAGTCAATATTGCACTGATTCACAATGGTGAGCCTATTCTTGGTGTCGTATATCCTCCGGTACTTGGTGAAATGTTTTTGGGGGTCAAAGAGAAGGGGGCCTTCAAAGAGAAGAATGGGCAAGTGGAGAAGATTTATACAACCAAAAAGTCATTAAGTGAGTCAGGGTTAAAAGTAGTAGCCTCTAGATCTCATATGAGTCCGGAAACAGAGGCTTTTGTTTCTAAACTGGAAAAGCCAGAAGTAGTTTCTAAAGGAAGCTCTTTAAAATTTTTATTGGTGGCTTCCGGCGAGGCAGATGTGTATCCGAGATTTGGTCCAACGATGGAATGGGATACAGCTGCTGCGCATGCAGTTGTCTCAGAAGCTGGTGGTAACGTGACCCTAGAAGATCGGGAGACTCCATTATCCTACAATAAAATGAATTTGTTAAATCCATACTTTATAGTTTTGCCACGATGAAAAGATCACCGAGCGCAATCCTTCTTTTGTTTTTTTGTGTTTTTCTATTCAATTCTTTTGAATTGCAAGCACAGGATATTTCCAGTGTAGACCTACAAAGTATACAAGTAGACGCACTATCTGATGAGCAGATTCGTGCGTTTATTCAGCGAGCACAAAGCTCTGGAATGTCACAGACGCAGCTCGAGGCTTTGGCCAGGCAGAGAGGAATGTCTGAAACAGAGATTTCTAAACTAAGGGCCAGAATTTATCAGCTCGAGCCCGAAATGGCAGATCAGGTTCAGGGGGCATTGGATGCAAAAGAAGGGAGGTTGCGTCAAGACCCGATGGGTGCCTTTTTCCTGGATGTGAATGATTTCAAGTTGGAAGAGCTACTTAAGCAAGAGGAAGAGGAATTCTCCATTTTCGGAAGCAGCATGTTTGAGGATATGATGGATCAGGAAGTAAGCTTCTCAGGAAGCTTAAACCTCCCAACACCCAAAGATTATCTGCTAGGTGCAGGTGATGAGTTGATTATTGATATCTATGGAGCTTCAGAGATTACGTATCAAAACACCATCTCTCCCGATGGACAAATCATAATATCAGGTATTGGTCCTATCAATGTGGCAGGTATCACCGTTGATCAAGCTAGACAAAGAATTAAACAAAGACTTACCACCATCTATTCTGGACTAGAAGGGCGTAACCCTAATACCTTTGCTCAAATCACCGTTGGTAATATAAGAACCATAAAGGTGTCTCTGGCAGGTCATGTTGAAAGACCTGGAAACTACACGCTTAACTCCTTTTCAAATGTTTTTAATGCCTTATATCTCGCAGGTGGACCAACAGAAACGGGATCTTACAGGAAAATAAGGCTTATTCGTGATGGAAAGAATGTGGCTACTTTTGATATATATGACTATCTCTTCAATCCTGAAGAGGCAGATAACCCAATCCTGCAAGATGGTGATCGAATAGTAATTGATCCTTATGTCAATCGAGTTAGTCTTACTGGCCTGGTCAAGTTTCCAGCAAAATATGAGCTAAATGATAAGGAAACATTAAGTGATCTTTTTAATTATTCCGGCGGATTTGAAGGTGAGGCTTATTCTGATAAGGTTGTAATTCAGCGATCTACTGGGAAGGAAAGAGCACTAGTGACTGTTTCTAAAAGCAGTTTTGAAACTGCGCCACTTCAAAATGGAGATTCAATTAATATTGGAAAAATCGCAGATCGTTTTAAGAACAGAGTAACCATAAAAGGGGCTGTTATGAGGCCTGGCTCTTATGAACTTACAGAGGGAATGATGCTTTCTGAATTGCTTAAAAGCGTCGAGGGATTACGTGAAGATGCATTTAAAGGGAGAGGGAATATCTTCAGAAGAAAAGAGGACCTGACATTAAAGAACATAGCGTTTGATGTAAAAACCATTCTCGATGGAAGTCAGGATATTTTATTAGTAAGAGATGATCAGGTGATCATTCAATCTATTTTCGATCTCAGGGAGGATCAAACCATCCAGATAAAGGGGGAAGTAAGAGCACCAGGTATTTATCAATACTTAGATGGCATGACCGTAGAGGACGTCATCACTCAATCTGGCGGATTCAAAGAATCAGCAAACAAATCTGTTGTGGAGGTGGCCAGACAAATTAGTTCCAGAGAAGGGAGTATTGAACAAACGGCCAAAATATTTACGTTCGAGATAAACGAGAACCTATCCATATCTGATAGTGCATCCACTTTTGAGCTACAACCTTTCGACGTGCTTTTGGTAAAACGGTCATCTTTTTATCATTCACAGAAGCTGGTGAAGATAGAAGGAGAAGTGCTTTACCCTGGGTTTTATGCCTTGGAGACTAGAGAAGATAAAATATCGGATTTGATAGCCAGAGCAGGTGGGCTTACGGAATTTGCCTATGCGGATGGGGCAACTATCTTGAGAAGAAGTGAATACTTTGAAGACACCACTTCAATAGATGTTGGGGAGGATTTAGAGGCAGATTCATTTAGATCTAAGCGGCTTAAAGATTTACAGAAAAGAGATGCTGATGATAATGTAAATCAGCTTGGTGAAAAGGAAAGCATTGGTATCAATTTAGAAGAATCCCTGGATAATCCTGGATCCAAGTATGATTTGATATTAAAAGATGGAGATGTGGTGAGTATTCCACGGAGACTACAAACGGTTAGGGTTAGAGGAAGCATTCTTTATCCAAACACAGTTCGGTTCGAGTCAGGAATGAGTGCTAAGCGAGCAATATCTCAGGCCGGAGGATTTACGGATGATGCACGTCCAAGGAAGACCTATGTGATTTATGCGAATGGATCTGCTGAACGAACAAGAAGTTTCTTGTTTTTCAAAGATTATCCAAAATTGGAGCCAGGAGCGGAAGTCATCGTGCCTCAAAGAGTAAGAGAAAGACAGCCGTTGAATGCACAGACATTGATAGGTCTTACTTCTTCTTTAGCTACACTAGTTTTAGTGATCACTCAAATTCAAAACTGATGAGCGAGGAAAGGAAGCCATTACAGGAGGATGAAATTGATCTGCTTGAACTCGTAAGAGTTGTTTGGTTCAAACGTTTGTTCATACTCAAGGTCACAGGAATTTTTGTGATACTTGGATTGGTAATTGCGTTAACATCAAACGTAGAATATCTCACTGAATCAAAATTATTGCCTGAAAGTCAAGAGGCAAGCAAAGGGAACTTATCAGGGCTTAGTGGGCTTGCAGGACTCGCAGGAATAGATCTCAGTATTGGACAGTCCGGATCGTTAACGCCTGTTCTTTATCCAGAAATTGTAAATAGTATCCCTTTTCAAAAGGACTTAATATACTATCCTGTCAAGTTTTCAAAACTTGACACAACTATAACCAGTTTTGAGTATTTTACTGAGTATGCAAGGCCTTCCTTATTAGGCTTGATCAAAGGTTACACAATAGGCCTACCTGGTAAGATTAAATCAATTTTTAGCAAAGAAGCGTTAGGAAGTGCTAAAGAAACTAAGGATGGGTTGATTTATCTGACTAAAGATGAGCACAACCTAATAGAGGATTTCAGAAGCAGAATCGAAGTTGAACTAGATCCTCAAACGAATATTTTAACAGTTTCAGTGCTCATGCAAGATCCGGTTGCTTGTGCAGGTCTTACCAAATACATCATCGAAAAACTGACCAAACAGGTTACGGATTATAAAATTGAAAAGGTTAAGGATAACCTAAGATTTATTGAAGAAAGGTATCGAGAAGCGGAAAATGATTACCGCGTCAAGCAGAAACAGATCGCGTCTTTTACAGCTAAGAATCGGAGTTTGTCAAGCCCTTACATGCAGGCAGAATACCAACGACTTCAAAATGAGTTGAGTATTGTGTTTGAGGTTTACCGTGGATTAGCCACGCAGCTTGAACAGGCAAGAATAAGTGTGAAAGAGCGAACGCCGGTGTTTTCAATACTTGAGCCAGTTCAAGTTCCCTTGGATAAAAACAAACCTAAAAGGAAGCTTATTTTAATGTTGAGTTTAGTGATAGGGTTGTTTGTTTCTGTCACTGCGGTATTGATTAAAAACAACTTTGTGGATAGAAAAAAATGAAGAAAATAGCAATAATTGGTTTGGGTTATGTTGGGTTACCTCTCGCAGTTGAGTTTGGAAAAAGACAGAAGGTTATCGGGTATGATATCAATCAATCAAGAATTGATGAATTGAATAATGGATATGACCGAACGCTGGAAGTGGATGAGGCCGAATTGAAATCTGCAAGTAACTTATCGCTCACCACGGATAAGGAAGAATTACGGCAGGCGGATATTTTTATTGTTACTGTTCCAACTCCAATTAATAAATACAAACAACCTGACTTGTCACCCTTACTATCAGCTTCCAGACTTGTAGGTGAAGTGTTAAAGAAAGATGATATCGTTATATATGAGTCCACTGTTTATCCCGGATGTACAGAAGATGATTGTGTTCCGATACTTGAAGAAGTAAGTGGGCTTACCTTTAACAAGGACTTCTTCTGTGGATACTCCCCGGAACGGATTAACCCTGGAGATAAGGTGCATCGTCTTCCAAACATCAAAAAAGTAACATCGGGTAGTACCAATGAAATTGCAGAAGAAGTAGATGAGTTGTACCAAACGATCATTTCTGCAGGAACTTTTAAAGCATCTAGCATTAAAGCTGCTGAAGCGGCTAAAGTGATAGAAAATTCTCAGCGTGATCTGAATATCGCCTTTGTTAACGAGCTAGCATTAATCTTTGATAAGCTAAACATCAATACCTCTGATGTACTTGAAGCAGCTGCTACAAAATGGAATTTTCTTCCATTTAAACCCGGATTAGTAGGGGGTCATTGTATTGGTGTTGACCCTTATTACCTGACTCACAAGGCGGAGGCATTGGGATATCACCCGGAAGTTATTTTGGCTGGTCGAAGAATCAATGACAACATGGGAGTTTACATTTCCAATCAGGTCATTAAACTCATGGTGCAAAAAGGCATTCCGGTTAAGGGTTCTAAAGCACTTGTTTTAGGGATAACCTTTAAGGAAAATTGCCCTGATATCCGAAATTCAAAAGTTATTGATGTGATTAATGAACTCAAATCTTTTGGGTTAGATGTAGATGTTTTTGATCCGCATGCAGATAAACAGGAGGTTAAGGAGGAGTATGATTTGAATTTATTGGAAGCCATTAAAGGAAAATATGACACCATAGTACTTGCGGTTTCACATGAAGATTTCAAAGAATTAAGTATAGAATCAATAGTGAATAACAATACCGTAATTTACGATATAAAAGGATTTCTGGATTCCGATTTAGTTGATAAGACATTGTGATTATGAGTACTAGTAAAATTCTTGTTACCGGAGCTGCTGGCTTCATCGGATTTCATTTATCAAAACGTTTGGTAAATGAGGGATATGAAGTGGTAGGCCTGGATAGCATCAATGATTATTATGATCCTCAAATTAAATTTGATCGATTAAAGGTTCTGGGAATTACTATCAATAGTATTGCATACAATAAGCTTATCCGGTCCGATAAGCACTCCAATTTTAGTTTTATTCAACTTCAACTTGAAGACAAGGAGAAGCTTGATACACTATTTCAGTCGTGTCATTTTGATAAGGTTTGTAATCTTGCCGCTCAGGCAGGTGTTAGATATAGTTTAGAAAATCCACAGGCTTATATTGATAGTAATATCATTGGATTTATCAATATTCTTGAAGCTTGTAGACACTATGAAGTAAAAAATTTAGCTTATGCGAGTAGCTCCAGTGTTTATGGGCTGAATAAAAAATTACCATTTTCTACCAAAGACAATGTTGATCATCCGATCAGTCTATATGCTGCGAGTAAAAAATCGAATGAGCTGATGGCTCATACGTACAGCAATTTGTTTGGCTTAGCGACAACAGGCTTAAGATTTTTCACTGTTTATGGTCCATGGGGACGGCCGGATATGGCGTTGTTTCTCTTCACAAAAGCCATTTTGGCAGGTGAGCCAATAGATGTGTTTAATAATGGCGAAATGATACGAGACTTTACTTACGTCGACGATATTGTGAGTGGAATATGTAAAGTTTTAGAGAATCCTGCTGTGCCTAATAAAGATTGGAATGGTTTAAACCCTTCTCCCGATTCTTCACTTTCACCGTACAAAATATATAATATTGGAAATAGCAGTCCTGTTAAGCTGATGGATTTTATTTCGGCAATTGAAGAAAAGCTGGGGATTGAGGGCAAAAAGAATTTTATGGAACTTCAACTCGGGGATGTTCCTGAGACTTATGCTGATGTAACGGATTTGGTTCAAAACTTAGGTTATCAACCGCAAACCAATGTAGCGACTGGAATATCTAATTTTATTGATTGGTATAGAGAATATTTTAACGCTTGATTTAGCATTTATGGAGAAGATTCAAATGGTTGATCTAGGTAGGCAGTATCAGGATATTAAAACTGATGTGGATCATGCACTTCAAAAAGTGTTGAATTCTTCTTCATTTATAAATGGTCAGGAAGTACGTGATTTTAGCGTGCAGCTGTCAAAATGGAATCAATCAGCTCATGTGATTACCTGTGCAAATGGGACAGACGGATTACAGATTGCATTAATGGCCCTTGACCTAAACCCGGGAGATGAGGTTATTGTTCCTTCATTCACATATATAGCAACGGTTGAGGTTATTGCATTATTAGGGCTTGTGCCAGTTTTTGTAGATGTCGATCCAAATACTTTCAATATTGACGTCAATCAAATAGAATCGAAAGTAAGTGATAGGACAAAAGTGATTGTGCCTGTTCATCTTTATGGTCAATGTGCAGATATGGATGCAATTAATGCAATTGCTAATCAGAACAAACTTTTTGTAATTGAGGATCTTGCTCAGGCAATTGGAAGTAAGTATAAAGACAAGAAAGCAGGTAACCTAGGGCATATTGGGGTGACATCATTTTTCCCATCTAAAAATTTAGGCTGCTTTGGCGATGGTGGAGCTATTTTTACAAATGATGATGAATTGGCTGGGAAAATCAAAATGATCGCCAATCACGGTCAGTCAAAAAAATACTACCACGATATTGTAGGTGTTAATTCAAGGTTGGATACGCTTCAGGCAGCCATACTAAATGTCAAACTAAAGAAATTGGATTCCTATATTGAGGCGAGACAAAGGGCCGCTTCCTGCTATGACCATCATCTTGTAGATGTAAGTTCAGTAGTTGTACCTCAACGAATGAAAGACTCTACTCACGTTTTTCATCAATATACACTAAAGATTCCAGGTCGCAGAGATGAGATTAAATCATACTTGCAGAATAACGGAATTCCATCCATGATTTATTATCCACTTGTAATACCGGATCAGCAGGCATATAAACATTACACAGGCGAATTATTCCCGATATCAAAAAGTCTTTCGGAGACTGTATTGAGTTTACCCATGCACACACATTTAAAAGAAGAAACCATCGCGTACATTTGCGGGAAGGTTAAAGAATTCTTCCATGGATAAGACGTATTTCGTGCATGAGTCATCTTATATAGATGAACCTTGTGATATTGGGGAAGGAGTAAAAATTTGGCATTTTTCTCATATAATGAAGAATGCCAGCATTGGCCGGAATTGCAATATTGGTCAAAATGTTGTAGTTTCTTCAGATGTGATTTTAGGTGAGAATTGCAAAGTTCAAAACAACGTTTCTATCTACACTGGGGTCATATGCGGGAAGGATGTTTTTCTTGGCCCTTCCATGGTCTTCACAAATGTTATTAATCCAAGAAGTGCAGTGAATAGAAAGAGTGAGTATGCAGTTACTGAGGTAGGTGATGGAGCGTCTATTGGAGCGAATGCGACAATCATTTGCGGCAATCGAATTGGTAAATTTGCTTTTATTGGAGCCGGTGCAGTGGTAACGAAAGATGTAGCTGATTATGCGATGGTTGTGGGTAATCCGGCAAAACATGTTGGGTGGATGAGTGAACATGGTCAAAAGCTAGATTTCAATGGAGATAATCGAGCACGATGTGTTCAGTCAGGTGAATTGTATGAGCTAAAAAATGGGATGGTTAAAAAGATGAAGTAATGAAGAATTTCACATTAATAGGTGCTTCCGGATATATTGCTCCAAGGCATATGAAAGCCATTAAGGAAACAAATAACAAACTGATAGCAGCATTGGATAACTTCGATAGTGTTGGTGTTATAGATTCTTTTTTTCCGGAGGCAGATTTCTTCGTTGAATTCGAGCGATTTGATCGCCACATAGAAAAACTTCGCTATGAACGTGATGTAAGGGTAGATTACACGTCTATTTGTACTCCAAATTATCTGCATGACGCTCATATTCGAATGGCTTTACGTCGAGACTCTGATGCTATATGTGAAAAGCCTCTGGTCTTAAATCCATGGAATATTGAGAAACTTGCTCACGTGGAGAAGGAAACGGGACGCAAGATTTGGAACATTCTTCAGCTTAGAGTACACCCAAGTATTATTGCGTTAAAAGAAAAAATTGAAAATGGTCCTAAAGACAAGGTCTACGATGTGGATTTGACCTACCTAACAAGTAGAGGGCATTGGTATTATACCTCATGGAAAGGGGAGGTATCTAAGTCAGGAGGAATTGCCACTAATATCGGGGTTCACTTTTATGATATGCTTTCCTGGGTATTTGGTGAAGTGAAGAATAATATTGTTCATGTTCATACCCATGACCGAGCTGCCGGTTATCTTGAGTTCGAAAGAGCCCGTGTTAGATGGTTTTTATCCATCAACTTTGACGTAATACCTGATGAAGTAAAAGCTAAGGGTCAACGCACATATCGTTCGATTACAATTGAAGGAGAGGAGCTTGAATTTAGTGATGGATTTACCGATCTGCATACCAAGTCCTATGAAGAAATTCTAAAGGGAAATGGATACGGGATCAAAGATGCACAAAAAGCCATTGAAATTGTTCACGACATCCGTCATCTGGAGCCACAGGGACTTAAAGGTGACTATCATCCATTCGCAAAAAAGAAATTAGCAAAACATCCATTTGAACAATCAGAATAAGAAATGAAATTAAAAGATTCAGTTGTATTAGTTACAGGAGGTGCAGGGTTCATCGGCTCATTTGTAGTGGCTGAGTTGCTTAAACACCCGGTGAAGAAGGTGATCATTTACGACAATTTCACCAGAGGAAAGCATACAAACATTGAAAAGTCATTGGAGGATGAACGATGTGAAATCTATCCATTTGGAGGCGATATCCGTGATATTGATATCCTAAATAAAGCATGTGAGGGAGTGGATTATGTGTTTCATCTAGCAGCTATGTGGTTATTGCATTGCAAGGATTTTCCAAGAACAGCCTTTGAAGTAAACATAGCAGGTACTTTCAATGTACTTGAGGCATGCGTTAACAATAATGTGAAAAAGTTGGTCTACTCATCATCTGCTTCTGTTTACGGAGATGCACTTGAGGTGCCTATGACTGAAGATCATCCTTTTAACAATAAGAATTTTTACGGAAGTACCAAGATATCCGGCGAAGCAATGTGTACCGCTTTTAACGATAGATATGGATTAGAAGTGGTGGGATTGAGGTACATGAACGTCTATGGCCCGGGTCAGGATCAGCATGCGGTTTACAGCGGCGTTGTGCCAATCATGTTGAATAAAATTGCTGCTAATGAGGCACCTACGATTAATGGGGATGGTTCTCAGGCGTATGATTTCATTTACGTGGAGGATGTGGCCAGGTCCAATGTTTCTGCATTAGAAAGTGATGTAAAAGTTGGCTTTTATAATGTAGGAACCGAGATTCAAACATCTATCAAAGAACTTTGCGATACGATTTTGCAATTAAAAAATTCAGATTTGAAGGTAACATATGTTCCTTATTCTGCAGATGATGCAAGGCAATTTGTGCAAAATAGAATTGGCTCGAGACAAAAAGCAGAAGAGGAGATCGGATTTAAGTATCAGTATGGATTAAAGGAAGGACTTCAACGACTAATTGACTGGCGTATTGAAGCAGGAGTAGATAAATCATAAGTAATGGAGAAGAGAAACATACCAATATCTCTGCCAGTAACCGGGGAGGAAGAATGGCAGGCCACCAAAGAATCAATCATGACGGGGTGGTTGACTTCAGGTCCTAAGGTTCGTGAATTTGAGCAGCTTTTTGCTGAAAGGCATCAGGTTAAGCATGCCATTGCGGTAACCAGTGCTACCACTGCCCTACATTTGTCAGTTGTAGCATTAGGAGTCGGTCCTGGGGATGAAGTAATTGTTCCGGCATTTACTTGGGTGTCTACTGCAAACGTGGTACTCTACCAAGGAGCCAAGGTGGTGTTTGTGGATATTGATCCAAAAACCTTTAATCTGGATCCCTCCAAATTGAAGGAAAAAATCACCTCAAAGACTAAAGCGATCATTCCTGTTCATTTATTTGGATTATGTGCCAACATGGATGCTATCAAAGAGGTAGCAGGGGATATTCCATTAATTGAGGATGGTGCATGTGCTGCTGGTTCCGCATTCAAGGGAGTGCCTGCTGGCGGACTTGGTACACTTGGTTGTTTTTCTTTTCATCCTCGTAAATCTGTTACGACAGGAGAAGGGGGTATGCTAACCACAAACGATGATAAGTTGGCTGAAAAAATTGGAATGTTCAGAAATCATGGCGCTTCTATATCTGAAGAACAAAGACATCATGGGCCTAAACCTTACATACTTCCGGATTTCAATTTGCTGGGATATAATTATCGAATGACCGATCTGCAAGGATCAGTTGGGATTGTCCAAATCAAAAAACTGGATAAGTTTATAGATGAGCGGGACAAATGGGCAGCTTACTACAAAGAAGCCTTGAAAGAGATAGCGTGGTTATCACTTCCCGATTATGGAAGCGACTACAAGCATGGATGGCAATCGTTTGTTACCATGGTCGATGAAGAAAAAGCACCATACTCCAGAAACGAGATCATGGAGAAATTGCAGGAAAAAGGCATTTCAACTCGTCCGGGTACCCATGCGGTTCACATGCTTACTTATTATAAAGAAAAATATGGAATACGGCCGGATGATTTTCAGGGTGCAAAGAAAGCCAACGATCACTCGATGGCAATCCCGTTACATAACCGGATGGTGGAAGAAGATTACCACTACATTGTAGATGCACTAAAAAATATTTGATTTATGTGTGGAATTGCCGGGGTATTCAACTTAGATGGAAAACCGTTTCGGATGACGGACCTGGTGATGATGGCTAATGAAATTGCTCACCGAGGGCCGGATGATGAAGGATTCTATCTAAAAGAAAATATAGGGCTTGCACATAAGCGCCTGTCTATTCTAGATACCTCTCGAAAAGGAGCCCAGCCCATGCAATCGAAGGATGGTAAATGGGTGGTTGTCTTTAACGGGTGTATTTACAATTTCAAAGAACTTCGTGAAGAACTAAAGCAAAAGGGACACTATTTTATTTCCAACTCGGACACAGAAGTGATTGTGGAAGGATTGTCTGCTTACGGTCCTGAAATATTTGAACGTTTTAATGGGATGTTCGCGATAGGAGCGTGGAATACAGAGACAGAAGAACTATACCTCAGCAGGGATCGATTCGGGGTTAAGCCGTTATACTATTGGTTCAATGGGAAAACTATGGTGTTTGCTTCGGAGATCAAATCAATCATTAAACATCCTGATTTTTCAATGGATGTGGATCTAGGGGCCTTGAACGAATACTTCACTTTTCAAAACTTGTTTTCTTACCGGACTCTATTTAAGGGAGTGGTGATGCTGCCACAAGCCAATACGGTTAAGGTGAATAAATCATCCACATTTGTGAAGCACTATTCATGGTGGGACTATGATTTCACCGAGCCGGACACCTCAATGACTTTTGAAGAGGCTAAGTCTGAAACCAATCGTTTGTTTAGTCAGGCGGTCAAACGTCAAATGATTTCCGATGTGCCAGTAGGAGCGTATTTGTCAGGGGGGATGGATTCAGGGTCAGTGACCGCCATAGCAAGTAATGAAGTAGACCGATTGGCCACCTTCACATGTGGTTTTGACATGAGTGAAGTAACAGGAAGAGAGAGCAACTTTGATGAACGAAGAGATGCGGAGCTGATGGCGAACTATTTTAAGACTGAGCACTTTGAGCAGGTAATGAATGCCGGAGATATACGCTGGTCTCTACCTCGGCTGGTTTATCATCTGGAAGACCTTCGGGTAGGGATGTCGTATCCAAACTATTACATCTCACGGTTAGCTTCCAAGTTTGTTAAGGTGTGCTTGCAGGGAACAGGGGGGGATGAATTGTTTGGTGGATACCCCTGGCGATACTATCATGTGTTTGACTCTCTGTCACAAAAAGACTTTTTTGATCAGTACTACGGATTCTGGCAAAGATTGGTACCGGATCAGGATCGCGGAAAGCTCTTTACAGATGCCATCAAGAAACAGATAGATCAACAGGAGCCAAGACAAATTTTTGAGCGTGTATTTACGTTCAATGATAAACTTCAATACGATCGGCCTGAGCATCACATTCAAAACTCACTCTACTTTGAAATCAAAACATTCCTGAATGGATTATTGCTTGTAGGAGATCGACTCTCGATGGCGAATGGACTGGAGGAACGATTCCCATTTCTAGATAATGATCTGGTGGCCTGGGCACAAAAAGTACCTGTTAAGTATAAACTGGGAAATCTCACTGAGGAAATAAAGAAGATTGACGAAAATACAGAACGAAAGAAAAAGGCATACTACCGTCAATATGATGATGGAAAGAATGTTTTGCGTCAGGCAATGAAGGAATTGATTCCGCAGAAAATTGTAGATCGCAAAAAGCAGGGCTTCTCAGCGCCTGATGAAAGTTGGTATCGAGGCGAGAACGCTGCATATATAAAAGAACTGTTGTTAAATAAGAAAACAGTCTCCGCTGACTTCATCAATCAGGATTACATCAAAACTATTGTAGATGAACACATCAATGATCACGTGAATCACCGCCTGTTGATCTGGTCATTTATGAATTTTGAATGGTGGTGTAAGATCTTCTTAAATGGTGAAAGTGTATATGAGTAGCCTAATGAATAATCGTGCGATAAAACTTATTGATCGAGTCATTAATTCACTTGAAATTGATCTTGAGGGCATTAATGTCCTAACTGAAGTCGGATCAGCTACTTATAAGTATTTGCCTGTTATTGCTGCCAAGGCAAATGCAGCTAAGGTGTTTGCCTGGACACGGGACTCTGATTATGGATCTGCAAAGGATAATATAGAAAGCTGTCGATTAATCCTTGATCATTATGAACTCTCTGACAAGGTAGAATTTTTTGTTGGGGATCTGAATGTTGACCACCTAAAGCAGGCTGATGTTATTACCAACTCCGGGTTTGTTAGGCCTTTGGATAAAAACAAATTACAATATTGTAAAGAAGGGGTTGCCATTCCTTTAATGTTTGAAGCATGGGAATTGAGAAAGGAGGATCTTGATCTCGAATATTGTAAAAGACAGGATATTCGAGTTGCGGGGACATGGGAAAAGCACCCATCCATTAAAGTTTTTCAACACATTGGACCACTCGCAATAAAAATGGCTTTTGAGGCAGGGTACGAAGTGTTGGACAATAAGATACTTGTATGGTCTGATGATGAATTTGGTGAGGAAGTTGAGAAAGCTTTTGGTTCTGTAAATGCAAATCAGGTTATTCGAAGCACTGATCCTAAAGACTTATATGAAATGGCAGCAGAATTAGATTTTGTTTTCATAGCTGAATATAGGGAAGAAAGGTCCTACTTTAACGAAATTATTGACCTGATAAAGCTCAAAAATATAAATGATGAAATAGGTCTCGTTCATTTATATGGTGATATAGATGCGAATTATTGGTCTAAATTCATGCATGGAGTCATTCATCCGGCTCATAATGGAAGTCCTAAAGTAATGACGCGTACTTTGGGTCATATAGGTTTACTGCCCATAATTAACCTGCAGGCTGCAGGATTGAAAGTAGGAGAACTGATGATTCGGAAACAGTCTTCAGATTTACTGCAACCAATTAACTTTTAGCTATGAAGGTTTCATCGTTAGCCTCTAAGTTTGGTCTTCGGATCATTGGAAATAACAAAGACATTGAGGATTTGGCATTACCGTTTTATGTTGGAGGCAAAATGCTTTCTTACGCTTCAAACAGAAAATTTGTAAGAACTGCTCTTAGAAACGGTAGCATTGAGGCACTCATCATCCCGGAATCGCTTATTGAATTGTTGGAGGATAGCATTACCTGCTTAGTAAGCGAGGACCCTGTCGATTCGTTTTTTGAAATCCATGAATACCTTGGGAAGCAGGGCTTTTATGGAAACTCATTTGAATCTAAGATTTCGGGAAAGGCCACTGTTTATCCAAATACGCATGTCGCTGATAAAAACGTGGTTATTGAAGAGCATGTGACTATTTATCCAGGGGCAGTTATTCTTGATAATACTCATATTAAAAGAGGGAGTGTGATTGGTCCCAATGTGACTATTGGTTTTGATGGAACGCAAATCCAAAAAAAAGAAGGTAAGATTCATCGAACAACCCATTACGGAGGTGTAATGATTGGAGAGAATGTTCAAATCGGGGCGGGATCAGTAATAGCAAAGAGCTTATTTAAGGCTAAAACGAATATTGGGGATCATGTGACTATAGGAAATATGGTTAATATCGGTCATAATTGTGTGATTGAGGATGAAGTATCGATTCTCTCCAAAGCGATGGTATGTGGAAGTAGTACAGTTCGAAAGGGAGCCAGACTTTCCCCAGGTGCGATTGTGAGCAATGCATTAGATGTAGGTGAAAGCGCAAAAGTGAGAATTGGTTCGGTGGCAATCTCGAACATCACGTCCAATGCAGATGTTTCGGGTAACTTTGCGGTAGAACACGGAAAGAATTTGAAGCACTATAATAAGACACGTAAGGGATGATCAATAAGGAGCTCACTTTTCAATTTAAAGGGGAGAGGAATTACATTCAAGGACCGGATATTTTTGATCTGAGTATGAATTTCCTTGCCGATGAATATCCATCAATTGTGCGGACGAGATATTCAGCTCACAAAATGCTTCATTCAAATGCCGATATCATTGTTACTGATGAGCGAATTAAAGAGTACCACTCGTTAATTAGCTTTGAATCCAATGGAGATTCGCGTATTGCTTACATCATAGGAAACAATAAATCTGTAAAGGATCGCAGGATATTTGATGAAACCAAAATATGGAGCGGTGTAAAAATGAGTGAGGATCAAATCAGCCGAGCCCTCATGAAAGAGCACTCTTTGAGTGAATTGGCTGTTTCATTAATGAAGAAATTATGTCAAGAGACTATTGATAGTCAAATAAAATGGATTGTCACAAAAATTGAATTTAAGAATTATAACGAAGTAGCTGAAAGCAGCTACAGTATTATGACGATTAAAATTACTTCAAGTCACAAAGGAAGATTGGCGAAAAGTTTGATTATTTGTGATGATAAAGTTATTGGTCAACTCTTATTTAGTGCAATATGATCGGCATCAAAGCAATAGGAACCTACCTGCCTCATGGAATTATATCTAATTTTGATCTCATGGAAAAGCATGGGATTGATGAGTATTTTATCAAAGAAAAAATTGGCTTTGAATCAGTTTCCCGAAAAGATAGTGATGAAGATACCTCAGACCTTGCGGTAAAAGCCATCGAAAATCTGCTTTCAAATGCAGGGGTTTCGAAGAGTGATTTGGATTGTTTAGTTCTAATAACTCAGAATCCGGATCTAAACATTCCCCATACTTCTGCTATTGTACACGGTAAGCTTGAATTACCGCGTCATTGTGCTTGCTGGGATGTATCATTAGGGTGTTCAGGGTTTGTTCACGGCCTGGCAATAGCACAATCTTTCATGCAGATGAACGGGTTGACGAATGGTTTGCTAGTAACTGCTGATCCTTATTCGAAGATCATGGATCCTGAGGATAAAAACACAAGCTTACTTTTTGGTGACGGAGCAACGGCAACTTTACTTTCCACTGAATCTCCTAAGTTTGAGATAGGTAAGTTTACTTTCGGGACCATTGGGAAGGATCATCAAAACCTTATCTGTCACGATCATACACTTAGTATGAATGGCAGAGCAATTTTTAATTTTGCAGCTAAAAATATTCCAAAAGATGTAAAATCACTTCTCGAAAAGAATGAATTAGAATTGGTTGATGTTGATCGGTTTATTTTTCATCAAGGCAGCAAATATTTGGTAGATACATTGGTGAAAAGGATCGGCCTTGATGCCTCAAAAGTGCCTTTTGATGCAACCGAATACGGAAATATTGTGTCATCATCTATTCCGTATATTTTAGAGAAGGAATTTGATACTGCAGATAAAACCTATTTGATAAGTGGCTTTGGCGTAGGGTTATCCTGGTCAAGCACAATCCTTAAAAAATTATGAGCAACATAGATAAGATTAGAGAAATCCTGAAAGAGGAAGCAAATCCTCAGGTAAACATAGATGAAATGTCGTTGACTGACTCATGGGATGATGCCGGAATTGATTCATTGGACAAATCATCCATTTTTTTAGCGCTGGAGGAAGGGTTCGGTGTGTCATTTGAGGATGAGGAGATTGATTCGGTTGACACGATACAACAGGTGGATGATCTTATAGCATCTAAGCTATAGCCTACCTATTTAGTCTGTTGCGATGCGTGTAGCCCTACTCGGCAATATGAATAATAACTTTTTCTCGATGATGCGATATCTGAGAGATTTGGGAGTTGATGCATATTTAATTCCTTATACAACAGATGGTAAGAGTACGCTTAGTCATTTTATTCCTGAAAATGATACCTGGGATTTTAGTAAATGGAGTCCATACATTCTGAATCCAATTCTTCCTAATGGAAGGATTAGGGGCTTGTTAAGCTTTTTTCATCGAGGTAGAATTAAAGAAGTATTTGATAACTATGATTTAATTATTGGAACTGGTTTTGCCCCCGCCTACGCCTACATGGCTGGGAGAAGTCTTGATATTTTTATACCTTATTCCTTTAGAGGAGAGTTTCTTCATTATCCGAAAACATCCAATTTTTTCAATGCAATTAGTAGATGGATACAAAGTTATTGTCAGCTTCAAGGTCTAAATAGAACTAAGATTATTTGTGGTATTGACCATAAAGAAAGGATTCACTTTAAGAAGAATGGCCTGAAAATACATAGCCTCCCCATTCCCATGCTGTATTATGAGGAACCTACCTCTATTCCTCATCATTTGGTGAAAACTATGAAATGCATGCAAAAATCTAATTTCGTTGTATTTTCTCATCTAACGCATGGATGGAAAAATCAAGGATTTAAATCCGACATAAAGAGGAATGATCTATTAATACAAGGATTTGCTGAATGTGTAAGAGATTATGGAATAGATGCCACATTATTTTTGATTGAAGTTGGATTTGATGTTCAGGCATCTAAAGATCTCATTGAAAAGCTTGGAATTGGAGACCATGTTCAATGGTTACCTAGGTTTTCAAGAAAAGAAATACTTGAACTCTTGCCGTACGTTAATATTGGAGGAAATGCTTTGTCTGGTCTTTTTTGGGGAGGCAGTGGCTGGGAATTTTTAATGAAAGGTGTCCCTATGATTCACAATCTATCCAATGCTTATGAATCAGATCATGGACTTGATTCCCTTCCTCCATTTTATAATGTTTCTTCAATCAGAGAAATTTCTGAAGCTATTTATGAAGCATATACAAATGAAGAAAAGAATAAGGCCATTGGCTCAGAAGCAAAGCAGTGGTTTAATGCTAATCAAGGGTATGGCCTAGCAAAAACATATGTTAAGCTAATTGATAGTATTGTGAATAAAGTAGTGCTTCCCGAGGTGACATATAATTACACTTTTTGGTAAGATGCTTGCTAAGGCTTTGAAATTTTTAGCTAAGGACAGTGCGATTTACGGGATCTCCGGTGTGCTTCAAAAACTTCTAGCCCTATTAATAATACCGTTAGTATCCCGATACCTAACAAAAGAAGAATTTGGTTTACTCAATTCAGTAACACCATATGCAATGGTGTTTGCTGGCCTAGTGACACTTGGGCAGGATAGTGCGATTGCAAGATGGTTCTTTGATAAGACAAAAGGACTTTCAGAAGATGAGCATAGAGTTAATGTAGCAACGACTGGATTTATTATTCAACTAGCTGGGGGCATTGTCTTTTTAGTCACCTTCTTTTTTTTGGGAAACAAAATTGGAGGATTTTTATTTAGCAATAAGGATTCTTATATAAGGATGTGGAATATTGCGTTGGTGTCTGCACCAGCAAGTGCGTTTATGATGTTCTCATCAAACATTTTCAAATGGACGTTTAAGCGAAATAAATATCTTTTGTTAACCATTAGCAATTCATTGAGTGCTGCCGGGTTGACTATTTTTTTTATTTTTCTGGATTTTGGTCTCAAAGGGATTATTCTGGCTCCAGTAATCAGTTCGTCAACCTTTGCCATCGTGGGTTTAATATTGACTAGGAAATTTCTGAGATTAAGTGCAATCAATGAGATGGTCCATTTTAAGCAGATGTTGAAATATGGACTTCCTTTTGGTCTTGTTTTGATTGCAGGTACATTGATTCCAAATATTGATAGGATTTTTCTTATTAAATATGTAGAGGCCGATGTAATTGGTGAGTATACATTGGCGCTAAAAATAGCTTCTATTTTTATCTTGGTAAATAAAGCTTTTCAGATATCATTTGGTCCATATTCATTCTCCATTTGGGAAGAAAAATATGCGCCAAAACTTTATGCTCAACTAAGCCTATTATACTTTTCTGGTTTAATATTTATGTCACTTTGCCTCTCATCCATAGCTGATTATCTGGTTTTAATTGTTGGTTCAGAAAAGTATTTATCCGCAGCAAAGTTTATTCCCTGGATATTTTTTGCATATGTAATTGATGGCATGAAGTTATTTACCAATATAGGCATTTCATACAGCAAAAAGAGCTATTACCACATACTACTTCTAATAATTGCGATTATTGTGGCGGTTAGTATCAATTATTTTAGTGTTAATTCAATAGGTCCTTGGGGAGCAATTTTGGGACTTATATTTGCTTACTCCATTAGAAATATTGTTGCTTTCTTAATTTCTAGAAAATACTATCAAATCATCTTTTCAGGCATTGATTTTCTATGGGTTACATCTTATGCTCTTGTTTTCTATTTCCTTTGTAGTAATGCATTAGATTCAAATATGCATATTTTGACTGGCTTAAAAGCCTTGATGATTGTTTCGTTTCCGCTGTTGATTTATTTAAAAATTTTAACGAAGGATCACCGGAAGATTTTAATTAAAAAGATGACTAATATCTTTCAATGATTAATGCTCTCCATAAATAGATTGTTTGACTAAGGATCATCATGTTGTTACGGTTAAGAACAAAAATTAGGCTAAGTCATTTATCACTGGCATTGTTTATGTCAATTGTCATAATTAATGAGTTTGGGCTCTTTCGTACAGCGAATCTTTATTGGTGGTCTTTCTTTGGTCTTACATTTCTGGTGGGCTGGATTTATTTGAGTATTTGGATTCCAACTAGTGGATTAGTCGTAAGCTCATTTTTCAAATCAGAGAACATATTATTGCTAGGCTTTATTGGGCTAGCTACTGTATCCTTGATATTAAATCCAACCAACCTATTGCATGGCTTTTATGCCATTGGCATGAAATTGTTGCCAATTGGTTTTTTGACTTTTTGTTTGAACTGGGTTATTAGGATAAGAGATTCACAGGTATCTCGAAAACTTGTTTTCCAGTTAGTCATAGCAATTTTTTATTTAAACTTAATTGTAAGCTGTTTTCAGTATTTCGTTTTGGGATTGGCTGTAGATTTATTAGGGTCGATACCAAGCAATGCCCACACCTTCGGGTTTCTTAATATCTTTTTTGGACTTTTATTATGGAATTATGAAAAATATCGCAATGTCCATAGAGTAGCCTATTTGTTTTCATTTTTTATAATGATCGTCGCGGATTATAAGCTTGGACTTATAATTTTTCTTCTAGCTCTACTCTTATCCAAATTTATTTTGAGTTCGTTGTACAATGGAAAAGTGATCAGGAATCTATTAGCATCTTTATGTTTACTCATGATTATCGCTTTTGGATTTTATCTATCAATTCCTTTCCTCCCCTCACATTACCGGGCGATACTTTTGATATTGGATATCGAACAGATTTTGAATTTGGATACCGTAATTCCTGCAAGATTAGAGCTATTCAAAGGGTATTATCAGCTATTCACTCGAGTTTATGAAAATACTAATCAAACTTTATTTGGTGTTGGTCCGGGAAATTATGGATCTAATATAGCTATATCATTGAATAAGCCACTTGCAGCTAAATATATCAGCTATTATCGAGCTCAATTAGATCAAATGAATGTGGTATCTGGAACGCTCTTGGTTAGAAATAATGCAACAGTTACTCTTTTGGCAGAGTATGGTTTGTTAGGAGCTTCTGTCTATTTACTCGCTTTCATTCGGATCATTTTGTTTCCTCTACGAGTCGAATTGAAAGAATTTAATAACCTTCCCAAGTCATCCATTTATCCATTGATGGTATTATTCTTCTTTCTCCTCATGGAAATACCTCTCGTGTCTGTCATTGAAAGTGGACTATACCTTTCAGTTTTTGTGCTATTCTACTACCATTTTAAGCTTACCAGGTATAAATAAAACCACCTGAATCCCACTCATCCATAATGGATATCGCATCTTTGCGTTTATATTGAATGATCGTAAAAACATACTAATCATCATTAACAACCTTCGAAGTGGAGGCAGTCAAAAGCAAGCCGTTTTGTATGCCAATCAACTTGCGGTAGATAATGATGTCTACTTTTTGATATTGAGGGGGTTTAACCAAACCAATCTTTTTTTTTCTTATTTAATAGATTCTAGAGTTAATCAGGTGGCCGTAAAAAGTTCATCACCTGTTTTGTTAGTGGCTACCATGATAAGACTACTTGTTTCCAATCGTTTTGATTACTGTATCAATTTTCAGCCTATTGCCAATTTTTTGGGAGCAGTTTTTTCCAAAATCTTTCAAAGGAAAACAGTGGTGGTGTGTACAGTTAGAGGAAATGCACCTGTAAACTACAAGTACATAAAATGGTGGATAAAGCTAGCAGATATCATATGGGTAAATTCTCAACAAATATTGGACGTTCTGTCAACCAAGTTTCAAATTCCAGCAAGCAAAATGCTACTTCAGCACAATCTTGTTGAAACCAATGCCAGGAACGACTCATATAAAGAAGGCTACATTTTACACGTAGGCAGATTCAATCAAGTCAAAAATCAAATGCAATTAATTCGTGCCTTTACTCAGCTGGACCATAAGTCTGAGTTAGAATTACACCTTGTTGGTGAAATTGAGGATTTAAGTTATTATAACGAGGTGCTTGCCTTAATTAAGGCAAAAAATATTGAGAATGTTTTTATTCATACAAAAACCAATCAACTAACAGCTTATTATCAAAATGCCGAGCTCTTTGTATTGACTTCAAAAAGTGAGGGAATGCCGAACGTAATTCTTGAGGCACAGTCATTTGGCGTGCCGGTAATCTCAAGCTCAGTTGGTGATGTTGCTAAAATTATTAAGCATGGTGAAAACGGGTTTATTTACGATTTCAGGGAAGAGTCTCTAATTCATTGTATTAATGAGTATTTTATGATGAAAGGAGAAGAAAAACTTAAGTTAAGAGAACTTTCCATAAAAGAATTGGAGATCTTCGCTTTCGATAATAATGTTTCTCTTTTGCGGAATTTAGAAATGAAATTAAAAAAATGAATTGTCCTCTATGTAATTCCAGTTCAAGCAAACCAGTATATCATACTGCGAAAATTAAGGTTCTGAAATGTAGGGATTGTAATATTGTATTTCAGGATACCACGGTTCTTACACAAGAATTAAAGGAGTATTATGAAAACAGGAAGCCAAGATTTAGACCACCAACAATCCACCGACAAAGGAGACAGGAAAATATTCTAATACGATTAAGGAAATTAAACACTTTTACGGATCCACTACTTGTGGATATTGGTTCAGGTTGGGGTTCGTTCCTGCAACAATCGAAAGCCTATTTTCCTAGTAAAAAGGGAATTGAACCAAATAAGGATCAGGCAGAATATTGCCAGCGGGAGGGAATTGAAGTTTTGAATAGCATGTATGACGCGAGCAGCTTGAAAAGTAATTCTACGGAATTGATAACCCTAATCCAGGTTTTAGAGCATGTCGAAAATCCCAAGACAACTCTTGAGAGCATTTATGCACATTTAAAGAGTGGTGGTATAGCTGTTATTGATGTGCCAAGTTATAACAACCCAAGATTTCTTTTGTATAGATTAACCGGGATTAGGAAATTTGCCATTAAGGACTTCATTGTACCTCATGTATTCTATTATACTCCAAAAAGACTGATTAAGTTGTGTGAGGAAATTGGTTTTGAAATGGCTCACAAGAGTATTGGGCAGTACAGCATTAAGACAGGTAATATTTTTCTGAAACCAGTTGATTGGATATGTAAATATTTGGGAATTGGTAGTATCACACTTTTTTTAAGAAAGTAGAGAAATGAAGAAAATTTTACTGATTAATACCCAAATGGAGAAGGGAGGTGCGCAGAAAGCGATGTTGACACTTGCCTCTCAATTGGACAAAAAAAAAATTAATGTATGTGTGGCTACCATGTACGATAAAGAAGCCTTTATTCCATACTATGAAGATTTATATGGTTTGAAGATTGTTAATCTTCAAATGAAGGACAATCGAGGTGGGAAAATAAAAAACGCCACTAAATTTCTGGGAGGTCTTTTCAGGTTGTGGAGGTTGATCAGGAGCAACAAGTTTGATGTTGTCCAATCGTATAGTCATTATCCAAATATTATTGTTCCAATAATTAGTTTTTTTGCTGGTGTCAAAAAGCGCTATACCTCACAGAGAATGTCGCTTGATTACTTATCTGGATTAGTTCAAAAGCTGGATAGGTGGGTAGCAAATTCATTTTTTGTAACTAAAGTAATTTCCGTATCAGAGGGCACCTTACAATCGTGTGTTAGACAAGGAATAAAAGAAGATAAGCTCCTGATGATTCCAAATGGAATCAAGCTTCCTGATAAATTTCTGAATGAGACTGAAAAATCTGCCAAAATAAAAGAGATAGGTGTGGAAGGTAAATTTGTGGTTGCTACGGTGGCACGCCTGCACCGCCAAAAAGGACATACCTTTTTGATAGATGCCATAAAAAGAATAGATAATGAAAAGCTGGTAGTGCTCTTCATCGGAGATGGTGAATTGAAGGGTCAGCTTGAAAAACAAATTGCGGATAGTAACTTATCCTCAAACTTTAAATTCCTAGGTTCAAGAGATGATGTTGGTCAGCTGCTGCAAATCAGTGATTTGTTTATCCTTCCCTCGCTTTGGGAGGGAATGCCCAATTCTGTACTGGAAGCCATGTCTTATGGGCTTCCCATTATCGCGACAGATGTAGACGGGACCCCCGAATTGATTACTCATGAGGCAAGTGGCTTTTTGATTGAGTCCGAAAATTCGCAGGCTATCGCTGATGCACTTTCGCATCTAATTTCCAATGATGGAATTAGAGAGAATTTAGGAGAAAACGCAAGGAAGAGAGTTGAAGAATTCTTTTCTTTGACCTACTCAATAAGGAGCTATGAAAAATTGTATTTAAGTAATGGAGTTGAATCATCTTAAGCTGTTCGGCACGAGAATTACTCCATTATCCATTGACGAATTGAATGAGTTTACAAACAAAACTATTTCCGAATCTGGAAAGCAGCAGATTTTAAGCCTCAATTTGCATAGTCTCTATCTTCAATTTAAGAGTCCCAAACTTAATAGAATACAGAACCAGTCTGTTATGAGGATAGACGGGATGCCCATTATCTGGTTGGCAAATCAACAAGGATATAAAAGCATAAACAGACAACATCGTGTAACATGGATGGATTGGAAAGAGGCTTTTTTTGAAATGTGCAATACCAATGGGTTTAAAGTGTTTTATGTAGGCTCAAAACCAGAGATGAAAGAACAGATAGAACATTACATAGAAGAGAATTATGCTGCCATATCATTCAAATGCAATCATGGATATTTTCAATTAAATTCTCCGGAAGAAGAAGAACTTTTATTACAAATTAATCAATTCAAACCCAATATACTCTTGGTAGGTATGGGTATGCCCAGACAGGAATATTGGATAGATTCGCATGCTGCAAGAATCAATGCTAATCTTGTTATGAGTTGTGGAGCAGCCATGGAATACATGGTGGGATATGTTAATGAGCCTCCACGTTGGATGGGTAGATTGGGTTTGGAGTGGTTGTTTCGTTTAGTCGAGAAGCCAAGAAGATTTTTTCATCGGTATCTGGTGGAGCCCTGGATCTTGATGTATTATTTGATTAACTACAAGAACAATTGATGGCGAAATACAATAAGCTAGAAAGGCAAATCGCAAAGGTCCTTGAAAAAATGCCATGGCTCAGAGAGCTAATTAAATTCTTTTATAAGCGGATCATTTATCTAGTCTATAGAAAATCAGGGTTTAGTTATGAGTTAAGTAAAGGCTATTCCCTTGATACGCCATACAGTATGATTGGAAAACTAGATGAAGAGGAAGAAGCACTTTTTTTTGGTTATTATGATAAATCTCCGTGGAATGAGAAAATGAGCAGAGCTGTTTTTCACTCATGTGCTAAGAACAGCAAAGAGGTATATTTAAAATTATTCGACTTTGAAAAGAATGATGTTGAAATAGTTGGGCAAACCTCCACCTGGAACTGGCAGCAGGGAGCAATGACGCAGTGGTTAAATAACAATGAAATAATTTTCAATTCAGAAGTAAAAAAGGGACATCTCGGAAGTCAAATTGTTGATGTCAGGTCGAGTGAATCTAGGAGTATTGATTTCCCCATTCAATGCATTCGACCAGATGGTAAACAAGGGATAAGCTTGAATTACAAACGTTTAATGAAGCTTAGGCCAGATTACGGCTACCAACAGGAATTTTTAAATTTCTGTTCCGAAATGCCATATGATGAAGATGGTTTATGGGTGATAGATTTGGAAAAGAATGAAGCAAGCTTAGTTATCACCCTGCAGCAGCTCTACGAAAATGTCCCTACCGCTGAAATGAGTATCACAGAGCACAAAGTAAATCACGTCATGTACTCGCCCGATGGAGAGTCAATAATCTTTTTGCATAGATGGCTAGGGAAGGTTGGTAAATGGTCTCGTCTCTACTTATACTCGTTTAAGACCGCTAGACTGGAAATCTTGTTGGACAACAAAATGGTTTCTCATTATTCGTGGAAATCTAATAAAGAGATAGTCGCATGGGCTAGATTCAATGAAATTGATGGGTATTATCATATAGATGCTGAAACAAAAGTTGTATCTGAAATAGCCAATAGGGATTTCGATTTGTTTGGCGATGGGCATCCCTCCTGTCACCCATTGAATAAGAAAGTTATTATTTCAGATTCATACCCAGATAAATCTAGAATAAGAGCTTTATTCACTGCTAATCTTGATTCTAATAAACTACGAAAGGTGGGAGATTTCTATTCACCTTGGAAATTTGAGAATGAGAAGAGGTGTGATTTGCACCCAAGATGGAGTCCTGATGGAAAAATGATCTCCATCGATTCTGCACATACAGGAAAGAGAAAGACATACTTTCTTAGGTAAAGGTAAGGCATGTGTACATCACTGACTCTTCTTTATTCTATTTTGAAAATGAGTGCCCCTATATTTGCATCTATTTCAAAGAGCTATGCCGCAACACCGCTACTCTAAATACTTTCTTATAATCTTCCTCTTAGGAGATCTGATATCACTCAACATAGGTTTTTTTGCCGCTTCTTACTATCAGTTCAATTCTTTTGATTATCCTGAGAGGTATGCTACTCTCCATATATTCCTTAATATTCTTTGGGTGCTGATTTTTTTTAGTAGTCGTCTTCAGGATATTAACCGTCAGTCTCAATTGCTGGATCACCTCAATAGGGTATTGTCTGCATTGGTAATTAACCTTTCAATAGTATTTGCACTATGGTTTGCGCTCCAACCAGTTGAATATTCCAGAAAGTATCTTTTTGTCACCTATCTGGTATTTACGATTGCAATTATTGTTTGGAGATCCGTCTGGCACTATTTCATTCGATATTCCAGGACTAAGGGATATAATCTTCGAAACGTTTTTATTATTGGTGCTGGAGACTTGACTGAAACGTTGATTGAACACTTTAATGAGAGTCCGGAACTAGGATATAATCTTGTTGGGATACACGATTTAATTGAGGGTGATAACACTCTCCATGATTTGGAAAAGATGGCTTTAGAGAAAAATACCGACATCATATTCTGCCATCTTCCAAACCTTAGCGAAGATGATGTGAAAGAAATTATTGATTTTGCAGAAAACAATCTGATAAAGGTCAACTTAATATCACAGTTCAGTAGACTGATGACGCATAATTTGTCCATTGAACAGTATGGAAATATCCCCATCATTAATGTCAACACGATTCCACTCGATCATGAAATGAATCGAATTGTTAAAAGAGCCTTTGATATTCTTTTTTCCTCAATCGTGCTAATTGGCATTTTATCTTGGCTAATACCAATTATTGGCTTGCTCATTAAGATGGAGTCTAAAGGCCCTATTTTCTTCAAGCAAAAAAGACATGGAAAGGACAATGAAGACTTCTTATGCTGGAAGTTCAGAACTATGAGTTTTCAAAAAAATGCCGAATTCAAACAGGCAAAAAAGAATGATAATCGCATTACGAAAATTGGTGCAATTCTCAGGAAAACATCGATTGACGAACTACCTCAATTTATCAATGTATTTCTAGGCGATATGTCGGTGGTAGGTCCAAGACCGCACCCAATTGCTCTAAATGAAGAGTTTCAACCACAAATTGATCGATTCTGGCAAAGACATGCTGTAAAACCCGGCATTACGGGGCTAGCCCAAGCGAGAGGATTCAGGGGAGAAACTGCTGAACTTAGTGATATGAGTGGAAGGGTTAAGTTGGATCGCTTTTATGTGAAGAATTGGTCCCTAACACTTGACTTCAAGATTATTTTGCTTACAGCCATATCAATTATACGTGGGGATCAAAAAGCGTATTAGGTTGGCTGTTGGCCTTTAGTTGGAGGTTTTGCCCTTCCCCTTTAGGGGATCGAGGGGTGTGTTTTTGGCCTCTAGCTTTTGACACAACTTCTAAAATGTTCAATAGACTACCGATATCCATTTACTACTTTTGCCAAAACTTTGAATAAATGAAAAATGTTTTGGTAACTGGTGGTCTTGGTTTTATAGGATCTCATACATGTGTTGAGCTCCTTGAAATGGGATATAAGGTTATTGTCGTGGATAATCTCTCTAATTCTGATGTTCAGGTCAGGGATAGAATCACCAAAATCACTGGAAAGGAATTTGTATTTGAAACGTTTGATTTAACTAATAAGAATGAAGTAAAATCCCTTTTTGAGAGGAATAAGATTCATGCAATCATCCATTTTGCAGCTTCTAAAGCGGTCGGTGAGTCAGTAGAGAAACCTTTGCAATACTATCAGAACAACCTAATATCCTTGCTTAATCTTTTGGAGGTGAGTAAAGATTTTGGTGTCAACCAATTGGTTTTTTCATCTTCTTGTACTGTATATGGCCAGCCGGATAAACTCCCGGTTACAGAAAACACTCCGAAAAAGCCCGCGGAATCACCGTACGGAAATACGAAGCAGATTTGTGAAGAGATTATTGAGGACTTCTGTTTAGTAAATCCGACTTTTAAAGCCATTTCCCTGCGGTATTTTAATCCAATTGGTGCAAACGAAAGTGCATTGATAGGGGAACTGCCTTTGGGTGTACCCAACAACTTGGTTCCTTTTATTACTCAGACCGCTGCTGGAATAAGAGAAAAACTCAACGTGTTTGGGGGAGATTATGACACACCGGATGGGACTTGCATTAGAGATTACATTCACGTAGTGGATTTAGCTCAGGCGCACATATCAGCATTGGAGTTTGCTGATAATATGGAAGAAAATTATGATTTCTTTAATGTTGGGACAGGAAAAGGTTATTCTGTACTGGAGGTGATCGAGTCTTTCGAGAAAGTTTCAGGTGTGAAGCTTAACTATGAGATTGTAGATCGAAGACCCGGTGATATTGAAAAAATCTTTGCTGATACAACCAAAGTGAACCAAAAACTAGGTTGGAAAGCTAAATTGGGGTTGGATGATATGACTCACTCTGCCTGGAAATGGCAAAAAACCTTATAATGTCATCAGACCGCATTTCAACTACAAAATCCATCCTTTTGCCGAAATAGTTAAAATATCCCTTAAAAAATCAACATTTTTGAATCAGGCTTTTGGAGTATTTCCGTAAGTCTGACAAAAATTATAATCATGGGACTGCCGCTCGCCATAGCAACTTCGTTCTTAGTAACGCTTACCTTGATGCCTGTAGTAATAAGGATTTTCAGATCCATTGACTTACTGGATCGGCCGGATAAGCGTAAGATCCACAGTGTAAGCACGCCTTCACTCGGGGGCATAGCGATCTTCATTGGAATGCTTATGGCCTTATTATTAGCTTTACCAATTGCGGAATTAGCTAATGAAAAATATCTTTTAGGTGCCACTTCACTTATTTTCCTGCTGGGAGTGAGAGACGATTTATCAAGCCTACTTGCTCAGCACAAACTAGTTGTACAAGTTTTTGCTGCTTTCCTGGTTGTCTTCCTGGGTGATGTCAAAATAGAGGGCTTTAATGGATTATTTGGCATTAATAACTTCCCGTGGCTCATGGATGAGATTTTTACCATGTTTGTCATTGTTGTAATGACAAATGCTTTTAACCTAATAGACGGAATAGATGGACTGGCAGGTAGTATTGCGTTAGTTATAGCTACATTTTTAGGATGGGCAGCATTTCAAAGTGGCCTGTATGTCAACGCCACACTAGCTATTGCTGTCTCAGGAGCCACTTTAGGTTTTCTATTATACAATTGGTATCCATCTAAGGTGTTCATGGGAGATACAGGATCAATGGTGTTTGGATTTATACTAACCGTTCTGATGGTGAAATTTTTGACAACACCTATCCCTCCTTCTACCATTTTGTCTCCTGTAGCAACTAGCTTAGCATTGTTCGCATTGCCGGTTTACGATACTCTTAGAGTTATTCTTATTAGGATTTTTACAGGCAAGCCACCACTTTCACCGGATAGAAACCACATTCACCACGTACTTCTAAAGCTTGGGTTGAATCATAGTCAATCAACCTTAAGCCTTGTTTCCTATAATATTCTAATGATCGCTTTTGCAGTAGGATTCCAACACATAGGTGAATTATGGATCATGCTTATCATGACCGTTACAACTGTGACCATTGGCGCTTTACTCGACCGAAAGCTCATGAGAAGAGAGGCCGCACGCCTAGCTCAAATTATTCCTCCGGAAATAAAGGTGAGCAAATCGCACACCTCAGTTTAATTGCTATTTTTGCGGTTGATTCTTGAACTGCAATTAATATGCTCGAAAAGGTAAAATCATTTATTTCAGAAGTTGAAAAAGCCACTGCAAAAACAGAGGAAGAGGTTGAAAACTTTCGTTTGAAGTTTGTCGGGAGAAATAATGTGATCAATGACCTTTTTGAAGAGTTTAAGCAAGTACCAGCTGAACAGAAGCGAGAGCTAGGTCCTGCGCTGAATAATCTTAAAAATCTAGCTCAAACGAAGTTAAAAGAGTTGTCAAATACAGTAAGTGCTGGAAAGGCTTCATCCAGTGATGTGGATGTCACACTTCCGGGAGCTTATGGGGGAGAAGGATCAATTCATCCCATTTCGCAAACGAAAAGCCGTATCATAGAGATATTTGAGCGTCAGGGATTTAATGTGGAGGATGGTCCGGAAATAGATAATGACTGGAACAATTTCACAGCCTTAAATTTCCCTGAAAACCACCCGGCACGTGAAATGCAGGATACCTATTTCATCGAGAAGAATCCGGATGTGCTGTTGAGAACACATACTTCAAATGTTCAGATTAGGCTAATGAATAAGAAAAAGCCGCCAATCCGATCAATCATGCCGGGGAGGGTATACCGAAATGAGGCTATTTCTGCTCGTGCACATTGTTTTTTCCATCAGGTAGAAGGTTTGGTTGTAGGTGAAAATATAAGCTTCAAAGATTTAAAGAATACACTGTATCATTTCTCTAAAGAGATGTTCGGTAAGAATACCAAGATCAGGTTAAGACCGTCTTATTTCCCTTTCACAGAGCCTAGTGCTGAGATAGATATTAGCTGCTTCATCTGTGGTGGTGATGGGTGTAAGATTTGTAAACAAACCGGATGGGTGGAGATTGCAGGATCTGGAATGGTTGATCCCCACGTACTCGAGAACTGTGGAATTGATTCTACCAGGTATAGTGGGTTTGCTTTTGGAATGGGTATTGAGCGCATCACGATGCTCAAGTACCAAATTGATGACTTGAGGTTGTTTTCAGAAAATGATGTTAGGTTCCTGAAGCAGTTTTAAAGAAGATCAGCAATGATTTTTTCTTCTGAAACGCCTTCGGCCTCAGCCTTGAAATTTCGGACAATGCGATGACGAAGAACCGGTGCTGCCACCAGCTTTATGTCTTCGATATCAGGAGAATATTTTCCATTAATAAGCGCATTACACTTTGCTGCCAGAATTAAGAACTGTCCTGCTCGCGGACCTGCTCCCCACTCAAGAAATTCCTGCGATAGTTTATCTGCCTTCTCTCCAGCCGGACGTGTTTTTGAGACCAGATTAACAGCGTATTCAAATACATTATCAGCAACAGGCACCTTTCTCACCAACTCTTGATATTTCAGAATTTTTTCTTTCGAAATGACTTCACTCACTTCTTCTAATTGTTGTGAGGTGGTGCTTTTAATTACCTCAACTTCATCCTCATATTTCGGATAGTCCAATTTGATCATAAACATAAATCGATCGAGCTGAGCTTCAGGAAGTGGATATGTGCCCTCCTGTTCAATTGGATTTTGAGTTGCCAACACAAAGAATGGCTTATCAAGACCGTAATTATGACCTGCCACTGTCACAGCTCCTTCCTGCATGGCTTCTAACAACGCAGATTGTGTTTTTGGAGGGGTTCGGTTGATTTCATCAGCCAGGATTACATTAGAGAAAATAGGGCCCTTAATGAACCTAAGATTTCGTTCTTTATCGAGTGTTTCGGCTCCCAAAATATCAGAAGGCATCAAATCAGGTGTAAATTGAATACGGTTGAAATCCAATCCAAGACATTTGGATACGGTCTGGACCAGGAGTGTTTTGGCCAGGCCGGGCACACCGACCAAAAGTGAGTGCCCATTGCAGAAGAGGGAAGTAATCAATAGCCGCACTACATCTGACTGGCCGATGATTTTCTTAGAAATTTCTGTTTCAAGACTTTGAAAATCTTTAGCCAACTCATCTGCTAGTTTCACATCTGTATTTTCTGCCATGTAATTGATTTTTTAGTTTCGCCCCCTCTTTAATCGTAATTTAGTTGGCGAGGTTACAATAATCGTATTCAGGGTCTATTTCAATGAAGACATTACCCCTGGCCCTTTCAAACCACTCTGAAATTTTGGCATTTTTCTTTCTGGCAAGAGCTGCATTGGCAATTTTTTGATAGTCGATATCCAGATTTGCCTGATGAGGGGATATTTTATTTTTGTAATAGATGATTCTGTATGCATAGCCACCATCTTGCTTTTGATATCTTATTGGTTTCGTAATATTTCCTATTTTCATCGTGTCGATGGTAAAGAATATATTGGGGTCTAGCTGCTCAGCAGGTACTCTCAAAGCTCCGGTTTCATCCTGAAAAAAACCACCTGCTGAGGACGTTGCTTGGTCATCAGAGTGTTCTTTTGCTGCAGCCTGAAAAGTGATGCTATCGAGCTTAATGAGGGTTCTGATACTATCCAGAAAGTTCTCTGCTTTTATAAAGTCATCCTGATTGGGCTGAGGGGTAATTAGAATATGTCTTGTTTTATAGGTGTTGCCTCGTTTTTCCTGGAGCTGAATCAAGTGAAACCCGAATTGGGTTTCCACAGGCATTGAAATTTCACCTGGCTTCATGGAGAGTGCAGCAGCCTCATATTCAGGGGCTAATTCACCCCGGCTATAGAAGCCTAGCTGCCCACCATTGGCGGCTGATCCGGGATCTTGCGAATATTTTTTAGCCAGGACTGCAAAGTCAATTCCGCTTTCCAGCTGGCTTCTGATATCAAGCATGAGATTTCTTACCTTATCTTTTTGGGTCTTACCTGGTTCAGGCTCTTTGACGATCTGTGCTATGGATACTTCAGTGGAAAAATATGGAAGCGAGTCTTGTGGTATGTTTTTGAAAAACTTCTTTACTTCTGCGGGAGTCACCTTCAAGTCAGAAGTCAATTCTGACTGCATTCGCTGAATGGTGAGTTGCTCCTTGATGTTGTCGAAAATCTCAGCTCTGATTTGCTCAAGGCTTTTACCATATGCTTTTTCTATGGCTTCCTCTCCTCCAAATTGCTGTGCCATGACAGACATTCTTCGGTCCAGGTTGCTGTTTACTTCTGAGTCGTCAACGAAAATAGAATCGATCTCAGACTGTGCCATCAACATTTTATTTACAACCAACTGCTGTAAAATCTGACATTTGGCATTACTTCCTCTCATTTCTCCCCGAGAAAGAAAATCCAAATAAGAGCGCTCAAGTTCTGATTTTAGAATGATGTAATCATCTACTTTAGCGATGATTTTGTCAATCACCACCTCATTGTCCTGTGCAAATGAGGAAAATGTAAATAGTAATGCTGTGCTAATTGCTATAAATCTCAAACGCATTTGTCTGTTCTGCTTCTTCATAAATTTTTCTTTCCAGCTCTTTCTTCAGAGCAATTTTTCGCTTGTTGATGATGATGTCTGAAACACTCTCTTTGATGAATTCAAGCGGGGCAATTTCTCCGACGGTCTTGTATTCAAATATCTTTAAGAAGTAAATGAAATCTTCATCAGATACTTCTATAGAGCTGTTGGTTTTCAAGAATGCTGCCTTATCATTTACATCTTTTAATGGCGTCTCAATAAGTACCTCGTCAAACTTGACCCACACAGAGTCTTCAACGAATGCCTTTACCGCATGTTCCTCTGCATATTCCCATACCTCCGTAGTGTCTCTGGGGTAGTTTCTTAAGGCTCTTCTTAATCGCCAAACATTCGGTGCTTTTGACGGTATCTTAAAATAAACACACTTCGCCAGATTTTGCCGCAGGACAAAATTCTCTGATTTCTCATCATAATAGCTTTGAATCTCAGCATCACTCACTTCTTCATTCAGGTTTGCTTCGATGTATTTTTTTTCAAGTTCATGCACCATCAATGCATACTGGTAATCCAATACCTTGTTTTGAATTCTAGCTTCATTGAAATCGATGGCATCTTCTGCCCGACTGATCATCAGTTGCTTTTTCACCCAGTCTAACACAAACTTCTCTACAAAAACGACACTGTCTGTCGGAGATAGATTTGCGGGGATCAGGGCATTTAGGTTGGACTCAATCAGCTCCTTCTCGCCCACCCGGGCAATAACCCTTTCTTCCGTTTGCTCTTTGGGCTGGAAGTATTGACATCCTGAGATTAGTAATATGTTGAAAATGAGGATATTTCTCACTTTAAGGATACATTTTTATGAGCCTGCAAATATTGTGATTCTTTTCAGTAGAGAACTCAATTTTATCCATTATTCTTTTGACCAGCATTAAGCCCAGACCACCTTGTCTTCGGGTGGATATTAGCTCCTCCATGGATGGAGATTCGTACTCATTAATATCAAAACCAACTCCTTTATCTCTAAATGTGAATATGATTTGTTTTGGCCTAAAATCTATATTGAATTCTATGTGACTCTGAGGATTGCAATCATTAGCATGGATAATCAAATTGGCGCAAACTTCGTCAACAGCTAGTACAAGCTTGTGTGCCTGAAGGTCAGGTACACCTTGCGCCTCCAACATATCGGAAGTGAACTGGCGAATTCTCACCAATTCATCTTTGCTGCATCCTATGGTCAGTTTCTTGCTCATTTAAAAGAGGCTACTGCTGCTTCTTTGCTTTCTTCTATTGTTAACAGTTTTTCCAAACCGAGAATATCGAACACTTGTTTTACAGTTTCATTTATTCCAAAAAGTGCGAGCTCAATGCTTTGAAACTTGAATTCATCCAGATGAGAAATAAATACGCCTAAACCAGCGGAAGAGATATAGTTTAGATCTGTCAGATCGACCACAATTTTCTTCTCACCAGACTCCATCGCTTCTTTTAGTGCGTTATCCAGATATATGCTGGAGCCAGCGTCTATCTCTCCATTTACCATGATGAAGTGTACCCCATCGTTTTTCTCGGTGGTTATCTCAGCCATTTTTGTTGTCTTTAAATTGGACTACTACCAAAGTGTAATCATCATCTATTATCATTTCTCCTATAAAGTCAGAGAGATCCTTTTTAATTCCTTCTTTTACTTGATTGGGTGCTTTTGAGGCATGGGCGGTAAAAGCCTTTTTCAGGCGCTCGCTTCCATACTGTTCTCCTTCCGGGTTTTTTGCCTCTGTGATCCCGTCAGTATATAAAAGCAGGGTATCACCTGCATGATAATTCACAGTATTGCTATGAACGTAATCTCCGTAACTAGAGTTTCTCAACATGCCAAGTCCCATTCCATCACATTTCAAAAAGTCAATCGAATTTTCATTCTTACAATAGAAAAGACTTGGACAATGCCCTGCCCTTGAGAAGTGTAAAACGTTTTTCGTGGTGTCTATGTCGAAATAAGTGGCTGTAATAAAGGAAGTCTTTTCCAGACATTGACTCAACGCAATATTCGCTTTTTTGTTGAATTCTTCGGGAGACACGCCCTGGCTGGCAAGACTGTGAAAAATCCCCTTCATTTGCGCCATCTGGAATGCTGCGCTGGTACCTTTACCAGACACATCACCAATAATCAAACTGAACCTGTTCTTCTTGTACTCCAGGATATCGTAATAGTCACCTCCTACCTCATCAGCAGCCATGGAGAAGGCAGCCATCGTCAGGTGATCATTGTTAATCAGTGAGGTAGGGAGCAAGCTTTTTTGGACGTTTTTAGCAATTTTAAGTTGCTCCTTGTATCGTTCATTTTCAATGGATTCCTGGATGAGTGAAAGGTTTTCCAATGAAATGCTGGCCTGGTTTACAAACGTGGTGATGATATTCACCATTTCACGATTGAATGCTTCTGAAACCTCATTTAACAGGACAATGAAGCCGACCTGCTTATTCTGAACCATGATAGGCAATGCAATGATCGATTTGAATTGGGGATGTTTCAAATCATCAGTAAGCTTGCCTGGATTTGCTTCACTTTTAAGGGAGAGATTCAGTATTTCTTTAATGGTCTCTCCCTTTATTGCAGATTTAATGATATCCACATCTTCATCCTTGAGATTTCGAATGACCTGTGTTGTGCCACTTTCTTCACGCACCTCCAGCCAGGCAGCATCGGCAAACACAGCGCTCATTGAGCTTTCTAGTAATATTTCATACGTCTGATCTTTTGTTTCTCCTCGAGGAATCGATTGACTTAATTTTTGGAAATCCAGCGCCTCCTTCAGCTTTTGCTCAAAAACGGAAGAGGTTGGAAGGTTGAAGAGTGTAACAAGAATTGAAATGACCGCATAAACGAAAAGAAACCCAAACATTCCGGCGATGAATGCTCGGTCAAGCAGGTCGATGACTAAAACCTCTGTATAAGAGAATCTGAAGAGCATCAAAAGGAAGTGGTATAGATATATTCCCGACAAAAGGATAAACAGTATGCCCTTCCATTTCTGCTTAAAATTTAGGTAAGCGACCCACTTCAAATTGAAGGCAAGGATGATAGAGAAGCTTCCAAGTATGACTAGAGCCACACTAAATATTTGATCCCCATAGCTGAAGCCAAGAAAGTCAAAAATAAGAGCTGCTAGCAAGGCCACCTCAAAGAAGCCCCACAACTGCAGTAGATTTTTTGATTTTTGATAAAGGATCAGTCTTTTCCAAACCACCATAGTTGAGACCATGAAGATCACCACTAATCCAATCAAAATATTATAGAAAAAATTGATTGTAAGCGGACTTTCAACGAGTGTACTATTAGCAAAAATGGTGAGGAAGAAACGTATTGCTAATGAAAGTAAAGTGGTAACCAAGCCAGTGATAAAAACCTTCCATAGCAGGTCTGTGAAATTCAGTGAATCTGCTTTGGTGATCATGTACCGATAGTAGGCAAATGTGGCCAACACAAATCCGGTAAAGCATAGCTGGGGGAAGAAGTTGGAGAAATCCACCTTCATGTCATAGCTCTGCACGAAAAGCAAGTAGATGCTGGAGCCTGCGAATAGCAGCCAGCAAATGATCGCTCCCAGAAAGCTCAGCCTTATTTTTACCTTGTCTGACACGGCGACAAAAATACAGACCTTGGGCTACATAAAGGCTAAAGAGTGGATCTAAGCAGTTAAAGTATGTTAAGGAATAAGGTTTAGAATCTGCTGTAGATATTCTTCATCTGTTACATTGAAGTCATCCAACTGATCGCTATCTACATCTAGTACTCCGATGATATTTCCATCTTTTTTGAGTGGAATCACAATTTCAGATTTAGATGCTGAAGCGCATGCGATGTGTCCGGGAAACTTATCTACGTTTGGAACAACTAGGGTTTGCTCCCTCTGCCAGCTAGAGCCGCAAACGCCTTTCCCTTTTTTGATCCGCGTACAAGCGACTGGCCCTTGAAATGGTCCAAGTACCAATTCATCCTCCGAATCTACCAGGTAAAATCCGACCCAGAAAAAACCCATTCCTTCTTTCAATGCCGCTGAAATATTTGCCAGGTTAGCAATGAGATTCGTTTCTCCATAGAGAAGCCCGTTGATCTGAGGAATCAATGCTTCGTATTTTTCCTCTTTCGTCCCTTCTTTGATTAATGTTAAATCCTCAGCCATGAATGTTTCTGTAAATGGTTAATTGATCTGCAAAAATAGTTTCTTCTCTCTCTACCTCACCTTTTATTTCAGGGGCAGCTATGCCTTTTCCAAAAGTCGTTTCAGAAGAAAATATCCTTGCCTCATCCCAACAGTCTTCATTGATGAAAGAGTTCAATGTCTGTGATCCACCCTCTATTATAACAGACTGAATTTTTCGCTCGTGGAGCCTTCGAAGCACACTCCATGGGTTGTTCATATCCGTTTTAATCCATTCAATATTTCCGGATTTTTCTTCCTTGATTGAATTCAAGATTAAGGTGGGAGCCTCTTCGTTAAATAGATTATGATTTTTGGGTACTTCCAAATTGCTGTCTAGTAATACTCTGAATGGATTTTTCCCACTCCACTCCCTTGCTGTTAGAGAGGGATTATCATGCAGTGCCGTATTTTTTCCAACCAAGATGGCGTCTTCCTCCGTACGCCATTTATGTACCAGTTGTCTGGAGTAAGGATTGCTGATCCATTTGGAATCATAATTCTCTCTGGCCACAAATCTGTCCGAGGTTTGGGCCCATTTCAAAATGACATAAGGTCGTTCTTTCTGAATCGACGTGAAGAATCGTTTATTTAATTCTTGTGCCTCCTTCTCCAAAACACCAATAGTTACTTCAATGCCTGCTTTCTCCAACTTTTCAATGCCTTTACCATCCACCTGGTCGAATGGGTCTCGACATGCCACTACCACACGTTTGAGCTTTTTCTCAATCAAAAGATCAGCACACGGAGGAGTTTTTCCTTGATGGGCACAAGGCTCCAATGTGACATACGCTGTGCATTCAGTAAGTAAAGAGTGGTCTTTTACACTTGCGATTGCATTTACTTCTGCATGCGCTTCGCCATATTTTTGATGATAACCTTCACCAATAATTTTTTCCCTATGCACAATAACGCATCCCACCATTGGGTTGGGTGAGACATGGCCTCTACCTAATTCGGCCAGCGCCAGCGCTCGTTGCATGTATCGGCTATCATCCACTGAGTGTGTAATTTCGCTATCGAATGAAAAATGTGAAGCAAATCTGGCAAGAAACAGCGAAACAGCTGGAAAAAGTTTATGATAGAAGGGAGGCTGAGAATATCTCTTACCTCTTGCTGGAGGATGCTTTTAGTATTTCAAAGACAGCAATCCTTTTTGATGAGAAAGTAGAGATCGCATCGGATCAGCTTGAAAGTTACATTGAAAGGTTGTTGCAACATGAACCCGTTCAGTATGTGACCGGAATTGCAGATTTCTACGGAAGAAAATTTCATGTTGCTCCTGGATCACTAATACCAAGACCTGAAACAGAAGAATTAGTCGAGCTAATCATCAATGAAAACAAGATAGAAAACCCTCGGATTCTTGATGTTGGAGTTGGTTCTGGTTGTATCGCCACAACGCTTGCATTGGAATTTAAAACCCTGGTATTTGGAACGGATGTTTCTGCAGAAGCTATCGCCATTGCTGAGAGAAACTCGAAACATTTAGGTGCCAAGACTCAGTTTTATCTTTCAGATATTTTGAAGGAAGACTTACCGGAATCTGATTTGGATATTTTAGTCAGTAATCCTCCTTATATCCCACGGAAGGAGCAAGGTTTGATGAGTAAGAATGTGACTGATTATGAGCCAGAGCAAGCCTTATTTGTTACAAATGATGACCCGTTGATTTTTTATAAGCGAATCTCAGAGTTAGGGTTGGAATCCTTAAGGAAAGGAGGTAGAATCTATTTTGAAATACACGAAAACTATGGTGGGGAAGTAAAAGGCTTTCTTCAAAACATAGGTTATTCAGATGTGACAATCCATAAGGATATGCAAGGGAAGGAGCGAATGGTGAGAGCAGAGTATTAACGCTCCTCAAATTCGGCTCTCATTTCTTTAAATGCCTTGAGATACCTATAACCACTTACAAAGAATAGTATTTCAAAAACGATAAAAATGGGTAGGGTGTATTTCCAAATAACAGGGAAATCTCCTAAATAAGAAACAAAACCATTTATTACTAAGATAATACCAAAGGCGTTTGTAATTAATATGAGCGGTCTTTGGCTTAATATAATGATTTCTTTAAGCCTTTTGTTTGCTTCTTCTGATAATGTAAATGAGGTCGAATCTAGTTCATGATAGTGTTGATACAAATAACTCGCAAGATGATACCGATGGGTTGCGTTAATCATTAATGAAACAAAAATTGAAGTAAAGAATGTCATGTCACTCCATACGAATCTTTGAGAGAGATTCAGAAACTCGTTCAGGATTGCGTAGTTGGTAAGCCCTATTGCAGGAATGGTAATAACAGCAATAAATGGAAATATATACTTGAAACCCATTGGGCCTGATTTACCTGTTTTATTAATGTTCCAGGTAATGTTCCAAGACTCTATGATTTTCTTTCTCTGTTGAACCAGATCGCTCATGGCTCAAAAATATAAATTGGATCAATTCATCACAAGTTCAGCCAATAGGTAGCTTTGAACACAACTTGACGGTTTTTTAAACCCAAACCATCCATCTCGTAATTATCAGTGTAGACCAAAAACAGGTCTGACATGGGTCTGTATCTCCACTGAAATCGGGTGAAGAAGTTATAGTTCTCGTTCTGCGAATTGAATTGGATTGCAGATGTTAAAAACATGGCATTGGTGAAGCTGACCTGTGCATTGGCTCGAAAAAGATGGAGGTTTGCCTGACCATATTCTCCCGGAAGCTCCACTTTGTTATAGTTGTATGTCACACTGAAATTGCCCCATGGCTGTGTGCGAAAATTCAGGGTACTGGCAGTATTCCAACGTGTACCATTGAAAAATTTACCATATTGAAGTTGGAAGTCCATTCCAAAACGCTTTCTTCTATCCGTGTTGTAATTGATCCAATAGGTTGCAAAATGATAGTTTGCTACTGGTAATGGTGTAAAATCATCCCCGATCAGGGAAGTGGGTACAGGTAAATTGACTTCTCTGTCTTGTGCTTGCAGCCTAATGGACGAGGTGTTTTTAAAGTTGAAGTCGTACGCATATCCATGTGAACGTTCATTCAACCCTGACCCATCACGATTCAACCACACCATGTGCCACGTCCTAGGACCATGCTGGTTTAGGCTTCCTGATTTTGGAAAAAACCGATACACAACCCAGGGGTTTATTCTTGTATATCCTTTTCGTTCCGTTTCCTCAGTAACAGCATTGTAGTTTTCTATTCTGGGATTGAACCCTAGTTCCGTAATGTAGTTTTTCCCCACCACATCAAAGGTCCACCCTGAACGAAGACTTCTTCCATTGTAATTGCCTCCGAAACCATAGAAGTGGTTGTCGTCAAGCTTTTCGGGTGTAGTTGCTGTATGAAATCGGAAAGTGTTTCCAAACTTCCCGTTGTTAGACAGGTATGCAAACTCAAGCCCTCCGTTTCTTGCGTATTCACTATCCAGTTCGGTATTTCCTGCTTGCCTGTTTATGAAGATCGCTTTGATGACAGACCGATCAAGTACTTGCTGATGGAAAGCAGCTACTGAATAGTTTTGTGATGAAATAGAATCAATTTCTCGTGTTTGAACATTCAAAAGTCCAACACGTGTTTTGTTTGAAATATTGCCCGATAGACGTGCGCCGTATAGAATCGGAACTTGCTCTCCATCTTGCAGCCCGATTCGTCTGGAAAAGAATGGGCTAATTTGCCAGGAGCCAAAGTTGGAGAAGATGTCTCCATTTTCGAGAAAGAAATTCCTTCGTTCGGGAAAGAAAATACTAAACCGGGATAGGTTGGTCACTTGCTGGTCAACATCCACGTTGGAAAAATCAGGATTTACTGTGAGGTCAAGATTCAGCGAGCCTGTGATGGCTACTTTGGCATCCATTCCCACATCAGAGGCTTTTTGATAGCTTCTTTGCTCTGATTCCTCAAAGTCTCGCTGTGTTCCGCCTGCTACATAGGGGATCAAAACGACTTTACCTGAAGCTTTTTTTGGGTTTTCTACCCAATCCAGCGTACCCATAAAGTTCAAATCTATTCCCCCGTAATTAAGGGGAAATTGAGTCCAGGTGGAGTAGACATTTCGCTCCATATCTCCCCTGATGAAGTTGATCCCCCACTCTGATTGATTCGGTGAATACCGAAGTGTTTTGAAGGGGATAGCCATCTCCACAAGCCAATGATCTTCATAGTTTTCAACCGAAGAATACCATTTATTATCCCAGTTTTGATCATAGCGAGTCCAGGCACCATCCAGGTTTAGTTGGGCCTCAATTTGTGATCCTCCTGCATTCACCCCAAACATGAATCCATTCTGCTTGTTATTCATCGGGTCGATGACAAGTGTAAAATTGTCACTGTTCCAATGGCCATCATCATCATCTCTTCGAAGGGATTGTACTACCCGACTACCATTGTCGTAACATGTCACCAGCACATACATAAATTCTTCATCGTAGGTCACTTTCACTTTTGTCAAAGCGTCAGCCTGCCCCGAATCTGATGGCCAGTGATTAATGAAGTATGGAATATCTGCAATGGCTGACCAGGCCTCATCATTGTCAGCACCATCGATTGTAATAAGCTTGTCGGTTTTAACGATCGAATATCGAAAGTTTTCACGGGTGTCTTGAGCACTAATTTGGACTGCCAGAATGAGTGCAATGAGAAGTTGAATGACTTTCATCATGAGTAGTTGGGTTTGAGTCCCTATACCCGTGCTACCACACTTGGTTGCCTTATGAAGTCCTTTTTAGCTAAACTGCATTTTTTTCATTCTCAATAACTACAGATTGGCATGATGTGCCTGTTGGCTGGAAAAAAGAGCTGTTCAGGAGAGGTGAATGGTTGTTTGTCGAGTGCAGTCCTTTTTTGAAACGGAATTAATAAGTTTGAGCGTTTAGGCATAGTTATGAATAGACCAAAGCTGGAAGATATTTTATTCAAACCTCCACGGATATTATGGCACCTGGTATTCTGGGTGGTATTTATCAGCTTTTTTGCATTGGTGTACGGAAGCTTTGAGGAAGATTATGGACGTCAATACCTTATCCTGCTCACTGATGCGGTTGTTCAAATTCCAGCGGTCTATTTCACACTTTATTACTTGATGCCCAAGTTCCTCTTCAAGGATCGTTACATTGAATTTGCAACCTATATCATTTTAGTTATTCTAATGTTTAGTGCCTTTGGGTGGTTCAATTATGTCATTGTGCAAAAGCCTCTTTTTTGGGCAAATGATAGCTATGAACCTTACCTTCTTAATTATAGCAAAATACTTAAAAGCACTACAAAAATCTATCCGGTACTGGTATTAGCCATTGTCATTAAATGGTTTAAATACTGGTACAAAGAGCAAAAATCTAATCAACAGCTAGTGGAGGAGAAGCTTAAGGCGGAGCTAAACTTCCTGAAGGCACAGGTACATCCTCACTTTCTGTTCAATACACTCAACAACCTTTACGCCCTCACGTTAAAAAAATCAAAAGATGCTCCTGAGGTGGTTTTAAAACTTTCCGATCTCCTCAATTACATGCTGTATGAATGTGCGGCTGATGAGGTGTTGATTGAGAAAGAGGTGAAGCTGTTGAAGGATTACATCGCGCTGGAAAAAATTAGATATGGTGACAGGCTGAATATATCTTTCAATATTCTGGGAAAGGCAGGCAGCAAACGGGTAGCTCCATTAATGCTTTTGCCCTTTGTGGAGAATAGTTTTAAGCATGGGGTGAGTGAGGAAATGGATGAAGCCTGGGTAAGTATTGATCTGGAGCTTAAAGAGGAGCGATTGGTTTTGAAGGTAGAGAATAGCAAAAGCAAGAACGATGGACGAGATGATCAGTTCAACTACAAACAAGGGATTGGGCTGAAGAATGTGCGGAGACGATTGGAATTGCTATATCCCGAAAAACACAAATTAGAAATGCATGATTCAATTGATTCCTTTTTGATCGTCCTCACATTAGAGTTGAAAACAAATGCCGATTAAATGTTTGATAGTCGACGATGAGCCATTGGCGATTGAGGTCCTTCAATCGTACATTGATCGTGTGGATTCGCTTGAGTTGGTGAGTACATGCAGCAACGCGGTGCAAGCATTTGAAGTTTTGAAAAAGGAAAAGGTTGATTTGTTGTTTCTTGATATTCAGATGCCTAAACTGACCGGCATTGAATTTATGAAAGCTTTAAACCCCACCTCGAAGGTGATTTTTACGACAGCATATCGTGAATATGCCGTGGAAAGCTATGAGCTCAATGTGGTGGATTACCTCTTAAAACCAATTGCTTTTGATCGGTTCATAATGGCGGTGAATAAGGTGGTGTTGAATGAAAAATCACAAGATAGCCAATTGATACAAACCGATTCGATAGAAGAAACGGACCCTTTTCTTTTCCTGAAGGTGGATCGAAAAATGGTGAAAGTATATCTCAAAGACATTACCTACATTGAAAGTCTAAAGGACTATGTAAGGGTTAAAACCGCAGATGGAAAAGAACTCGTTTCGCTTCAGAAAATCAGTTATCTGGAGAAAAAACTCCCTTCTGACTGTTTTGTGAGAGCGCATAAGTCATACATTGTGTCTGTCCATAAGATATCTGCCTATAGTAGTACATATATTGAGGTAGGAGGGACCGAAATTCCAATAGGAAGAAGCTATAAATCCGAGGTAATGAAGCTGATTAGCGAGGAAGCTTGAATTGAACACTCACTCGAACAGTGTCTGAAATTTGAATCTCGTTAGCTACAGCTGCATTCCACTCTGGTCCTTCTTCAACTAACCTAATCGCTTCCAGATCACAACCATAACCCAGGCTTTTATCTACTTTAATATCGGTGATTTGGCCTTCTTCGTTGATCGCTAGTTTTAGTATTACCTCCCCTTCAATCTTATTCTGCTTCGCAGTTTCAGGATAGTTTTGCTCTTCTCTTAAATATTGCTGATAAAGACTGTCACCTATTAATGGTCTTGGTGGAGTATAAGCCTCATTATTTATCTCACCACCACTTCTTGCAACTGATCGGGCTACTGCTCCTCCGACTTCATTTTCTTTGACAGCCATTTTCTTCTTAGCAACAAATGCCTGCGCCGGCACAGCTTCCTCCAATACGATCATTTCATCAGCAGATGGTTCAGTCACAACTTGATCTAAAGCGTCGGTTTCAGCCATTTGGATAGTTTCTCTTTTTCTTTCGAGCCGAGGAGTTATTTCAATATTTTCCGTTTTAGATAATGCCAACTCTGCATCAGCGCTTATACTGGGGTCTTCCTCGGGTGCTGTGGACTCATTCTCAGCCAAATAATTTTCAACTATCTCTGCATCCTCATCTTCGACTTTTAATCCATCCGTGTCAAAATCGGGTTTGACTTCATTCGTCACCTCAGCAATGGTTTCCTCCTTAAGGTCCTCAATCTCCAATGAAGTTGAATCCAGTGGTAATGCAGCCTCTTCCCCTGAAGCAAGTTGTGATTGCTCAACGTCTGTAAATAGATAGAAAACAGCGATGGAACCCACAACCAACATGGCAATCATGGCAGCAGCACGCAACCAAACTGTCCTGCTGTTTTTCTTTTTCGAAATATGCTTTTTGAGATATTTAAGGTCACTAAAAATGACTTCTGGATCCTGCGATTCCATCCCCTCCAATGCCTCCTGAGCGAACGGATCATCCAATATCTCACGCTCAAAAGCATGCGCTTCTTTCGGACTCATCTGACCTTTCAGATACCGTTCAAACTGCTCGCTATGGTTTTTATCCTTTGACATTCTTGCTTTCCAGACACATTTTCAAGTTACGCTTTCCATTTTGAATGTGACTCTTCACCTTTTTCAAATCAAGCCCGGTTTCTTCATTCACCTGTTGATAGCTTTTCTTTTCAAGGAAAAAGAGCTTGACACAGTTGCGCTGCTCTCTTTTTAATTCTTCGATACAAGCTTCAAGTGCCACCAGATCTTCTTCCAGTTTTACTTTCTCGTTATTAAGATGCATGTCCTCACCGGATTCCATAAAAACTTCGGAATGAATCTCCGGATTCTTTTTTCGAAGCTCCATGAGGCAGTGATTCTTGCTCACCATATAAAGCCAGCTTTTGAAATGTTGGACCTCTGTGGTTAAGAGCTTTTCGCTGAGTTGCTCATAGATCGACATCACCGCATCTTGCGCATCATCTCTATTTTTCAGGTACTTCAGACACAAACCATAGATCAGGTGCATGTATTTGTTGTATAACTTACCTATTACCTCTTGATTTCCCGTGTTTCGGTAAAAACGAAGCTGCAATTCGTCTGTGGATGATATGTCTTTTTTTGTTGACATTTCAACTAAGGAGAATCCCTCCAAAATTAATGGTACATAATGAGGTAAAGATCTCTCCTTTCAGTCGAGATGACATTGTCTAGACCATTTTATGTCATTTCGAGCGCAGCGAGAAATCTTTACTTGTTATTTAAATAATCCCAAGCTCCAATCTCTTCATTTAAAAATTTTCAATTTGGATTCATTGACTCAATCAGCTGATTCTTTTTACTTCTTCGCCACTTTTTTATCTCATGTTCCCTGTCAATTGCATTAGCTACATATTGGTGTCTTTCACACCAAACCAAATTGTAGCAATAGTACCTACCAGCCCATGTTTTGCTTTTACCTCGGTTTTCATAATGTTGGAGAAGTGGTTGGTAAATCGTTAGTCATTCCTACGTAAACTACAGTTCGTGCAGGATTGGTAGTTATATAAACAAAGTAGTTGTGATTCCTCAACTCTAGTAAATATCTCTCCTTTCAGTCGAGATGACAAGAACGAATGTCGCTTCCTTTTATGTCATTTCGAGCAGAGCGAGAAATCTTTACTTTATGTCAAAAAATCTTGGAAGTAAATATCTCTCCCCCTGGTCGAGATGACACATGGATTAAGTCCTACTGCTCAGAAAAAAATAAAAAATTTTTATGGAATCTCATTCATGCCTGCATCCCAATGTCAAATCAAACGAAAAATGATATGAAATCTCTAATAATGATCTTCTCAATGATACTGGCGCTCAATGTTAATGCCAGATATGTAAACGGAACCGTGTATGATGAAAGCGGGCAGACGCTCGCTGGAGTAAAGGTGAGTATCAAAGGCATCAATACAGGTACCACAACGGATGTAAATGGCTTTTACTCGATTGAGGTAGCAAGCGAAAAATCAATCCTTGTTTTTTCACTCATAGGGTTTAAGGCGAAAGAAGTGAAAGTAGGGAAAGTCAAGGTTTTGGATGTCACAATCGAAGCAGTAGAGCTAGAATTACAAGAGATAGTTGTAGCAGAGGATGCCGTTAGCCGTCCCATGATGCAGCGAAGCAAACTGGCTAAGGGTGCAGGCAACATGTCTATGAGTTATGCTCCGCCATATTACGATAAGGGGCAATATCACAATACCGAAGAATATGCAACCATCCATGAAAATGGATTTAAGAAGGTGTTAGATAATGCTTTATCTACATTCTCAATCGATGTAGATGCGGCTTCTTACAGCAACATGAGGAGGTTTATAAATAATGGCCAACTGCCGCCGAAAGACGCAGTACGTATTGAAGAAATGATCAACTACTTCAACTATGATTATAAAAACCCAACGGGGAAAGATCCATTCTCAATAAATACAGAAGTGGCCAGAGCGCCATGGAATGAAGATCATTTAATTGCTCAGATCGGACTTCAAGGAAAAAAGATTGAACTGGAAAATCTACCTGCCTCGAATATCGTGTTTCTGCTGGATGTATCCGGATCTATGAGTGCTCCGAATAAGTTGCCACTACTGAAGTCGGCCTTCAAGTTGTTGGTAAATGAGCTGCGTCCTCAGGATAAAGTTTCTATTGTCGTGTATGCCGGGGCAGCCGGTGTGGTACTTGAACCAACGGATGGAAATGATAAGAAGAAGATCATGGAGGCACTTGATAAGTTGCAGGCCGGAGGTTCTACTGCAGGCGGAGCGGGAATCAACCTGGCATACAAGCTTGCAAAGGAGCAATTTGTAGAAGGTGGAAATAACCGGGTAGTCTTGGCAACTGATGGGGACTTTAATGTTGGGGCGAGCAGCAATGCTTCAATGGAGCGATTGATCGAAGAAAAGAGAGAAGATGGAATATTTCTGACGGTTCTGGGCTTTGGAATGGGTAATTACAAGGATTCGAAAATGGAGATCTTGGCCGATAAAGGAAATGGAAACTATGCTTACATCGATACCATGAAGGAAGCGAAGAAAGTATTGGTGAATGAGTTCGGGGGCACCATGTTTACTATTGCTAAGGATGTAAAAATTCAGGTTGAGTTTAATCCGGCTGTGGTTCGGGCGTACCGATTGATTGGCTATGAAAACCGGTTACTAAATGATGAGGATTTCAACGATGATAAAAAGGATGCAGGTGAGCTGGGAAGTGGACATACCGTGACGGCCCTCTATGAGATCATTCCAGTAGGAGTTGAGAGTGATTTTGTAAATGACATTGATCCACTGAAATATCAATCGAATGACCAGCAAGTGACCAGCTCAACTGACGAGTTGCTAACCGTAAAATTTCGCTATAAGGAGCCTGATGGCGCGAAGAGTAAGCTGATTTCCAAAGTGGTTGAAAACGAAATTAGAAAGTCCAGCAACAATCTGGATTGGTCGATGGCTGTGGCTGGATTTGGAATGCTTTTAAGAGACTCTGAATTCAAAGGTGACTTGACTTATGCAGAAGTTTTGAGTTTGGCGAAATCAGCCAAAGGTCAGGATGAATTTGGTTATCGGGCAGAGTTTATTGATCTGGTAGACTTATCAAAAAGCATGAGCCCACAATAGTAGTGGTTTCAGTTTAGTCCTGAGGCGAGGAATCATTCCTCGCCTTTTTTGTATCCTTGTAAAGAAAAACCCTTATGAGACATTTATTTACCTTAATTTTTACGATTGCATCGGTCTGGAGCTTTGCTCAAATAAAAGATGGGGCCAAAGTAATAGACCTAAGCTTTTCTTATTCCGATTTCAATAGTAATGGAAGTTCTTCATTTTCTTTTGTTCAACCATTGGTTGGATTTTCAATTACAGAAAATCAGGTCTTCTATGGAGGATTTCGTTATGAAAGACAAAAACAGAATTTTTCGAACACCTCTTCGAAAGAGAATATCGTATCGTTGGTTTTGGCATACGAGAAATTATTTGAACTGAATTCTAAAATATACTTTGCTCCAATTATCTCCGGCAGTTTTGGTTTTGGGAAAGGGAATGATCCTGCAGGGGATAGTGATATAAGTAGTTTTAGAATTGGTATCAGTCCACGCCTTCATTATTTTATTACAAATAAGTGGTCCGTCGTGGCAAGTGTAGGGGCTATCTCATATTCGAAGGAGGTACAGAAGAGCGATAATGGAGACTTTGCTACTGAATCATTTGGTGCTAGTTTAAATGCTTCAAATGTAAACTTTGGGATACGTATGATCTTAAATAACGAATAGTTTTGAAAAAAGTACAACTAGGAAAATCGAACCTATATATCTCCCCAATCGCATTTGGTGCCTGGGCCATTGGTGGGCAGGCCTGGGGTGGCAATGAAGATAAGGATGCGCTGGAGGCGATGAAGAAAAGCTATGATATGGGTATCACGTCCATTGATACAGCACCCGTTTATGGATTTGGTCATAGTGAAAAATTGGTTGGGAAAGCAATCAAAGAAATTGGAAGGGATAAACTGGAGATCCTGACCAAGTTTGGCTTCAACTGGAAGACAGAAAAAGGTGAATATCAATTTCCGACCACTGATGGTGGAAAGACCCATGCCTATGCAGGAAGAGACGGCATTATGCAAGAGGTGGAAGATAGCCTCAAGCGGCTGGGTACAGATTACATTGATCTCTATCAGATTCATCGCCCGGATGCCACAACGCCAATTGAGGAGACGATGGAGACGCTGAAAGAGCTACAGCAGCAGGGAAAAATCAGGGCGATTGGGATGTCAAATCATACAGTAGAGCTGATGAAGGAGGCGGACCAGGTAATTGACCTTGCATCAACCCAGTCGCCATATAGTATGATTTACAGAAAGATTGAGAAAGACATCATTCCCTACTGTTTGGAAGAAGGAGTGGGGATTCTTGCTTACAGCCCACTGCAACGCGGATTGCTTACAGGAAAGATCAAGTCAGATCATGAATTTAAGGGAGATGATCATCGGGCAGATAATAAGTTTTTCAAAGAACCGAACCGATCCAGAACCAACGCTTTTTTGGATCAGATCAAACCGATTGCAGATGACCATGGGGTGACATTAGCTCAAATGGTGATCAATTGGACGGTACAAAGAGAAGGGATTACTGCCGCCTTGGTGGGTGCAAGAAATGCTAAACAGGCAGAAGAAAATGCAAAATCGATGAGTTTTAAGCTATCAGAAGAGGAAATCAATACCATTAATTATGAGATGGAGAAAGTGATCATTGATCACGATGTTTAATAGGTAATCGCTACAAAAACGATAAATCCTGCAACTAAAGCAACCTCTATTAGATTTTGGATTCTTTTTGGCTGTTCCTGACTAACTGTTTTGCAGATAACTCCTAACATCCAGCTAACAACTAGTCCGATTATTCCAATGGCAAGTAAACCCACGCTGAAGAGCATGCCCCAGCCTTTGCCGTCATTTAATTCATTGAAAAACCAAAGAGACCACAGGGTGGTCAAAAGAATGTGAATAATAGATACAACCTTGAGAACAGTGAGATTTTTCATGCTCCCAAAGTAAGTTTTCACACGGAGCGATACCTATGATATTAAGCATCGCACCGTATGATATTTGTTGATTTAGTGAATATCAATTTTTTTTTCAAAATAACTCTTATAGTCTCCTCCTCGGAGGAGGATGAGATGGATAATTATAAAGTTGTCATTTTGAAGAAAATTGAATTAAGAAAACATTTTTGCAAACCCACCGCTTCGGCGGTCCGACCCAACCCCTCCTGAAGAGGGGATTTAAGGAGTTTTATTATTATTCTTTTAGAATCTCAGATTTAAAGCCAAAAGAAAATTCCTACCAGCCTGAGGGTAGAGATAATTTTCTCTAACAACATAGCTTCCGGCAGCATAGCCAAAAGTGTATCCATTTGATGAATACTTAACATCCAACATATTGTTAACAAGTAAACTGATGTTGATATTTTCAATTGAGGCAGCAGAGAAATTATAGCTCAGCCTCAAATCATTGATAAAGTATGGATCAATGCTTCTTTCATCATTGCTGGTATTATCAAGATATTGCTTCCCAACATACTTGCTTCGCAATGCAGCTTCAAATCCATCAAAAGGTGTGTAGGCCAATTGGCTTCCTCCAATTACATTCGGAGAGAACGAAATGTCTGTGTCTTTATATTGTGTCTCCTCTATATTGAACTCATCCCAGGCAGGCCCATAGTTATAAATAACCTCAGTGAAATTCTCAATCTTATTTCGACTCAAAGTCAGGTTAGCATCCCATCGCAATTGATCGGTGAATTGATAGGCTCCTACCAGCTCAATACCCATTCGGTAACTATCCGGAACATTTTGCCTTACGTTAGAGCCCACATCATTTAGCTCTCCGGTCAGCACCAATTGATTTTCGTAATCCATCAGGTAGTAATTGGCCTGAAAGCTAAAGTCCTGTCCAAATTTTCGATAGCCAACTTCAAGATTTCTAAGTGTTTCATGCTTTGGCGTTATTCCATTGGGGGCATCAATGAAGTCGTTTCGTACAGGTTCTCGATTGCCAATGGCAAAAGAGGCATATACATTTGAACTTTGATTCAACGTGTAGGTCGCTCCAACTTTCGGGTTAAAAAAAGTATAATCATCGCCGGTATTGATCGCTCGTAAATCACTATCAATGCCTACTGTTTCATAATCAATCTTTCTCACCTGCAAGTCAGCAAATAGGTTAATGTCATTCAATTGATAGTTGGTCTTCAGGTACGCATTAAAATCAGTCTTCAAACCTACATTATCATAATATCGGTACCTGATGTCACTGTTGCTTGCATATTGAGCCCAAATAATCTCACCAAAGTGATCTCCATCGTATTTATTCCATGCACCACCAAAAGTGATGTCCAGATCATCTTTCAGGTAGTTAAAAGAGAAAGTCGTGCCGTAGAAGTCGTTATCTAACCATCTTCTTCTGATCAGGTCAGTAGATGTGATGGTGGTATCTCCCAATACTACATTTTCCAGGCCATAATCAGCAAAATCATCCTCATTTCGGTACTGCTCGAAATACCCACGTCCATACGTATAATGACCAGCCACATTCACAGTCAATTCATCATTCAGCTGATGAGAAAGATGCAACTGGTAGTGATCTTGCTTATAGTTGTCCACCTCATTTTCATACAAATAGTAGTTGAATGTTCTGCCTGCTGTACGAATATTCTCTGCCTGTTCTTCTGAGTAGCCATTATTGCTAATTACTTCCTCAATTCCGTCTCGATCGTTTTCCAATACAGCTTGTGGTGTTCCAAACCAGCTTTGATAAGTCACTTCTTTTCCACCAAAGGCTAAAGCTTTGATGATCGTTTTATCGCCATAATAGCCACCAGAAAGGAAGTATGATTGAAGGTCTGATTCTGCTCGGTCGATGTATCCATCTGAAGAGATTTTTGACAATCTGGACTCAAATGACCATTTGTTATTTAACAAGCCGGTATTGTACATCAAAGTGTGCTTGCGTGTGTTGAATGATCCAAAGCTATTATTCACTTCAGCATACGCTTCTCTGGACGGCACATTGGTCTGAAGATTTACCGTAGCACCAAATGCTGCTGCACCATTAGTAGAAGTGCCAACTCCTCGTTGAATTTGGATATTATCTACTGATGAAGCCAAATCGGGCATATTAACCCAAAAGACGCCATGCGATTCTGAGTCATTCACAGGGATGCCATTGATGGTCACGTTAATGCGTGTGGCATCACTACCACGAATTCTAAGCCCTGTATATCCCACACCTGCACCTGCGTCTGAGGTGGTGACTAGCGACGGAGATAGATTTAATAAAATGGGTAAGTCCTGTCCCAGATTTACGTCCTCGATTTCCTTTTTGGAAATTTCGGAATAGGTGGTTGGTGTGTTTTCATTTGCTCTTGTGGCGTAAACGATCACATCGTCCAATTCCTGTGTTTTTAAACTGTCTTGCGAATACGCAAAACCTGCCAGCAGCATTACAGCTGACAAACATAAAACTCTCATGTTGATAAAAAATTAAAACATTTAACCATACGGAAAGCGGGGACTTCCCACCATTGGTTATCATACTGGCTTTTAAGCCGCTCCCTACGCCGGCATTACCCGGATCAGGTCATGGGTATGATCTCAGCCCTGTCAAGACATTTATCGTCTTGGCAATCGGCACCCCTTGTTTGTGGTGTAAAGGTAGGTGTAAAAGCCTAAAACACGAATCTGTAATGAGAAATCTTAGATTTCACTTAACTCCAACCATCTCATTTCCTTGTCTTCAAGTTCTTTCTCGATGGTTTTGATCTGATTGCTTAGATCTTGAAGTTTTTCGTATTCGGTCTCGGTATTCATTGCATCTTGAAGCTCTTTCTTCTTTTGCTCCAGTGCAGGAATCTCTTTGTCCAGTTGGTCGAGCTCTCGCTGTTCGTTATAACTGAGTTTGCGTAAGCTCTTTTCCTTTTCTTTTGCAGGTTCAGCTTTTGGCTGTTCCTTTTTTTTAGGGATTAGTTCTGCAACCGGTACTCCCTCTTTTTCACGATAGTCCGTGTAATTTCCTGGGAAATCTCGGATTTTTCCATTCCCTTCAAAAACGAAGAGGTGGTCCACTAGCCGATCCATGAAATACCTGTCGTGCGATACGATCATTAGGCAGCCGGCAAAATTTTGAAGATAGTCTTCCAACACATTCAGTGTGGTAATATCCAGATCATTAGTTGGCTCATCCAAGATAAGGAAGTTGGGATTCGCCATCAAGACACGTAGTAGCTGAAGTCTTCTCTTTTCTCCACCGCTTAGCTTGCCCACAAAGTTGTGCTGCATCTTGGGGGGGAATAAAAACTGGTTCAATAGCTGGGAGGCTGACACTTTTGAACCATCTTCTAGCTGGATGTATTCGGCCACTTCTTTCACAATATCAATTACCTTTTTATTCGGATCGAAGATGGTTTCATCTTGCGTGTAGTAGCCAAATTTGGTGGTCTGGCCGACATCAATGGTTCCTGAGTCAGGCTTGATTTGCTGAGACAGGATATTCAGAAAAGTAGACTTACCCACCCCATTCGGGCCGATGATGCCGATTTTTTCTCTGCGCTTAAATACATAACTAAAATCGTGGATGAGCTTTAGTTCATCATAGGATTTGCTCACATGTTCTAATTCTAGAATTTTTTTCCCCTGACGTTCACCTTTAAGGTTTACCTCCATTTTTTGGGTGTGTACCTCACTGTGCGCTTTGGCCTTTACATCCTGAAAAGCATCCACCCGATATTTCGCCTTGGTACCCCGAGCTTTCGGTTGCCTACGCATCCATTCCAGCTCCGTTTTGAAAAGATTTTTGGCTTTGCTCACGCTAGCCGCTTCCATCTCCATCCGCTCAGCCTTCTTTTCCAAAAACTGGCTGTAGTTGCCTTTGTATCGGTAGATTTTTCCCTGATCAATCTCTAGGATTTCATTGGTCACACGATCTAGAAAGTACCGGTCGTGCGTCACCATCAGCAACGTGAGATTGGCAGTTGCCAGGTAGTTTTCCAGCCACTCGATCAGTGCGAGATCCAAGTGGTTGGTAGGTTCATCTAAAATGAGGAAATCCGGATTTACGACCAATGCCTGAGCGAGTGCTACACGCTTTTTTTGTCCACCCGACAGATCTTTCATTTTCTGATCCAGGTTGTGGATGCCTAGTTTTCCAAGCAGCCCTTTGATTTGATGCTCATACTCCCAGGCATTGAGGGCATCCATTTTTTCCAAAATAGGAGAGAGGTCGGGGGCATTCTCGGGATCAGTTTCGGTCTTATACATCGCCAATTCATAGTCTCGAATGACATTGAGCTCTTCTTTATCTTCAGAAAAGACCGCCTCAAGAATGGTGTCATCCGGGTTGAAATCAGGATGCTGAAGAAGCATGGAAACAGTGAGACCTTTTCGGAAGGAGACAATGCCTTTATCAGGAGGTTCAATGCCTGCAATCACTTTCATTAGGGTGGATTTACCTGTGCCATTTACCCCAACCAAGGCGGCTTTCTGCCCCTGGTCTAGCCCAAACGTAATATTTTCAAAGAGCTTCTTTTCATCATAGCTCTTACTAAGCTCCTCTACCGATAGATAATTCATGCAGCAAAAGTAGCCACTCCATCATTGGAACAATTCAACGGTATTTGGTTTTATATAGGTTATGAAGCAAATAATATTTTCAGTAGTGATTATTTCACTAGTAGCATGTGCTCCATCAAACTCACAAGAAACAAAAAGTGTGGCTGTTGAAAAACCAAGTGATTTCAATGACTACTGGTACGCTGGGGATGCTGAAATCACAAGCTACAAACTGGAACAGGCAAGATATGGAGAGATTCATTCTGGAGAGGCAGTACTTGTGTTCGTTACAGAGCCATTTTCAAGAAGTAAGCAAGTTAAATTGGATGACTGGCGAGATGCGGGTGAAGACAATGTAAGTGTGATGAAATTGAATATGACCAAGAAGTTCCTGACAGGTATTTACCCATACTCCATGATGATGAGTACGTTTACGCCTGTTTCGTACGATCAATATCTGGATCCTTTTAAAGTAACCACTTCCTCGCAGGAGTGGTGCGGACATACCTGGATGCAATTGAATTTAGATGATGAGAATTATCGACTTAGAGGGTTTTCATACTTTGAATCTGAAGGCGATGTGGATGTTACAGTACCGAATGTCCTATTAGAAGATGAATTATGGACGAGGCTCAAATTTGGCCCGGGAAATCTGCCAACTGGAGAGATCGAAATCTTTCCATCTACTTTCTACCTGCGGTTGAGGCATCACGAATCAAAGCCACAAATGGCTGTTGCTTCGAAATTGGACGTGCACACATCTGAGTTTTCAGATGATCCACACAGTATTTACATACTGCAATACGAAAACCGCAAGCTGTCGATTTACTATGAGCAGGAGTCTCCTTTTACTATTCTCGGTTGGGAAGAGACCTATTTAAGTGGATTTGGTAATCCGGAAAGGTTAACCACAAAGGCAAAAAGAATAAATACTATTAAATCTGCTTATTGGGGAAAGAATAGCAACAAGGATCGCGAGATCAGGAAGGAGTTGGGATTGGGAGTGGAATAACATCTCTCTAGCCCCCTTAAAAGCAGTACAACGTTATTTTAAAGTTTCAATGTCCCTTAAGGGACTACAGGGGTGTTTACTTTTGATAATATGAATGAAAACAAAAACCCCTGGATCACCCATTCTTCCAAAATCATATATGACAATCCCTGGATCACATTGACAGAACATGATGTAACCAATCCGGGAGGTGGCAAAAGCCTCTATGGAAAAGTGCATTATAAAAATTGGGCCCTTGGGATTGTTCCGCTCGATCAAGATCAAAACACCTGGTTGGTAGGACAGTATCGATACACGTTGGATGAATATTCGTGGGAAATTCCGATGGGCGGAGGACCGTTGGATATTCCAATTTTAGCGTCTGCCAAAAGAGAACTCAAAGAGGAAACAGGACTTTCCGCCAACAAATGGACAGAGATCTGTCGAATACACACCTCTAACTCAGTAACTGATGAAACCGGGATTGCTTTTTTGGCTCAAGAGTTAACCGAAGGTGAAACTGAATTTGAAGAGACAGAGGACCTGAAAATTTGGAAGCTACCATTTAAAGAGGCAGTTGCCATGTGTGACAATGGAGAGATTACTGATAGTTTAAGTCTAGCCGCTATTTACCGATTAGATCGAATGTTGAAAATCGATTAACTAACCTTTAAACAAAGGCAATTTGATTGTAAAAGTGGTTCCTTTATCAGGACTGCTTTCAACTTCGATTTCACCCTTATTGAGTTGCACGAACTCTTTTACAAGTTGTAATCCCAGCCCAAGTCCTCTTTCTCCTGAGGTGCCTTTAGTTGAGATAGAGTCATCAAGATTGAACAGTCTTTCCAGCTTTTCTTTGGGAATCCCCACTCCATCGTCAGAGACCTTTATTACACAAAATTCTCGATCGCTATCTGGTTTCGCAACAACTTTCACATGACCACCTTTCTTAGTAAACTTAATTGCATTATTCACTAAGTTTCTTAGGATGGTTGAGGTGGTATTTTTGTCTACCAAAAGTTGTTGGGTTTGGTCTGATTCAAATTTTAGCTCAATATTTTTAGACTTGGCATTATCCTGAAACATTCCAATAACATCCTCGACCAGTGTATCTAAATCTAACTTTTCAGGGACGTAGGGAAAGTGACCTCTTTGCTGTAGTGCCCACTTTAACAGGGTATCAAGCAATTTCGTAATTCGATCCACAGAATCACTCATTTGATCTACCATTCCTTTCACACCCTCTGGGTTACCCCCCTTCAAATACATTTGAGATACAGTCACTAAACCTCCGAGTGTATTTACAGGCCCTCTTAGGTCATGAGAAATAATAGAAAAGAACTTGTCTTTCGTATGATTCAAGACTTCAAGATCATCTTTCTGTTTTGCTAGTTGTTTACTGAGTTTGTTTTTTGATTTAAAAGACACGTAAACAATGATGGCCAAACAGATAAATGCGACAAGTAAAATTCCACCAGTAATGATGATGATTTGATTATTTCTTTTTTGCTCCAACAAAAGATCAACCTCAGCTTGCTTGAGGCCAACCTCGTACTCTGTCCGCATGTCCCCTAACCTTTGAGTGGTTTCTAGATTCTGGATGCTGTCTTTGTACGCGTAATACTGGGTTTGATACTTGATGGCTTCCTCCAGATTACCTCGTTTATTGTACAGCTTAAATAGAAGATTCGAGGCGTCTCGAACTTGTTCTTTCAGTCCGACACTCTGTGCCATGTTAAGGCCGGTCAACGTATGTTTGATCGCTTCATCTTCAACCCCTTCTTCAAGATAAATATTGCCTAGCTGATTATAATAGTCGGCCATTCCATACTTATCGCCCATCGGATTCAGCATATCAATAGCCGAGAACAAATCTTCTTTGGCTTTTTCTCTTTCTCCTTGCTTCCAATAAACTAACGCCCGATTTCCTATGATATAGGCAACCCCCAATTCAAAGTTCAGCTGTTTTAGGATTGGCTCAGCTTCATTGTAATAGGCCATTGCTGAGTCATAATTACCTATCAAATAGTAATCATAGCCATAGTTTAAGAGACTTAATGCCAGCGGTTGTTTTTTGCCCAGCTCCCTCAACAAATCAATTGTTTTGGAGCCGTAGTAAAGAGCATTTTCTGAGTCTCCATTTTGCGTATAGCAGGTTGAGATTTCAGCATATATTTCACCTAATGTTCTCTTATGTTGTTCTTTACCCGTAGCTTCATCTGCTCCTTTGAAGAGAGATTCAATTGCACGTTCCAGATTACCCATAAGTCGATGTGCAATTCCCATTTGCATATAGGATTTTATGCGGTATTCTTGGCTTTTATTTTTATTAGCCAGATCAAGTAGGAACTCACTATGCTTCAGGATTTCATCAGGGTCTATGGTATGGGTTGATAATCGAAAATATGCCTCCATTTCTTGACTTGGAGTCATAATACCTTTTTCGATTTCCTTCATTATACTATCTGCTTTCAATTGGTTTTGAGAAAAACCAAGGATACAAATCAGCAAGCTGAAGGTTAGTGATAGTAGTGGTTTGTAAGTTTTCATGATTGGCTAGTTAACCAACTTATTCACCCTCGCCAGACTCATCGTCCTGGCCTCCCACTTTGATTTTAGGATCAAGTCTGATACTTGTATTTGAACCTTCCGGTACATAAACAATATCGTATTTCAGTGAATTTTGGGTGGTATTTGGCGGTATACGGATTATCCACATTTTTTGGGGAATAAAATCAACTGGTAGATCCCCTAGAATTTCCTGGGAAGGTTCATCAAAATCAATTTCATCAACCTCTGACAATCCAATACCAGCAAACCAGAAAATATAATCGCCAGGTTCTACAACAGCTGTAACTGAGGTTTCTTCAACTTCCTGATATCCTTTGAAATCATCAGTATTTGTGTCAAACATCAGTTTTCCATCAGTGTACTTTAGAACCGTAATTGACTTATCAGAATCTTCAAACCTACCTTTTTCGGATTTTAGGTATTCATCTGCCAGCTCAGACGCTGCAATCATGTCTTGGTCTAGTTCGTCAGATTCAACAATTGAATCTTCCTGACAAGCAATAAATAGAAGTGAAAATATTAGCGCTAGTTGCCTAACCTTGAAGGTCTTCATATAAAGGTGGTTTAAATTGAGAAGACCAATATATTATATACTTTATCAATTGATAATGTTTTTGAATGATCATTAGATGAACTCAACAAAAACTCCGACAGAATTTCAAAGTGTTAAAAGAAATGCTTATTTCTTGCCTGATTTTTGAATCTTATCAATTTGAGACCAACCATAATCACTGACAAAATCTTTATTGGAGACATAGATAGAATCTTTCATGGCCTCTTGAAGTGTAACAAAATCCCATCCTTCACTTTTATACCACCCCAGCAGCACATGAAGATATTTGGCATTAATTGGATTTGCATGGAGCAATAGAATGTGCCTGACACTTCTTCCGGTTAATTCAACACCCATTTTTTCATATTTGAGGGAAATCTCCTTCATGTGTTCGATATACTCGTTCCCTATTTTTATCATCTTCTCCTCATCATTGTTCCTGAGTGCACGACTGTAATCCCGATTATAAATCCACTCATTATTATCGATGGAAACTGGTGCGATGGTATACCCCAGTTTTTCTAAATGAGAATAAACAGAGTCCCTTTTCTCCTCGGTATTGCCTCGCCTGAGCATGCTGTACCTGAAGTAATTAGTTGTTAACCATTTACCGGCGAGCAGTCGGCATGAGTCAATATCTGCTATGTATTTAGCAGCCGACACTTCATTGAAATTGTAGTGACGATGGGTGTGATTACCCAAATCATGACCTTTTTTAAGCCACATATTAAGTATCACCTGGTTTTCTTCCGACATGTTACCGGATGTCACAAAACCCATGGATTTGATATCAAATTCTTCAAGAATAGTTAGGATTCTTTTTGTTGATGCGATCTTCATACTGTCTGACATACCAGCAGAGTAGCCGAAGGGCAAGTCATCTAAAGTGATAGCAACCTGTTGAGCCAGACATGAATGTGTAAGTATTGATACTATTAGAAGTAGATTTTTCATTTTTTGGTAGACAAATAGTAAACGTGTAAAGGATGTGCTGTTGGATAAGAATCGAAGATACTACCTTGCGCCCTCAACGAAAATAAGGCATGACCCTTAAACAACATTTACAAAAAAACATTGTGCTTGCACTGCCTGTGGTGATTGGCCAATTGGGTCACATAATGGTAGGCGTAGCTGATAGTGTGATGGTAGGACGTTTGGGCGTTATTCCCCTTGCTGCAGCTACTTTTGCAGGTACCATTTACCACATACTCATGCTTTTTGGCATAGGGGTGAGCTATGCCATTACGCCGAAGGTAGCAGCTACCGATATTCATGATAGATCCAAGCTGCTAGGATTTTTGCAAAACGGATTCTTTATGAATTTAGGCTTAGGACTCATTCTGTTTGGATTGGGATACGTATGTAGCCATTTTCTGGGGTACTTTGGTCAGGAGGCTCCAGTTGCAGCGGCTGCCGGCCCCTATCTCATCATTATGTGCGGTTCATTGATACCGCTAATGATCTTTCAAACGTTCAGACAATATGCTGAAGGTCTTTCAGACACGTTCAGCCCTATGATTGTATCTGTTTTTGCCAATCTGCTCAATGTCTTTTTTAACTACATGCTCATATATGGAAAACTTGGAGCACCGGCATTGGGTCTGAATGGAGCCGGATATGCTACCCTCATGGCACGTATCATCATGTTTTCTGTGATGATCTGGTGGGTAAAAGGAAAGATTGCCGGTTTTGAATGGAAGTATAATTGGAAGGGAATAAAAGAATTACTTAGAATAGGTTTACCCTCAGGCATGCAGTATGTCTTCGAAGTAGGTGCTTTTGCAACTGCCGCAATCATGGTTGGGTGGATAAGTGCTGAAGCTTTAGCTGCTCACAATATTGCTTTGAATCTCGCGGCAATAAGCTACATGGCTGCCACAGGATTGGCCGCTGCATCCACCATTCGAATCGGAAATCAAATGGGATTGAAAGACAGAAGGAACCTGCGGATAGCTGGGTTTTCTTCTTTTGGAATGGTGACATTATTCATGGCCATTTGCGGACTCACTTTTATTCTATTGCGAAATGTATTGCCAGCCCTGTACATAGAAGATTCGGCTGTAAGGACAACAGCCGCCTCTTTGTTGGTTATTGCTGCTGCTTTCCAAATCTCAGATGGTATTCAGGCGGTTGGACTTGGTGTATTACGTGGACTAACAGATGTTAGAATACCTACAATCGTCACGTTTATTGCGTATTGGTTAATCGCGATTCCGATTGGATATTGGTTTGCTTTTCATGGTGGATATGGAGTTCAGGGAATGTGGTATGGGTTATCCCTCGGACTAACAATCTCTGGTATTTTACACATCTGGAGATTTAATCGATTGTCTAAGAAGATCAAATTTGTTTAACACTGAAGCACTGAATATTTGTCGATATTTGGCCGGCGATAAACAGCATATCAAGTGAGAAAAAAACAAGCTGCCCTCATTTTCATTTTTGCTACCGTCCTGATTGATATCATCGGGATTGGTTTGATTATTCCGGTTTTACCTCAGCTTCTCATGGAAGTCTCAGGTCTTAACACAAGTGAGAGCTCTTTTATTGGAGGAACGCTGATCGCCACTTATGCTATCATGCAATTCTTTTTTGCACCTGTGCTAGGAGGACTTAGTGATCAGTTTGGGAGGAGGCCACTTTTACTTATGGCACTCTTTGGATTGGGACTTGATTATCTCATCATTGTTTTTGCTCCAAACCTAATCTGGCTGTACATCGCGCGTATGATCTCTGGTGTATGTGGAAGTAGCATCACGGTAGCCAATGCCTATATCGCAGATATTAGTACACCGGAGAATAAAGCTAAGAACTTCGGGATGATTGGAGCTGCATTCGGTTTGGGGTTTGTGATTGGTCCTACTTTGGGAGGATTTCTTGGGGAGATTGGAACGCGCATACCTTTTATGATAGCGGCAGGTTTGGCGTTTTTAAATATGTTCTACGGGATAATTGCCATTCCGGAATCGCTGCATCAAGAAGATCGAAGACCCTTTACCTGGAAGCGAGCCAATCCATTTGGCACCTTGAAACAGATTTTTAGCTACAAAAAGATTGTTGGGTTAGTCATTAGCCTGTTCTTCATCTACGTGGCAGCTCATGCCACGCATACCAACTGGGCCTATTTTACAGATGAAAAATTCGGATGGACACCATTGGATATTGGGTTGTCGTTAGGATTTGTAGGAATCATGGTCTCTATTGTTCAGGGGGGATTGGTCGGGCCTATCGTCAAAAAGATTGGAGAGGTTAATGCTGTATACACCGGATTTATTTTCAATGCTTTCGGACTTTTGATGATGGGATTGGTGCCGTATGGATGGATGGTTTATCTGGTAATTATTCCATATGCTTTTGGAGGTTTAGCCGGACCATCTCTGCAATCCATCATGACAAGTGAGGTTCCGAAGAATGCACAAGGCGAGCTACAGGGAGGTATCACAAGCATTATGACCCTTACTTCAATAGTGGGGCCATTACTGATGACAGGAATTTTCAGGTATTACACCAACCCCGAAAATGACATCTATTTCCCCGGTGCACCTTTTATTGTGGGTACGGCCATCGCCATTTTAAGTATTTTCATAGCGAGAATCTCTCTTGTGAAAATCAAACAGTTGACTACTCGTCCTTCAGGTACTTAACCGGATTGGAAGAGGCTGCTTTTATTGATTGGTATCCCACCGTAATGAGCACAAGCGCTAGCACGATCACCAGGGCCAGAATAAATGTGATCCACGAAATATCAATTCGATAGTAGTAGGAGTCCAGCCAATCATTAGCAAAATAAATCGCGATTGGTACACTAATGATAAATGCTATCGCTACCCATTTGGTAAAGTCACTAAAGATCAGCTTAAGTACCGTGCTTACCTCAGCACCCAGGACTTTTCTGATACTGATTTCTTTACGCCTTTTCTCAATGATAAATAGTGTCAACCCATATAACCCAAGACACGCCACTACGATGGAGATAACCGAAAATAGGGTAACCATTCCAAGGTAGCGCTTCTCTTCTTCATAGATAGTCTGGATTCGATCATCCATAAATGAGTAAGTGAATTCGCTGGTGGAACCGAGCTGATTCCAGATCTCTTCCATCTCCTCAATTCGCTCAATCAGGTTGGACATATCCATTTTGAGGCTGATATTTCTGTGAGCACCATTTTCGGATGTTCTGTGAAGCATTAGTGTGGGTGCCACCTCATTTTCGAGAGTTTCAAAATGAAAATCTTCTACAACACCAACTACATTCAGTCTGTTATCCCCGACTTTGATAACATTCTGATCTTTAGGATCAAATTGGAAAGCCTTCATAGCCGCTTCATTGAGAATAACCGAGTTGCGCTGGTCTCCTTCCGTATCAGGAAGGAAATTACTTCCATGCTTAATGGCGATATCATAGGTATCAAAGAAGTTTGCATCGAGGAAGGTATATCGCATACGCAATGGATCACCGGTCCATTCATCAGGCCGCACGAACGTAAAACTTCGGGTCCAAAATGTAGGGACTGATCGACTACTTGTAATCTTTTTCACATAAGACTTGCTCTGAAGCTGAGTTTTGAATGTATTGATCTTATTCATCCCAGCTTCTCCATCTGTGAAATCATTCGGCGATGCTGCAATAGTCATGATGCCTTCAGAGTCAAACCCCAACTCCTTTTGCGTCATGTAGTTGATTTGATTGCGAACGATGATGGTACCGGCAATGAGGAACAAGGCAATGGAAAACTGAACGATAACAAGGGCGTTTCTGAATTTCGTACCTCCGAAACCCAGCCGCTGGCGGAGTACCTCAATCGCTCCAATGGAAGAGAGATAGAATGCCGGATAGCTTCCGCTGAGTAAACCCAGTACAATTGCAAGGACCAATATCATTGTTATGGTTTCGGAAACAGAAAATATTTCCAGTGAAATAGAAACTTCGAAAAAGTTATTGAAGCTAGGGAGTAGTATGAGCACCAGTCCAACCCCAATAAGCGTAGCAAAAAGCGACATGACAAATGCTTCGGTGACGAACTGTGTGCGCAGCTGTCCTTTGAAAGCTCCGAGTACTTTTCTCAAACCAATTTCTTTCGCCCGCTTCGAGGCTTGAGCGGTTGATAAGTTCATGAAGTTGACAATGGCAATGAAAAGAATACCAATGCCGATCCAAAGCAATGTTCGGGCATTGGCTTTACTCCCGATAAACTCATCGTAGTACTCGTTCAATGGAAGCAGTTTGAAGTTGGTGTTTTCGCGTGTTTCTGCGCCAAAAACGGATTCTACCAGCTCAGGGAATTCCTCTTCCAGATAAGCTTCGTCAGTCGCATTTTTCAGTAAAACGTATGTTTCTAAAAAGGAACTATTCCAGTTTGTTGCAAAGTCCGCATAGAAGGGGAGAGCTTCCATTTCAATTAGCAAATCGGGCTGATAAGAGATGTTTTCGGGAAGGTTAGCCATGATCGCTGAAACCCTGAAGCGGAAGGTTGTGTCTTCATCTGGGAGAAAAACCTCCAGTTCTTCATCAAGTGCATTATCCCTTCCAAAATATTTGTTAGCCATTTCTACACTCAGCACTATCGAGTTCTTATTTGGGAAAATACTTTTCGGATTTCCGTGCAGGAGCGGAAAAGTAAACACCTCTAACATTGATTCATCCGTGTAGATAATTTCCTCTTCGATGTACCTATTGTTCTTAATAACTTTGGCTTCTGTCTCATAGATTCGAACAGCAGACTCCACTTGTTCATACGTCTCTTCCAGCTTGGCTTTCATCGGTACCCACGTATCATATGTTTCCTGTGTACCATCAGGAGTGATGCGCTCTTTATAGGTCAAAAAAATCCGTTCCTTATTCTGATGAAAGTCATCAAAAGTGAGGATCTGTTGGGTGTAGAGGTAGATGAAAATGAAGGCTGCCACCCCGATGGACAGTCCGAAAATATTAATGAAAGAAGTGGATTTTCTTTTTAGCAGCGATCGGAATGCGATTTTGATGTAGTTGCGAAAGATCATAGTGTTGAGCGATAAATGGTAAAATGATTTGAGATTGGTTGGTTTGAGTGATCGGACCACCTCCAGGATAAATTTTGTTTTTGCTTTGAAGGGACTTTCTTCCTTCATCCGCCAGTAATACGCTTCGGTTATGTCTCCCTGAATTTCATCTGCATAATCAGGTCGCAGAAAAAATTCAAGAAGGCTCAAAGCCCATTTTGGAGGATGACTCTTGTTCATACCAGGCTGAAATTCAGTTTCGGAATGGTTTTCCAAATCTCGTTTCGTGCTTGTTGCAGGCTTTGAGCAGTTTCATATCCCTTATTGGTGGCCTGGTACATGCGCTTCCCTTTTCCGCCCCGCTCGGGTGTAGGTTCTCCTTTTCTGGAATTCACAAACCCTTTTTTCTCCAGACGCTTAAGTACCACGTGAATTGCCGGAAGTGAGATGGTTTGTGAAAACTGGCTTTTATACTCCTTAGCAATTTCCACCCCATAGGTTTCCTCTTTCATTAGCAGGATAATGAGGATCATTTCTTCGAGTGTACCAAGTTGCAAATTCATAATTCTTTGGTTTTAAGATGGTGCCTACTTCAGAAAGTTGCACCTAAAATCGATTAAATTAATTTTTGTTTAAAATATCGATACGAATAAACTTAATATTTGTTTAAAAAATAAATTTTATCATCATCTGTTTGTGATTGTCCCCTTGAGGGGACCACAGGGGTGTTACATTGATCGTCCACCAAACACCCACCTAACCTCCCTCAAGGGAGGAATTAGCTAGTCTTCAACACCCTCCACGTCCACATGCCAGCCACAAACTCAATAAATGAAAAGCCAATCAAGGCGAGCGTACCTCGCTCAAAGACATATAGCCAGATGAAGAATACAAACTGAATGATGCGAATCTGAACGGTAAAGCCGAAAAAGGGAACAAGATTCTCTTTCGCATTTCGGATATAGTAGTAGCCTAGTACAGCCACTACAAATCCAATAACAATGCGCCAAACGCTTTCAGCATCAGGAATACCAATTGCTGATAAAATGGATGATGGGGCCAACATGAGGAATAGACCTTCTATGAGAAGATAGATGCCGAAGAGCCAGACGGTTTTCGCTGGTTTGTCCATTTTAGATAACTTTCAATATTCATTTCAATCTACTGAAACTATGCGAATATTGCTCTCCCTTCTATTGGTATTACCCCTTCTACTTGGTGCACAAACCACAGCAGGGCAAATTCTGGCTAAGGCGGTCTCCTACCATGATCCGGAGGATAACTGGCCAACTTTAGACGCTACTTTCTACTTTAAAGAAACCCGCCCAACCGGGCCGGATCGGTCCACCATCATCACCTTCAGAAATGCAGAAAGCTACATGAAGATCAACCGGAATGATGAAGAAATTTATGAAGTGAATGGAGAAGTAGCCGAAGTATTAAAAGGAGATCAGGAGAAAGCGCGTGCTTTGGTGCTGCGTAACTACTATCTCTATATCTGGGGCTTACCGATGAAGCTCTACGATAAATCCACTACGGAAATAACGCTTGCTGAAGATGAAAAGGTAGGAGACAACTTATGCAAGGTGCTCCGTGTGGCCTATGAGAAAGATACGTGGTATTTCTATTTTGATGAAGATTCCGGTCGGATGCTACAATACAAATTTTATCAGGATGTGGCCGAGACGGAAGGTGAAATGATTACCCTCGAAGATGAAATCGAGGTGCAAGGCATTAAAATTCCTCAAAAGCGCAGCTGGTTTACTCTACCAGAGATGAAGTATTTGGGAACGGATGTTTTGGAGAGGATGGAGTGAAATGATTTAGATGAGTTAAGCATGCTGTAGAAGCTAAAATCACGTGTAGGATGTGCTAAGGCTGGATTGATTTTAGCTGCTTTTTTTGTTTCGTTTTTGGAGCGCCAAAAATGAAAAGCCCAGCGGCTTGAGCGTACTGAAAACAGCATTCAGTATGAATAACTATGTAGTTGTAAAGAGATCAATTTCTTGTAAATACATTTAACCCACCCCTAGCCCCTCCAAGGAGGGGAATATGTTACTCATCCTTCAACGTCCTCGCCGGATTGATCCGATACACTTTCAGTGAATGCAAAACGGTCGCTACTAAAGCAGTGACTAAAACTACCAGTCCGGCAGCTAAAAACAACCACCAGCTAATGTCGATTTTAAAGGCGTAATTATCCAGCCATCCGGAAAGTAGAAAATAGGCTATCGGAGAAACGATCAGCATGGCGATCAAAATTCTTAAGGCAAAAGGCCTGAATAAATTCCCCATGAGGTCTTTCAGGCTGGCACCCAACACTTTTCTCACGCTGATCTCCTTTGTTTTCTGTGTGGCAATTAGAGATATCAATCCATAAAGCCCCAGGCAGGCAATGATTAACGTAACAATGGTTAGGGCCTGAAACATCTTTGCGAACGCCACATCTTCCTGGTACAGGGAGTTGAGGTGGTTTTCTAAGAAGATCAAATCAAATGGAAGGTCTGGAAAAATGCTGCTCCACTTCGCTTCAATATTCTTAACCAGTTCCAGCATGTTCCCTGGTTCTATTCTTATGTAAACGTCTTCCTGTAGGGTTCTTGGATACATGATGGCCAGGGGACCTATATCGTTGTGTAAGGAAGAAAAATGATAATCAGCTACTACACCAACAATATTTCCTGTGCGAATCTGACCTACCTGAATCGGGCGTCCAATCGCTTCTTCCGGAGACGAATAGCCCATATACCCTACCGCTTTCTCGTTTATGATCACCGCTCCGGCACTGTCTGTCGTATACGATTTGTCAAATTCCCTGCCTGCAATCAAGGGAATGCCCAACATCTTAAAATAGCCATAGTCCACCCCATCGATGAATATGGGTTTTGATTCCTCCATGTCTGGTGTTTTCACCGGCACATTTCCATTGTCACCATCCATTCTGCCCCCACCGATGGCCACTCCGGAAACTCGCTGGATGGAGTTCAACTGGTTTTTTAGCACGTCAGCTTTCTGTAAAAGAGACTGACCGGGTACCCGAAGTACTGCTAAGGCAGATTTGTCGTATCCCAGATCCTTTTGCTGAATGTAAGAGATTTGCTGATAGATAATGATACTTCCTGCCAGCAGACCAATGGTTATGATAAACTGCATGGTCACCAGGACCTTTCGCACATTGATACCCAATTGACCTCCTGAGATCGTTCGTGCAAGTGCGGCGATTGCCTTCGTTTTAGACATGATAAAGGCAGGATATGCGCCTCCCATCATCCCAACGATCACAGCTAAAGTAGCTGCTGCAACGGCGAGCCATTGATTCGACTGCCATACCTCCATTGCATAAATATTGATCCCCAAATAGGACTCAAGAAAATTTATTGTCGGGATTAAGAGCGCAATAGAAATGATGAAGGACATCAATGAAAGAATAACCGACTCAATGGCAAATTGAAAAACTACCATTCGTTTGCTGGCACCCAAAGCTTTCCGCACGCCAACTTCCTTGGTACGATTCAGCGATTGCGCTACCGACAAGTTGGTGTAATTGAAGATGATCAGGAACAAAAGCAATGCTCCGGTAATGCTCAGTGCATAAATATTATTCCAGCTGCCGGAAGCAACAATGTCGTTTTTGATATCTCCCAGGTAGATATCTTCAAGAGGCTGTAAATCAAAACGGAAAAGATTCCATTGCTCTTCCTGCCAATGCGTATGAATAATATCAACCAACTGCTCTTCCAGCTGCTTTTCCACGGTGGGATCTTTCAGTAGGACATAGGTATGAAACGAAATCCAACCCCAGGAATTCAACGTCACAGGATAGCCAAATGGCACTCTGAAAGCATGGAATGGAATGATGAAATCAAACGTAAAATGACTGGTGGAAGGGCTGGGGTTCAGCACACCGGTTACTATGTAAGGAGTTTCCGAAATCTCAATGCGCTGACCAACCGCCGAGGAAGAACCAAAGTATTTTTCAGCCATGTCAGTGGATAAGACTACCGAATTGGTGTTTATTAAAGCGGTTTTTTCGTCACCTTCGGCCAGTGAGTAATCAAAGACATCAAACAAGGTACTGTCGACGTAGAAGATGCCATCTTCGTAGAAGTTTTTGTCACCCACTTTTACGGGTTGTGTAGGAGTGTCCCTCACACGCATGTAGCTTTCAATTTCGTCATATGCTTCCATCAGCGCCGGACCTACCGGTGGGCCTACGGTCGCCAGGTGACGATCACTTCGACCTGTAACACGCTCATCATGGGTCACTTTGAAAATACGATGGGATTTTTCATGCCATTGATCGTAGCTCAGCTCGCGAGTGACCATTAAGGCAATAATTATGCTAAGCGTAAACCCAATGGTAAGGCCAACACCATTCAGAAGGGTGCTGACTTTATCTTTTTTGAGGTTTCTCCAGGCAGGTCTGAGTGTGTGCTTGATAAACATTGTTGAAGTATTTAGTTGGTTGATGTTTTTCCAGGTATACCGATATCGGGTAAATAGGAAGGTTGTAAATAGCAAATGAAGGGTCGTTCTAAATCGGCCATGATGTTTTTGAAACACCTCCATCTCCTCATTCAGATCGCCGATGATTTCCTCTCGTACTCGTTCATTGAAAAGTACGCGACAAAGAAACCGAACACTTCGTGGCAGCTCTTTCATGTGGTGATGTATTGTGTTTGAAGCACTTTTTCAGGGATCTTATCCCAGAATTTTGCTCGCAATTCCTTCGCTTCTTCCAGCTTTTTTAGTCCCTGGGCAGTGATTTCAAAAATGCGTTTTCGCTTACCACCTCGCACAGAGGTCGCTTCGCCCATGTAGCTTTTGACAAATCCTTTACCTTCCAGTCTGGCCAGCGCACCGTGTGCAGTGCTCAGGTTGATATTCCGCTTTGCCGTTTGGTTGATTTCATCTTTTACCGTGTTGCCGTACGTGTCAGGATGTGTTGTACAAACGGCTAATAGCACCAATTCTTCAAATTCTCCGAGATGTGTTCCTTTCATAGGTGATTAAATACGTATATGTAGAAAATATGTTTTACTCTTTGTCCCCTTAAGAGGGGGCTGGGGGAGGATAAGTGAGAAAGGATTAATTTCATTTACTTAACAAATGTGAAACTTATGAATTACATTCACGTTTGTTAAGTAAATATTTTAATCCATGGAATATCAACTAGGGGAATTTGAAGAACTCGTATTGCTAACGGTTGCAGCTCAGCACGATCAGGCATACGGGGTTTCCATTCATGTGTTTCTGACCGAAGAAACCAAAAAGAAAATCAACATCAGCGCCATACATGTGGCGCTAAAACGACTTGAAAAAAAAGGCTTTGTAGATTCTCGATTCGGTGGGATCACCGAAGAAAGAGGAGGTAGAAGAAAGAAATTTTACATCGTGACAGCCCTTGGCAAAAAGGTGCTGGATGCTTCTCACGATTTACGAACAAGCATCTATCAGAAGATTCCTCAACTGAATTTCGCGAATATTTAATATGGCAGAATTACAACCACCAAAGTGGGCGATTCGCTTTTTGCGATGGTATTGCAGGGAGGATTATCTCGATGAGATAGAAGGAGATCTTTTTGAGTTTTTCTATCATCGATCAGAGACTTCAAGGAGATCTGCCAACCTATTTTTTGTCTGGAATGTGATTCGATCTTTTCGCATTACGAACCTTAAAAGAACTCAACTCTCAAATAATTGGACTATGAACTTATTCAAGAATTATACAAAAATCTATTTACGTCGATTTCGTAAGGAAACCGTGCATTATCTAGTTAATATACTTGGATTGGGAATGGGATTTTCTATCCTTTTTTTCATCCTGATGTATGTCTATGACGAACAAAATTTTGATCGGTATCATGAAAAAAAGGATCGGATTTACAGGGTGGTAACCGAGGTGCAGGAAGATGATGGAATGCATAATTATCTATCGACTCCTGGTCCTTTAGCCGAAGCATTAAAAAATGAATTTCCTTCGGTTGAAGAGACAGCACACTTAACATACATGGGTTCGCAGGTGCTGGTGAAGGGAGATAAACGTATTGCCGAACGCGACTGGGCAATAGCAACCAGCAGTCTGTTTAAAATCCTGGATTTTGATATTGTTGATGGGAACCCATTAAAGACCTTCAATGGCACAGCTGCTATGGTGATTACCGAGGATTTGGCTATGAGACTTTTCGACAAAACTGATGTAGTCGGAGAGGTCATTGATGATACCAATTTTGGCCCAACCGAAGTACTTGCCGTAATAAAAGAGATGCCTAAAAACTCAACCTATCAGTTTAGCAATATTTACATCGCTAATTATGATCAATGGAGTGAGGGTTGGCAGAGATTTGTTAATTCCTGGGATGGACGATTAGCGATGACCTGGGTACTTCTGAAAGAGGGCGCTACACCTGAGGAGATCACAGATTTTCAAGAAAACTTTTTAGCAAAATATTTGACAGATGATCATGAAATTAAAGGGCTTCAATTACAAAACATTCAGGGCATTCACCTTGAATCCAACGATATTGAGCGTGGAGGGATGAGCCCCCAACAGGCAATCCCAAATAGTGACCAGGAGTTTGTGAGTATGATTATGATCATGGGGCTACTGGTCATTTTTATAGCCGCGCTCAATTACATCAATCTATCATCGGTGCAGGCACTTAAGCGAACACTGGAAGCAAGTATGCGAAAAATCAACGGTGCTAATAATAAGCACTTACTTGTCCAGCTTTTCTTTGAAACGCTTCTTACAGTGATGATCGCCTATGCAATTTCGCTGCTTTTGGTGGTGGTGCTCTTTCCTTTTTTCAAGGAAATTGCGAACAAAGATTTCTCTGTAGGATTGTTATTCACCTTGGATTTTGTCCCGTACCACATTGGTTCAATCCTGATAATATGGCTGGTTTCAGCCATGCTACCGGCGCTTTACTATTCAAAGTTAAAGAGGTCACTACTGGTTCTAAAGAATGCCTTTTCCGGCAAAGGAGACTTGCTACGCAAAGGGTTGGTGGGTGTTCAGTATGCCTTGTCAATCTTTTTGATCATCGGCTCTATCGTTATCTATCGTCAGCTAAACTATGTGCAAACAAAAGATCTGGGTTTCGAAAACAAAAACCTGATCGTTTTGGATATTAACTCCGGAAGTGCAAGAAGAAATTTCAGAGAAATAATCAATGGAATTCAGCAGCATGCGGACGTTATTAATGCTTCCACTTCTTCGCGCGTCCCCGGTGAATGGAAAAACTTACCTACAGCTAAGCTGGCGACTAACCTCACGGATAATGCTATAGAGGCAAGCCATTACGGAATCGATCACCGTTGGATCGATACATATCAGATGGAATTGAGCGAAGGGAGAAATTTCTCCGGGAGTGACCAGTCTGACAGCCTCGACATTATTATCAATTCAGAAACGGCGGCTATGCTGAATTTGGATGAACCAATTGGTAAGAGTATTTGGGTAATGAATGATGATGATTCCGTGCAAATGGAAATCATTGGACTTATCGAAGACTTTCATTTCGAGTCCTTGTATTTACCGATAGGTCCGGTTGTACTCACCAGCTGGAATAATCATATTCGATCCATCGACTACTTTACTATTCGATACAAATCAAACGTACAAGAAACCATTGCCCATATTGAGGAAGTCAATGCTACGTTCGACCCGGAAACTCCGGCAGAAATAAACTTTTTGGTCGAACAATGGAAACGATATTATCAGGCTGAGGAGAGTCGTGCTTCAATCATTCTCATCGCTTCCATTGTATCCATCATTATTTCGGCTTTTGGTTTATTCGGCCTCATCAATTTTACAGTAGAGCGCAAAACCAAAGAGATAGGCATCCGAAAAGTAATGGGAGCGTCCGTTCCAAATATCATCAGGTTGGTTCTTAAGGATTACCTAATTCTATTGCTTATTTCACTGGGCATTGCTGCGCCTGTTTCATGGTGGTTATTTGGGGATTGGCTAGCAGATTTTGCATACCGCATCAATTTAAGTGCCGACCTATTCATTATCGCATTTGTACTGGTATTACTCATTTCATTTACTACGGTTTTGGGTAGGATATTCAAAATTGCTAAAGCAAATCCGGTGCAATCTATCCGATACGAGTAATGAAACTAAAGCTTTTACTACTGATTTCGATCTGCACATTCTCACAGATTCATGGACAAAATGCGTCTCTTGTCAAAGAGCAGCAGCTTTTCATTGGCATGCTTTCAGGTAAATATCAAACACCTGGCGGTGAATACATTCTCGCTAGAGGTTCTGCCGAAGAAAGGGAAATGGCAAAAGAACTTCTGGTTAATCAAATAGCTGATATTGGTTTGGAGCCCAAGGTTCATTCATACCGAATGCCTAATCTCAACCCACTCATCGATATCCTTTTTTATCCGTTCAAAGGAGCCAATGTTTACACGGTTCTTCCATCTACAACCGAAAGTGATGAATATGTGGTGCTTGGTGCGCATTATGATTCCGAAGTAGAATGTCCGGGAGCTATAGACAATGCGACTGGCTCAGCTTTGGTTTTCAGTGTTGTGAAGCATTTGAGATCAATGGAATATCGCTCGAAGAATGTCCTCCTAGTATTTTTCGATCAGGAGGAAGAGGAGCTTATCGGCAGCAAGGCATTTGCGAAATTTCTCAAAAATCAAAAATGGAATGTTCACTCAGTACACACCTTTGATATGGTGGGTTGGGATGGAGATGGAAACAAAGAGATGGAATTGGAACTTCCAACGCCCTACCTAGAAGAAGTGTATAAGAATAAAGCTGAAGATATGGGAATCCCCATATATGTCACCAGCATAAATTCCACAGATCATCATTCTTTCAGACAGGTTGGATATCCTGCGATAGGAGTAAATGAAGCGTACGGAAAACGAGACACTTCTCCATTTAAGGACACACCTCAGGATACTTTTGAAACAGTGAATTTTGATTATCTGGCAGGATCTACATTGTATGTTTTAGAAGTCATGAAAGAAATATTGAAATGAGACAAATAAAGGAAAATATATCAGTGCTTCCTTTTCTTTCATTAGCACTTGTCTTAAGTGTTATCGGTTTTCTCTACAAAGGGATAAGCTATTTAATGATTGGTAGCAGTATCCCCTTCATGTTAGGAATGATCATACTTGTTTTGATGGTTTATGGGCTTAATCATCGAGCCAGGTTTTCCAGGAGAATCTTTCGTTTTTGGGGGTGGTTATTGATTTTTTGGGGTGTTAGCAGATTAGTGATGGAGCTCTTGTTTGTGCTTACCTCTATCACTGAGGAGCACATTCAAAATCAATTTACAATCGGTCAAAGATTGCTAAGTGTAGGAGTTATTTTTCTAGGTGTATACATTATTAGAAAAGTTCGGTTCTATCGTGAGGTGACGGTCTGATAACCGTATTTGGTCGAAAAATGCGGAAATTCTTACCAATAGACCTGCATTCTGAAACTTAAGGACACAATTTCTGGTTGATTTATCGTATATTAAGAAGTTGATCATTGCAAAATAAGCCGTTGAAAGCCTATCTTTGCAGATTGCTTTTTTATACCCATAACAAATTAGTTTTTAAAGAGATAATATGCGACAGTTAAAGATTACCCAGTCAATTACCAACAGGAGAGAGAGCCACACCCTGGAGAAATATTTTACTGAGGTAAGTAACGTTCCAATGATTACTCCGGATGAGGAGGTAACGCTTGCCAAGCGTATCAAAGAAGGCGATGATCTGGCATTGGAAAAACTCGTAAAAGCAAACCTTCGATTCGTGGTATCTGTGGCAAAGCAGTACCAGAACAGAAGTTTACCACTGAATGACTTGATCAATGAAGGAAACCTTGGATTGATCAAAGCAGCAAAGAAATTTGACGAGACAAAAGGATTTAAGTTCATCTCGTATGCCGTATGGTGGATTCGTCAGTCGATCATGCAGGCATTGGCTGAGCAGTCCCGAATTGTTCGTCTACCGATGAACAAGTCTGGTGCAATCAACCAGATTAGAAGAGCATATGCAGAGCTGGAGCAGCAGTTTGAGCGTGAGCCAACAGAAGAAGAGTTGGCTGACATTCTGGACATGAAACCTAGCGAAGTAAGAAATACGCTTGGTGCTGAGGTGAAGCAGATGTCAATGGACGCGCCTTTTGGTGAGGACGAAAGTGGTTCACTACTCGACGTTCTTGAGAATGTGACCACAGGGCCAACCGATGGCAACCTCGTTTTCAACGATTCATTAAAGGTTGAGACCATGAGAGCACTCTCTACATTGACTGCTCGTGAGCGCGAAGTAGTGATGATGAGCTTCGGTATTGGATGTGATAACCCTTTCACTTTGGAAGAAATTGGTGATGCCATGGGCTTGACTCGTGAGCGAGTAAGACAAATCCGAGAGAAGGCACTTCAAAAATTGAGAGAGCCGGGTAAAAACAGAAGATTGAAAGAGTTCTGCGCTAGCTAATATTCTGGGAAAAGCATAAATTTAAATCCTGACCATCGCGTCGGGATTTTTTTTGCCTAAAATTTTAAAATGCCCATTCAGGATCAACTTGCTTATGCCTTGGATCGAAAAGATCAAGAACCTAACAAACAGGTAGCAAAGCATATTGTTGATGCCGGAGGTGAAAAGGAAGTAAATGACTTGGTTGCATTCATAGAAACAAACCCTGAGCAAAGAGCTCAATCAGATGCTATACTAGCATTGGCGTATGTTGGTGAATGCGCTCCTGAATTACTCGTGGAGCAGGCTGATTTTCTGATTAGCCAGCTGGATAGCTCAATCAATCGGGTGGTTTTTGGAAGCATGATTGGGCTAGCTCACATTGCTCACCTACAGAGGGCAAAATTATTTGATGCACTCCCACAAGTCATTGATGCAATGGACGCTGGAACGGTGGTCACACGGGATCATGGATATCGAATCATGATTACCCTGTATGAAGACCTGCAATTTCAGGATGATATGTTTCTCCTTATTCTGGAGCAATTAGCTAAAGCACCATCCAATCAAGTGGGACAGTATGCCGAGCGACTCATTGCAGTATTGAACAAAAAACATTTGAAACCACTTATTGAAACGTTGGAAGAAAGAAGAACGGACATCTCCAATGAACATCACATCAAACGATTAAGTAAAAACCTCAAAAAACTGTACAAATTATTATGATTCACTGGGACGATTTTGCAAAGATTGACATGCGTGTGGGTACCATTGTAAAAGCGAAGGAATTCCCCGAGGCAAGAAAGCCCGCATACATTTTGACAATAGATTTCGGTCCTGATATTGGTATCAGGAAAAGTTCGGCACAAATCACTACCCTTTACAATAAAAAGAGACTTAAGGGTGAACAGGTCATCGCAGTGGTAAACTTTCCTCCTAAACGAATCGGTCCATTCATTAGTGAATGCCTGGTGATGGGTATCTACAACGAGCAAAATGATGTCGTGCTGCTTCGACCTCAGCGAGAGGTGATGAATGGAAGTAAGGTGGGATAAGAGTTGACAAACTCCCAGTGCTGTATCATAATCCCAACATTTTATTTGTTGTTAATATTTAAGTTTTAATAATGGCACGCAGTGCCTTTCTTTGCGCTCCGATAGAATCGTAAATCAATCTTGCTACAATCCTAAAATTTATATGTCTCAAAAGCACCTCGTTTCCTGGAACGTCAATGGCATTCGCGCCATGATCAAAAAAGATTTCATCAAAGACGTAAAGGAGATGGATCCGGATGTATTGTGTTTGCAGGAAACCAAAGGGCAGCCGGAGGATGTGAAAACAGCACTCCAGTTATTACCACAGTATGAGGTTGCTGTGAACTCTTCAAAAGCACGAAAAGGCTACTCAGGAACTGCTATTCTATCCAAAGAAAAACCTCTGGAAGTTTTTTATGACATGGGTATTGAGGAACACGATCAGGAAGGCCGTGTGATCGCAGCAGAATTTGAAAACTTCTTCGTGGTGACGGTATACACCCCTAATTCAGGAGAAGGAATGAAAAGACTGGATTATCGATCATCATGGGATGAAGCTTTCCGAGAGTACATCATTAGTCTGGAGGAGAAAAAACCTGTAATCATTTGCGGTGATTTGAATGTCGCTCACACTGAAATAGATATCGCCAGAGCTAAAGAAAATTATGATAAAGCTTCCGGATATACGCAAACAGAAATTGATGGACTGGAGGCGCTCTTGAATGAAGGCTACATTGACACCTTCCGTTTAAAGCATCCAGATGAAGTGAAATACTCCTGGTGGAACTACAAGTACCGGGCACGTGAACGAAATGTGGGCTGGCGAATCGATTATTTTCTTATTAGCGAGAAGATGAAGGATCAGGTGGCAGAAGCACATATTTATAATGAATACATGGGATCGGATCACTGTCCGGTCGGATTAAAACTTAATAGCTAAGAAGCATGGAAACGAAAAAAATCCCTTTGAATGACTTGCATGAAAAACTAGGTGGCAAAATGGTGCCATTTGCTGGGTACAACATGCCTGTTCGATATTCTTCTGATAAAGAAGAGCACGTAACCGTTCGTGAGTCTGTTGGTGTATTTGACGTGTCCCATATGGGAGAGTTCATGCTTCGCGGACCTCATGCACTGGATTTGATCCAGTGGGTGAGCAGCAATGATGCGTCTAAGATTGTGGATGGGCAAGCACAGTACTCTTGCCTGCCAAATGATAAAGGCGGGATCGTTGATGACCTGTTGATTTATCGAATGAATGAGGAAGAATACATGCTGGTAGTCAATGCATCCAACATTGAAAAAGATTGGAACTGGATTAAAAGTCAGGACAAATGGGATGTAGAGATGGAAAACATCTCTGATGATATTGTGCTGTTAGCTGTGCAAGGACCTAAAGCTGTTGAAACACTTCAAAAACTAACAGATGTCAATCTTTCTGAAGTGAAATTCTACCGGTTTGCACAGGATAAACTGGCCGGAAAAGAAATGATAATCTCAGCTACAGGATATACCGGTTCCGGTGGGTTTGAGTTGTACATTAATAAAGCAGATGCAGAAGAGGTATGGAGCAAGGTTTTTGAAGCAGGTGAGGAGTTTGGAATCAAGCCAATTGGTCTTGGCGCAAGAGATACCTTGAGGTTAGAAAAGGGATTTTGTTTGTATGGCAATGATATCACCGACGAAACCTCGCCATTGGAAGCGGGCTTGGGTTGGGTGACAAAGTTCACGAAGGATTTTGTGAATGCTGAAAATCTGAAGGCTCAGAAAGAGGCTGGCGTAACCCGAAAGCTGGTAGGTTTTGAAATGATCGATCGAGGTATCCCTCGTCATGATTATGAGCTAGCCGATGCAGATGGAAATATCATTGGAAAGGTGACCTCAGGTACCATGTCTCCTTCGCTGAATATCGGAATCGGGATGGGTTATGTAGCCAAGGAACACAGTGCGCCTGATACTGAAATCTATGTGCAGGTACGAAATAAAAGTTTGAAAGCGAAGGTGGTGAAACCACCGTTTTTGAAATAATACGGAGTGTGATCCTGGGCATAGCGGAGGATCTTATATAAATAAAATATTTGAAGACTCTGAAACAAGTTCAGAGTGACGTGAATTAATTGAAAATGAAAACCATCGAAGTTTGCTTAACTCCTGATCTCATTCATCAGCATGACCTGTCCGGTAAAATAGTGGTGGTGGTAGATATATTTCGTGCCACCTCCTGTATCATAACCGGTCTGGCTAATGGTGTTGAGTCCATCAAGCCTGTGAAAGAAGTAGAGCAATGCAAAGCGCTTGGCAAGGAAGGCTACCTGATGGCCGGCGAACGAGGCGGACAGAAAGTAGAGGGATTTGATATGGGAAATTCACCTTTTGAATACCTGGAGGATAATGTCAAAGGGAAGAAGGTGGCCATCTCGACGACCAATGGTTCACAAGCGATCCTTAAATCTGAAGGAGCAGATGCCATTTTAATTGGTTCTTTCCTGAATCTTGAGGCACTGGCTGAATACATTTTACAATTACCCATTGGCGTAGTGATCCACTGTGCGGGATGGAAGGGTTCACCAAACTTGGAAGACACTTTATTTGCTGGAGCACTGATTGATGAATGTGCTGAAGAAATGGAACCGGTTGGGGATTCAGCACTACTTGCACACCAGCTATTTATTGCCAATCATGAAAACCTCTTAGGGCTGGCTTTGCAATCCAGTCACGCCGAACGACTTAAAGGATTCGGAATTGAGAAGGACTTGGAGTTTTGCATGGAAGAAAGTAAGTATCAGGTGGTTCCTAAATTTATTGAAGGTGAATTGGTATCTTAAGTGGATTCAATCCGTATAGTTTGAGATGCCAATCTCTACGATCTACATCCTTCTTGCCATCGTAGCAATCATCCAGGTTGCTATCTTCATCATGTCTCGTCGCATTCGCAAGCGCGAGAAGGAAAACAATGTACTTTTAAAATACAATATCAACTCTCGCCAGAAAGCCTGGCAGCTATTAGCTGATCAATCTATTCCTGAAGAAGACAAGGAAAAAATCAAAGCGTATTACGAAGCATCTTGATTTAACCCTGACAGGTTTAATTGAATTAAAAGCTGCACTTTGTTACATGATGATTCACCTTGAATGACTTAAAACCTGTCAGAATTCAGGAATGTTCATCACTTCAACTTCTCATTCTCCTGATGCCGTGTTCCATCCCTCTTGTTCTTTTTCTCCAAATTCTTCTTCAAAGATTCAGTAAGGTTCACCCCTGTCTGATTTGCCAAACAAATCAACACCCATAGCACATCCGCCATCTCGTCACCTAAGTCTCTGTTTTTATCAGATTCTTTGAAGGATTGTTCGCCATAGGTTCTTGCTATCAGACGCGCCAGCTCACCCACTTCTTCAGTTAATATGGCCATATTGGTGAGCTCATTGAAATAACGCACGCCCTTCGTTTTTATCCAATCGTCTACTACCTGCTGTGCTTCTTCTATGGTCATCAATTATTGCTGTTAGCTTCCAGATGTTCGTTGATGTGTTTGAGCTCAAAGCCCTCTTCTTCAAGCTTTGATAGGAAGAAGGCCATTCGGTCTCTTTCTTCTTTCATCAGGCTATCCATGTCGGGTTCAAATTCTTTGAAGGTTTCATGAGGGAAGCGCTTGCCAGGCTGGTAGTGATCTTTCCAAAACAGACTTTCTACAATGGTTCCGTCTTTGTAATAGTATTTAAATTCCTCTGCCAGCTTATCGTCAACGAAGTTCATCATGTGTCCGGAGAAGATGGGCTTTTCATTCTCAAAATAAAAGTAATCATCACGCTCAAAATGCGGTGTTTTGATGATGCCGACAAGTTTCATGAGTCTTCCTTCGTTGAAATAGCCACGAACTTTATAAACAGAATCTGCCTGCACAAAATCATCCTCCACGATACTCACACGGTGATTTTGATCGATGTGCTTCACTTTGTAATCCACAGCTTTTACGAGTGGACGGTTTTCTTTTTTCACTTCAGAGCCACATGCCCAAACGAAACTGATGGCTATTATCAGGGCTAGATTTTTCATAACACAGGTTGGTTTTTTAAGAAAGTTAATGAATTCCGTCTTTTATCACCTGAGTGTTCCACCGACTCTGGAAATTCTTCGATGTATCTGATCCGACATAATGACAAGCTTGATAAATAAAAATTGCAAAAATGACCCAACAAAAATGGACGGATTGCGTGCAAAGAGAGACCTATTAGATACTAATTGATAAAACCATTAAACATAGAAATAATGAAAACCTTAAAGATCGCGTCGCTTTTCGCAATGAGTTTGTTGCTTGCATTTTCTGTATCAGCACAAAAAGACAAAAGCAAACGCCCCAGCCCTCCTGCACAAGTATCTCAGGAAGTAGGTGGTACCAAAATAACCATTGACTATAGCCGTCCTTCTAAGCGTGGCAGAGAAATTTTTGGAGGATTGGAAGATTATGGAAAAGTGTGGCGTACCGGAGCAAATGAATCTACCTGGATCGAGGTGTCTAGCGATGTGAAGGTAGAAGGTAAGCCATTGGCTGCCGGAAAATATGGCTTGTTTACAATCCCTGGAGAGGATGAATGGACAATTATTTTCAATAAAAAGTGGGATGGTTGGGGAGCTTATGAGTACAAAGAAGAAGACGATGTGCTTCGCGTGAAAGTAAAGCCAGCCAGTGCTGATGGAGTAGTGGAGATGTTTACGATCGATATAGACAACAATGGCGATGTGAGCCTGGCATGGGATCAGACCCAGGTCACATTCTCAATCAAATAAACAGCATTGACTATAAACCGGTTACTTATAGTAATCGGTTTATTATTTAAACGATATTCAAATTCTGCTCTTTGATCTTCTCCAACTCGTCTTTCATCATCACCACCGTACGTTGGATTTCAGCGTGATTCGCCTTTGAACCGATCGTATTGATCTCTCGCCCAATTTCCTGAGCGATAAACCCAAGTTTTTTACCAGCACATTCCTCTTTGCTTATCACCTCTTCAAAGAAATCCAGGTGTTGTTTTAATCGCACTTTTTCTTCAGAAATATCCAGTCGTTCCATGTAGAAAATCAATTCCTGTTCGAAACGATTTTCATCTACCTGTACCCGATCCCTGATTTCATCCAGGTTTTTTTGAATCCTGGTTCGGATGTTTTCTGATCGGCTTTCGTCATTTTCTTCCACGCTATTAAGCCCATCTCTGATATTAGAAATATATTCAGACAGTTTTTTCGTAAGAGCTTCTCCTTCTTTTTTTCGGAATGCTATGCATTTATCCACTGCAGCGTTTAAACTGACCATGATGTCTTTTACGGGTAGAGATTCAGGATCCAATTCCTGCTGTTTTACTACATCTGGCGCTTGAAGTGCCAATTTTATAAGATCCGAACTATGTCCGTTTACCGTTTGAGTCAGCTGGTTAAATCTATCATAGTAGGCTTTGAACCTTGCCTCATCTACCTGCACATCCTGGAGCCCATCACCGGCCATTTCCAGCTCCATGGTAAGCATCACCTTTCCTCTTTTCAGCTTGTCGGTGATGACATTCCGAATGTCTGCCTCCTGAGCTGAAAGCTCTTTAGGAAGGCGAGGAGAAAAATCCAGAAATTTGCTATTCAATGCTTTGATCTCTGTTTTGATCAATAGATTTTGGCTGGTACGCTCATCTCGTCCATAGCCTGTCATGGAGTGCTGCATGGTGCAAAGGTAATCTTTGGACTAAAAGTCCAAGCCTAGAGTGAAATAAAAGCGATAGTCTTTGACTTCTCCATCAAGGTATGGTCGTGCAGCATCGAATTTGATGTAATAACCAAAGAGCACGGTCCTAAGGCCGAACCCAAACCCACCTAACCATGGATTTTGAAATTTTACGATCTCAGCAGAGAATGGATTTCCTTCGAATTTTCTAGTGATAGGTCGGCCATCTTTAAATGGAGGGGAGCCAGTCCAAACCGAACCGATATCTCCAAATCCAATGATCTGGAAGTTTCGTAGGAAGTTTGATTTGATTGGGCCATTGGTTAGGTATTGGAACAGTGGAATGCGCAATTCACTATTAAATACCAGAACATCCGAACCATACGCTTCGTTGTAGTCCAGTCCTCTAAGGTTCGTAACAAATTCATTGAAAAGAATGTCACTATTATCCTGACCTTCCACGATCGCCAGAGGGTCCTGTTCGCCTTGCACATCAGCATCAGCAAAGAGCCAGTTGTCCATTCCTCCAAGCATATAGTCTTTTCGCGCGGGTCCCATTTGCTTTCCGTATAGGATGCGATTAGCCCAGGTAATCTCACGATGTATTTTTTGGTAATGCCTGAAGTCAAACCTTAAGTTGCTGAAATTCATGTTGGAATTTCCAGTGTGGAAATGTGTGGTGTATTCTAATAATGCTCTTGTACCCTGGTAGAGGTTGAAAGAGCGCTCTACCGTGTTGTCAAAAACGAGTGCGACGCTTCCACCTGCATACCTTTCTCGGCTGTTCTCTGCCAGCTCATTGGACTGATTGGTTACACTTAGGTAATTGAGATTGGTAAAAGAGGTCTCGGTGTAAAATGGAGAGGCTTCCATCCGGAACGTATGAGTAACCGGTAGTGCGGCAGTTAACTTGAATCGGTTTAGCTTATACTTATGACGGAAGGTATTGTCTTGATTTTCCAGGATGTAGGTTTTTCTGTCAAGACGAACTTTGAAGTCCATCCAGTATTTGAGGTAATGCAATTCTGCGAATAAATCGCCTTGTTTGAAGTCAGTTTTCAAAAGTGCACCCCCTTTAATTTTATAATTTTCCAAAACATCGTTGATCTCCGTCTCCATGAACATCATGAAATTCCTGTAAGGATCCCAGAGAAAGGATGTGATCACATTGTTGAACTGGAATCGAGGATTATAGGGGATAGGACCCACTCGCTCATTTTCCTGCTCAAAGCTTTGGTACTTGCTAAAGAAGGATTCGGGTTGAAATGAAGTTTCGCTTTCATCCTCAAAAACATAATTATCTGTATCAATCCAGTTTGGATCATCATCAACCTCGGTACTGTCATCAGAGACTTCTTCTTCAAATTGGAAGTCATCTGTATCAAATTCATCTTTAGGTGTGAACTCTGCTTCCTGTTCTTCTTTTCTCTCAGCATTCCGCAAAACTCTGGTGACCACCCGGATTGCATTTTCACGCCGCTTTCTGGGGGTTTCAGTTGTGAACTTACTTGTATTCAGATCGGTAATGGTATCATAGTAAACACGCTTTTCACCTTCACCTAGCATAGAATACGTCAGTCGATTAGGATTGAAGTGGACGTCATAGCTATGGATGCTTTTATCAAAGTTGGTAATTTGGGTAGTTATTGAATCATAAAGATTATACCTATACAGGTTCGAAATGCCTTGCTGGTCACTGAGATAATAGATTTCATTCACATTTTTTGCGTATGGTTTTCGATCCTCAGCGTAGGAATTTGTTAACCGAAAAAAATTGGTTGTTGTTGTGTCCAAATCATATACATACAGATTGAAGTTGTTATCCAGTGTTTCTAGCGGAACGTCACTGACATTGACCGAATCACTTTCTCGGTTAGAGCTAAATACTATCGCTGCTGTCCCAGGTACAAATACCGGGTCCAGATCATCATAAATATCTCGCGTGATCCTTCGCAGGGCATTCCGATTCATGGCTATCAAAAAGATGTCATTTTGACCATCAATATCCCCGGAGATCACTGCCAGCCTTCCATTATCATTAAAGGAAAAACTTTCTACTTGTCTGAAGCGGTTCAATGGTTTTTGACCTTTATCCCCGGTATCGACATTAAATGTGTTGAGATATAAGAAGCCTCTTTTGAATAAAACCACACCAAGTGTGCTGTTATCCTGCCAATCCAAAAGTGGTAAATGTTTATCAACATCCTGCCCATTGATGCGATAGCCACCCGTTGCAATTTTTTTAGAGTTACCAGTTTGTAAGTCAGTCACATAAATCTGATATTTTCCATTCTTCAGCATCGCATAAGCAACCTTGTCTGCGTCTTTGTTGAAGCTAATAGACGTGGTGATCAGGTCTTTTGAGTTTCTAATGTCTTCAAGTAGTCGATCTTCACCTACTGTCGTGTAGTTTTCTTCTACTTCCAATCGCTGAAGTAGGTAGTAATTCTGCCAGTCGTCCAGAAAGGTTTTGAATGAAACTCCCAGCGTATTAGCAATACTGTTTTCTTCTTTTCGAATAATTCGTGTAAGGTTGAGGATATTGGAGATGTTTCCCTCTCCATATTTCACGGCTATATAATTCCAGATACTTTGCCCGATTATCCGCGCAGATTCTCCGTCGATTCGCTTTAGTTTTTTGATCTTTTTTCTCCCCATATAATCGCGAAGGAAGTCGTCCATTTCCCTAGACCAGCCATAGGCGATGTACCTGGCTGCTCCGTCGATAAACCAATCAGGCAGTGTAAGTAGGTAACTGTTTTGGAAAATCTCAGCCAGACTTCCACCGTACATCATATCGTTGATCAGGGTACTGGCCAGTTGATAAATTAAGTCTTCTTTAAATTGGTTGGCCTTGCCGGGATAGGCAACCTCCAGTTGGAGTTTCACAAATTCCGTTCTTCCTCCGATGGTGTAGACCGCCCCATCAATTCCCACGTTGCTTTGCTGCAAATCATGAATGGAGTTATAAATAAAAATTTTTGTTTTGCTGTACGGTGCATAACCCAGCTTGTCTGTCAGATCTACAAATTCATCTTCCAGAAAATCAATAGCTTCCAGGGCATACTCCTGACCCCCGGGGTAATAGTAAATATCAAAATTATTAGTGCTGTAGTAGTACCAGTCGAAGTTTTTGTACTGAATTCGGTTTTGCCCAAAGGGAGTCGTGTAGTGCTGACCAGACGCCACACCTACAATAAAAAAATATGGAATAATGTATCTAAGAAACCCTTTGAACATGTACTTCTTCTTCTATCTCACTTTCGCCTTGCAAAACGTCAACGAAATGTTTCGCAAAATACGGTGTTAAAGAAACACCTTTCGTGCCAAAACCATTAAAAATTCCTAATGTTTTATGCGTTTCATGCAAACCAATATACGGTTTTCTGTCATGAGTGGCTGGCCTCACGCCCGCTCTCTTATCAATTATCTCGTAATCACCAGCGTACAACTTACTTAACCGCTCCTCCAGTGATTTGATTCCTGATGCTTGAGGTTCGTATGTTAGATTGTTGTGATCGTAGGTTGACCCCACCGTAAATCGATCGCCTTTTGGAATCATAAATACTCCTTGATTGATAATGTAATCCGATTTTAAATCGATTTTTATATCCATGATCTCTCCCCTTACTGGCCGGAAAGGCAAATTCCAATACAAATTTTCTGGAAGCGAACCCTCGCAAAAAATGATCTTTCTCGCCGAAAGGTCTTCATAATGAACGTGGTGTTCCTCCATGATTAGCTTATTATAATCAAACACTTCATGACAGTAAACTCCCTTATGTAGCAAGAAAGTCTTCATTGCTCCTAGCATCTTTGGAAGGTTCACATAGCCGGAATAGTTGATAATAATGCCTCCTAATTTGTCCTGAACATTATCGTATCCAATACTTTTCTTCTTGAACATCTTTACAAAATCCGAATATCCTTCATCAGCAACTTTCCCATCCCAATCGTTTTGATCTTCAATATTCTTAAAGGGACGATAGACAGGTGTTGGGTGTAAGAAAACCGATTGAAGTTTTTTCTCGAGCTGGTGGTACTGATCTTCCAGTTTTGGAAAAAGGTCATCTGCTCGCCAGGTTTTCACCATTTTTCTACCGGTAATGGGGTTATATATGCCTGCCGCCCTTTTGGAGGAAGTCTCATCAATATCCTTATCTATCACCAGGATTGAAAGGTCTCTTTCGAGCATTTCATGTGCCAGCCACGAGCCTGCCAGTCCTTGTCCCACGATGATATAGTCTACCTTAATTTTTGGCACTTTACTTTTGCGTTCTCAAAGGCATAAAACTATATCAGATGAAGATAAAATCATTCGTTTTTAATCCGTTCTATGAGAATACGTATGTGGTTTCCTCAGAAAAAGGCAACTGCCTGATCTTTGATCCCGGATGCTACGAGGACTATGAGGTGAAAGAGCTGAAAGAGTACATTCATATGAATGATTTGAACGTTGTTGCAATCATCAATACCCATTGCCATATAGATCATGTGCTTGGAAATGATGAATTGAAAGCATACTATAAGGTACCGTTGAAAATTCCGGAAAATGAGAAAGAGGTGTTTGATTCTATTCCTGCATACGCTCCACAGTGGGGGATGGCAGGCTACAGACATGCGGAGGTTGATGATTTTCTAAAAGGCGGAGAGACGCTGACGCTGGATGAAGTGAAGATGCAGATGATCGAGGTGCCGGGCCACTCTCCTGGCCATCTGATGTTTTACATCGAAGATGAAAAGTTTATGATTGGCGGGGACGTGCTCTTCCGAGAAAGCATCGGACGAACAGATTTACCCGGGGGGAATCACGACGACCTGCTAAGAAACATCCAGGATAAAGTATATACCTTACCTGAAGATGTGCAAGTGCTTCCGGGACATGGACCTGCCACAAGCATCGGTCATGAAAAAAGAAATAATCCATTTGTGAAAGGATGAAAAAAAACATTCCGAATCTTCTGACCTGCTTGAATCTTGCGATTGGATGTGTGGGGATCTACTATACACTACTGGGGGAAGGTCCCGAGGCGTTTTACTTTGTGATCGTTGCTGGATTATTTGATTTTCTGGATGGATTTGCAGCACGTTTGCTGAAGGTTCAATCGGAGATTGGCAAGCAACTCGATTCACTTTCAGATATGGTTTCATTTGGTTTGTTACCTTCTTTTTACATGCTGCAGTGGCTTCAGCAATCTTCACAGTATTTCTGGGTTGCAATTGTCATAGCGATTTTTTCAGCCATACGCCTGGCAGTGTTTAATCTGGATGAGTCTCAGACTGATAGTTTTAATGGGCTCCCAACTCCAGCCAACGCGATCATGCTTACGTCTCTCACTTTCCTGCCTTTTGAGATTTATGAATACACGCTGATTAGTATCTGCATTTTTTCCGCCATAATGCTGGTCTCACCGATCCGACTCATTGCACTAAAATTCTCATCTTCCGGATGGAAAGGCAATGAAGAACGGTGGGTATTGATCATCGGAATTCTGATTCTTTTGGCTGTCTTCCGATGGACATCTTTCCCATATATTATCCCATTTTACATAATGGCGTCTATTATATCTTTTGTTGCAAGGACTATTCGATAGAATTTTTGGTTTGAAATGTGCGTTTAACATAAGGATGAAGGGAAATGTACTCCTAATTATATGTTTACTCTGTTTTCATTTTGTGAAGGCACAGTCTTCCGTTTTGTCAAATGGAACCTGGTTTAAAGTGGGTATCACAGAGACAGGTCTTTATAAAATCGATCGAAACACTCTGGATGTGCTTGGAGTACCATCATCAATCAATCCGGAGAAAATCAAACTGTATGGAAATGGTGTTGGTGGGATTCTACCTCAGGCCAATAGTGAATCCAGACCAGCAGATCTATTGGAGAATGCCATTCATGTGGCAGGAGAATCGGACGGATCCTTTGACCAAAATGATTATATCCTCTTCTATGGAGTAAGCCCTGATAAGAAAGTCTGGTCGGATACCGGCCTTATTTATGAAAAGAATATTTATTCAGATACTGCCTATTACTTTCTTCGAATTGACGGTGAAAATGGAAAGAGAGTTACAGAAAAAGCAAACTTGACAGCTACGGCTACCGCCACAGTTATGACTTTTAATGATCACACCGTCTTTGAAGAAGATGCAATCAATCTGATTTCCTCTGGAAGAGGATGGTATGGAGAAACCCTAAATAGTGGTGAATCACAATCATTTTCGCATCTCATCGATGGCCTTTCTTCGGATGTTACGATTACCCTCAGCGGTGTAAGCCAATCATCAGAGGGTGGCTCGTTTGATATTTCATCAGGATCAGGTTTAATTGGCACTGTCTCCATTGCGTCAGTTCCAGATGGGCCCGGCACTACGTACAGCATCAAGGCAAGACAGGAAACAGGAACATTTACTTTTCCATCCAATTCCGATTTTGATTTAGAAATCAGCTTTGACGGTAACGCCTCCGGTGAGCGAGGGTACATAGATTTTTACTCACTCACTTATGAGAGAAATTTGCAATTGTACAACGCTGAGACACACTTCCGATGGATTGAAAATATAGGAGAGCTTTTGCAATATGAGGTTGAAAATGGATCTGGCGCTATCATTTGGGAGGTAACCGACCCTACAAATGTTACGGAGCAGCAATTTTCAGTGTCCGGTGATAAGGCGGTGTTTAAAAGTCAAAATTCTCAGGTAGAAGAGTATGTGATCTTTGAGGGGAGTGACTTCCCCGCGCCTTTCGTTTTTGGCTCAGTTCCAAATCAAAATCTAAGAGGAAACACCAATTTCGATGGTGTCATTATCACTCATCCAAAATTTGAGGAGGAGGCTTTACAGCTAGCTCAGTTTCACCAGTCCCATGATGGATTGAGTGTTCAGGTAGTTACCACCACTGAGGTTTACAACGAGTTTTCTTCTGGTCGCCAGGATGTCACCGCGATTAGAGATTATGCAAAACATCTCTCCGATAACGGAGACCAGCTCAAGTATCTTCTGTTATTAGGTGATTGCTCATATGACTTCAAAGATCGAATCAACAGCAATACAAACTATGTCCCAACCTATGAGTCCAGGGAAAGCTTTCACCCGATTTTCAGCTATTCTTCGGATGACTATTTTGGCTTTTTCGAAGAGGATGAAGGGGTGTGGGAGGAGTCTGTAGCTGGCGATCATACACTTGAAATCGGTGTTGGACGTCTGCCAGCCAAATCAAAGGAAGAGGCACAGTCGATGGTGGATAAGATTATCTACTATAGCACCAGTCCCAATACACTTGGTAGATGGCGTAGTGAAATCACCTACGTGGGTGATGATGGGGATAGTAATGTCCACGCAAGGCATGTGGAAGAGCTATCGGAGCTGGTAGATACAACCTACGCTCTGTACAATATCAACAAAGTTTTGCTAGATGCTTTTGCACAGGAATCCTCCGGGTCATCGGAGAAGTCTCCGCAAGCCAATGCAGCATTGAAAACAAGAATTAAAAACGGGACCTTCACAGTCAACTTTATCGGTCATGGAAATGAAAGGCTGTGGACGGAAGAAGAAGTTCTTACTCGTTCGGATATTGAGCAGCTTACCAACCGAAATAAGTTGCCGATTTTTGTAACCGCCACTTGTGAGTTTGGTCGCTATGATGATCCGATCCGTGTTTCTGGAGCAGAGGAGTTGCTTTTATCCGAGCAAGGTGGGGGAATTGCACTTCTAACAACAAGTCGCCCGGTTTTCGCCAGTACAAACTTTAGCTTGAATCAAGCCTTTCATGAAAATATATTTAGAAAAGAAGCCAACCAAAACCTTAGATTAGGTGATGTGATTCGCCTGACAAAAAATGAAGGACTGGAAGGGCCCGTGAATAGAAATTTCACACTACTAGGTGATCCCATGATGATGGCCGCATATCCCAAACTTGATATTGTAATCAACGAAATTGGAGTGGATCCAGACACACTAAGTGCTTTGGAAGAAATCACTTTTACAGGCCGGATTGAGGATAATGGTTCATTGCAAGCGGACTTCAACGGTCAACTCATAGTAGGTATTTTTGATGTGAAACAGGCGTTTAAGACCAAGGGACAGGAAAGTACACCTTACACATATCAACTAAGAAGTAATGCGCTTTTTAGAGGAGAAGCGACCGTAACAGACGGCATATTTTCATTCACCTTCATTGTGCCTAAAAATATCTCCTATCAGTATCAAAGAGGTAAATTAAGCCTTTACGCATGGGATGAGGAAAATAATGTAGATGCAGGAGGTTCATCCCGAGAATTTGTGATTGGTGGCTCTGAAGAAAATCCAGCGGAAGACAATGAAGCACCGGTAATTACCGCTTTCATGAATGATGAATCATTTAATGATGGAGATATTGTCGGAGATTCACCGCTGTTGATCGCTCACCTTGAAGATGAAAGCGGAATCACTACCACTCGTTCAGGTGTTGTTCAGGGGGTTACCCTTACAATGGCGGGTGAAACCTTTAACCTGAATGATTATTATACTGCAGATACAGATAGCTATCAACGTGGTACTGTGGTTTATCCATTGCAAAACCTGGAGCCAGGCAGGTATAACGCTACACTGAAGGTTTGGGATACACATAATAATGCATCCGAATCGACGATTGCATTTGAGGTTACAGATCAGTCAATCCTGTTTGTCTACAATCCAATCACTTATCCTAACCCGGTTAGAGATGCAGCTACTTTCTCTTTTGAGCATGATCGAGAAGATGAAGACCTGAATGTGACTATGCTGATTTATAGCTCAGGTGGCGATGTAGTGTGTAAAAAGCAGTTACTTTTTGAGAATAGCCAGCGATTAATTGAAATACCCTGGAATGCATTGACAGATACTGGGGAAGAGTTGATTCAAGGTATTTATTATTCTAGATTAATAATTCAAAGCAAATTGGATGGTTCAATGAAAGAAATCAATCAAAAGCTCGTTATTCTAGATTATTAATGCATTAGTTATTTGAAAATCAGCAGTTTTATTCAAAATATTAATTGGTATTCACCTGATAATGTTAAGTTTGGCATCCTTTTATAAAATCATTCGAATGAATCATCTTGAGAAGAAGATATTCGCAATCCTTCTAATTTTTACAGCTGTTCAGACCTTTGGTCAGTCGTCCTTTATTTCCGGCCAAGACAGTTTGCGCAATCCTATTACCGTTGCAGTTCCATTTTTGGGTTTTGCACCAGACAGCCGGGCATCTGCCATGGGTGATGCAGGAGTGGCCACTTCACCGGATGCCAACAGTGTACATTGGAACAATGCAAAACTGGCTTTCATAGAAACAGACATGGGCTTTTCCTTTTCTTACTCTCCGTGGTTAGGAAACATTGTCGACGATATGTCTTTGAACTACCTGTCATTCTATAAAAAAATTGATCAGACACAAACGTTTGGTGCTTCTTTCAGGTATTTTGATTTGGGAGAAATTGCGCTTTACGATGAGTTTGCAAATCCAAACGGTGTGGAAAATCCAAGCGAGCTTGCTTTTGATGGAACGTATTCCAGAAAGCTTTCGGAGCGGATGAGTGTTGGGGTGACTTTAAGGTTTATATGGTCCAATCTTGCCGGCAACATCACCGGAGCACCGGATGCCAAAGCAGGAACATCAGTAGCGGTTGATTTGGGATGGTTTTATACCAAACCATTTATGTTATCAGGAAAAAATTCAGAGTTATCCCTTGGGGTACACATGTCTAACATCGGGCAAAAGATCACCTATAGCGCAGAGAGTAATGAAAACTTTATTCCAGCCAATTTCAGGTTGGGATCTGCATTTAAGACAAATCTTGATCCATACAATACAATCACGTTGGCATTTGACATAAATAAACTGATGGTTCCTACACCTCCCATTTATCAAACAGATGGAAACGGAAACATTGAGACGGACAGTGATGGAAATAAGATTATAGCAAAAGGAAAAGACCCTGATAGACCACTACTTTCCGGAACATTTGGCTCCTTTGGAGATGCACCCCGAGGATTCAAAGAAGAACTACAGGAGCTCACCTATTCCATCGGAGCAGAGTACTGGTACCGTGACATCTTCGCTGCAAGAGCGGGCTATTTTGCAGAACATGAGAACAAAGGAGACCGAAAATATTTTACTGTAGGAGCCGGTTTCAGGTACCAGATCTTTGGTTTTGATTTCTCCTATCTAATTCCAAAAGGACAAAACCATCCATTAGCCGACACCTTAAGAATCTCCTTGCTTTTCAATTTAGATAAAAGCCAGGACGGAGAAGGTTAAGATTTACCTTTAAGACATTTTTAAAAGGAAGAGTGACCCCATGTGGAGTTGACTCTTCCTTTCTATTTTTGCAAAAATTATTTGTATGAACGCACTTTCCAATCGCATCAAAAGCATTCCTGAATCTGCTACACTTGCCATGGCTGCCAAGGCTAGAGAAATGAAAGAAAGAGGAGTAGAGGTCATTAGTTTAAGTTTAGGAGAGCCGGATTTTAAAACGCCTAAACACATCCAGGAAGGTGCGATGGAGGCGATTAAATCTGAAAACTATTTTGCCTACCCACCGGTAAACGGCTATTTAGATTTAAGAAAAGCGATTTCTGAAAAATTTCAAAGAGACAATGGGCTGGATTATGGCCCTGATCAAATCGTCGTTTCCAATGGAGCCAAGCAGTCAATAGCCAATGTTTTCATGGCCATCTTAAATCCCGGTGATGAAGTGATCGTGCTGACTCCCTACTGGGTGAGTTATTCAGCGATGATTCTTTTGGCTGAAGGCAAACCGGTTTTCGTTCGTGGAACAATCGAAAACGATTTCAAGGCCACAGCGGATCAAATCAAAGAAGCGATTACTGACAAAACAAAAGCCATCATATTCTCCTCTCCTTGCAATCCTACAGGATCTGTTTTTACCAGAGAAGAACTGGAAGGAATTGCGGGAGTGCTTCAAGACAGAAAAGATATTACTGTTATTTCGGATGAAATTTATGAGCTCATAAATTTTGGAAGCAAACACGAAAGCATCGGTACGCTAGACGGCATGCTGGAGCGAACCGTGACGGTTAATGGATTTTCCAAAGGATTTGCAATGACAGGCTGGAGAGTGGGCTATATTGGTGCGCCGCTATGGATAGCCAAGGCTGCAAACAAGATGCAGGGGCAATACACTTCCGGAAACTGCTCAATAGCTCAAAGAGCAGCATTGACAGCCCTGACCGGATCGATGGAGCCAACCAAGGAGATGGCTAAAGCCTATGAACAAAGACGATCATTGGTTTACAATTTATTGAAAGAGATCCCTGGTTTCGAAGTGAATATGCCGCAAGGTGCATTTTACTTTTTCCCAAACGTCAGACATTACCTGGGTAAATCACATGGAGATACAAAAATTGACACTGTAAATGATCTGTGTATGTTCCTGTTGGAAGATGCGCATGTGTCACTCGTTACAGGAGAAGCATTTGGCGATCCGGAATGTTTAAGGCTTTCTTATGCAGCATCGGAGGAGGATTTAAAGAAAGCGATAGCGAAAATGACTGTTTCTTTAGCTAAATTATCCTAGTCATGAAGTCTGTAGATGAAGTATTTGAAGCTTTTAAGGGTAAAACAGTTCTCGTAGTAGGAGACGTTGTGGTTGACTACTACATGCGAGGCAAAGCCAATAAAATATCCAAGGAAGCGCCTGTGCCTGTACTAAATCTGGAGAAAAAGGAGAGCAGGTTGGGGGGTGCAGCAAATGTGGCAATGAACCTGCGGGCCCTGGGAGCTACACCTATTTTATGTTCGGTAGTAGGTGATGATGCGGATGGAGAAACATTTGAACAGTTACTAGACTATGAAAATATGCCTAACAAAGGCATAATCAGAAGTCAGAATAGGGTAACCACTACCAAGCTGAGAATTACATCCGGACTTCAGCACCTTATTCGGGTAGACAATGAGGACGTTCATCCATTGATTGAGTTGGACCAAAAATCATTGCTCCATCACATCAAAAACCTATTGGACGAGTGTGACTTGGTCATCTTTGAGGATTATGACAAAGGGACGATCAATCCAGAGGTGATCAAGCAAACGATTAAGCTGGCAAAAGACAAAAACATTCCTATTGCCGTAGACCCAAAACGAAGAAACTTCACCAAATATCAGGGAGTATCTCTTTTTAAAGTAAATGTGGCAGATCTTCAGGACGGATTAGAAATTGAATTTGACGCATTGGACGAGAAACAATTGGCCAATGCAGCCACTCAGCTAAAAGAAAGCGTAGCAGCAGATAACTATTTTATTACACTCTCTAAAAATGGAATTTTCTATGATTCAGGAAGGGAGTCAGGAAAGCTGGATTCTCATCCGCGAAGGATTGTGGAGGTACTTGGAGCCGGAGACACTGTAATAAGCATTGCAGGCCTTTGTTTGACACTTGGTTTGCCGCTGGAGTTCATTGCAGAGCTTGCTAATATTGGTGGTGGAATGGTCTGTGAAATGCCCGGTGTGGTTCCAATCGATAAGGAAAAACTATTTCAGGAAGCCAAAGAAAATCCGATACTCAAAAAATATCTTTAATTTGGCTAGTGACAGCCATGAAAAGATTCGGAATAGCACTCATCATCCTTTTGTGGATGCCATTCAACTCCAACAGTCAGGAGGTAATAGAAGGCGTCATCGATCTTTCCAAAACCGACCTTAAGAATAATGCAGTACCGCTAAATGGCGAATGGGAGTTTTATTGGAAGAAGCTCTTAAAGCCGGATTCTATCAAGTATTATGAACCTGATTACTACAGTTTCCCAAAATTGTGGAATGGTGGGACAACCCGAAATGGGCAAGAGCTGACGAATACAGGCTATGCTACCTATCGGGTCAGAGTAATACTACCTCCAAAAACACCGGAATTAGCCATTTCATTGGGAGAGGCTTACAACTCTTATCTTTTGTATTACGATGGGTTTGAATTTGGGAAAAATGGTAAGGTAGGTAAGAGTAAAGAAGAATCTATCCCTGACTGGATGCCGAAGGTGCTCTCTTTGGCACGGTATCAAAATACGCTGGAGTTCGTACTTCAGGTTTCAAATTTCCGCCATACAAAAGGAGGCGTACGTGAGCCAATCATGATTGGTGACAGAAAAGTACTCAATGCAAAACGTGACTTTGATTTTAGCTATGACTTCTTGTTGAGTGGCAGTTTGATTATGGGGGGACTATTCTTCCTGGGACTATTTATGTTCGGGCAGCACGAAAAATCAGTACTTTTCTTTGCCCTGTTTTGCCTCACTTTTAGCTATCGGATGATTGGTAGTGGGGAGTATGCCATCCATGCATTGTATCCCAACATGTCGTGGGAGCTGATCATCAGGGCCGAGTATCTGGCACTTTTTATACCCTGTGGTATTTTTACGATGTACAGTTATTCCCTCTACCCTGAGGACAGCAAGAAAACCATATTGCTGGGATTTTCCGTAATTTCGACCATATTTTCACTCCTCTCCCTTTTTGCTCCTACGATTGTTTTCACACGTTTAGTAGAGCCATTTTTCATTCTGGTCATCGTAGCAATATTTTACCTGATATATGTGTATTGGATTGCTTATAAAAGGAACCGAACGGGCGCTCAGTACGCATTTGCAAGTACGGGGATCGTATTTATGGTGGCGGTTTATCTTATTTCAGTATACCTCACACCAGTGCAGGAAAATACGTTTCTTACTTTTATTGGATTTATCTTATTCTTCTTTTTTCAGTCGCTGATCCTTTCGTTCCGCTTTGCACACTCACTTAAAAAAGCCAAGGATGCCGCTGAGGATGCCTCCAAGGCAAAGACAGACTTTTTAAGCACGATCTCTCATGAGATCAGAACGCCATTGAACGCCGTGGTTGGGATATCTCATTTCCTGATGAATGAAGAACCAAGGGATGATCAAAAGGAAAGTCTTGAGTCATTGCAATTCTCTGCGGAACATCTTACGGCGTTAATCAATGACATCCTGGATTATAATAAGCTGGAGTCTGGAGCCATCGAGTTTGAATTTACGGAAGTAAATCTTGAAACCCTCGCAGCAAAAATTATAAAGGCGCACACTGCGCTGGCAAAGGAAAAAGGATTGAGCCTGGTCCTGGAGCTGGATGAAAACATGCATCCATTGGTACTGGCAGATCAGACACGGATTTATCAGGTACTTAATAACCTGATCAATAATGCTCTGAAGTTTACCTCGAAAGGATATGTTAAGCTGAAAACAACTGTGTTGGATGCGGATGATCGAATTCAGAACCTTCGGATAGAAGTACTTGATTCAGGAATTGGCATTCCTTATGACAAGCAAAAAGTCATTTTTGAGCGATTTACACAGGCAGGGTCTTCCACAACACGTGAATATGGAGGTACCGGACTTGGTCTTGCGATCATTAAAAAAATCCTTAATATGGTGGGATCCGAGATATATGTTAAAAGTGAGCCAGACTCTGGTACCATATTTTGGTTTGATCTAGCCTTTAAGAAGGTGCTTCATGCGGAGGTTGATGAGGCAGTGCAAGAGGAAGAGGATTCCAATATTATCACTGGGAAGAAAATATTGCTTGTGGAAGACAATCAGATGAATATCATGGTTGCTGAAAAATTTCTGAAGAAGTGGGAGCTACGAGTGGAAGTAGCCCATAATGGTCAAGAGGGTGTAGAGATGATGAAGGAAAACACATATGATTTGGTACTAATGGATCTTCAAATGCCAATCATGGACGGGTATAAAGCAACCCGAAAAATCCGAACGTTTGATGAGAAAACACCAATAATTGCATTGACTGCCTCGGCCTTATTAAAGGTACGTCAGGATGTGATTGCCGCGGGCATGAATGACTACATCACCAAGCCATTCGATCCAAATGAGCTCAAAAGAAAAATAGCACTTTATATCAAGTATCAGTGAGCAGACAGCTCCTTCACTGATTGAATGAAGTATTTTACTTTATCAGGGTCTGTGTCCGGATAAACCCCATGGCCCAGGTTTGCGATGTGTGGATGATCACCAAATGCTGCTAACATTTTCTTCGTTTCCTCTTTGATCAAATCATTGCTTCCATAAAGCGCACAAGGATCAAGATTACCCTGAAGGGTTTTATTTGGCAATATTTCGCGAGCCTCTTGTGGATTCATGTTCCAGTCGAGTCCTACTGTTCTACATTTGAGATCGTTCATCTCTGACAATGCCCACCAGGCTCCCTTGGCAAAAACAGTGATGGGCACTTCGGTGATTGCATCACAGATCTTTGAGATATACTTGAGTGAGAATCGGGAGTAATGCTCAGGAGGCAAAACACCCGCCCAGGAATCAAAAACCTGAAGCATATCCGCACCGGCTTGCACCTGTTGTTTAAGATACCCGATTGTGGATTCAGTGATCATGTCCAATAATCGGTCAGCCATGGCAGGTTCAGAATAAAGCAGCCTTCTGGCCTGAGAGAACGTTTTGCTACCACCCCCTTCGATCATATAGGAAAAGATGGTCCAGGGTGCTCCTGCAAATCCGATAAGCGGCACTCTTCCGCTCAGTTCTTTCTTGGTGATTTGGATGGCTTCATAAACATATCCAAGATCAGCAGGGTCAGCCACCTTTAATGCGTCGATATCCGAAGTAGCTTTTACTGTTTTAGGAAAATGAGGCCCTTTTTTCTCCACCATCTCATAGGTAAGTCCCATAGCTTCAGGAATGACCAAAATATCAGAGAAGATAATTGCAGCATCCACACCCAGTAAATCCACAGGCTGTATGGTGACCTCAGCGGCCAATTCAGGTGTTTCTACCAACTCCTTGAATCCGGAGAGGCTATTTCTTACCGCTCGATATTCAGGAAGTATTCTACCAGCTTGTCTCATCAGCCATACGGGAGTACGTTCTGTTTTCTCACCTCTGGCAGCTCTTAAAATAAGGTCATTTTTTAGCATGGCCGCAAAAATAGGCATCCCTTAAGAAACTCAGGAGACAAAGCATCAGTTAATGGGCTAAACAAATTGTATCTTTGAGTATGGGCGTTTTGTTTAACAGTTTCGAAGAGTGGAAAAAGGAGTGTATGGAGAAAGGCCTTCCTTTGTATAGACCTGTTCTTGATTTTGAAATCAATCAAAAAGGAAAAAAAGAAGAGGATATTTGGAATGGGATTGATCAGGCCTACCAAGTGATGAAAGAGGCTGTAAAATCCGGACTGGAGGAAGAGATGAGTTCTTACTCCGGGATGATCAATAATGGTGCAAAAAAAGTGATGAACTTTCCGAAGGCGGTGCTTTCAACAGAATTCCAAAAACTAGTGGCGCGGGCCTTAGCGGCTAAGGAGGTTAACTCATGCATGGGGCGAGTGGTAGCGGCACCCACTGCTGGCGCCAGTGGAATTTTGCCAGGCACATTGGTGACTTTGCAGGAAATCCACAATATTCCTGATCGAAAAATATATGAAGCGCTCCTCATTGGTGCGGGTGTAGCACTAATCTTAGAGAAGAGAGCATCCATCGCCGGAGCAGTTGGAGGTTGCCAGGCAGAGACAGGTGCTGCGGCAGCCATGGCCTCAGCAGGCATTACCTATTGCCTGGGAGGAAATGATGATCAGGTTTTCAATGCAGTAGCCATTACGATTCAGTGTATGCTTGGGCTGGTTTGTGACCCAGTTGCTGGATTAGTAGAAATCCCATGTGTTGTTCGAAATGCCAGTGCAGCAGCAATTGCAAATTCCTCAGCTCAAATTGCCCTAGCCGATGTAAGCCCGGTTATCCCGGTAGATGAATGCGTAGATGCAATGGGAGAAGTAGGGCAGAGTATGGAAGCTCGATACAAGGAAACAGCTGAAGGAGGACTGGCAGCCACACCAACAGGTCGGGCCATCTCTAAACGTGTCCTGATCCAGGATATCGAAGTGATGGATGACGAGCCAGAAGAGGATTAAAATGAGACAAAATCCTCAATCAACCAGAAGGCATACTTAACTACAAGTGTGATGACTGTGCTCCAGAGAATCGCACTGATCCACATCCATTTTAAAATAAGTCTCTTTTTAGATCCAAGGAGGTTTACAAGTAATCCGCCACCTGGAGGAGTCAACAAAAGTGGAGTTAAAAGGCACATGCCCTTTAAGCCAAACTTTCTCCACATTCGAACAAATCGTCTGCTTTTCTTAGAAAACACTTTTTTGTTTTTTCTAAACCTTCCGAAAAACTGACGAATTTCATTTCCAAAAAATGTGAATAGGTAGATGGTGGTCATCATACCTAGTGCGGTGAGTATAATAATGGCAACAATAGGTAGGTCGTTCGCCACTCCAAAGGCGGGTCCAAAGACAAATTTAAGTCCGCTCAGAAAGTAAACAGTGAAATATTTCAGGGCTGTAGCCATAATAGTTGGCTAACTTAATGAGACTAGTTTAAAAACAGACCGCTCGAAAAATATTTAGCCCTTATCTTTGTCGCTTTTTACAAATTGAAGGTATGCTAAATCTTATAATATTTGGTCCTCCGGGAGCGGGAAAAGGAACTCAAAGTGAGCGACTAATAGAGAATCATGGTCTGTGTCACATCTCAACCGGTGATCTATTCAGGTGGCATACAAAGAACGATACTGAGCTTGGACAAAAAGTAAAAGAAATCATGGATAGTGGTCAGTTGGTTTCCGACGACATTACCATTGCCATGCTAAAGGAAGAGGTGGAAAAAAATCCGGATGCAAAAGGATTCTTGTTTGATGGCTTTCCTCGTACGGTAGATCAGGCCAAAGCACTGGACAGCCTTATGGAGTCAATGGGCAGCAAGATTCATTCAGTTATTGAATTGAAAGTGACCGAGGAAGAGGTTAGACAAAGAATTGCCAAGCGAAAAGAGCTTGAAAATCGAGTGGACGATGCGTCAGATAAACTCGATAGACGAATTAAAGAGTATTTTACTAAGACCGTTCACGTCCTTCCGTTTTACAAAGAACAAGGGAGGCTTACTACGGTAAACGGTATCGGAGACATTGACGATATTTCTAAGGAGATCGACAAGACTGTATCTGCGCTGGAGGTCTAAAGACCTATGGAATCCAATTTCATTGATTACGTAAAATTCTACGCCAAATCAGGTGATGGCGGAGCTGGGTCTGTACATTTTCGACGGGAAAAGCATGTGCCAAAAGGTGGCCCTGATGGTGGAGACGGTGGGCATGGAGGCAATCTTATTTTGCGTGGCAACAGTCAGCTTTGGACGCTACTACATTTAAAATATCGCAAGCACATTACTGCAGAGAATGGTGGTCATGGTGAGGGCAATCGTAAGTTTGGCAAAGACGGTGAAGACATCATTCTCGAAGTACCCATTGGTACAATAGCTAAAGATTCTGAAACGGGCGAGAAGCTGCTGGAGATCATGGAGGATGGAGAAGAGAAAGTGCTGCTTCCGGGTGGTAAAGGTGGCTTGGGAAACGTACATTATAAATCGTCCACCAATCAGACCCCACGATATGCACAGCCAGGTATAGAGGGCAAGGAAGCCTGGATCATCCTTGAGTTGAAAATTTTGGCCGATGTAGGATTGGTCGGCTTCCCAAATGCCGGAAAGTCAACCTTGCTTTCTGTGGTATCTGAGGCGAAACCCGAAATAGCAGATTATCCGTTCACCACACTCGTTCCAAATCTAGGCGTTGTTCCTTATCGGGATTACAAGTCCTTTGTGATGGCTGATATTCCCGGGATCATTGAAGGTGCGGCAGAAGGGAAAGGCTTAGGTAATCGGTTTCTACGGCATATAGAGCGGAATTCCATCTTGCTTTTCATGATCCCCGCCGATGCATCTGACATACGAAAGGAATACGATATTCTTAGTGGAGAGCTGAAGAAACATAATCCCGAATTGATGGACAAGGATCGGTTGCTGGCCATCTCCAAATCAGACATGCTGGATGAAGAGTTGATGGCTGAGATGAAAAAGGAACTACCGGAGATTGAAACCTTGTTTATCTCCAGCGTTACCGGGTATGGCTTACAGGAGCTGAAAGACAAAATCTGGCATTTTTTAAATAACTGACATAATGGCACATCTGTGATCATTGGCAAAGAAATTGTCAATTTCAGTGCGTCTTTAAGCATGTTGAAAGAATGAAGGAAACAAAAGAAAAAGTGAATAAAGAGCAGGAAGTATCAGAGGAGCAGGAAGCTCAGGTAAAGGACGAACAGATCGAGGAGCAGGAAGAGCAAGATGGCCAGGAAAAAGCTGAGAATGAAGCAGAGGAAGAATCTACCGAGCCGACATTAGAAGAGCAGCTTGGAGAGGCCAAAGACAAATACCTTCGTCTGTACTCTGAGTTCGAGAACTTCCGGAGAAGGACATCCAAAGAAAAGCTGGATCTGATCAGTACGGCCAACAAAGATTTGATGGCTGACCTATTGCCAGTGCTCGATGATTTTGAGCGTGCGATGAATGCTTCTGAAGGCAGTGAAGATATCAAGGCTTTGAGAGAAGGCATGGAGCTCATCCAGAACAAACTCAATAAATCCCTTCAAAACCGTGGTTTGAAAAAAATGGAGGTAAAAAAGGGAGATGATTTTGATGATGAAAAGCACGAAGCAATCACCCAGATACCGGCAGAGAAAAAGCTGGAAGGGAAGATTGTAGATGTGGTGGAGAATGGATACACACTGGGAGAAACAGTGGTGCGATTTGCAAAAGTGGTTGTAGGAGCGAAGCAATAACATGGCAAAACGAGATTATTACGAAATATTAGGAGTTGATCGTTCGGCGAGCAAGGATGAGCTGAAAAAGGCTTATCGGAAGATTGCTATCAAATTTCACCCGGACAAAAACCCTGACGATAAAGAGGCGGAAGAGAAGTTTAAAGAAGCGGCTGAGGCCTATGAGGTGCTTAGCAATGATGAGAAACGTCAGCGGTATGACCAGTTTGGTCATCAGGGAGTCGGTGGAGCTGGTGGCGGCTTCAGCGGTGGAGGCATGAACATGGACGATATCTTCTCTCAGTTTGGAGATATTTTCGGTGGCGGCAGCCCGTTTGAAAGCTTCTTTGGCGGTGGCGGTAGCCGTGGTGGACGCAGAACCCGAAAAGGAACAAACCTTCGAATTAAACTCAAATTAACCCTGGAGGAGGTAGCCCACGGGGTTGAGAAAAAGATTAAAGTAAACAGACTGGTTGTTGATCCGAACACCAAATTCCAAACGTGTTCGAGCTGTAATGGTACTGGCCAGGTACGAAAGGTGATGAATACCATGCTGGGTCAGATGATGAGCACTTCAACCTGTCCTGCATGTGGCGGTAGTGGTCAGACGGTGGAAAGTCGGGCTGCTGGGGTGGACAGTTCTGGATTGAAGCGCCAGGAGGAAGTCATTCCAATTAAGATTCCTGCCGGGGTAACGGATGGCATGCAGCTTTCCATGTCTGGGAAAGGAAATGAAGTTGCAGGTGGTATACCCGGTGATTTGTTAATCCTGGTAGAAGAGGTAGAGGATGATATTCTCAAAAGAGACGGTAACAATGTGATCTATGATTTGTACGTCAATTTTATTGATGCGGCATTGGGTACCTCAATCGAAGTACCGACCATAGATGGAAAAGTAAAAATCAAGATTGATCCGGGCACACAAAGCGGCAAAATCCTCCGGTTGAGAGGAAAAGGAATTAAGTCGGTAGAAGGTTACGGTCAGGGAGATCAGCTGGTACATGTAAATGTTTGGACACCTAAGAAACTCAGTGCAGACGAAAAAGAAGCGCTGGAGGCGTTGAGAGAATCCCCAAATTTCCAGCCTGATCCGGGCAAAGCAGACAAGAGCTTTTTTGAACGGATGAAGGAATTCTTTTAGTAAATCGCAGAGTGGTTTATAGGCAAACCTGGGAGTTTGCAACTAAAGTATTCTGAGTACTCCGTCGGAATACTGAGCATTCTTTGTGGTTAAATCCTTAAATGTCAAAGTTTTTATCTGATTCGCCATAATAAACGTAACCTACAGGTAGCCTTATCGTAATAAGAATCCATGTTGCGGTTGGTATTGATAGCAGGCACGATCCTGCTAATGAGTCAGAGTGCGCTTGCACAGCTAAAGAAATTTTATACAATAAAGGAGTCTTCAGAGTTTGATACCGTTGACTTCTACCTTAAAGCCACCGCTACCAACTGCTTACTGAAACAAGCCGATTCAGACGACAATCCTTTAACCATTTATGGTAATCCCGATCTTGAAAAGATCAATCCTACATTTGCAAACAAGGTTAAAAACAGAACCTGCTATGCCAAACTGGTGCTTGACGAGTACAATTCATCAGGCTTTGGGGATAGCTTCTCTATGGCGGTTTCCAGAAATGACAAAGACAATGACTTCTGGAAGGTTAACCTTAACAATGATGAAATCTATCGGCTAAATTTGATCTATGGTTTTGGTAATGCAGATGTAAACCTGACGGGTTCATCAGTGCAGCGATTGAAGATCAAATCCGGGAGTGCAGATATCGTGGTGGGGTATGATGATGGCAACATGAATCCCATCCGAATGGATACTTTCTATGTGAAGGCTGATTTTGGATCCATTGTAGCCAAAAGAATGGATTTAACACGTGCAGATAAGGTGATCACCAAAATTGGATTTGGGAATGTATTGCTGGACTTTGATCGTGAGATGAAAGAAAAATGCAGCATCGATGCTTCGGTAGGAGCAGGCAATCTGGAAATCCTTCTTCCAAGAGGAGGCACACCCGTTCGAATTGTGATTAAAGACTCACCACTTTGTGCAGTTAAAATAGCTGATGGTTTTGAAGAGGTAGAAAAGAATGTATTCGTAAACATGAGCTACGACGCAAAAGCCGATAACCTGCTCACCTTCGATGTAGATGTCGCCCTCGGTATGGTACGCTTTAAGTACACCGATTAATTTTAACTAACCACAGAGGTCACGGAGTTTTCCGCTGAGATCACAGAGTATGTTCATATCATTTTTTTGTGTTCATTCTCTTTTGTGCTCTCTGTGCAAAACCTCAGTGTTCTTAGCGGTTAAGCTTTTACTCTTCTCTATGGTTGGTTAGTTATTCCACGTGTGCCAACAACCCTTTTACCAATAACAGCTGAGCCGTACAGTAAGTAGCCATGATAAACACTCCCGCATAAGGAATGGTTGTGTGAAAAGAATTGATAGCCAGGATGGAATCGGACAGAACAAACAGAAGACTACCATAAAGGGCCATTCGATAGCTCTCTTGCGAAGTGTTTCCCTCGCGCAAGCGAGCCATAATTGCCATAGTCATAATAACAGATCCATATACCAGGATTGGGATGGTAAAATCACCGGCAGGCAATAACAGGTACCACAATGCTAAACCGTATAAAAGAAAAGGAAATATCCGGTAAAGATTGAAACCGGGTCGTTGATACGATGACCGACGCAGCACCACTACATAGATGACCTGTGCGATCAGGAACAGCCCGATCCCAGCCATAAAAAACCGTTCGTCAGCCTGGTACATAAGCACCACATCTCCCAGCCAGGAGAATAGCAATGCACCGCTGAGCAGCAAGACTCTAAGGGTAGTCTTACCGATGCTGGATCTATACACATAAAACATGAGCAGCGGCATCAGCAGTGGTTTGGTAAACTGTTCCAGCTCTTCCGAAGGGATTACTTTAGCGATGACATTCGCGACTGATACCGCGATATAGATCCATAATATTAGGTTAGGCATTGTTTAGGTTTTATATAAAGCAATCTAAAAAGTGAGAGGGAAATTGGCAACTGATGTATGATTACACGTTATAAGGCCAGATGAATCGTTTTGTCTACGATATAACGTAATCGTCCAGAATAGCCTTGATCCCCTCTTTGTAGGTGGTCACTTTGAAATCAGGAAAGACCTTTTTGAATTTATCCGAGATAAACAGGTTGTCGATGGCATATCGCGGGAGCAATTCCTTGGTTTCTTTCAGGTTGGTATTGAACAGTGCAAGGATGTTGATCAGCCATGGTTTGAGTACCATGTAATCAATATTTCTGCCCAATTGGGTAGAGATTTCCTCAATAAATTCCCTGTATGTCAATCTATTGTCGTCACATGGCAGGTGCCAGGTGGTGCCGTACGCATCGAGTGTATTCCCGATCAGCGCCATGGCCTTACCGGCATCCGGGGTGTAGATCAGCGTTCGCAATACATCATCCCTCAGAAATATTTTCGGTTTTTTTCCAGTCTTTAAGCTCTCAAAAACGAGCGCATTGGTAAAGGCTTTGGTTTTGCCCGGTCCGTAAAATTCCGGCGCTCTGCATATCGCTCCTTCAATTTTTTTCTCCTCCATGGCCTTCAGCATCAGCTTTGCGGCGGTTGCCCGAGCGATACCCTTTTTCCCTGTGGATGTCATGGGAGTTTCTTCGGTTTGCTCTATTGCATCTTGTGGGTAGGCGTAGGTATTGTCAAAGTAGACCAGCTTGGCGTTGTATTCCATGCAGGCTCTGATGACATTTTCCATCAATGGTTCCCAGTCTCTTAGCCAGATTTTTGAGTTGTAGGGAAGGCCTACCGTGAGGAAAACAATGTCTGAACCCTTGACCGCCTCTTTGACCTCATCCGGCTTTAGTAAGTCCGCTTTGTGCAGCGTATCACTTTCATTGATCTTCTTCGGGTTTCTCCCCACGATCCGGATGTCAGAGGTATATTTTGCTTTGAGCTCTTTGACCAGTTCCTCACCGATGATGCCATTGGCGCCTAATATGGTTTGCATGATGGATGATTTTCAGTTGAAGTCACTCTCATCACTAAAGATATTGATTTTACGCTTTGTCGAGTGAGAGAGTCTCACTTCCCTTTAAACAGCAGATACACAAAAGCTAAAAACGCCAAGCTTCCACATCCAGCGAAGACCACTGGAAAGTTAGCAGGGTTTCCGTTGTAAATCTGGCCAGCAAGCAGCGCACCCATCCCTATCCCAATCTCTAGTGCCATGAAAAGCGTTGAAAATCCTCTTCCACGAAATTTATCCGGTGCTAAATCTGCTGCCCAGGCAAACAGTGCTGGAGAAGAAAGACCATAGCCAGCCCCGAAGATCAGTGCACCTGTGAACAGGTGAAACGGTGACGAAGAGAAACCAATATATACAGAGCCTGTCGCGACAATCAGCATGGCTGCAATCAATACTTTCCTTCGTCCAAACTCATCAGAGAGTCGTCCACCCACTACACGTGAGATGAGAGAGGTGATTGTAAAATAGGAGAAGAACAGCCCTTTATTGGCAATGCCTAAGTGCACACTCAAATCAGGAGCAAGTGTTAAAGCAGCACCAAACGAGAAGGTTACAAGCATCATTACAATGGTTGGTACTAAGACTGTAGGCTCATAAATGTCTTCTTTCTTGATTTTTAGCAAACTACCTGAAAATCGTTGCTTGTTTTCCAATGTTTCCTTCATACCCATGATCGTGAGTACAGAAAGGATGGCCACTCCAGCACTGCTATAAAAAAGCACATTGATGTTATAGTGTATGGCAATGACTCCACCCACGTAGTTCCCAATACCCATTCCCGTCATGCCAAAGAAACTGAGAATACCCATCCCTTCACCCCGGCGCTCTATTGGAACTATGTCCGCAACATATGCAGCTGTACCAGTTGGCTTGAAGCCAGTAGAGAATCCATGCAAAAAGCGAATAAACAAGAAGGCGTAGATGTTCAGGAAAAACGGATAGAAAAGCGATACCACAGCAGTAACCACGCACCCGAAGATCATTACCGGAAGTCGTCCCCAGGTGTCGGTCAGCTTGCCACTGAATGGACGTGAAATCAGTGCTGTTAGTGTAAAAAAGGTGATGTGAAGCCCAATGTAATTCTCTCCTCCAAATGTCCGCATGAAGTCCGGTAGCTCGGGTAGCACCATGTTGAATGAGCCAAAAAACAGAAAGGAACTTAAGGAGAGGAGCCAGAAGTTAAGCGAGTATTTTTTCATATGTTACTACGTCATTCCCGCGCAGGCGGGAATCTTTAGGTTAGCTTATCGAACCTACTCCTCACGAAGCAAATAAGCCTTGATATAATCGTTTAAATCCCCATCCAATACGTTTTGCACGTCCGTTCGCTCATAGCCGGTTCTGGCGTCTTTGATGAGTTTATAGGGGTGCAACACATAATTCCGGATTTGCGATCCAAAATCAATGGCTTTTTTCCCTGCTTCAATTTTATCCCGCTCTTTGTTTCGCTTCTCGATCTCCATCTGGTAGAGCTGGGACTTCAACATCTGCATAGCTCTTTCCCGGTTGGCCAGTTGTGATCGCTCCACCTGACATACTACCACAATGCCCGTTGGCTTATGTGTCAGCTGCACTTTGGTCTCTACCTTATTTACGTTCTGTCCGCCGGCACCACCAGAGCGAGAGGTGTGCAGTTCAACATCGGAAGGGTTAATATCTATTTCAATGGAGTCATCGGCTACCGGATACACATATACTGAGGCAAAAGAGGTGTGTCTTCTTCCACCACTGTCAAAAGGAGAGATACGAACTAATCGATGAACGCCATTCTCGGATTTCAAGTAGCCATAGGCCATAGGTCCGTCAAATTCGAGGGTGACGGATTTTACTCCTGCTACATCACCGGCCTGATAGTCTACCTCACGTACCTTATACCCGTTGGCTTCTCCCCACATGATGTACATCCGCATGAGGATGCCCGCCCAGTCGTTGCTTTCGGTACCTCCGGCTCCTGGAGTAATCTGCAGCATCGCAGAAAGTTGATCTTCTTCTTCGCTGAGCATTTTCTTCAGCTCCAGGTCTTCCAGGAGTTTAGATGCTGCTTCGTACGCCTCAGCCAATTCTTCATCCGAGGCTTCTCCCTCCTGGTTGAATTCAAACAAGGTTTCTACATCACCGAGAGCAGTCTCTACTTCTTCGTAGCTTTCAGTCCAGCCTTTGAGTAGCTGAATTTTTTTCATGGTTTTTTCCGCTTCGTCAGGGTTGTTCCAGAAGTCGGGCTGGGCAGTAACAAGTTCTAATTCTTCGAGGTTTTTCTTCCGACCGTCATAGTCAAAGATACCCCCTCAAGGCATTAACACGAGCCTTTAAATCTTTCAATTCGTCTGTTGTCATAACATGCTAAAAATTGCAGTGGCGAAGATAATGGTAGTCTTCTAGGATTCAATGAATAATCTGAATATCAGATTAAGAATAATAAAATGACCAAAAACAATGGCTTTAAGTCTCCACTTGGGAGGAGAGTAAGAAGTGGGTTTCTGAAAATGATTGTTTTGGGTCATTTTAGGTATTTAAAATTCATAGATTAAATAACCCACCCCCAGCCCCTCCAAGGAGGGGAGTTCTTGTGCAGTGAATTAAATCACCCAATCTTCTTGATCCAACCATACTTATCCTCTTCCGTGCCCATTTTGATGCCTGTCAGGGCATCAAGGAGCCGGTTGGAGATGGTGCGGCTTTCAATTGGTGGTAGCTCATAGTCTGTGCCTTCATATCCAATTACGGCAATGTGAGAGACAGTTGCCGCAGTTCCGATACCAAAAGCTTCAGTTAATGTCCCTTTCTCAATGGCATCAACTACCTCCGTCACAGTAATTGCTCGCTCTTCTACGTTCAATCCCCAATCTCTTGCCAGGATCAGTGCACTTTCACGTGTGATGCCGGGCAGGATGGAATCAGAAGTTGGTGGAGTAATCAAGGTGTCGTTGATCACGAACATGATGTTCATGGTACCTGACTCTTCAATGAATTCATGATTTTTTCCGTCGGTCCACACCAACTGGTGATATCCCTGTGCTTGTGCCTGCTTTGCGGGATAAAGGGAAGCAGCGTAGTTGCCTGCGGTTTTTGCAGATCCTACACCTCCTTTGGATGCCCGGGTAAAATGTTTTTCAATTTTCACTTTCACCGGCTCAGAGTAGTAACCTCCAACGGGTCCTGTCAAAACAATGAATTTATATGTTTCAGATGGTCGAACACCAATGAATGGGTCATCTGCAAACTGAAAAGGTCTGATATAGAGTGAAGTACCTGGCTTGTTTGGCACCCAGTTTTTATCTAGCGAAACCAATGCTTCAATGGATTCCATAAAAAGCTCTTCGGGTACTGGAGGCATGCACATACGTTCAGCACTTTTGATCATCCGCTGAGCGTTTGCCTCCGGACGGAAAACCAATATATCGCCGTTTTCACTTTTATGTGCTTTTAGTCCTTCAAAAATACTTTGCGCATAGTGCAGAGTTGCATTGGCGGGGCTGATCGAAAGATTCTGATACGGGGTGATTCTCAAATCTGTCCACTCACCATTTTTATAATCTGCCACAAACATGTGGTCAGAAAAGGTCTTTCCGAAAGCAAGATTGTCGAAATCGATTTCGGATAATCTGGATTGGCTTGATTCTGTGATTTGGATGTCCAACGTCTCAGTCATTTACTTATAATTTGGGTTGAAATGAGGTTTATTTCAATCAGTCCCGGGTGCCCAGGGTACTTCCTTTACACCCAATATGTGGCCGATTGCGCGCGCAAAGATGAACAAATAATCAGACAATCTATTCATGAACTGCAATATTGACTCATCTACTGGCTCATGATTAGCTAACGAAATGATGCTCCGTTCGGTTCTGCGACATACTGTCCGGCAGATGTGGGCAAGCGATACAGCCGGATGACCGCCTGGCAAAATGAAGTTCTTGAGCGGCGGTACTTCACCATCAAATTTATCGATCCAAACTTCTAGCTGCTGTACTTCGGTCTGGGTTACTTGTGGGAGTTCAAAACCTTTAAAATCAGATTCAGTGGCCAAAATACTGCCAATGGAAAATAAGTGTTCCTGAACCCAATAAAGTTGCTGCTTAAGACGATTCTCTACCGCCTCATGATCCTTGAGATGACCAATGAAGGCATTGAGTTCGTCTACATTTCCATATGCATCGATGCGAAGATCAGCTTTGGAAACTTTTTTTCCTCCTAATAATGAAGTCTGTCCTTTGTCACCGGTTTTTGTATAGAGTTTAGCACTCATGCAGGTACTCGTGAAGTTCGTACATTTTTATTCACCTCATCAGATTCAATCAACCCGTCTCTCAAGCGAACTATTCTATGCGAATATTCCGCTATGTCTTCTTCATGTGTTACCATAATAATGGTGTTTCCTTTGTCATGCAGCTCCTGAAAAAGGTCCATGATATCGTATGAAGTTTTGGAATCGAGATTACCGGTTGGTTCATCGGCAAGAATGATCGAAGGATCATTTACCAACGCTCGTGCGATTGCTACTCTTTGTCTTTGCCCTCCTGAAAGCTCATTTGGCTTATGGTAAGCCCTGTCTTCCAATCCAACCCCTGCTAATGCAGCTAATGCCTTTTCTTCTCTTTCTGCTGCATTATATCCAGCATAGACAAGTGGAAGCGCTACATTTTCCAAAGCAGAGGCTCTGGGCAATAGGTTAAATGTTTGGAATACGAACCCAATTTCTTTATTTCTGATTTCAGCTAATTCGTTTTCTGTCAGATCACTTACGTCATGATCGTTTAGTACATAAGTTCCATCAGTCGGTGTATCCAGGCACCCAATGATGTTCATTAGCGTAGACTTACCTGATCCGGAAGGACCCATAAAGGAGACGTACTCGCCTTTATTGATGTTAATTGAAATGGATTTCAGAGCCATGATGATCTCACTGCCCATGACATATTTTTTTGAAATCTCAGAAGTCGAAATGATACTGCTCATACTTTTCTTATGTTCGGCTAAAGTAAAAAAATATAGAGATGCCTTAGCAAGACACTAACACGTTTTTTAGATAGCTTTGGTTCGAATAATGTTACACACTATGTTGACAATATTTTTAAGTCTTTTGTTTGCCCCACAGCTTTCCGGCTGGGAATTGCTTTCCTCCGTAGAGATTGTAATGGGGTACGATGACTTTATGGGTGCCGAAGTTGAACAACCTAAATTTCCTGAACAACTAAAATTACGGGAAGGGAAAGAGCTGACCCTTGAAGGGTTTATTATCCCCCTTCAGCAGGAAGCCGATCAGGACTATTTCGTGCTTTCCCGTTTCCCTTATCAAAGTTGCTTCTTTTGCGGAGCAGCAGGTCCTGAGACGGTTGTGGAGGTCTATTCCGATCGCGAATTCAGGTACACAGATGAACGTGTACGAGTCACTGGAAAGCTTAGACTCAATGATGATAACCCCCTTCACCTTTTCTATATCCTTGAAGAATGTGAGGTTACAAAGTTGGATTGATCATGGACAAAGAGAGTTTCTTTCAGGATGTCTATGAGGTAGCTAAACTTATTCCTAAAGGGCGTGTGACCAGCTATGGCGCTATCGCTAAATATCTAGGCGTTGCTCGCTCTGCTCGTGTGGTTGGTTGGGCAATGAACGGCGCGGTAACTAAACATGATGTTCCTGCACATCGGGTGGTTAATCGCATCGGAGTGCTTACCGGAAAAAATCATTTTCAAACTTCAACTCGAATGAAAGAGCTACTTGAGGCTGAGGGAATCAGGGTGAATAATGATCAAATCATAGATTTTGAGCAACACTTCTGGGACCCTATGACGGAGTTAGGGCTTTAACCTTCGAATCAGTATCAATCCAAGGAACATAATCAGCCCATTCAGAATCAAAATCTCAAAACCAAACTTGTATCCATTGAGTAGAGCTTCAGAGTTTATGTTGATAATGTAGCTCAATGCTGGTGATGCCATACAAACTATTGGAACGAAACGATCTTTCACGTCCCATTTTGTGAATATTCCAAAGGTGAAAAGGCCAAGAAGCGGACCGTATGTATAGCCAGCGGCTATAAAAATGGAATTGATCACACTCTCATCATTGATGGCCTGAAAAATGAGGATGACAATAAATAAAACAAATGAAAATCCCAGGTGAACGACTTTTCTGAGTGTTTTCTTCGCCTCATAATTTTCTTTTTTGAAGCCAAGAAAATCCACGCAAAAGGAAGTTGTTAATGCCGTAAGCGCAGAGTCTGCGCTGGAGTAAGCTGCGGCAGTAATCCCCAGAAGGAAGGTGATCGTTCCGATAGTAGAGAACTCATTGACCGCAAGCGACGGGAATAGGTTATCAGACCTTTCCGGAATGATAATCCCTCCAATCTCAGCGTATTGATAAAGCAACACTCCCAGGCTCAGAAATAGGAAATTGACAATTACCAGGATTACACAGAACCAGAACACATTTTTTTGGGCTTCACCGATATTCTTACAGGTCAGATTTTTCTGCATCATGTCCTGATCAAGGCCTGTCATTACTATGGCGATAAATGCTCCACTAAAAAATTGTTTGAAGAAGTTCCGTCCGCTCTGCCAGTCCCAATTGAAAATGGTGGAACGTTCATCCTGAAAGAGACTGGAAGTGAGCTCAGTCCAGGTCCAGGAAAGTTCATTCTTGATAAATAGAATACTAACAACCACCGCTACCAGCATGAAGGTGGTCTGAAGGGTATCCGTCCAGACGATCGTTTTGATACCACCTTTAAAGGTGTAGAGCCAGATCAGAATAATAGTGGTCAGCACCGATATCCAGAATGGCAGCTCATACGCATCGAAGAAAGCTATTTGCAAAACTCCTGCTACCAGAAATAGCCTGAAACTTGCTCCGATAACCCGACTAATCAAAAAGAAGAACGCACCAGATTTATATGACCAAAACCCGAAACGCTGCTCCAGATAAGTGTATATAGAAACAAGGTTTAGTCGATAATATAGCGGAAGTAAAACCTTAGCTATCACAAAATAACCGACCAAATAGCCCAACACTACCTGGAAGTAATAGAAGTTGGAATTGGCAACTTCCCCTGGAACTGAGATAAACGTCACTCCTGAAAGTGATGCGCCGATCATTCCAAAAGCCACCAAATACCATTTTGATTCTCGACTGGCGGTATAGAAATCGGTTGGTTTTCCGTTTTTGGAGGTGAGCCAGGAGATACCTATGAGTAAAATGAAATATCCGAGTACGATGGAGCCAACGAAAATTGGATTCATGGTGTTAGTAGTATTAAATGCGATTGCAAATTACACATCAAGTTTGGTTGTGATGCAATTATTAATTTTGTGTGCAAATCAAGAGATATGAGTACGGATTTTGATATAGCGATTGAGGAAGAGGTAAAGACCGGTGAAGATATCGGAAGCGAGAGTTTACGTGATCTCATGGTTTATAATGATGATTTTAACACGTTCGATCATGTGATCAATACGCTGGTGAAGGTGTGCAAGCATGACATTCACCAGGCTGAGCAGTGTACCTTCCTGATTCATTATAAAGGCAAGTGTTCTGTGAAGAAGGGGGCATACGAGGAATTGAAGCCTATGAGAGAAGGGATCACTGACGCGGGCATAAAGGCCTCTATCGTTTAATACATGGAATATCCATCTCAGTTGGTAGAGCGTGCAGTTGAGGAAATCTCTCGATTGCCTGGAATCGGAAAGAAAACTGCCCTTCGCCTTGCGTTGCATTTACTGAAACAGCCTGAGAATGCTACAACGGACCTGTCTGGTGCCCTGAAAGAACTACGGGAGAATATCAAATACTGCAATACATGCCACATTATTGCTGATACAGAAGAATGCACCTGTCAAAGTGCATACAGAGACACCTCAGTCATTTGTGTGGTGGAAGATACCCCGGATGTATTGGCAATCAGAAATACAGGGCAGTATAACGGTCTCTTTCATGTTTTGGGAGGGAGGATCTCCCCCATGGATGGAATAGGCCCGGAAAATGTGAATATAGATTCACTAATCAATCGGATTAAAAATGATGACCAAATCAAAGAAGTGATCCTAGCACTTAGCGCCACCATGGAGGGAGATACCACTTCCTATTACATCACCAAATTGCTCAAAGAATTTGGCATTAAGGTCACCACGATTGCAAGAGGTATTCCAGTAGGAAGTGAATTAGAGTTTGCAGACGAAGTAACACTAGGAAGAAGCATTGCAACAAGAACCTTATTCAGCGAAGAATAGTTAATCCTTTCTGCGTCCACCACCCCTCAAATTCTGAGATAAAAGCACAGCGATACCAAAAGTCAGTATCAGATAAATCCATCTTGGATTCCCTTCATTGTAGGTTTTTACCAGATACCAGACGCTGAGGAAAAGTGCGAGTAAAATTCCTGCAAACGCCAACATTCTCATGCCTTTCAAATTCATAAAGTAAATATACAGGTCTGTTCGCTCGGTTCAGGATATTTTTGCCACAATGGGTGATTTTATTGAATTTCTTTATTCGAGATTTCTTTTGAGTGACGGGGTATCGATAGATACTCGAACGATAGAAAAGGACAATCTATTTTTTGCAATCAGCGGACCAAATTTCAATGCGAACAAATTTGCCATGGAGGCATTGGAAAAAGGAGCCGCATATGCTGTGGTTGATGATGAGCAATATGTAACCGATGACCGGATCATTCTGGCTGAGGATGGATTGGAGGCGTTGCAGGAGTTGGCGAAGTTCCATCGGTCAAGATTTAAACGGCCTGTTTTGGGTATCACCGGATCCAATGGCAAAACCACTACAAAAGAACTGATTAGTCGTGTGCTTTCTGAAAACCACATTGTGCATGCCACGAAGGGCAATTACAACAATCACATAGGCGTGCCTCTCACGCTTTTGCATATCCATCCACAAGTGGAAATTGCGATTATTGAAATGGGTGCGAATCATGTTGGTGAGATTGCTGGTTATTGTGAAGTTGCGAGACCTACTCATGGTTTGATCACCAACATTGGACGAGCACACACGGAGACTTTTGGTGGAATTGAGGGGGTGATTCGTGGGAAGAGCGAGCTATTTGATTTTATCAGGAAAAATGGAGGCACAGCATTTATTAATAAGAACGACTCGGTGCTTTCAAATATGGCGAAGCGCTTTGAGTCTCCCGTTGTTTATCCTCCATCTGATTTTAAATTACTATCCTCATCTCCTTTTTTGAGCGTCCAGCTAGGAACGAATGAAAAGGAAACCAATGTGGTGGGCAGGTACAATTTCTCTAACATGGCAGCTGCAGTAGCGATTGGTCGTTTTTTTGAAGTAGCCGATGACGATATTCTGAATGCAATTGCCACTTATGAGCCGGATAACGCACGTTCTCAGATCATCAAAAAAGGAACGACTACTATTATATTAGATGCGTATAATGCTAATCCGGATTCGATGAAAGTTGCTCTTGAAAATCTGGCGGAGCAAAAGGACAGTACAATTGCTATTTTGGGAGACATGAATGAAATAGAAAATGCTAATTCTCAGCACATGGAAGTTCTGACTTATGCAAGGAAGGTAGGAATAGATCAGGTGTTGACAGTTGGTCAGAAATTTGGATGGGTTGCAGACCCACAATTTCATTTTAAGACCAAGGAAGAGTTGGAGCAGCATTTAAAAGGCTCGGATTTTAAAAACTCAACTGTCCTTTTAAAGGCATCCCGTTCGGTCAAATTAGAAACAATACTTAAAAGCATTGGATAATGGATTTACAATTCACCCTCGATTTTCTTAAAGATCTGACAAATAACAATCACAAAGAGTGGATGGATGACAACAAGAAAAGATATCTGCAGGCCAAAGAGAATGTCATTGAGCTGGTCAATCAAGTGATAACTAAAACATCAGCTTTCGATCCGGCTATCAGTACACTTGAACCTAAAAAATGCCTGTTTCGAATCAATCGAGACATTCGCTTTAGCAAGAATAAAGATCCGTACAAAACCAACTTTGGAGCCTTCCTAGTGGAGGGAGGCAAAAAGTCGGGAAGACCTGGTTACTACATGCATATTCAGCCCGGAAATAACTTTTTAGGCGGAGGCATCTACCAGCCACCCTCAGAAACCTTACAAAAAGTGAGGCAGGAGATCGATTACAATGGGAAGGAGCTGAAAGCGATTATTGAGAATAGTGCCTTTAAAGGTGTTTATCCGGAAGACCATTCTGCAGACAGTTTGAAAACAGCTCCAAAAGGCTATCCAAAAGACCATGAGCATATTGAGTTGCTTCAGCTTAAGCATTATGTATTTATGCGAAAAGCCACAGATAAAGAAGTAGTCTCTAAAGACTTTGCGAATAAAGTAGCCAGTGACTTCAAGGTACTATATCCATTCAACCAATTTTTGGCAAAAGCACTGGACTAAAATTATTTTTCACTTAGGCCTTGCACGAAAAATAAAGCGTACTAAATTTGCAGTCCTTTTAAGGAGGGGCTCTTAGCTCAGTTGGTTCAGAGCATCTGGTTTACACCCAGAGGGTCGGGGGTTCGAATCCCTCAGAGCCCACATCATTTAAACCTCAATCCAGTCGATTGAGGTTTTTTTATGCATTTTTTAGAGGGATGAGAACCCATGGTTCGAAACTGAAGGTTCACGAGAGGTGATGCGGCAAGGCGGTGTGTATGAGATAAATGCGCAGCATTCACGAGGGGTTGTGCGGCAAGGTGGTGTGTATGAGATAAATGCGCAGCATTCACGAGGGGTTGTGCGGCAAGGTGGTGTGTATGAGTAATCCCTCAGAGACACTACTACAAAAAGGACTTCTATCTCGAATGATTGAAATTTGAGTTGCCTGGAAGCACACAATAAATTTTTGACCTTTCTAATAGTAGCCCAAAGAATGGTGGATCACTATCCACAATAGCTGTTTTTTAAAATTCCTACTTATATCTGATTAAGTATTCTACTTAAAAACATTAGTCGTTTTCACTAATTATTGTCTTAATGGATTTAAATAATCTTTGGTGAATATTTATAACTACCAAATTTAATGCACATGAAATCCACCCGTTTAATTTTCCTTACTGTTTTAGCTTGTTTTATAACAGGAAATATTTTTGCTCAATATGCGATGGTTGACAGCCAAATAAAGCCATCGAACGAAAAAGCGATTAAGAAGAAAACTGATACACCACCTCAAATTTCAAAAGAAGCTGAGACAGTATATGTAGATAAAACGAGTAAGGTTTATGTCAATAAGAATTTGCCGATTTATCTAAAGTTCTCCACCACTCCTAATGGTAAAACGTATGACCTGAAGAGTCAAAAACATCCTGAGGATGCTACCCCGGTGTATTTGGATACAGAGGGACCGAATTTGATTCGTACAAAGTGGGCTGTAGATCCTGAGTCAAAAGAATATGTCTATCCACTCCGAGAGGTTGAGATGGAGCTTTATGCAGACAGCAAACCACCAATGGTAAAGGCGGACTTTAGTGCAAGTGATTCTTATAGAAGTGGCGCCAAGGTTTATTATGGAAAAGACCTTTCTATCTCACTAAGCGACTGGGATGAGCAGTCAGGTGTGAAAAATAGTTACTGGAGTCTTAACAATAATGAATGGAAGTTGGGAGATGCTGACTTTTCAGGAAAAGTATCAGGAGGTTATTCCTTCACCTTCTATTCGGTTGATAATGTGAATAACTATTCTGAGCCCAAGTCTACCAGTTTTATTTATGACAACCTCGCTCCAAAAACACAGTTGGTGAAAACCAAAGACGGGAATTACGTATTCGGACCTAAGACTGAAGTTCAATTCGATGTTTTGGAAGAGCATTCAGGAGTTAAGGCTACTTATTTTAAGTTGGGTGACCAATCATATATTAAGACTAAGGATCAGCAGTATTTACCAGCTTCTTTAGCGGACGGAGATTACAAAATGACCTATTACAGCGTCGACAATGTAAATAATGGTGAAGAGCTTAATGAGTTGGATGTCTACCTGGATAAAATTGCTCCTGTCACTTCACTAGAAGCAACTTCTTCGTTCCGAGATGGTGATTTACTTTATGTTTCCGGCAGCTCGAAGATCAGCTTATCTGCTAAAGACAACAAAGCTGGGGTTAAGGAAATTAGCTATACATCTAGAAACTCGTCTGATGAGATTTATAAAAGCTCTTTTTCATTACCAAAATATCATGGCAATACCGAGGTAAGCTTTAATGCAGTAGACAGGGTAGCGAATGAAGAACAAATCCAAAAGCAAAAGATTTTTGTAGACACACTTCGTCCATCAACTCAGATTGAGTTTCTAGGCGATTACTTCGAGGTAGCTAATCGTTTTTATGTTAACCAAGACACAAAATTAAAATTGGTGGGATCTGATGCCAATTCAGGATTAAATTATATTGAATTCGCTGGGATCGGCAGTGACTTCTCCAAATATGAAAAACCTTTTGCATTGTCTAACGAAGGGTACTACGGCATGATGTATAGATCTGTAGACCGGGTAGATAATGTGGAATATTCCAAAAGCATTGACCTCTACCTGGATAAGCAAGGACCCGAAATCGTTTATAATTTCAGTAATAGAGCGATTGGTGTAGAAAATGGTGTTCCGGTTTACCCATCTGGTACTCGATTATTCCTTGGGGCAACAGACGATCAATCTGGAACAAATACCATATCATATCAAATCAACGATCAGAAAGAGGTGCACTACAGTAGTCCTAAGACTATTGATATAAGTGAAAAGAGAGCGTTTAAAAGAGGCCAATCGTATGATGTGCAGATTACGACTACAGACCTGGTAAGCAACGAGACAGTAGAAGTGATAGCATTTAAAATCGAAGATTAAGAATTTGAATTCCTCTTCATATTAACTAGAACCCTGATTCAGAAATGAGTCAGGGTTTTCTTTTTTGAAAGAAATGCTGCCGGAATGCTGTTTTGAATCATGGCTGTAGAGGTTGGTGATCCCATTTCTCCCAAATGAATTTATCGGCTCAGGTAGTATAGATATTACTAGATGTATCTAACCTATTTCATATCAGCGTGTTATGAATTTTACGATCAATTTTTACTGCTTGGTATCTAATCATATCACCTAATTCAAATACCTCTTTTATACCGATAAATCTGCGCTCATTCATTCATCATCTTTGCTCCGAATTTCAATCAGTTAAAAAATCGGGTATGGAAAACTCACCAAAAATTCTAATTATCCTCATTTTCTTATTTACCAGCTTTTGCTCACCAGCTCAGCTAGCATTAGAAAATAGTCCAGCGACTTCTCTGTCAGATACTTCGCTGAAAAGTGATCTTAATCCACCCAGGACAGATTTACTTCGAACGCACACTGGCGATTTCATCTATGGGCCTGCTACACGGATCAAGTTCAAAATAATTGAAGAAGAATCCGGTTTGGAAACCACCTACTTCAAGGTTGACGATCTTCCATTCATGAAGTCTGATGGGCGACAGATGTTGCCACATGATTTGGCTGATGGGGAATACAAAATGCTCTACTATAGTGTAGATAAGCAAGGTAATCAGGAACAGATCCGGTCAGACGTAATCTATGTAGATAAAAAAGGTCCTGATATAAATTCATCCTTTAATGATGCTCCTGTATCGTTTGAAAATGGCATCCCCGTTTTTCCAGAGGGTGTAACCCTCATGATAGAAGTAGCAGATAAAAAAGTTGATGTGCAGAAAGTGTCCTATCAAATTAACGATGGACTGAAAATAGAAAGCAGTGATTTGCATACCATTGATTTGTCAGAAGTGCTTTCAAAAATCGAAGAAGAAACTATTAAGATTGAAGTGAGGGCATACGATGCTTTTTACAACATATCGAAAGAAGTGATTGAGTTTAAACTATTGAAATAGGGTTAAGCATTAATTATTTGAAGTAGCCCGGTGAGTAATCATCGGGTTTTTTTTAGCTCACCAAATAGTCCTTCGCTATTTCCTCATCGTCAAAAGGCCTCATAGCTCCACCCAATAATCGGTTATACCCTGAGAGGAGCACTTTCTTGGCACCAGTAATTCCAACGACCGCACCTTTTACTGGCACATGTTTGGTTTCCTTTCCCATTTCACGGATGAAAGCGGTAAACTTACGTGTAGCAGGAGTATCTGTGATGTTTACGAGCCGAAGATGTTCACCCGGATCGGAGAGTAGAAAATCTCTGAGGTCAGATGCTGTCTTTAGCATTTCCTCTTCGGATTGTCCCCGATAATCAACGTAAACAATCTCTTTTCCTTTGTGAGTAATCTTTTGAAATCCCGGCATGGTAGTTAGGTATGTGTGATGCACGAAAATAATCAGTTTATGAAAAAATCCTTTCCGGTTTAGAAGAATATATAGCCAGTTTATCTAAATGTTATCTTTTTGGATTTTGTGAACGAACATCTCTCACTATTGAGGGGAGAATTTCTAAATTGCCTGCTTGATTTCTTTAGAAATCGATCAATGACCAGGAAGAATCAGATAAGCACAAAAGCACTTTACAGAAAGCTGGACAAAATTTACGGAGACAGCCCTGTTCTTGATATCAATTCAAAAAAAAGGTGGGTAATCTTTTCTGATCTTCATATGGGGGATGGGGGCTCCACCGATGACTTTAAGCGAAACGCCAGTCTTTTTTCAAGAACGTTGCAGGATTACTATCTTGAGAAAGATTATGCACTTATTCTGAATGGAGATGTTGAGGAATTGCAACGGTTTCAATTGAAGAAAATCATTCACAAGTGGAAGGAAGTTTATGACCTTTTTGATTCCTTTGATGCAAAAGGATCACTCTTCAAGACAATTGGCAATCACGATCTTGAGCTTCAGTTGATGAAGGATTTGCCATTTGATTACAAGATTTATGAGTCACTAAGGCTATCATTTGGTAAGCACTGTCTATTCGTTTTTCACGGTCATCAGGCTAGCAAGAAATATCAGGAACACAACGAGCTCATTGGATTTACTTTGAAGTACTTTGCTAATCCCCTCGGTATCAAGAGTTATTCCGTTTCGCACAGCAGTAAAAAGCAATACAAGATCGAGAAGCGAGTGTATGGCTTTTCCTCCTTCAATAAAGTGGTATCTATTATTGGTCATACCCACCGGCCATTATTTGAGTCTCTGCATAAAGTGGAACGATTAAAATACAAAATTGAGCAGCTATGTAGAGATTATGCTAAGGCGGATAGTGAGACACACGATGAAATAAAGAAAGAGATCAAATCTCACAAAAAGGAGCTTAAAAAATATTACAAAGAGAATAAGGATCACAGCTTTCAGAGCTATGTCTACAATACGCTTTTCCACATACCCTGCCTGTTCAATTCTGGCTGTGTGGTAGGTAAAAGGGGAATGACCTGCCTGGAAATAGAAGATGGAAAAATTCGTCTCGTACATTGGTTTGATAAGAAGACCAGTAAGAAATATTTGAAAAGCAGTGGGTACAAGCCCGAACAGTTGGGTGATTCAGATTTCTATAGGATAGTTATCAATGAGGAATCGCTCGATTATATTTTCACTCGCATTGAGTTTTTAGCATGAAAAATTTAGTTCTGATGGGTCTGATCCTGGCCAGCTGTATGCCTAAGGATCAAGCATTAAATGTTATTGATATTCAGGGTCACAGGGGAGCCAGGGGTTTGGCCCCAGAAAACAGTATTCCAGCTTTTATCCTGGCAGCTGACATGGGAGTGAAAACACTCGAGTTGGATCTTGTCGTTTCGAAAGATAGTCAGCTTGTAGTAAGTCATGAGCCATTTTTCTCATCCGATTTTTGTTTGGATAGTGACGGAATTGCGATTCCAAAGGATTCAATCATAAATATGTTTCAACTGACCTATGAAGAGATAATGCGATTCGATTGTGGCACGATCCGGAACCCTGGTTTCCCTGAACAAAAGCGCATTCCTTCTTTTAAACCACTACTCTCTGATGTGATTGATAGCGTCGAATCTTTTACAAGAAACAAGGGTTTAGAACCACTTCGTTACAACATCGAATTGAAAACCACGAAAGAGACAGACACTGTTTTCCACCCTTCACCTCAAGCGTTCTCAGATTTGGTTTATGATTTGTTGAAAGAAAAAAATCTGCTCGATAGGGTTACGATTCAGTCTTTTGATTTTCGAACATTGCAATACTTCAATCGCACATATCCGGAGGTTGAACTGGTACTGCTTATAGAAAATGAACTTGATTGGACGTCCAATATCGATTCGCTTGGATTCAAGCCTGAAGTCTATTCACCCTATTATCGATTACTTTCGCAGGAAAAAGTTAGAGATATTCAAAATGCTGGGATGAAAGTTATTCCCTGGACTGTCAATGATTTTTTTGATATAAACAAAGTGCTGGCCTGGCAGGTTGATGGGATCATCACAGACTATCCGGATCGGGCGCTGATAATAACCAAGAAAAAATGAACAAAAAGTACGATGTATGCGCCATAGGTAATGCGCTGGTAGATTATGAGATTGAAGTTGAAGATCAATTTTTTAAGGAAAATGGCGTAGAAAAAGGCTTGATGACATTGGTGGATGAGGAGCGACAGAGTGTGCTGTTGGAGGGAGTGCAGGGAAAAATCAAAAAGAAACAGGGAGGTGGGTCTGCTGCCAATACCATTTTTGGCCTGGCTGAGTTTGGTGGAAAAGGGTACTATACCTGCAAGGTTTCTAATGATTCCGATGGAGAGCTATATGCTAATGACCTGATCAAGGCAGGGATTGATTCCAACCTGGATCCAAACAACCTGCATCAAGGAACTACCGGGAAATGTCTTGTGATGATTACGCCTGATGCTGAGCGAACAATGAATACATATCTGGGTATCACTACAGACTTTTCTAAAAATGAGCTAAGCGCAGAAGCAATAAAGAATTCTAAATATCTCTTTATGGAAGGTTTTTTGGTGTCCTCACCAACGGGGCTGGAGGCTATGAAAGAAGCTAAGAGAATCGCTCAGGAAAATGATGTGAAAGTTGGTCTTACCTTTTCAGACCCTTCAATGGTCAAATACTTCAACGATCAGATGAAAGAGGTGGTGGGTGATGGTGTTGATTTGCTTTTCTGCAATATTCACGAGGCAGAGCTTTTTGCTGATGTTGAAGGCATGGAAGCATCCAAAGAGGCAATTCAGAAAGTGGCAAAAGAATTTGTCATTACAAAAGGGAAAGATGGAGCGCTGGTTTTTGATGGTGCAGCTTACCATGAAATAGAACCGTTCCCGACAAAGGCAGTGGACGCTACAGGAGCAGGAGACATGTTTGCAGGTGCGTTTCTTTACGCGATCACGAATGGACAGTCTCATGCAGAGGCTGGAAAACTAGCCAGTGCCGCCAGCTCTGCTGTTGTAAGCAAGTTTGGACCAAGGCTTAGCAAGAACCACGTGGAAGATGTTTTAATGAAGATTGGCAGATAATGATTTTATATACCTAATATTGTTTTTTAAACCTAGATAAATATGCGAAACACCCTAATCTTATTCCTAATGTTCGCTGTGTTTGGAGCATCTGCTCAGGAGAGGCGAATTGATTTTGTGGAGTATGACTTGGATAATGGATTACATGTGATCCTTCACCAGGACAATTCTACTCCCATTGTTAATGTATCAGTACTTTACCATGTAGGCTCTAAAAATGAGCCGGATGGCAGAACTGGATTTGCTCACTTCTTTGAGCACCTCATGTTTGAGGGATCTCCCAATATACCAAGAGGAGAGTTCTTCAAAATCATTCAAAATGCCGGTGGTCAGTTAAATGCAAACACGTCTTTTGACAGAACCTTTTATTACGAGACACTTCCATCACACCAGCTAGAGTTGGGGCTATATATGGAGTCTGAGCGAATGCTTCATGCGAAGATTGACAGCACCGGAGTAGCTACTCAGAAAGAAGTGGTGAAAGAGGAAAAAAGAACAAGAATCGACAACCAACCATATATGTCATTTCAAGCGAAAATCTTTGGAAAGGCATATGAGGGTACTCCTTATTCCTGGACACCAATCGGTTCATTTGAAGACATAGACAATGCAACAGAAGAGGACTTCAAAGATTTCTTCGAAACGTTCTATGTGCCAAATAATGCAACGCTTTCAATCGCAGGTGATATCCAAATTGAGGAGACAAAGGAATTGGTAGAAAAATATTTTGGAGAAATTGCGAGAGGAACCAAAGACATCCCTCGCCCTGAAATAGAAGCTCCTGACCTGGGAGGCGAAGTGAGAGAGGAAGTGTTTGACAATGTTCAGCTTCCGGGTGTATTCCAAGCCTACCGTATGGCAGAGCAAGGATCTGACGATTACTATGCAATGCAGATGCTTACCACCCTGCTTTCAGGAGGACAAAGTTCAAGATTCCAGAAAGAAATTGTGGACAACAAAGAGATTGCTGCATTTGTAGGATCATTCCCATTTGCATTAGAAGACGGTGGTCTTTTCGTATCTCTCGGATTGGTAAATGTTGGAAATACTCCTGAAGAGTTGGAAGAAGCAATGATTGCTGAAATTGAACGAGTCAAGACAGAAGATATTAGCGACAGAGAGTTTCAAAAACTACAAAATCAGATAGAGAATGATTTTGTAAGCTCTAACAGTACGGTGAGAGGAATTGCGGAGAGCCTGGCAGACTATCACGTATACTATGGAGATGCTGACCTGATCAATAGTGAGATCGATCGATACATGGCGGTGACCAAGGAGGATATAAAGCGTGTGGCTGAGAAATACCTTACTCCAGATAATCGGGTGACCCTGTATTACCTTCCGAAATCGGCACAGCAAAAGCCTGAGGATGAAAAACTAGACGATCAATAAACCTATAAAAGCAAAGAAATTATGAACTTAAGAAATATACTAACCCTCGTTCTGACCATCGGAATGGTAGGTGCTTTTGCACAGGTGGATCGGAGCAAATTGCCTGAACCGGCAACCCCAAGACCAATTAATATTGGCGACTATGAAACTTTTGAATTGAAGAACGGCTTGAAAGTCTTCATTATTGAAAATCATAAACTTCCCCGAGTAAGCTTCAATCTTTTAGTTGATCGAGAACCACTTTTGGAAGAAGACAAAGTAGGCTACCTGAGCATTGTGGGTCAAATGATGATGCGGGGTACCGAAACAAGAACAAAAGAGCAGCTGGATGAAGAAATTGATTTCATTGGTGCGTCTGTTTTTGCCGGATCAACGAATGTGTTTGCATCTGGGCTATCAAAGTACCAGGAAAAGATTCTTGAGCTAATGACAGATGTAGCTTTCAATCCTACTTTCCCGGATGAGGAATTAGAAAAAATTAGAAAGCAGACCCTTTCTGGGCTTGCGTCTGCCAAAGACGATCCAAATGCTATAGCGGGTAACCTAAACCAGGCAATCGTATATGGTAACGATCATCCGTATGGTGAGATCCAAACTGAGGAGACCACAAATAATATCGCAGTAGATGATCTGAAGAACTATCATGCTACTTACTTCAAGCCTAATATCTCTTATTTGGCCATAGTAGGTGATGTGGATCCAAAGCAGATGAAGAAAATGGTGAAAACCTATTTTGGCAGCTGGGAAGAAGGAGAGGTTCCTGCACCAACATATGAAACACCAGAAGCCCCTGAAAAAACCAAAGTGGGTCTTGTAAATCGTTCCGCATCGGTTCAGTCAGTGATTAATATTACCTACCCGGTAGTACTACCGGTTGGATCTGAGGATGCCATCAAAGTAAGAGTGATGAACCAAATTCTGGGTGGTGGATTCTCCGGTAAGCTAAACATGAACCTGAGAGAGGACAAAGGATATACCTATGGTAGCCGTTCTTCGCTTTCATCTGATGAGTTGGTTTCTCGATTTACAGCCAATGCTGAAGTACGAAATGAAGTGACCGATAGCGCAATTGTCCAGATGATCTATGAAATGGAGCAGATGAGAAATGGTGAGATCACCGAAGAGGAGCTTGACCTAGCTAAGAATTCCATCTCAGGTAGTTTCTCGCAATCACTGGAAAGGCCTCAAACTGTAGCAAATTTTGCATTAAACACCGCCGTTTATAACCTACCTGCGGATTACTACAATACCTATCTTCAGAAAGTACAGGCGGTTACCATCGAAGACGTAAAAGCAACAGCGCAAAAATATCTCAATACTGAAAAGGCCTACATAAATGTGGTGGGTAAGGCAAGTGAGGTAGCTGAAAGTTTGAAGCAGTTCGGTGAGCTTAAATACTATGATACCTACGGCAATGAGGTGGATCCCTCACTAGCGAAGTTACCAGATGGATTGACCGCACAGAAAGTAATTGCTGACTATAAAGAAGCATTAGGTGGTGAAAATGCTATCTCTTCTGTTGAAAATGTATCATCCAAAATGACTGTTCAAGCCATGGGACAAAACCTGAGTGGAGTTCAAATTCAAGCTAAAGGGATGAAGTCAAAAACAGAAATCAGTATGGGTGGAATGGTTGCTATGGCTAGTGTGTCTGATGGTGAAGAAGCTGTGGTCATGCAAATGGGTAATAAAGCTCCACTGGATGATAAAAGTAAAGAAGAGCAAATAATATCAGGCGCCTTATTTAGTGAATTAGGTCTATCAGAACTAGGTGCTGAACTTAAGTTAGAAAGTGTAGAAAAGATAAATGGTAAAGATGCATACGGAGTTTCAGTGACCTTGCCACAAGGCGGTGCATATACAGTTTATTTTGATGCAGAAAGCGGTTTGAAAGTGAAGTATTCCAAGGTACTTGAAACACCCCAAGGCCAGTTTACTCAGACCATTAGTTATTCTGACTACAAGGAGATTAGTGGAGTTAAGTTCCCTCATAAAATGGTTCAGAGTGTTGGCCCACAAGTAATCACAATGACTGTTGATGAAATAAAAGTCAATCAAGAATTAGCCGAAGGAACCTTTACAGTGGAGTAGCAATAGAATATTTATTTTCTCATAAAATTTGCACAGAGGGCAAGGATTTATCTATCTTTGCCCTCCATTTTTAAGGGAGAAAGAAAAGAATTATGAAAAGGACATTTCAACCTTCAGTAAGAAAGAAGAAAAACAAGCACGGATTCAGAAAGAGAATGGAGAGTGTGAATGGACAATCTGTGATTGCAAGAAGAAGAGCTAAAGGGCGTAAGAGACTTACGGTTTCTGACGATCTCCATAAGAAGTAAATCCATGGCCTATGGGCCTTTCTAAATACTGTTTTTCCAAACAGGAGAGACTTACCGGTAAGAAAAAAATTGAGGGACTATTTAAAAAAGGTTCCTCTTTTTATTTGGATGACTTCCAAATACGACACCTGCCATCCGGCGAGGTGGGTCACAATCAAATCCTTATTTCTGTCCCAAAGCGCAACTTCAAACGTGCGGTTGATAGAAACCTACTCAAAAGGCGCATTCGAGAGGCCTACCGGTTAAATAAGCATTTGATCGACAAAGCTGAAGATAAACCAGCCCTTTACATCGCTTTCATTTATCTTTCAAAACACATTTTAACCTTTGATAACATCCAGGCTCAACTAATTAAGTGTCTGGAACGTTTGGGTAATAGCTATGCAGAATGATATGATATGAGTAGAAAAGTAAAAATCATCCTCCCTTCAATTTTGGCTTTGGTTTTATTGGTAGCAGCAGTAAAGCCACCAACGGACAGGTACTTCGAGATACTGAAGAACCTGGATATTTTCGCCACCCTTTTTAAGGAGGTAAACACACATTATGTTGATGAGATTAATCCCACAACCCTCATGCAGGCAGGGATTGATGAGATGTTAGAAACCCTTGATCCGTACACTAATTATATAGCAGCCGATGATATAGAGAACTATCGGATGATGACTACCGGAGAATACTCAGGAATAGGAGCGGTTGTGGAACGAAAAAATGGGGTAAGCACCATTGTGATGCCTTACGAAGGGTTTGCTGCTTATGATGCTGGTCTTAGAGCAGGAGATGAGATTCATGCGATTAATGGCATTGCACTGGAAGGAAAATCTCAGGAAGAAGTTCGCTTTTTGATGAAAGGACAATCGAATTCTGAGATTACATTGACGGTAAAAAGATTTGGGAAAGAGGAAATGTTTGACGTGAATGTCAAGCGCGAGAAAATCGCCGTGGATAGTGTGCCATATGCAGGTATGGTCACTGATAATATTGGTTATGTGAGGCTTACCAGTTTTACCCAGAATGTGGGCCGATCGGTAGGTATCAAAGTACTGGATCTCATGGAGCAGGGTGCCGAAAGCATCATTCTTGATCTTCGAGGAAATCCGGGAGGATTGCTGCACGAAGCGGTCAATGTTTCAAATGTCTTCGTGGAGAGGGGTAGAAAAATTGTAACCCAAAAAGGAAAAGTAAGAGCAAATGATTGGACATACAATACGCTCAACGATCCGGTTGATTCAGATATACCTGTGGTGGTGCTAACGGACAATGGGAGTGCCTCCGCGTCTGAGATAGTTTCTGGCGTAATGCAGGATTATGATCGTGGGGTTTTGATTGGCAGAAAGACTTTTGGTAAGGGGTTGGTTCAAATTGAACGACCACTTTCATATGATGCCGTAGTGAAGATCACCACTGCCAAGTATTACACGCCAACAGGCAGATGTATTCAGGCCATTGATTACAGCAATAGGAATGAAGATGGAAGTGTGGGCAAAATTCCTGATTCACTGAAAAATGAATTTTATACCCTGAATGGGAGAAAGGTGTATGATGGAGGGGGCATAGATCCAGATGTGGAAGTAGAAAAACTCGAATTCGCACCTATCACAAAAAGTCTGGTGAAAAACGATCATATATTTTACTATGCCACTGAATATTTTTACAAAAATGAGGATTTGAATCCCGAATCGCCGGATGAGCTGCGACTTTCAGACGCTGACTATGAGGATTTCAAAAAATGGCTTTCAGGGCGTGATTTTGATTATGTGACACGTGTTGAGAAAGAAACCAAAAATCTCATTGACATTGCTAAAGAGGAGAAAAAATATAGTCAGCTGAAGAGCTACTTTGATGAGCTGGAGCTTGCGACAAAACATAGTCAGAAAAGGGATTTAGAAACCTTTAAAGAAGAGATTAAAATGTTGCTGGAGCAGGAAATCGCGGGTCGATATTTTTATGAGAAAGGGATCATCGAGTCCACATTCGGAAGAGATCCGGACGTGCAGGCCGCCATTACCGTACTGAACGACCCGGGGAAATATCAATCCATTCTAAATCCCAACTAGATTGGCTTTAATTCTCAGCATAGAGACTTCTACCATGGTTTGCTCTGTAGCACTTCATAAAGACGGAGAGCTCTTAGCTGATCAGGTTCATCAGGTAGAAAAGTCTCATTCATCTCTTTTGCCAGGTATCGCTTTGGATGTGTGCAAGGAAATAGGAGTTAACTTCAATGATCTAGATGCAGTTGCCGTATCATCCGGTCCGGGATCATATACCGGCTTGCGAATTGGTGTCTCTAATGCCAAAGGAATTTGCTATACCTTGAAAAAGTCATTAATCGCCATTCCATCACTGGAAATTATGACGGAAGCGGTGAGGGGTAAGTTTTTAGGAGATCATTTACTCTGTCCAATGATGGATGCCCGTCGAATGGAGGTCTACACCCAGATGGAAGATCAGGAAGGAAAGAAAATATGGGATCTCCAACCTGTGATTTTAGAGGAGGACACTTTCGGTGAATTTGAAAAATCTGTATATCTCTTTGGTGATGGCATGCCGAAGTTCAGAGAGATCGCCCGTCAGGATAATTTAATCTTTATCGAAGATGTTTTTCCCGAAGCAAAAAATATGGGGAGGCTGGCACAAGAGAAGTTTGAAAATGAAGATTTTGAAGATGTGGCCTATTTTGAGCCAAATTATCTGAAGGAGTGGCGAACTACAACACCTAAAAAACAGTTGCTCTAACCAATGGATGAGATTGTAAACAGAGTAGCCAAGAGTCCACTGGTTTCGTTAGATCTTGAGGATTATTTTCATAAAGGACCGTACGCCATATTTGACGTAAAGGACGTCCTTTACGAAGGGGTGATTTTACGTGAAAAAGATTTTAGAAGCTTTCTGAAAGAAAATGATTGGTCAGTATATACGGATAAAAATGTTGGTTTGGTATGCACAGCTGATGCGATTGTTCCCACCTGGGCATATATGCTCCTGGTAACGAAAATCAGCGAACATGCCAATACGGTAACCTTTGGAGGAGAGGAGGCCATTGAAAAAGCCCTTATAGATCAGGCTATTGAGAAATGTATTTCATCGACCGACTTGAAGGACAAAAAAGTGGTAATAAAGGGCTGTGGTGATGTGAACAACATTGAATACGCCTATACTAAAATAACCGAGAAACTTTTTCCTATTGTCAGCAGTCTCATGTATGGAGAGCCTTGCAGTACTGTGCCTATCTTTAAACGAAAAAAATAACCTAACACGAGTGGATTTAGAAGCTTTAAAATATCCTGTTGGCAAGTACGAGTCGCCGGCAGAAATCACCGAAGAAATATTCAATCAGTGGATTATCACCATCGAGTCTTTACCAGAGAAATTGAAAAAGCTTGTTGTTAATCTATCCTATGATGAGTTGGAGCTTCAATATCGTCCGGGAAGCTGGAATGTAAAACAGATCGTGCATCACCTGGCAGATAGCCATATGAATAGTTTTATTCGATTCAAGCTGATTTTAACGGAAGACAACCCTACGATTAAAACGTACGATGAAACAGCCTGGGCTAAAACAGCGGATGCTGATAATGAAGAGATAACCGAATCGATCGATATTCTGCAGGGCCTACATAAAAGATGGGTGATGTTGCTCCATTCTTTAAAAGATGAGCATAAAAAACGCACTTTCTACCATCCGGAATATGAAAAGCAATTGACGTTGGAGTGGATGCTAGGACTTTATGATTGGCACTGCAGGCATCATCTTGCTCATATCAAGCAAGCCATTGAGCTGCAAGGGGAGTTTACTCCCGAAAAAGTCAAATAAGATAATTTTTCCCCCTTTTGAGGGGCAAATAGAAGATTGCTTTATTGTAAAGAACAAAACTACTATCAAGCCATGGAAGTCGTTCCGCCACTTAGGGCGGCTGACATTCAAAAAAAAAGCCACTCAGATTTCTCCGAGCGGCTCTCTTTTTAGGTTAGTCATGGTTTAGTCTTTCTTCTTGCTAGATCCGCCCTTCTTACTACCAGATCCTGCAATGGAGCTTCTCATGTCCGTGTCTGCTTCAATGTTTTGGAATTTGTAATAATCCATGATTCCAAGGTTTCCGCTTCTGAATGCTTCTGCAATGGCTTTAGGCACCTCGGCTTCTGCAAGGATCACTTTGGCTCTTGCTTCCTGTGCTTTAGCCACCATCTCTTGCTCCTCGGCAACAGCCATGGCTCTACGCTCTTCTGCTTTGGCTTCAGCAACCTTTAAGTCGGCAGACGCCTGATCGGTCTGAAGTTTCGCTCCAATATTGGCCCCAACATCAACATCAGCGATATCAATGGAAAGGATTTCAAACGCTGTACCTGCATCTAACCCTCTTTGAAGTACCAGTTTGGAGATTTTATCAGGGTTTTCCAATACTTCCTTATGAGTAGAGGCTGAACCCACGGAGGTTACAATTCCCTCACCCACACGAGCAAGAATGGTTTCTTCACCGGCACCTCCAACTAACTGCTGGATATTGGCTCTAATGGTTACCCTTGCTTTGGCTACTAACTGTATACCATCGGCTGCAACGGCAGCTACCGAAGGCGTATTGATTACTTTCGGATTTACTGAGATTTGAACGGCTTCAAATACATCTCTTCCCGCAAGGTCAATCGCGGTAGCCTGTTTGAAAGTAAGGTTGATGTTTGCTTTATCTGCTGAGATCAATGCTTTGATGACCTGAGGAACATTACCTCCTGCCAAATAATGCGTTTCCAGTTCTTGTGTTCGAAGCTGCCGGGGTTCGCTTCCATCTGTTTCCTGTATGGTAAGGCCTGCTTTTGTTGCGGTGATCAAAGAGTTTACCACGATCGATGGTGGTACCTTTCTGATTCGCATGAAAACCAGCTCCAATAGACCAACACGAACACCAGAGAATATAGCCGTAATCCAGAGATTGACCGGAACAAAGTAGAGGAATATAAAAAAGAGGATAATTCCCCCAACGACAAGTAAGATGAGCATTACACTGCTACCCATGATTTTAGATTTTTACAGGTTGTACAAAAATTTTTGAGGACTCTACTCTCAAGACCTCAATTTCTACATTTTCATCGACATAACCACCATTCGATCTAACTTCTATTTCATGATCATCGAAGATGGCTTTACCGATTGGTTTTAGTGATGAAATCGTAGTTCCTTTATCACCTACTTTCACATCAAATTTAAAGTCGTCATTGTATTTGCCCGTCATCGTGCCCTTGAGTGAGAATCGTTCCCATGAGCGACCCTTGAAAGCAATTACCAAAGCGACGATATTGAGCAGAAGCCCAACTATTAAAATGAGTGTTCCGGTTGTGGGGCCGAAATAATCATACCCCAGATAAATGCAATAAGCAGAAAAAACAAACCCAAGAATACCTACGATGGTTGTTCCGGGTACAAAAATAATTTCAGCCACGATTAAAAATGTGCCCAATAGCATTAACCCGATAATGATTAACCATTCCATTAATATGCTTTAGCGAAAAGTACTTTTCCTTTTGAAGGTTTGCCGGTAAAGATACACTTTCCCTCCTCCTTTTTCTGATTCAACGGAACGCATCGAATCGTTGCTTTTGTCTCCTCCTTGATCTTCTCTTCCGTTTCGGCTGTTCCGTCCCAGTGAGCATAAACAAATCCTTCCTCAACTAACTTTTTGAATTCGTCGTATGTGTCCGCTTCACGCGTATTCTCTTCACGAAAGTTCTTTGCCTTGGTGTAAATATTTTCCTGGATGTCTTCTAGCAATTGAGCCACGTGATCCACGGCACTATCTATTGGGTGAAAAGATTTTTCTTTCGTATCTCTTCGAGCGATCTCCACCGTTCCTTTTTCAAGGTCTTTAGGCCCGATAGCCATACGGACCGGCACGCCTTTCAATTCATACTCAGCGAATTTCCATCCAGGCTTGTGCGTATCTCTCGTATCAAATTTCACCGAGATGCCTTTGGATTTAAGATCTGAAAGGATTGGGTCAACCACCTCTTTGATTCGTGTAAGATCCTCATCCTTAAAATAGATTGGAACGATCACAACCTGGATTGGAGCCAGCTTCGGTGGAAGCACCAATCCATCATCGTCGGAATGAGCCATGATCAGAGCGCCCATTAAGCGGGTACTCACCCCCCAGGATGTGCCCCAAACCAATTCTTCTTTTCCTTCTTTGGTAGCAAATTTCACATCAAAGGCCTTAGCGAAATTCTGCCCAAGAAAGTGTGATGTTCCCGCTTGCAACGCTTTGCCATCCTGCATCATTGCTTCGATACAGTAGGTGTCTACTGCCCCGGCAAATCGTTCACTCTCCGTTTTCACTCCTTTGATCACCGGCATAGCCATAAACTCTTCAGCGAACGTAGCATATACATTTAGCATTTGATGTGTTTCATCAATTGCCTCTTGTTTTGTAGCATGTGCGGTGTGGCCCTCTTGCCACAAGAATTCTGCAGTTCTAAGAAATAAACGGGTACGCATTTCCCAGCGCATCACATTGGCCCATTGATTTACCAAAATAGGAAGGTCCCGGTAGGACTGGATCCAGTTTTTGTACGAATCCCATATGACCGTCTCAGATGTAGGTCGAATGATTAACTCTTCCTCCAGACGTGCCTCTGGGTCTACCACTACACCTTTTCCTTCATCATCATTTTTGAGTCGGTAATGGGTTACTACTGCGCATTCTTTGGCAAATCCTTCTACATGATCAGCTTCCTTACTTAAAAAGGACTTTGGGATCAATAGCGGGAAATAGGCATTTTCATGCCCGGTATCTTTGAACATCTGGTCCAGCGTTTGTTGCATTTTCTCCCATATAGCGAACCCGTAAGGCTTAATAACCATACAGCCTCTGACAGGAGAATTTTCTGCCAATCCGGCCTTTTTTACTAATTCATTATACCATAGAGAGTAATCTTCCGAACGTGATGGAATCGCTTTAGCCATGTAGTCTTATTTCTTTTGGTATGGAGTTTGCTCCTTTTGTACTAAGATTTCTTAAGGGATGGCAAATATAGCGGAGGAGTCGAACAGAGAAGCCCTGGAGATCGTTAAATAAAAAAAGGAGGAGTCATGAGACAGTTTTTAAACATTTTTCTAGTAACCTTTTTCAGTGTTTCAATGATCGGAGCATTTAGCCAGGAGTACGACGACCTGTACTTCACTAAGGAGGATCGAAAGAAACAGAAGAAGAAAAAGACTGAAATGGCGAACCCTTCTTATGGTGCCGCACATGAAGAGTCAGTATATGAACCTGTGGCGAATGAGGTGGAAGCGATCAGTTTTCTTGGCCGTCAGTTTCAGGAGACCAATCCTACAATGGATGTGAGCGAAGAATCACTGGATTATTATGCTCCAGAAAAAACACAAGAAGACTACATATCTGAACAAACCCAAAGCGCCTACATCAATGGCACAGAGCGTAATCCAAATTTCAGCAATCCACAGGCCACTGTTTATGATAACCCGGACAACAATCAGCCGGTCATTATAAATAATTACTATAACGATAATTGGAACAACTGGAATCGTCCAAGATGGAATGTAGGTTTCGGTTTCAATAATTGGGGTGGCAGCTTCTGGTCCGTTTCTTACGGAAACGCCTGGGGCAACCCCTGGTATGATCCTTTCTGGGATCCATGGTGGGGATGGAACGCGTGGGGTCCAAGATGGGGCTGGAATGCAGGCTGGGGTTGGAACAGCTGGGCCTGGAACGGATGGGGCTGGGGTGCCGGTTCGATATGGTGTCCGCCTTATTACCGAAGACCTGTATATATGGTGGATAATGGTTATAGACGTGGAAGAGATGTTGTGAGAAGTTCAAGAGCCACCAGGGGGTCTGTCTCTTCAAGAGAAAGCAGATCATCATCTGGAAGAGGAGCTGCGGTAGCTACTGATGCAGCAGTTAATAGCCGTAGAAGTTATAGCAGACAACAGGCAGATTATCTAAATCAATCGAGAAGTAGTAGATATAACAGTGGTGCTTCTCGTGGGTCAAGCTCTATAAATTCGAGAACAACCAATTCAAACTCCAACTCTAGGTTGATCAATAATAGCAGGTCGAATACAAACACGAACTATACCAGGCCAAGTAATACGAGAACCCGATCTTACTCACCTCCGGCTTCTTCAAGAAGCAGAAGTTCGTCAGTTAGATCTTCGAGCCCTTCCAGAAGTTCAGGCTCGGTAAGTAGATCAAGAAGCTCATCGTCAAGCCGATCTTCTGGTTCTCGGTCTTCTTCAGGAAGAAGCTCCAGCAGAAGAGGAGGGAATTAATAAAAAGGATTGAATTAAATGAAAAAGAAGCTAACAATACTTTTACTTTCATTTTTCGGATATTCAGTTATATCCAATGCGCAGTATTACGAGGATGCCTATCGGTTCAGTAATATCAACTACAGCCTGGGAAGCACTGCGCGCATGCAGTCCATTGGAGGTGCGCAAATAGCTCTGGGTGGAGATATCAGCTCGGCGGTTTCTAACCCTGCCGGATTGGGTTTCTTCAATAAAAGTGTGTTTGTCTTCACCCCATCACTGGACTTCATTAATGCTGATACCGAATATGGAATACTCAGTGGTGGTGGTCTTCAAAGTTTTGGGTCGGAAGAAAACTTTAAGAATAATTTCAATTTTGCCAACATTGGTGCTGTTATCAATTTTGGTAAGGGAAGATTTACCGATGATAAATTCAAAGGTGGATCATTAGCGATTTCCATTAGCCGAAATAATTCCTACCATTTGAACAGGACCTACCAGGGACGCAACGATTCAAATTCCATTCTCGACAATATTTTTACTGGTGCCAACGATGGTTCTAAGTCACTGGATGATCTTTCTGAATTGGAGTTTGCGGCATATGATCAGTTTTTAATCAACCAAGAAGAGGACGCTCAAGGCTATTTTTATACCTCCAATGTTGGGGGATTTCCGGACCAGAGTGAAACAATCAAGCAAAGAGGCTCCCACTATCAGGTAAACATGGCCTGGGGAGGGAATTATGATGATATATTCTATTTTGGTGGAGGAATGGGTGTGCAGCTATTGAATTATAAACAGGAAAGAGCCTATGAAGAATTCAATTTTATAGATGGCCAGGATTCGCTCACAGCCATTTATATAGATGATGAGATCGAAGCTCGAGGTAGAGGTGTGAATTTCAACTTTGGAGCGATATTCAGACCCGTTCAATTTCTGACTATTGGTGCAAGCTACACATCTCCTTCCTTCATCTCTATTGATGAGGAGAGTTTTGTGGATCTGGATGCAGAGTGGGAGGCAGGAACTACTGTTACAGAAGAAGTGGATGGTGAGCCGGTCACTTATGATTTGGCTACCATTGACCCCTATCAAAGTGCATTATTTGTCAATAAGTATAGGTTACGGTCACCTTCAAGGATTGGACTCGGGGCGGCATTATTTGTTGGAAAAAATGGTTTCCTATCCGGAGACCTTGAGTTTGTGGACTATGGAAGAGCGAATCTGAATTCAGATGATTTTTCGACTTCTATCGACAATGATGCAATTGAAAATACATACGAGTCGGTAATGAATGTACGTGTGGGTGGAGAATACAGATTTGATAATTTCAGGTTACGAGCCGGATATGCGTTTTTTCCGGATCCAGTTAAAAATTCTAATCTTCAGGATCGTACCAACGTGACCTTTGGTTTCGGATATCGAACATTTGATTATTTCCTTGATTTCGCGGTTGTTTCCAGTGCTTATCAGGTACAGGCGGTACCTTATTTCATTGCCACGGATCAACCGGTAGCTACATCAGATGTAAGAAATACTACCGTATCTGTGACCTTCGGGTTGAATTTTTAGAAAAGCTTAATCAATTCTTTGTATTTCTGAATGGTATGGTCAGCTTGACTGTACCATTCTTTTCTTTCGGATAGAAGCTCTTGCAGCGTCGTAGACTTCATGAGTGGACGTGTTGTGTCTTTCTCCAGCCGCTTTTGTATTTGATCTATCGGCGTATTGATAAACACGGTGATTCCGGCTTTTTTCATCGTCTCCAGGTTATTGAAAAAACAGGGAGTACCACCTCCGGTGGCCATCACAAATTCATCCAGCTCATCCAACACCTTCTCCAGGTGCAGTTTTTCCAGTTGACGAAAATGTGCCTCGCCTTTTTCCTCAAAGATTTCACTGATCGTTTGCTTACAGGCTTTTTCTATGTCCTGGTCCAGATCTACAAATTGAATACCCAAGTCTACTGCCAGATCAAGACCCATGGTTGTCTTGCCAGCACCTGGCAGCCCGATCAAGAAAACTCTTTTTTTCACTGGCGATTGAGTATTTCAACCACATCATCTGCAAGTGGTGTGTCGTTGTAGTGCCACTTTGCCAGCACAGTTCCATCTTTCAAAAGCAAGACGCCAGGATTCGATCTTACCATTGTTTTAAGTACCGTTGCATCCGCAAAAAAATAAGGAGCAGCCAGTTGATGCTTATGACGGAAAGCTTCAAATTTTTCATATCCGGACGAGGTAAGAATCCAGGTATCAAATCGGGGATTTTGGATGGTCAGATTTCTCAAACGGTCAATTTCATCCATTGATGTCTTTTCGATTTGATGAATGATGATAATCAGTTTGGTTCCCCACAGCAACGCATCCGTATAGTCATTATCACCTTGCCACACGTTTAGGTCCGTAATTTTCGCTGCTGCCTCCGGGTTCAGCAGCTTTGCATCTACATATTCATACCCGCCTTCTGAGGGGTAATTTTCAAACTCATAGGTTTCTCCATCTTTCTCCATGATGTACACATACTTCAGAGGTGCTGAATTTTTCATTAAAGAGGGTAGGTGATTCTCCACTTTATAAGCTCTGAAATCAATGAATGGCAAATGCAGAATGGCATAAATGGCTATTGCAGTAAAAAATAGTGTTGTGCCAATAATTTTAACTTCCTGTAGAATAGGCCCGAGTAAGGGTTTGTAAGAGTCCTTCTTCCAAAATATTACTCCAATTAAGATCAGCAGGATAATGTCTTTGTAGAACGATTGCCAAGGCGTGAGCTTGATGGCATCTCCAAAACAGCCACAATCGGTCACCTTATTGAAATATGCAGAGTAGAAGGTGAGGAACGTGAAGAATACAATCATGGCCAGGAGAATCCATGATGTGATGCGCATACGATATCCAATAATCAGCGCTACTCCTAAAACCACCTCCATTACACTCAGAACTACACTTAGAAATAGTGCAGCTGGTACAAACCATTCAAAAAACGGAGCGATATCTGCTGCAAAGACCTGAAAATATTCTTCCAGCTTGATCGCAGTACCTACCGGATCATTCACTTTGATGACTCCTGAAAAAATGAAAAGTGCTCCTACAGCATATCGAGCAAATTCTTTGATAATCTTCATGATTCTCCTTCTTTCAATTTGATCAAACAAAAAACAGAATAATTGATCATATCCTGGTAGTTGGCATCAATACCTTCCGAAATCAATGTTTTACCTGCATTGTCTTCAATTTGTTTCACACGCATCAATTTCATCAGGATAATGTCTGTCATAGAGCTCACGCGCATATCACGCCAGGCTTCTCCATAATCGTGATTTTTTGCTGACAATAAATTTCGTGTATCATCAGCCACCTGATTGTACATGGGCTCCAGCTTGTCAAATGGAATTTCCATGTCTTCGGTTCCATTGAGTTTCATTTGAATGACCGCAATGATGCAATAGTTGATGATTCCTATGAATTCGTTGCTGATGTCTTCACCAACCTTATTCTCTCCTTTCTCCTGTATGGATCGAATGCGTTGTGCCTTAATGAAAATTTGATCAGTGATGGAGGGAAGTCGCAGGATGCGCCATGCAGTGCCATAATCTTTGGTTTTCTTCTCAAAAATCTCTTTGCACTTGGAAATGATCTCCTTGTATTGTTGTTCAGTTTCAATTTTCATAGTCAACAGTCGTCAGTACTTAGTCCACAGATTAGATTTGTAGTGACTGTCGGCTATCGACTGTCATCTGTAGACTTGAAACAACAAAACTAATCCATTGAGTCCCAAACATAGCATCAATATCCGAGGAGAAATGATTGACCTTTCATCACCTAAAGTGATGGGAATAATCAACGTAACTCCAGATTCTTTTTTTGAGGAAAGCAGAAAGGGTGCTACAAAAGAAATCATTCAGGTCGCAGAAAAAATGCTTGAAGAAGGAGCAACATTTTTGGATATCGGAGGGTATTCGTCAAGACCTGGAGCTACAGATATTTCGGTTGAGGAGGAACTGGATCGGGTGATTGATCCCATCAAAACGATCGTCGATCGATTTCCTGAAGCCATAATCTCTATTGATACGTTTCGATCAGAGGTAGCAAGGCAAGCGGTGGATGTCGGCGCATCTTTAGTGAATGATATTTCGGCTGGTCACCTGGATGACCAGATGCTGTTTGCGGTAGCTGAATTGGGTGTTCCTTATGTGGCGATGCATATGAAGGGAACCCCACAAACCACGAAGGAGTTGACTAAGTATGATGATCTGCTTCATGAAGCAATGAAATATTTTTCATCAGTGCTAGATGATTGCAACCGGTTAGGTATAAAGGATGTCATAATAGACCCGGGGTTTGGATTTGCCAAGACCGCCGAACAAAGTTTTGATCTGCTAGGCAAGCTGGATCATTTTCACCACCTTGATCGGCCACTACTAGTTGGTGTTTCGCGCAAGTCCATGATCTACCGAACACTTAATTCGACCGCTGAGGAAGCTTTGAATGGCACAACGGTGTTAAATACCGTAGCTTTGTTAAAAGGCGCACAAATTTTGCGTGTGCATGATGTAAGAGAAACTGTAGAGGCGATTAAACTTGTAAACGAACTGAGTTGATTTTTGCGTTTCAAATAGGATTTTTAGATATAGGCTGGAAAGATATCCTGGATATTCTTCTGGTCACATTCCTATTGGCTCAGGTGTACAAGCTGATGAAGGGAAGTGTAGCGATTAAAGTATTCGTTGGATTCTTGTCTATTTATTTGATTTACCTCGTGGTAAATGCCCTGCAGATGGAATTGTTGAGTACAATACTTGGGCAATTTATGGGTGTTGGAGTGCTTGCTGTCATCATTCTCTTTCAGCAGGAAATAAGAAAATTTCTCTTGCTGGTCGGTAGAACCAATATCTTCGAAGAGGGAAAATTCTTCAAAAACGTTCGGTTCTGGACCCAGAATGGAAAAGCCAAGCGGGCCAATATTACTCCAATCGTGGAAGCTGTAAAATCGTTGGCCGGTTCTAATACAGGCGCTCTCATAGTACTATCAGAAGATTCACCTCTCAAATTTTATGCTGAATCAGGTGACGAGATGGATAGCTTACTCTCCAAGCGTTTATTATTAGCTATTTTCAATAAATATAGTCCCCTTCATGACGGAGCTGTGATCATCTATAAAGATCGGATTGTGGCTGCCCGATGTATTCTTCCAGTTACTGAACGAGATGTTCCTGCACAGTATGGACTCAGACACAGAGCTGGTTTAGGAATGTCTGAAAACACCGAAACATTCATTATTGTGGTTTCTGAAGAGACTGGTCAGATTTCTGCCATGCAAAATGGGGAGGTGATGCATAACATCTCCGCACAGGAGCTCAGACGCCAGATCAACAAATACCTCAACGAGCCCAAAGAGTTGAAGAAGGAAAAAGAAAAGGAAAAGAAAGAGGCCACCCTGGAAGCTGAGATTAAAGAAGAGGTGGCTTAAAAAAAGCAACCCTCACCAGAGGTGAGGATTCTCGACTATGATTTTACATTTTTTTACTTCAAGATTCCCAATTCCCTACCCACATCTGTAAATGCCTGTATGGCTTTATCTAGGTGCTCACGATCATGTACTGCAGATATCTGTACCCTAATTCGAGCCTGCTCTTTTGGTACCACCGGGTAGTAAAAGCCAATGACATATATCCCTCGTTCCAGAAGTTTGTCAGCCATCTGCTGCGAAAGCTTCGCATCATAGAGCATCACAGGTACGATCGGGTGTTCACCCGGTTTGATGTCAAAACCTGCAGCGGTCATTTGTTCTCTGAAGTATTTCGTGTTGTCCTCCAGTTTGTCCCGGAGCTCTGTGGTCTCGCTCAGCATATCGATCACTGCGATCGAGGCACCAACGATCGAAGGAGCTAATGTATTTGAGAACAAGTACGGACGTGAACGCTGACGTAGAATGTCAACAATCTCTTTTTTGGCTGCAGTAAATCCTCCGGATGCACCTCCAAGTGCCTTGCCCAGTGTTCCTGTGATAATATCTACCCGGTCCATGCAGTTTCTGTATTCGTGTACCCCACGCCCGGTCTTACCAATAAATCCAGTTGAGTGGCATTCATCAGTCATTACCAAGGCATCATATTTATCTGCCAGATCACAGATTTTGTCTAGTTGTGCAATCGTGCCATCCATGGAGAAAACACCATCGGTAACGATGATTTTCACCTCGGCACCAGAGGCTGCCTTCAACTGCTCCTCCAGGTCAGCCATGTCATTGTTTTTGTATCGGTATCGAGCAGCTTTACATAATCTAACCCCATCGATGATGGAAGCGTGGTTTAGTGAGTCTGAGATAATTGCATCCTCAGGGCCCAAAAGCGGCTCGAACACTCCGCCGTTTGCATCAAAAGCCGCAGCATAAAGGATGGTGTCTTCCATCCCCAAAAATTTAGAAATCTTTCTTTCGAGCTCCTTGTGAATGTCTTGTGTTCCGCAGATGAATCGTACGGAGGACATACCAAACCCATGGGAATCGATGGTCGTCTTAGCTGCTTCGATTACTTTGGGGTGCGAAGAAAGCCCCAGGTAGTTATTGGCGCAGAAGTTGATTACGTGTGAGCCATCTTCCAATGTGATGTCAGCTGCCTGAGGGGAAGCAATGATTCGCTCCCTCTTATAAAGTCCCGCTTCTTTAATCTCTTCGATTTCTTTCTCTAATCTAGGCTTCAGTGATTTGTACATGTCAGCTTGTTTTGGGTTTTAAAGGTTTTATTTTCGGTCGCATGGCTTTGGCTGCAGCCGGCTTTTTCACTTCCTGCTGCTCTTTTAGCTTGTAGCTTCTGCGTATATTGTTTATCAAGAAAAGCTTTTGTTGAGTGAAGCTGTTTGGGTGTACCTGATCAAAAATTCGTTTAAACTCATCATACTGATCGGGATCGCCCACTTTGAATTTATTCGGATCAATTTTTTTCTCTTTCAGGTAATCTGCAAACTCCATTGTAGCAAATTTAATGGAAGCGAGATTTCTAATGGCGTGTAAATTTGCCAATCCTAAATTTCAAAAAATCAACAATTACCCCAATGGATAAAATCCTGATTATTGGTGCATGTGGACAGTTGGGCACTGAGCTCACACTTAAGCTAAGAGAATTAAAAGGAGTAGAAAATGTGATCGCATCGGATTTATTAGACGATCCCGTAGATCTGCTCAAGGATGGTCCTTATGAAAAGCTAAACATCATGAATAAGGAATCTTTTGATATGATTCTTGAGAAGCATCAAATCAATCAGGTGTATCACCTGGCAGCTATCCTGTCCGCTAAGGGAGAGCAAAATCCTCATTTTGCCTGGCAGCTAAATATGGAAAGCTTGCTGACGGTGTTGGATGCAGGAAAGGATCGATTGAATAAAATTTACTGGCCAAGCTCCATAGCCGTTTTTGGTCCCGACACACCGAAAGAAAATACACCACAGAATACTGTAATGAGTCCGAACACCGTTTATGGTATTTCGAAATTAGCTGGAGAAAGATGGTGTGAGTACTATCACGAGAAATGTGGAGTGGATGTCAGAAGCCTGAGGTACCCAGGGTTGATTGGGTATAAAGCTATGCCCGGAGGGGGGACCACTGACTATGCGGTGGATATTTTCCATAAGGCGATTGCAGGAGAAAAATATGAATGTTTTTTGTCAGAAGACTCCATGCTGCCTATGATGTACATGGATGATGCAGTAAAAGCAACCATAGAATTGATGGAAACGGATGAAAAAAATGTAAAAGTCAGAAGCTCATATAATCTCGCCGCAATGAGCTTTACTCCGAAAGAAATTGCCCTGGAGATTAAGAAACATTATCCGGATTTTGAGATTACTTATCAGCCTGATTTTAGGCAAAAAATTGCCGATAGCTGGCCTGGAAGCATAGATGACAGTGCAGCCAGAAACAATTGGGGCTGGCAGCACCAATACGGTTTAAAGGAGTTGGTAGAGACGATGATCACCAATTTGAAAGACACAATTGTTTTTGATTAAGGCAATTTTCCTTTTTCTTTCCGTCACGAAAAATCGATCAACCAAATGGAATCATACGAAAATCTGGCACTGGACCTAGTTGATGGCATTCTCACCATTACCATCAACAGAGAGAGTAAAATGAATGCACTTAACAGGGCTACCATGCTCGAATTGAAAGATGCGTTTCAATATGTGCAGGACAACCCAAGAGACATCCGAGGGGTTATTTTGACCGGAGCTGGAGACAAGGCTTTTGTAGCCGGGGCTGATATCAGTGAGTTTACTGGTTTGAGTGAAATGCACGCACGGAAGTTTGCAGAGGAAGGGCAGGAGATTTTCCAGGAAATCGAAAACTGTCATACCCCTGTGATTGCAGTAGTCAATGGTTTTGCGCTGGGTGGAGGCTGTGAACTTGCGATGGCTGCTCACATGCGGATAGCTGTTTCATCTGCCAAATTTGGTCAGCCTGAAGTGAATTTAGGGTTGATTCCAGGATATGGAGGCACCCAGCGATTGACGCAATTGATTGGCAAAGGCCGGGCGTTTGAATTTCTGATGAGCGCAGATATGATCTCAGCAGAAAGAGCCGAACAGATGGGGTTGGCCAATTATGTTGAAATAGATAAAGAGTCAGCACACGCGAAAGCAGTTGAGATTTTATCAAAAATTGCTTCCAAAGCACCACTTGCTATTGGATTGGTGATTGATTCCGTAAATGCCTACTTCGAGACAGGAGTAGAAGGATACCAGACAGAGGCTAACGCCTTTGCAGGGTGCTTTGGTACAGAAGATTTCAAAGAAGGAGTCACTGCTTTCCTCGAAAAGCGTAAAGCCAATTTTAAAGGGGAATAGTCCTTGTCGATACTTAGGAAGTTAGCTAGTCAAACGGCGATCTATGGGCTGAGTAGTGTACTCGGCAGGATGCTCAATTACCTGCTTGTACCACTTTATACTTCTGTGTTTGTTCCTGCGGAATACGGGATAGTCACAGAGCTTTATGCATACGTAGCATTTCTTAATATCCTTTATATCTATGGACTGGAAACAGCCTATTTCCGATTTTCCTCACAGGAAAAAGGATATAATTACTTCAACCTCGCTTTTACCAGCATTCTTATTTCATCGCTCTTGTTTTCAGGATCGCTCTGGGTCTTTTCTGATACGATTGCATCAACTCTTCAATACCCCAACAAAGCACACTTTATTGAGTGGCTGGCAGCCATATTGGCGATAGACGCTATAGTAGCCATACCTTTTGCTCGTCTGAGACAGGATGGGAAAGCAACACGGTTTGCAGTTTTCAAACTTTCGAATATTGGGATTAATATCCTGCTCAACCTGTTTTTCATTCTAATATGTCCAATGATTTTGGAGGACGATCCAGAGAGTTTGATTAAAACCATTTATAATCCTGAGATAGGGGTTGGATATGTGTTTTTATCTAACCTGATCGCCAATGGACTTTACCTGCTATTCTTTTTACCGGAATGGCTAAAGGTCAGAATCACTTTCAATGCTACAGAGTGGAAGCGCATGATGAAATATGCCTGGCCGGTATTGATCATCGGATTTGCAGGGGTAACGAATGAAATGCTGAGTCGCGCGATTTTGAAATATCGACTACCCGAGGACTTTTATGATGGATATACCAATCTGGAAATTCTTGGGATCTTTGGAGCCTGCTATAAGCTGGCGGTGTTCATGACACTAGCTGTGCAGGCTTTCAGATATGCGTTTGAGCCCTTCTTTTTTGCACAGGCCAAAGAGAAAAATTCAACTCAGGTTTTTAGTCAGGTGATGACCTGGTTTGTGCTGTTTACTTCATTTAGCTGGCTTTTATTATGCGTATTTATGCCATACTATGCACCCATCTTTTTGAGGCAGGAAAGTTATCTAATGGCTCTTGATGCAGTGCCTTTATTGTTAGGTGGAGGGCTATTTCTCGGTGTTTTTTACAACCTATCACTTTGGTATAAACTCACAGATAATACCCTATATGGAGCTTATATCAGCTTGATTGGTGCCTTTGCTACATTCATCCTGAATTGGTCACTAATTCCTGTTTTGGGATACATGGGCAGTGCGATAGCCACTTTCGCATCCTACCTTCTGATGGTGATTGTTTCTTATTTCTGGGGAATGAGGCATTATCCTGTTCCCTATCAGGTATTAAAGACCATAGGATACATTCTTTTCGCCGGGGTTGGAATTGTTATAGATGGACTAACTGAACAATCATTTTTTAAGTCCGTTTTGATCGTATTAATCTTCCTAACTTTGCCGATCATTTTAGAACGAAAAGCATTTCAGCGACTTAAAGCTAACTAGCTAAATATCAATACGCTTTTATGAACTTAATAATCCCGATGGCCGGGAAGGGAAAGCGCCTGAGGCCACACACATTAACTACTCCGAAACCTTTAATCCCTATTGCAGGAAAACCGATTGTTCAACGTTTGGTCGAAGATATCGCCAAGGTTACACCTGAGAAGATTGAGAAAATAGGTTTCGTGATCGGTGATTTTGATGAGGAGATCAAAGATAAATTGAGAGGTATCGCGAAAGAAGTAGGCGCAACGGCTCACTTTTTTGTGCAGGAGACGGCAGAGGGAACCGCTCATGCCATTGCGTGCGCGAATGATATTCTAGAAGGAAAGGTAACTGTGGCTTTTTCTGATACCTTGTTTAGGGCAAATTTCAAGCTGAATCCGGAAGATGACGGCATCATCTGGACTAAGCAAATTGAAGACCCAAGTGCTTTTGGTGTGGTAAAAACCAATGAATCAGGGGTCATTACGGATTTCATTGAAAAACCAAAAGATTTTGTGTCGGATCAGGCGATTATAGGAATCTATTATTTCAAACACGGTGAAGATCTCAGAGAAGAGATTAATTATCTGATTAAGAATAATATTCGAGGAGGTGGGGAATTTCAGCTGACCATGGCTCTAGAGAACCTGAAAAATAAGGGCACCAATTTTACCATTGGTACAGTGAATGATTGGCTGGATTGCGGGAATAAAGAAATCACCGTGCAATCAAATTCGCAGTATCTGGGTTTTTTGAATGGCGAAGACCTGATCTCGAATGATGCAAGATTGGAGAATTGTGAAGTGATAGAGCCGGTGTATGTTGGGGAAGGAACGGAGATTTCGAACTCCACGATTGGGCCAAACGTTTCTATTGGAAATAATTGCAAAATCAGCAACTCCAGACTGAGTGAATCACTCATTCAAAATAACACGACGCTGGAGGACGTTGATTTAATTAACTCTATGATTGGAAACTTCGTTAACTTGAAAGGTCAACCAAAATCAGTGAGTTTGGGTGACTACAGCGAATGGTAAGGCAGATGCGAACACTTCTTTTTTCAGTAATCTTATTGATCACAATACCTTCTTTTTCTCAAAAAGGGAAAAAGGAAGTTGTTATTCCTCAGACACAGGAGGATTCATTGAAACTGGAAGGTGTTCTTGTAGAGGCAGAAAAGCAGTTGATTCTGGAAAATTATGCCAAGGCACTGGAAAACTTCCACGTGGCACTTGATATGAATACTGAGAGTGCCGCTATTCATTTTAAAATTGCAGAAGTGCTGGCTAAAAGCGACGAGGGCCAAAAGGCACTTCCTTTTGGTCTAAAGGCAATTGAACTTGCACCGAATAACAAATACTACAGACTGGGCTTGGCTCGAATCTATCAGACGATTGGTTTTTATATCGATGCAGCAAAAACGTATGAAGAGTTAGTAGCACGATTTCCTTCGGAAGAAAACGCACTTTACGAACTGGCGGAATTATATCAGTTGACAGGACGGAGAGAAGACATGTTCCGAATCTTTGATCAGATTGAAGATCAACTAGGAGTGAAAGAGGAAATCACCCGCGAAAAGCAACGCATTTACATGAAGGAGGGCAAAGTGGATGAAGTCATTGCTGAATATGAAAAGTTGATAGCCTCATACCCGCATGAGTCCTCCTACAAAGCGGAGCTCATCAATTTTTTGATCCAAAACAGAAAGCTGGATCACGCAGATAAAGCAATTGCCAACTACGAGGAAACAGAATCTACTTCATCAAGAATCACGCTGATGAAAAGTGAATTGGCCTGGATGAAGGGAAAACGAAAGGAATCCTTAGAACTACTCAGCTCAGCTTTTGAAACTACATCTATTGACTTTCAATCGAAGTTTCAGATTCTTTCCAACTATCTGGTGATGAACCCCTCACCAGAGGAAAAGAGCAAGTTGACTGAAATAGCGGTTTCGTTGGCTGATAAACATACCGATGAATTTAAAGCGCAAGCGTTTGTAGGTGATTTGCTATATCAGGATGGACAAAGCGAGGAGGCAATCAACTATTACTTAAAGGCTATTGGTTTGAGCCCGGCTAATTATTCGGTTTGGCAAAACATACTAAATATTGAGGCTGACCTAAACCAATACGATAGTCTTGTCAAACATGCAGAGCAGGCGTTGGAGTATTTTCCGAATCAGGCATTGCTATATTATTTCGCCGGAACAGGGCATTTGATCAATCAGGATTACAAAAAATCGGTCCGCATGCTGGAGCAAGGTAGGAAATACACAGTGGATCCAAACTTACTTACTGTTTTTTACGGACAGCTTGGGGATGCATATAATGGCATGAGAGAGCTTGATAAATCTTTTCGTGCCTACGATAAAGCGCTGGAGAACAGTCCAAACAATGATCATGTGCTAAACAACTACAGCTATTTTCTCTCATTGGAAAATAAGAATTTGGACAAAGCACTGGAAATGTCAACCCAGCTGGTAGAGCAACACCCGAATAACCCAACTTATTTGGATACACACGGTTGGGTATTATATAGCGTTGGAAAATACAAAGAATCAAAGAAATTTCTTGAAAGGGCCGCTTCCATGGAAGAAGATGGCACAGTCATTGAACATTACGGGGATGTATTGTTTCAACTAGGAGATGTGGATGAAGCCATTAAACAGTGGGAAAGAGCCAGGGACCTGGGCAATGCCTCAGAGTTAATAAAAAAGAAAATTGCAGATCGAAAGCTTTATGAATAAGCTGTTTTTAATGTGTTTAGTTTGCATGGCAGTGCTCACCTCCTGCAACAGAAAAATTGGAGCCATCTTCGGGAAGAAGAAAGACAAACTGGAAGTAGTAGATCCTGAATTTGACTATTTCTCAGCAAGGGCAAAATTCAAATTTGATGATGGAAAAAAAGATGTATCTGCTACCGCCAATTTTAGGATAAAAAAGGATTCTGTTATTTGGCTTTCGATTTCACCAGGACTAGGCATAGAAGTAGCAAGAGTCCTCATTGATACGGATAATGTGTATGTGCTTGATAAAATGAACAAACATTATTACGAGTATACATTCAAAGAGCTCTCCAAAAAATTCGATTTCGACTTTAACTTTCAGATGATTCAGTCTGTGATTCTTGGCAATCTTGTAGAGCCTTACAAAAAGCAGCGAGTTGAAAAAACGGATAGCTATTTTTCGTATACCGCATCCAAGGGCGTTTATCTTTTTCATAATTTCATTGGTGCCAAGAGTATGAAATTGGAGAAAGTTCAGGTGTATGATGAGGGTACAAGAAACACGATTTCAGTAAATTACAGCGATTTTATCTTGGTAGACGGGGAGATTTTCCCAAATGAGATCTCGGCAGTTATTGATTATGAAGCTGAAACAAAACCCAATACGGAGATTAGAATTTCTTACAACAAAATGGTCATTGAAGACACTCCACTCAGCTTTCCATATGCTGTTCCTAGCAAGTATGAAAAGAAATAATTTCTTTGTCTTAGTTTTTTTGATGGTTTTGATTCTTCCTTCTGTGGAACTATCGGCACAGAAAACCAAAAGCCAATTAGAGCAGGAAAAGAAGGAAAATCTCAGAAGAATTGCTGAAGCTGAGCGAATCTTAAATGAAACTGCCAGTGAGAAAAAGGCCACTCTTGGTCAATTACAGGCACTGAATCAGCAAATAAACGCAAGAGAGTCTTTGATTCGGTCCATTGGTTCAGAAATTCGAATTCTTGATGGTGAAATCAGTGATCTTCGAATTGTGGTTTCGTCGCTTCAAAATGACTTAAAACACCTTAAAGATGAATATGCCGAACAGATTTATTCGTCCTACAAGGCAAACAGAGGGAATAGCCGTCTAATGTTTCTTTTTTCCTCCAAAGACTTTAACCAGTTGATCCAACGGCTCAAATACCTGGAGCAATATGCAGATGCTCGTCGGTTGCAAGCAGAACAGATTGAGGTGGTGACCAAAGAGCTGAATGATCAGCGAAGTAAAGTGGAGGCAAAGAGAGCTGAACAACAAACCTTACTAAATCAACAAGTCAGAGAAAGTAGAAAATTGGCAAGATCCAAGAAAAAGCAATCGGAATTGGTAGCCCAACTAACCAAAAAGGAACGTCAATTAAGAAAAGAAGTAGAAGATAGAAAGGCGGCTAACAGAAGATTAAACACATTAATCGCAAAAATCATTGAGGATGAGGTCAAAAAATCATCCACTGCATCTTCTGCGGTTGCTGCCAGTGAGGCAGAACTGACACGATTGTTTGAATCCAGAAAAAATGCATTAGAGTGGCCTGTTCACGGATTCATCACCTCCCCATTTGGTAAACAACAGCATCCGGTACTGAAAAGAGTAACCATCATCAATGATGGAGTAGACATTCAAACAGAAAAGGGAAGCAAAGTAAAAGCTGTGTTTGATGGTCAGGTGACAATGATAGCACCAGTTGCTGGAAAAAATAACATTGTAATGATCCGTCATGGTGACTATATCACCATCTATGCCCGACTCAAGACAGTAAATGTAAAGAGCGGCCAACGTGTTAAGGCCAATGATATCATCGGTGAGGTTTTTACAGATAAAGACGGAAAGTCCGAACTGGAATTTCAGATATATAAAGGAACCACTAAGCTTAACCCTGAAAACTGGTTAGCAATGAAATAAAATAATTGTCTGAATATTTCTGAAAGCTCCTTCGTTTAATACTTATCTTTGTAGTCTAAATTTTAAAAGCGATGCATACATCAATATTATTTGCAATGCCAGGGTGGACAGAGATGATCATCATCGCTCTGTTTATTATCATCTTTTTCGGAGCGAAAAAAATACCGGAAATAGCACGAGGCATGGGAAAAGGGATCAGGGAGTTTAAGGATGCCACGAAAGAAATCAAGAACGAAATAAACGAAGGTTCTAACGAGGATAAAAAGGCCTAAACCTTGAGGACTTTTAAATCTCTCTCTGAAATTCAATCGGAGATCCAGACAGGGAAACTCACAGTATCCCAATTGGCAGAATATCACCTCAAACAGATAGAAGAAAACAACGGAAGGCTCAACGCCTTCCTTTCTGTTTATGGTAAGGAAGCTCTCGAGCAAGCGGCCATTGTTGACAAAAAGGTTAAAGAGGGCACTGCGGGGAAGCTTGCAGGCATGATCATCGGAATCAAAGATGTGTTTGCCTATGAAGGACATCCATTGCAGTGTGCCAGTGAAATCCTAAATGGTTTTGAATCTCAATACACAGCAACGTGCATTCAGCGACTAATTGAGGAAGATGCGATCATTATCGGTCATCAGAACTGCGATGAATTTGCGATGGGATCATCCAATGAGAATTCCGCTTTTGGGGCTGTAAAAAACCCTATTGATGAGACACGGGTACCTGGAGGTTCTTCAGGAGGATCAGCAGTAGCAGTAGCAGCCAACATGTGCCAGGTTTCCATTGGTTCAGATACAGGAGGATCCGTTCGTCAGCCAGCAGCTTTGTGCGGAGTAATCGGACTCAAACCTACCTATTCACGAATTTCCAGGTATGGCCTGGCTGCTTATTCAAGTTCATTTGATACGATTGGAATCCTTTCTAAAAGCATAGAAGACGCTGCTTTGGCGCTGGAAGTCATGGCTGGTCACGATGAATACGATAGTACGGTTTCTCAAACCAAGGTTCCGGATTATTCTTCTTTCGCTACTGGTCGAAAATTCAAAATTGCCTATTTGAGCGAAACCTTGGATCATCAGGGCTTGGATAAGGAAATAAAAGAAAGAATCTTCCATTTGGTGGATGAACTGAAAAAAAATGGTCACCAGGTGGAAGAAGGGCACATTTCGATGCTGGAGTATAATCTTCCTACATACTATGTGCTAACGGCTGCCGAGGCGAGTTCAAACCTTTCTCGATATGATGGCGTTCGGTTTGGTAAGCGGGCCGAGAGCGAAAATCTGGAGCAGATGTATAAGGTATCTAGATCCGAAGGTTTTGGTGAGGAGGTAAAACGCCGGATTATGACAGGAACATTTGTCTTGAGTGCAAGCTATTGCGATGCATATTACACGAAAGCTCAAAAAGTGCGTAGAATGATCATGGAAGAGACAAATAAATTGCTTGCGCAATACGATTTCATCCTATCCCCTACTACTCCCACCACAGCTTTTAAGATTGGTGAATTAAAGGATGACCCGCTACAGATGTACCTGGAGGATTTATTTACGGTTCAGGCTAATGTTGCCGGAATTCCGGCAATATCTATTCCATATGGCGTTGACAATCAAGGACTGCCAATAGGCGTTCAATTAATGACCAGGCATTTTAATGAGAAAGATTTGCTTGATATTTCAAATCAAATCATTACTTTCAAAGATCAAAATAGATAGGATATGACACGAAAATGGTTCCTTTTGGGGCTTTTGTTCATTTCATTCGGGGGGAAAGGACAAGAATTTGAGCTCACAGAAGTAATTCCGGACAATACATACGATGAGATCGCGGATCGTATTTCCTGTATGGAAGGCGAGGTGCCGCTGGTATTCAATGAACGTGTAATGGCCTTTATTGACTATTTCGCAATTAAGGACAGAGAATACACAGAAGATATCATCAGAAAAAAAGAACTTTATTTTCCACTTTTTTCACAAACGCTGGCAAGACATAACATGCCGGATGAGCTGAAATACCTTGCGATTGTAGAGTCAGGATTGCGTCCAAATGCAATTTCCAGGGCCAACGCAGTTGGATTATGGCAGTTCATATCCTCTACGGGTAAAATGTATGGATTGCATAGCAACTGGTATGTGGATGACCGCATGGATCCTGAAGAAGCAACGGATGCAGCAGCAAGACATCTTAGGGATTTGTATAATATGTTTGATAGCTGGGAGCTGGCACTAGCGGCCTATAATTGTGGGCCTGGGAATGTAAGAAAGGCGATCCGTAGAAGCGGATACAAAAGAGATTTCTGGGACATCTACCGATATCTTCCGAGGGAGACCCGCTCCTATGTTCCTCAGTTTGTGGCTATTACCTATCTCTTCAATCACCTGGAAGAGCATGGTTTCGACCCTCAACCGGAGCTTTTCTATCCCGAAATGGATACGATCATGATTTCACAGTATTTCCATGTGGAAACCTTTTGTAATCAACTGGACCTCTGTCTTGATGACATGCTCATGTGGAATCCACAAATAAAGCGGGGAGCGTTACCTGAAGGCACAAAGAATTTTGCGTTACGTGTACCAACCGAGTGGAAAGAGGAAATTGTGGCCAACAGAGCTCACTTATATGACACGGCTTCAAAAGTGGGTAAAGAACATCTTGATTATTTAGCCAGAAACACGCCAGGGAGTACTTACGGTCGTGAACGCTTATACTACAGGGTGCGAAGTGGAGATGTACTTGGCACGATCGCCCAACGATATGGTGTTCGGGTTTCTGACATTAGAAAATGGAATCGTATTAGTGGAAACCTCATTCGTGTTGGCCAAAGATTGAGCATATGGGTATTACCAACTTATAACTCAACAACTAAAAATCTTTATACGGCCTCAAATAGCACATCAAAACCCGTATCCACACCTCCGATTACAGGTTCAGGAAAGCTATACACAGTGAAATATGGTGATTCGCTGTGGAGTATTAGCAGAAGCAATAATACAAGCATTGAAAAGCTGAAACAAGCGAATAAGCTTAGTTCAAACACGATCAAACCGGGTCAGTCTTTAGTGATTCCAAATTAATCGTTGATCTTTTTGCATAAAAGTCTAAGTTTGGGATTGGTCGGAATAGTTTTTGCTTTTCATTTTGACCAAAAGAAACTTGAATTTTATGCATAAATACATTCTTCTATTTTTAGCTATTGCATTTGGCTGTAGTGAAAGTGCCAGAGAGAAAAACAGAAAAGACCTACTTCCCACAGCTCGGGGAGAGGCTGATGAAATCATTTTGGTCGTCGATTCTACTCAGTGGGCTGATACCTTAGGTCTGGGGGAAGAGCTTCGAAAAACCTTCATGGCACCTATGCTTGGACTTCCTCAGGATGAGTCATTATTTAATGTAAGCAAGGTAAATCCAAGAAGACTAAATTCAGTCCTGAAGTCAGCTAAGAATATGGTGTTTGTAATGACATTGGATAGCAAAACAGCTGATAGCCGTGTATTACAAAAGTTTTTTACGGATCAGTCTTTGAATCAGATAAAACGAGATACTTCCATTTTCATGCGAACGCAGAGAGACGTATTTGCAAAGGGGCAAACAGTGTTGTTCTTATTCTCTGCAACGGAAGATCAACTGGAGAAAAAAATAAGTTATAATCGATCACAAATTCGTGAGTTTTTTGAAGCGTCGGCCAGAGAGACGATAAAAGACAAGCTATTTAATAGTCCTAAAAAGCAGTTGTCTCAGCGAATAAAAGAGACGCACAATGTGGAACTCACAATCCCTTATGGCTGGGAAAAAGCACGTGATTTGAAAAATTTTGTGTGGATGAGAAAGATGGATGCGCAGACAGAACAGAGCATTTTCATCTATTATGAGCCTTATACGGATAGAGGGATTTTTAATGAAATCGGGGAATTCAGAGATAAAATCACCCAAAGAAATCTGTACGACGGGGAGAACCCGGATGTCCATATCAAGCGTCAGGATATTATTCCTGTTTTCACAGAGCGTGTAAATTTTAATGAGCATTTTGCTGTGGAAGCACGTGGGCTGTGGAAGATCAGTGACAATTCCCGGGGTGGCCCATTTGTGAGTTACACTATTGTGGACGAGGAGGAAGGCTTGGTATACTATATCGAAGGATACGTTGATTCCCCGGGAACCAGGAAAAAGAACCTGGTTCGTGAGTTAGAGGCCATCCTTTCCACCTTTAAAACCAAAGGTGATCTAACTCCGCAAGGAGATGCTTCTTAATTTTTTCGAATAATTGCTTATTCCTTTTTAGTTGGTGACCTTTGAAGATCGGAAAGTATGTCCGATCCAACTTTAACCAACTAAGAATGAGTACAACGAAGATTAGGCCTAAGGAGGCATTAGAATATCATTCAAATAAACCTGCTGGAAAAATAGAAGTGAACTCCACCAAGTCGGTGAGTTCGCAGCACGACCTGGCACTCGCCTATTCCCCTGGCGTGGCTGAACCATGCAAAAAAATTGCTGAAGATCCGGAGGATGTGTACAAATACACAGCGAAAGGGAATCTCGTGGGTGTAATCTCCAATGGGACCGCAGTACTTGGTCTGGGAAATATTGGTCCGGCAGCATCCAAGCCTGTAATGGAAGGTAAAGGCGTCTTATTTAAAAAATTTGCAGGTATTGATGTTTTTGATATCGAAATCAATGAAGAGGATCCGGATAAATTCATAGAGATCGTCAGATCACTGGAGCCAACTTTTGGTGGTATTAACCTGGAGGATATCAAAGCTCCGGAGAGCTTCAAAATTGAACAGACCCTCCGGGAGCAAATGAACATCCCAATCATGCACGATGATCAGCATGGTACCGCTATTATCTCCAGCGCTGCACTCCTCAATGCCCTGGAGGTAGTAGATAAGAAAATTGAAGATCTCAAAATTGTAGTAAGTGGAGCAGGTGCTGCAGCAATTGCTTGCACGGATCTCTATGTTTCACTGGGCGCTAAGAAGGAAAATATCCTTATGGCAGATAGTAAGGGAATCTTAAATGAGAGCAGAAAAGGGTTAGATAAAATTAAATCTAAATATGCGACCAAGCAGAAAGTAGACACATTGGAGGATGCGCTCAAAGGAGCTGATATGTTCCTGGGATTATCTATCGCTGATGTAGTTACACCAAAAATGCTGAAATCGATGGCTGATAATCCAATCGTATTCGCGCTGGCCAATCCCAACCCTGAAATAGCCTACGATCTAGCCATGAAAACACGTAAAGATGTATTAATGGCCACTGGCCGTTCCGACCACCCTAATCAGGTGAATAACGTACTCGGTTTTCCATATATCTTTCGAGGAGCGTTGGATGTGCGATCTACTGCCATCAATGAAGAGATGAAACTGGCGGCTGTGAAGGCCATTGCTGAGCTGGCCAAAGAACAGGTACCGGATATTGTCCTTAAGGCATATGGTCAATCCAGTATTAGGTTTGGAAGCGAGTATCTGATTCCAAAGCCAATGGATCCCCGACTGATCACAACCATTTCTCCAGCAGTGGCAAAGGCGGCAATGGATACCGGAGTAGCTCGGATCCAGATCAAGGATTGGAAGAAATATGAAGATGAGCTCCTTGAAAGAGTAGGGATTGATCAGCGAATGATTTCACGATTTGTGTACAGGGGGAGACAGAATCCGAAAAAAGTAGTTTTCGCTGAGGCTGACCATGTAAATATCCTGAAAGCTGCACAAATGACGTTGGATTCAGGAATAGGAACACCAATCCTGATGGGTAAGCAAAAAATTATAAAAGGCCTGATAGAAGAACACGAGCTCGAGGCGATCAAAGATTGTGATATCATTGACCCGAATGAACACCCGGAAAAAGTAGAGGCCTTTGCTACGGAGTACACGAAAATACGGCAAAGGAAGGGGATGACCATGCACCTTGCCCGCAAAGCCATGACAAGCCGGACATACTTTGGGATGATGATGGTGGAGAAAGGAGAAGCGGATGTGTTGATCTCCGGTCTTTCCAATGATTATCCAAAAACGGTGCTTCCGGCACTGCAGATTGTTGGCATGGAAGAAGGGGTGAACCGGGTGGCCGGTATGTACATCATGAATACGCCTCGGGGTAATTACTTCTTTGCAGATACTACAGTCAATATGAATCCATCCGCTGAAGAGCTTGTGGAAATCATAGGCTTAACTCATCGTGCGGTTCGATTTTTTGATCATGAGCCTAAAATGGCGGGTCTTTCCTTCTCAAACTTTGGATCTGCAAAAGGGCAGGTACCAGAGAAGATGGCAAAAGCAATTAAAATGGCTAAAGAAAAATGGCCGGATATGATCATCGATGGAGAACTTCAGGCCAATGTCGCTTTGAATCGAAACCTGAGAGATGAAATGTATCCGTTCAGTGATTTGAAAGGGCATAATGTAAACACATTAATTTTCCCGGACTTGCAGTCAGGAAACATCGCCTATAAAACGCTAATGGAAGTTGGTGGATCAGAGGTAATAGGTCCGATACTTTTGGGTATGAAGAAATCTGTGCAGGTACTCCAACTGGGTAGTTCAGTAAAAGAGATCTACAATATGGTAGCCATCGCTGTGGTTGATGCCGGGGTAGCAAACAGAGAAGGCCTATGATAACTTACTTGAAAGGGCGTCTGGCCTTTAAAGATCCAACGCACCTCGTGGTTGACGTTGGGGGAGTGGGCTATGAAGTAAAGATCAGTTTGAACACCTACTCTCAGGTGAAGGATAAGGAAGATATCCTTATTCAAACGTATCTGCATGTGAAAGAGGATTCCCACACCCTCTTTGGGTTTTACGAACAATCAGAGAAAAAACGATTCCTTGACTTACTGTCTATCAATGGCGTTGGACCAAGTACCGCATTGATGATTTTGTCATCCCTGGATGCAAAAGAATTACAGGCGGCCATTGTTCAGGAAGATGTCAAAACCATCCAGTCAGTCAAAGGAATAGGAGGCAAGACAGCTCAACGTATCATCCTGGAGCTGAAAGACAAAATGAAAAAAGAGGGGCTACTCGACAAATCTGTAGAAATTCAGCCTCGATTTGATAATACCCTGCGTTCTGAGGCGTTATCAGCCTTGACCACTTTGGGAATAAATAAGTCAGCAGCTGAAAAAACTGTCGATAAGATTTTGAAAGAATACGGAGAGGAGATTAAACTTGAAGAACTGATAAAGCACGCACTGAAGCGGTCATAACCTAATCTAATTACTAAGCGCCTTTTTTTGAGAGTAAATCTTCATATACGATTTCTTTTTGTGTTTCTGATTCTGGGCATAGGGTCTCAAGTGAGTGCAGGTTTCTTTCAGGAACAGGATAGCGTAAAAAGCGATACGGTAGGTCCTTATGAGCCCACTCAAAAGCCTACGTTTCAGCCTAGCTATCGATTTGGAGATCCATTTTCTTTCAGGAGCTCCAGGTCGCCACTTTTTCTAAGGGATCCGTCTCAGGTAGATATGCAGGTGCAGTTCAATCCGGATACCACTGCTGATGATGCTGGGGTTACATACTCGGTATACGAAAATATCGGCGCACTTGATTTTCGTCCTGCCTCTTTCATGACCTTCAATGAATTTAATCGTTACAACAATTCACAATTAAATAGAGAATATTTCAAAGAAAGATCCGCTGGATTGGATGGGGAAAGCGCAGTAAGCGGACGAAGTTTGATCCCACGCCTATATATCAGTCCTGTTTTCGACCGGATTTTCGGAGGCAGTTATGTAGATATTCAGCCTAATGGATTTGTAAACCTCGATTTTGGGGCACGCTTCCAGCGAATTGACAATCCTGCCATTCCTTTACGCCAGCAGCGAAACGGAGCGTTCAACTTTGATCAGCAGATCAGTATGAATGTAGTGGGTAAGGTTGGAGAAAAGCTGGAGATCACCGCCAACTTTGATAACAATAACACTTTCGATTTTCAGAATAACCTAAAGGTGATCTATACGGGGTATGAGGAGGAGATCATTAAAAAGATTGAGATCGGTAATGTGAGCATGCCGGTGACGAATTCTTTAATGACAGGAGCTCAATCCCTGTTTGGTATCAAAACAGAATTACAATTTGGAAAGCTCTATGTCACCACCATTCTGTCCCAGCAAAGAGGGAGAAATGAGACGTTGACCATCGAGAGTGGCTTTCAGGGAAGAGAGTTTGAAATCCAGGCGTCTGATTATGAGGAAAACCGGCATTTTTTCCTAGGGCACTTTTTCAGGAACAACTACGAGCAATGGCTTTCAGCTCTTCCGCAGATTACTTCCGGGGTGAATGTTACTCGAGCGGAGGTCTATGTACTGAACAGGAATAACGATACGCAGACTACTCGAAATATTGTGGGTTTTATGGACTTAGGAGAAGGCACAGTTGTGTATTCAGATGATATTGGAAATAGGCAAGGAGGACCCACAAGAAACCCTGCAAATGACCTATTTGCGAGTTTGACTGTACAATCTGCAGACGGGGTTGATTCTTATATCCAATCTACATTTCCATCTTTTGAAAATTCTACTGATTATGTAAAGGTGACTACTGCTCGAAAGCTAGATGATTCCGAGTATTCGATCAATCGAGAGCTGGGGTATGTCACACTTACCAGAAGTCTGGCAAGTGACGAAATTCTGGCGGTAGCATATGAATATACCTATAACGGCACAGCCTACAAGGTGGGAGAGTTAACAGAGGATTATCAAAGCAGAACAGATGATAAAGTAATATATCTGAAACTCTTACGCCCAAATAAGATCAACACTGAAGTTCCAACCTGGGACTTGATGATGAAGAACATTTACAACCTCAATGCTGCCCAAATCAGTCAGGAAGGGTTTCAATTAAGGATCATTTATCGAGACGACAACACTGGACAGGATAACCCTTCCCTTCATGAAGGCAGGAGGTTGAAAGACATACCCCTGGTGGAGGTATTCGACCTGGACAGGTTAAACCCTACTGGTGACCGTCAGCCGGATGGGAATTTTGATTTTATTGAGGGCATCACCATTGACCCGCAAAATGGAAACATCATCTTCCCGGTACTTGAGCCCTTTGGTCAAAACCTGGAAGAGCAATTTGATGATGATGAAGGGAGCCTGAAGGAAAAGTATGTATATGAAGAGCTGTATGCTGAACCAAAAGCGACAGCAGAGCTAAACGCTACCCAAAACAAGTTTGTGCTTTCAGGAATACTAACAGCGGGCTCATCCAGTGAAATCACACTGCCAGGGATAAATATTGCAGAGGGATCTGTGGTGGTGATGGCTGGAAACACCCCTTTGACAGAGGGTTTGGACTACACCGTGGATTATAACTTAGGTAGAGTAAGAATCCTAAATGAAGGAATTTTGAGTTCGGGGAAAACCCTTCAGGTTTCCTATGAAAAAGCAGACTTATTCAACTTTCAAACACGAACGCTTACCGGAGCTCGTTTTGATTATCGGTTCAATGATAATTTTAATATCGGAGCAACTGTTCTACACCTCAACGAAAGACCTGGGGGCATTTCCCGATTCGCAGTGGGTAATGAACCTACCAGCAATACCAAATATGGATTTGATATTAACTACCAGAATGAATCTCGTTTTTTGACGAAGATGGTGGATAAGCTACCGTTAATCAGCACGAAAGAGCCATCTACAATAACGATCAATGCAGAGTTTGCTCAGCTGATCCCTGGTACCAGCAACGTGGTGAATGGAGAAGGTACTTCATATATTGATGACTTTGAAAATGCGATTACCCCCATCAACATCATGGGGTGGCAGGCGTGGAAGCTCTCATCCACCCCCAGGGTTTTCCCTGAAGCACAGAGTGGAAACACCAACCTGAATTACAATTATAGGAAGGCAAAAATAGCCTGGTACACCGTCGATAATAGTATTTTCTATCGTGCAGGAGGAAATGCCAGACCTTCAAATATTTCAGACACTGACCTGGAAAATCATTATGAACGAGCCGTTCTTCCACAAGAGATTTTCCGTCAAAGGGATCAAACCTTGGTCAATTTCAATGAGCCCATTTTCGATGTGGCGTTTTTTCCAAATGAACGGGGGCAGTACAATTACAACCCGGCGACAAACTCAGACAATACTCTCCCGAATCCGGAACAAAACTGGGGAGGAATTACCCGGGCGATTACCAATGAAGTTAACTTCAATAAGACCAACATTGAATATCTGGAGTTTTGGTTGATGGATCCCTTCATTGATGGGGAGAGAGGTGTTGTGAAAGATGGACTGGTCAATAGTAACCCAAGGGAATCCGGTGGAGGGAAATTGTACTTCAACCTTGGAAGTGTTTCTGAGGACATAGCACCAGACGATAAGCATGCTTTTGAAAATGGCTTGCCAGTGGATGGAGAAATTGGTGCCGTCACTACCTGGGGGCAGATTACCGAAGATCAGTATTTGACAAACTTCTTTGAAAACTCTCCCGGTGCAAGAGATAATCAGGATGTTGGAATCGATGGATTAAAAGATGAAGATGAGGCGCTTGTTCTTCAGGAGAATGGCATCTCGCTAAACGTACAGGAGGACATCTCCGCTGATAACTTCCGGTACATTCTGGATAGCTTTTATGACCAGCAGGATGCCACAATTGTGCAACGGTATAAAAACTGGAATGGAATGGATGGAAACTCGCCAATAGCATCCGGAGGTGGTCAGTTTATTCCAGCCTCAACAACATTGCCGGACAATGAGGATATCAACCAGGACAACACCATTTCGGATCTTGAAGAATATTTTGAATATGAAATAGACCTGACCCCAAAAACAGGTGTCTCCAACCCGGAAGGTGGCAACCTGGAGTTGAATGATTATATCGTTGATCAGATTGAAAGTGGGAATGGTGAATCCAACTGGTACCTCTTCAGAATTCCAATTAAGAATGTAGGCACTCCAAGAGGCAATCCTTCTTTTGAAAATATCAAATATGTGAGAATGTACCTCACAGGGTGGCAGCAACCAGTTGTTTTGCGTTTTGCTCAAATGCGATTGGTTGGTAGTCAATGGAGAAAGTTTGATAGAGCACTAAATGAGCCCGGACTAGATGCGATACCAAATATTGAAACTTCCGATTTCTCTGTTTCTGTAGTAAGCATCGAGGACAACAGTACAACCACAACAGGGGGTGTCAGATATGTACTACCACCGGGAATAGATCGTGATATTGACAATACCACTACTCAGAATAGGAGAATCAATGAACAGTCTTTACAGGTATGTGTGGAGGATTTGGATGATAAAGACGCGCGTGCAGTTTATAAAAATGTGTCTTATGATCTGATCAACTATGGTAGGATGAAAATGTTCTTTCATGCTGAGGCATACGAAGATGACATGGTGCTCGATAATGAGGTCACAGCTTTTATGAGGCTCGGAACAGATTTTGATGAAAACTATTACGAAGTAGAGGTTCCGCTGGTAATCACGCCGGATAATATTACGGGAAACCTGGAGGATATCAGGCGTCAGGTCTGGCCCTTGGAAAATGAGATTGATATTTCCATCAAAGAACTATTAGGAATTAAATCTGAAAGAAATCGTGCTGATCTGGACGAAAACATTCCTTATTCCGTGCCATCCAACGATGGTAAATACACTTTCACGGTAAAGGGGCGTCCGGATATCAGTGCAGTTAAGGTGCTTATGATTGGAGTGAAAAATCCAGGGGATGAGTCTAATGCTCCTAAGTCTGTTTGTATATGGGCAAACGAGTTAAGAGTAACGGATTTTGACAGCAATGCGGGCTGGGCAGCTAATGCACGTGTGAGCACGAAGCTTGCCGATTTAGGGACGGTCTCAGCATCCACCCGATACACGTCCATTGGGTTTGGGAATATTCAGCAACGTATCTCCGAGCGGTCTCGTGCCGAAACCACCCAATACGATGTTTCAGCCAACCTGAATCTGGAAAAATTCATGCGTCCGGACAAGACCGGGCTGGTAGTGCCCATGTTTGTCAGCTATGAAAAAACCACGGTAACGCCACAATTTGATCCGTTAGATCCGGATGTGCCATTGGAAGCGTCACTGGAGGCCATTGATGATCCGTCGGAGCGAGAACGATATCGACGGATTGTACAAGACAGGACAACAAGAAGAAGTATCAACTTCACCAATGTTCGCAAGGAAAAGGTGAATCCTGATGCACGAAAGCGGGTCTATGATATTGAAAACTTTTCATTTAGCTACGCATACAGTGATCGGGTTTCCAGCAACGTCAACACCCAAACTTTACTCAATAAAACCGTGAGTGGCGGCATCAATTATAATTATTCTCCGGTAGCAGTTAGCGTAGAGCCATTTAGTGAATCGGAAAAACTCACCTCTCCTTACTTGGCATTAATCAAAGACTTCAATTTTTCGCCGCTCCCTACCAATTTCTCTTTTTCTACCAACCTAAGGAGAGACTTCCGCCTGACCCAATACTATAATGATGACCTCACTACCGACGGAGTAGACCCACTCTATGAACGAACGTTCACATTTGCGAGAAACTATAATTTAAGGTGGGACATCACTAAGGGGCTGGGACTTACCTATAGTGCCACGGCTAATGCAGTAATCGATGAACCGGAAGGGATTATTGAAGGAGATATTAATACGAGCAGCGAGCGCGAATACATCTGGGATCAGATTTTTTCACTTGGCAGAATGAAAAATTTCAATCAGAGCATCGCAGTGAATTATAAACTGCCACTGGATAAAATTCCATTCACTGACTGGTTGTCATCAGATGCGCGTTATTCAGTCGGGTATGGGTGGACTGCAGGGGCAATCGACCGAACCGAAACGGATGTAGGCAGAGATTTGGATAGTCTCTATTTTGGAAATTTCATCAACAACCAGCGAACTATGGGCCTGACCGCCAGAGTGGACATGAATACCCTTTATGATAAGGTAACTTTCCTCAAGAATGCCAACACTCCCCCAGGCAGAGGAGAGACCGTAAGTCCCGGCAACAAAGCACTTCAATTTTTTATGATGCTGAAGTCTATTAATGGAACTTATACCATTAATGAAAGCACATCATTGCCCGGTTTTAAGCCAAATGCATTCTTATTTGGTCTGGATAGTGGTTTCAATGCTCCGGGAATCGGATTCATCCTGGGGAGTCAAGATCCTGGGATCAAGCAAAAAGCTGCGAGAAACGACTGGCTCGTTCGCAATGAAAACCTGAATTCACCTTTCCAGCAATCTTTTGGAACGGATATCGATATTCAGGCAGATCTGGAGCCTTTGAACGACTTAAGGGTTCAGCTTACCTGGAATCGAGGATTGAATAATCAATACCAGGAAATTTTCAGATTCGATGGGGATGAGGGTGCGTTCCAGACTTTGACCCCATCTAGAAGTGGAAGCTATTCGGTTTCTTTTCTCTCCATCAAAACAGCCTTCCAGAAAGATGGGCCAGATAACGCATCTGATGCTTTCACTCAGTTTGAAAACAATTTGGCTATTGTGAGCAATAGACTTGACAGAGAAAACCCTAATATCGATTTATCTAACCCAAATGATACGGTGCGCTATGATCCTTTATCACAGGATGTGCTTATACCATCCTTTATAGCAGCATATTCAGGAAAGGATGTGAACAGTATGGATCTCACGCCATTTCCTAAAACTCCCCTCCCCAACTGGCGGGTGGATTATGCAGGACTGGTGAATATTCCAGCAATCTCCGATTTGTTTTCTTCTTTTACGATTTCTCATGGTTACAATTCCACTTACAGTGTTTCTAGCTTCACCAACTCACTGAACTATGGAGAGGATGTCATTGGACTGCAAAATGACATTTTAGACTACCCTTTTGCAGCAGATACCAGTGGAAGGCTTGTCCCGGTTTACATCATCAATCAGGTGATGATATCGGAGCAGTTTGTACCGCTGATCGGTTTCAATGTGCGTACGAAAAATAATATTTCTACCCGACTGGAATTCAGAAAAAGTAGAAACCTGTCACTGAATATGTCGAATGCTCAGGTGACGGAGACCACTAATAATGATGTAACCATTGATATAGGATATTCTAAAGTTGGATTTAAACTCCCATGGAGATGGCAGGGTAGAACACTTACTTTGGAGAATGACCTAACCATGCGGGTAGCCGCATCAGTACGTGACAGCAAGACGGTGCAACGTAAAATAAATGAGCGAGCCACTATTACCAATGGTAACCTTACCTGGCAGGTTCGCCCTACGATTACCTATAAAATCAACAACCAGCTGGACTTTACATTCTACATGGAGCGGAATGTGACAGACCCGAAAGTTTTGAGTTCATATAAGCGAGCCACCACTGCTTTTGGAATTCAGCTAAGATTTGGTCTTGCACAGTAGGGCAGTTCATTTCAAAACCTTATTTTTGACGCCCGTTATAAAATTCAAGAAGCAGATGAACATTCCTTCAGATTTACATTATACCAAAGATCACGAATGGGTGAAAATTGACGGTGACATTGCGACCGTTGGTGTTACAGATTTCGCTCAGGGTGAGTTGGGAGATATTGTTTACGTAGAAATTGAAACCGAAGGCGAATCGCTGGAAGCCGGCGATGTTTTTGGAACAGTAGAAGCCGTAAAGACCGTATCAGACTTATTTATGCCTGTTTCGGGCGAAGTTTTAGAGATCAACGGTGAGTTAGAGTCGAACCCGGAACTTGTGAATTCAGATCCTTATGGAGAGGGATGGATGATCAAGATCAAAATTTCTGACAAGGGTGATCACCTGATTTCTGCCGAAGATTATAAGGCAGAAGTAGGGGGTTAGGAAATTTTGGAATGTTTTTTGTTTGATATAAGTAAATACCACCGTCCTTTTGGTATATAAATAATGAAGGGCATATATTTGATGTTCAACTTCACAAAAGAAGGAATATGGAACCTAAAAAGAATCCGAAAATAGACCTTTCCAGACAGTCAGGAATGTTCCTGAATATTGGAATGGCTGCAAGTTTATTGCTCGTGATAGTGGCTTTCGAATGGAGGACCTATGACGACTCAGGCCTAATGGACCTGGGAAATGTTCAAGATGATTTTGAAGATATCATCGACATTCCACCAACGGAGCAACCACCTCCACCACCACCGAAAGTTCAAGTACCAGAGATCATCGAGGTTCCTGATGAGGAAGAAATCGAGGAAGAGATCGAAGTTGAGCTTGACGTTGAGGTTACTGAGGAGACAGTGGTTGAGGAAATTGTATTCGAAGAAGCTCCTGAAGAGGAGAATGTAGATGAGATTTTCACCATTGTGGAAGAGTCCGCATCATTCCCTGGGGGAATCACCGCTTTCTATGAGTACCTGAAGAAGGAACTGAAGTACCCAAGACAGGCGCAACGAATGGGAATCGAAGGACGAGTATTCGTGCAGTTTGTTGTGGAGAAGAACGGTGAGCTTACCGATATCCATGTGGTAAAAGGAATCGGTGCAGGATGTGATGAAGAGGCCGTGAGAGTACTTAAGAATTCTCCTCGATGGAAGCCGGGTAAGCAGCGTGGTAAGCCTGTTCGCCAGAAAATGATTCAAAACATTCTATTCAAGTTTGCGAACTAAGAATAACGAATAAAATAAAACAGAAAGCCTCTTGATCATCAAGAGGCTTTTTTTATGTCAGTGATATAAAGGAACCCATTAAACTCACCACTCAGCTTCTTCCAGTTCTTGTTTTTTCTTTTCGTATGATCGAGAGAATGCTATGAACTCATCATAAGATAATAGCTTGGATAGTTTCTCTACAGCATGATCTGCATATTCTATCAGATTCCAATCAAGGGCAAAGAGTGCATATGCTTTCAAGAGAGGGACACTATATGGATTAATCTCTGTAGCGTCAACTAGTAACTCATATGCGCCTGAGGCACCACGGTTTTTGAGTTCCTCAACCACAGCCAGTACCTGTGCTTCGTGGAAAGCATTCATTCTTCCTAAAGCTATAATAGTAGAGTCACTCATGCTCTTTAATTCTGAGATAGCCTGTTTTTGGGGAGCAGGAGCCTCGTAACTCTCCAGCTTTGAAAGTACTTGATTTGCCCGGTCAGTAAGCTCTGGATTTCTTTTTAGTCTTTGGAGTAGAATGGTAGGAATTTCGTCTTTTCGTCCCATTCTGGCCATCACTTCCATTTTCCCAAATATTGATTCTGTGTGCTTTACCTCAATAGCCTGGTCGAAAAACTCCATTGATAGCTGATAAGCCTGCTGATCAAGTGCAAGCTTTCCAAGCGCATCGAGGTATTCTCCCTTGTAGTATTGATGTGCGTTGGCCTGCAGAAAATCCAGTATCATGAAAGCTTCATTTACTTTACCCTTGTTGTATAAATGGATCGCCAAAGCTTTTCTTAGCCTGGAGTTGTAAGTGCCATCCGATGCGCTTTTTAGTTCTTTTCTTGCTAGCTGTTCTACCGAATCATGATCAAAGAGAAAAGAGGCATTTAGCAGGTACGCCTGCCTGTGAAGATGCTCTGCCTGATTGATCCCTTCGTACTGAAAATCCAGTGATGTTTGATCGGTTTGCGTGGTAAGTACATTGCTCCTGACGCCAAAATTGCCTTCTTCATAATCTTGATCAATGGCAGACGAATCTACTAATTCTAATCTCTTGAAGATATTCCATTTATTCACTAAGGGAGCGTCGTTCCATTTGTTAGAGGGTGATGCTTCCTGGAAATATTTTAACGCCTGCTCATAATTTTCTTTTTGCATGTGAGCAATGCCAAGATTATTTCTCATTTCTCCACTTCCATGTTTTCTCAATGCTTCCTCATAAATGGCCTGCACTTTATTTGGATTCACTTCCAAATCCAGGTTTCCATAATTGACCCAGGCATACGGTGAAGGGTATCGCTGAGTAGCACTATGAAAATAAGTCTTTGCCGGAAACTCGGCACCCCTGTCCAACTCATACCATCCCAGATTATAATTGGCCATATGCGTGTTGTAGCCTAGGTAGCTGGCTTGCAGTGTATACTCTCTTGCCAGGAGGATATTCTCTTCTGTTTTTGATTTTTGGGCGAGATAATTATAATACCCAGATTTAAGTAAATTATACGGTTCCTGATTTGCCAGGAAATAGAATGCCAGTACTGCGAATATCCCACCAAGGCGAGCACTTGTGTAAGGAAAATTCCGTTCCTTGTAGGCGATCTTATGAACTTCAAAGCCTTTGATCAGCGGGTCAACAAAGTTCCCTATGATATAAAAGAAAAATAAGGTTCCGAACCCAATATGGAAATACAAAATGAAATAATGGAAGGCCTGGTATACGGCATCATTTCCCCTTATCATTTGATGAGTGAGAAACAGAAATGTAATAATCCCTAAACTCAATGTTAAACTGAGTAGTGTTTGATTATCCACGTGTTTGGATAAAAAGCCACTTTTTTTTCTAATGCTCCAAAGCGCTACCAAACTGGAAATAGCCAATAGAATAAATGGGTCGAAGAAGAAAAAACTATTTTCGAATAGCCCGGATTTATTTAGATAATAGAGAATCAGGTTGCCAAGATATATCAGCGAAAGAATCACAAAGTGTAGATGATTGCTTTTGCCTCCTTTTCCGGATGTGACCACATAAAGAATACCAAAAATGATTTCTTCTGAAATGATGAAGAGAAATATTAGTCCACAAACGGTATATCCAAAAAGAGAATGAGCAATTAGGTGATCTGTAAACAATTCCATCTGGTTAACACCAAAAAAAATAACGACACTTAGTGCGATCATTATTCCAATTCGCGCGATAAATGGGGTTGATTTTTTGTATTCATGAAAAATCACAAGTGGTGTGATCAGCAGGGTAAAAGGGAGAAGAATGACCATCCTGCTGTGAATGCCAAAAAGCCCAACCTCAAAAAGATTAAGCCGGTTAAGAAACAGCGCGAAGAGGGCAGCTGCCACGAAAAATGCATATCTCTTTAAATAAGTTGAGGCTGCCATCGCCAGGCATAATCCCATCCACATAATGCCCATGAGTGCCTGATCGCTAGTAATGTCTCGCTTAATCTCACTGCCTGAGTAGTTTTCACTAAGCAAATACTTTTCACCTTTTATTTCATAGGTCATCAGGTCAGTTTCGAGCGTCCATGCAGGAAACTCAATGACTTCTCCTGTAGTAGTGACTTCCCAATCGATGGAAAGACTATAGCCAGCCTGGTAGCTCCACAACATGGCAATCACACAGCAAACAAAGAGTCCTGTGATAATTTTTTTTAAAGATACGCTCACTATTGATTGATCACTTTTGGCACCCTGAAATAATTAGAATCATGTTTAGGTGCGTTTTTAAACACTTTATCTGTCGTTAAATGATGTTTTACGGAATCTTCTCTGTATCGGTCTATTTCGAAGGACATGCCGGTTAGAGGTTCTACATTTTCTGTGTCCACCTCTTTGAGTTTATCCACCCAATCCACCATTTTTTGTAGGTCATGCACCATTTCAGCTTCTTTGGTTTCATCAAAGTGTAGTCTGGCTAGGTGGGCAGTTTTTCTTACTATCTCTTTCGTGATTTTCATGGAAGATCAAATTTAAGCTTCATTCTTGTATTTGATAAGCTCGGTTTGAATCACACGAAAAACCTCTTCCCTTAGTTGCTTCACGTGCTGATCAGTGTCTCCGTTAGGCCAAATGGGTTCATGGTATATAATTCTACATTGCTTTCTTCTGATGTTAAATAAATCATCATCAGGAAGTATTCGGTAGTTGTCAGGTAGAGTGACAGGGATAATCGGAAGATTGTTTTCTGCGGCTAGCTTAAACGCTCCATCCTTAAAGTCCACCATATTAGGATAATGTTCTAAGCGAATACCCCCTTCTGGAAAGAAACCTAAATTAAACCCATCAGTTATGGCCTCACGAGCCTTAACCAGACTTCTTGCGCGGCTTCTATAGCTTGATCGGTTTACGGTGATGTGAAGTGCCCGGTACATATATCCAAAAATTGGGATCCTGGCCAGCGAACTCTTACCCACAAACTTGAAAGATTGCGGAAACAAGCCAAGTATCGGGATGTCCAGATAAGAGAAATGGTTGGCGCAAAGGATGTATTGCTGTTTCTTGTCGAGCTTGAATCTCCAGTCCTTTCGAACAGGGATAAATGCCATTTTCAAAAAACACCAGGCCCAGACACAGTTAATTTTCAGAGCAGTCTTATGAATGGATTTGATAGGCACCATTATAAGTAATGGAATAATAAGCAGGGCAAAGAAAAAGACCATTGAGAGGATGGCCCAGAAAGAATACAAACGTCTTAAAATCATACTGCCGGTTAGGTGCCTAATGAGCCACTAAATTAGTCGCAAAATCCAGTCGGTAGAAAAAAAAGGATGACTCTGTAATTTTTTGATACTTTCGTGCACTAATGATCATAAAACCGAAATCACTGTGAGCTTATTAAAAGTAGAAAATGTAAGTAAATCTTATAGCGAGCATCAGGCCTTGTCTGATGTGACCATGGAAATACCGGAGAAAACCATTTTTGGTCTACTAGGCCCCAATGGTGCGGGAAAAACAACACTTATTCGCATCATCAACCAAATCATTGAAGCCGATCAGGGAGCGATCCTGTTTGATGGGAAACCTCTTAACCAAGAGCACATTAGGCAGATTGGCTACCTACCTGAAGAGCGCGGGTTGTATAAGAAGATGAAAGTGGGTGAACAGCTGGTTTATCTTGGTCAGCTTAGGGGACTATCCCTAAAAGAATCTTCTAAAAGAGGAAAAGCCTGGTGCCAAAAGTTGGATATTTTGGACTGGTGGGGCAAAAAAGTTGAAGATCTCTCAAAAGGGATGGCTCAAAAAATTCAATTTATTGCTACAGTCATGCATGAGCCGAAGCTGATCATTCTGGATGAGCCTTTTTCCGGTTTTGATCCGGTGAACGCGAACCTGATTAAAGATGAGATTTTGGATTTACGTGAAAAAGGAGCAACCATTATTTTCTCCACACACCGAATGGAGTCTGTAGAGCAGTTGTGTGATCACGTGGCGATGATCAATAAATCAGAAAAAATCCTGGATGGATCCAAGGTTGAGATCAAAGAGCAATTCCGTGATGGAACCTATTATGTAGAGTACAAAGAAGGCAAGATCACTAATGGAAATGGTTATGAGGTAATGAATACGGAAGAAATTGGACGTGGATTGAAACGTTCACTTATTCAATACTCTGCCGAGGGCAATCCTAATGAACTTTTGAAAGCATTAATCGGTCAGGTGGAAATTCACTCTTTTGTAGAGCGCATTCCAAGCATGAATGATATTTTCATCTCTTTGGTAAAAGGAAATCCTGAATTAGTAGAAGCCTAAAATCACCAAAAAATCACTAGAAATGAATAAGATATTATTAGTAATACAGCGCGAGTTTATGAGCAGGGTAAAGAAGAAGTCCTTCCTGCTTGCTACGATACTGGTTCCATTGTTGTTTCCGGCAATCATGGGGGGCATGATTTATCTGGCTATTGAAAATGAAAAAAATAAAGAGCTTGAAGTAGTTCAGGTATTAGATGTTAGCGGATTGTTGAACTTTGAAGATAATGATAGGTATGCTTACAAATCTGTAGAAGGACCACTGGATTCAGCAAAAAATAGATTCAGCAAATCAGAAGATTTTGCGCTGATTTATATTCCTGATATTGACATAGATGATCCTGAGGGAGTGCTTTTCTATGCTAAGACCAGTCCGGGTGTAAATCTTGTTAACCGGTTTGAAAAAAATATCGAAGCGCAGATTAGGGACATAAAGCTGACACGTTCCGGACTCACTGAAGATCAGTTGGATCAGTTGAAAACCTATGTAAGCATTGATTCATTTAATATCACCGAAACCGGGGATGAAAAGAAAAGTGATGCCGGTTTTACTTTTGGTATTGGGTATGTAATGGGATTTTTGATTTACATCTTCCTTTTCGTTTACGGTACGCAGGTGATGCAAAGTGTAATCGAGGAAAAGAATAGCAAGATCGTAGAGGTGATCGTATCTACCGTTCGTCCATTCCACATGATGATTGGAAAAGTGGTGGGGGTGGCCTCAGTAGGGGTCTTCCAGTTTCTTATCTGGATGATTCTTATGAGTGTGATTTCTTTCGCTGGAATGGCTGCATTTGGATTGAGCATGGATCCTGCTGAAACGGCCCAGATGATGCAACAAGCAGGCAATGAGACTTCTGCTGTACAGGCCAATGAAAAAGTACAAGAAATCATGACGATCATTCGAGACATTCCAATCACTCAGATTGTATTGTTATTTGTCTTTTATTTCTTAGGCGGATATCTATTATTCGGGGCACTTTTTGCGGCAGTGGGATCAGCTGTAGACACCCCTGCAGATGCACAGCAGTTTATGATGCCTATTATATCACCAATCATCGTTGCTTTAATGGGATTATTCATGTTTGTATTTAATGATCCTCATGGGAGTATCAGTTTTTGGCTTTCCATCATTCCATTCACATCACCAATTGTAATGATGGGAAGAATTGGTTTTGGTGTACCAGCTTGGGAAATAGCCTTAAGTATGGTGTTGCTGGTTGGAGGCTTTCTTTTTACACTTTGGTTGGCGGGCAGAATCTATCGAATTGGTATTCTCATGCATGGTACCAAGGTGAATTACAAGGTGCTTGCCAGGTGGTTCATGCAGAAGAATTAAAATAGATCTCAGATTCCTCGTTATTTTTAATCCTGACGAAAGCTTTACTTTGTCGGGATTAAACCCAGACATCTCTTGGTTTCGTCTGTGGTTAAACATAGGAGTCCAGATTGAGCAAGAAATTTAAAGAAGCAAAAGGCATTACATTAGCCCCTCTACGTCCACACTTAAAGTGGATTGTGGTGGGGTTTGCTTTTTTTATCAGTTTAGGCTCCATATGGTATACAAACAATCTCGTAGAGCAAATACGTGAACGCGAACAGCGTCAGATAGAGATTTATGCAAGCTCCCTCGAGTTTTTGGCGACTGCAAGTGACAATTTTCTGATGATTTTTGATGAAATCGTGTCAGCCAATCATACGGTTCCTGTTATTCTAACAGACATAAGTGGTGCTCCTGAATTTCATAGAAATCTTCCTAAAGCGGACAGGCTGATGGGTGAGGAGAAAAGCGAATACCTAAATCTGGAGATAGGAAGGATGCGTGAAGAACGTGAGCCTATCGAGGTGACCCTGACAGATGATGCAGGAAATGTGTATGGGACTAAATTCATTTATTACAAGAATTCTTTCCTGCTCAGCCAACTCACGTATTATCCATACATTCAGCTTTCCATTATTGCGCTGTTCGGGGTGATCACCTTTTTAATTTTGAATTATTTGAGAAAGGTAGAACAAGATCATGTCTGGGTAGGATTAGCAAAGGAAACAGCCCATCAACTGGGCACGCCGCTTTCCTCATTGATGGCCTGGTCTGAATATTTTAAAGATCTATACCCCGAGCAAAAAGAAGCCCTACTTGAATTTGATAAGGATGTAGATCGATTAAAAGTTATAACAGACCGATTTTCGAGCATAGGAAGTGAACCGCAGTTGGCCAAGTTCAACATTGTGGATACCATTGATGAAATCGTTATTTATCTTCAAAAGCGTCTTTCCACGAAAATTCAAATGACTGTCTCAGCCTTTCCTGGGCGAGATATTGAGGCCAGGATTCATCAATCTCTTTTTGCCTGGGTTATCGAAAATTTATGCAAGAATGCAGCCGATGCGATGGAAGGTAAAGGCTCCATTCACATTAGTGTTCTGCGTGCCAATGAAGGCAGAATAGCAGTGGATGTGAAAGATACCGGCAAGGGAATTCCTAAAAAGAAGATCGTTAATGTATTTCGCCCGGGATATACCACCAAAAAAAGAGGGTGGGGATTAGGGTTGACGCTTGCTAAGCGGATAATTGAGCAATATCATCAGGGAAAAATTTTTGTAAAACACTCTGAAATCAATAAGGGAACTACTTTCCGAATTTACCTGAATGGATGAAGTGAAAATCCCTTTTTCCTTATGGTTTTTTCCCTTAATTTCGCACCAAATTTCAAACAACCCCATTAATATAACCACAAGAAATAATGGCAAATACAGGTAAAGTAACCCAGGTTATTGGTCCGGTAGTGGACGTAAGCTTTAGCGCTGAAGGATCAAAACTTCCAAACATCATGGACGCACTGAAAGTGACTCGTCCGGACGGCACAGAGGTAATTTTGGAAGTGCAGCAGCACTTGGGCGAAGAAGCGGTGCGAACCATCGCGATGGAAGGAACTGATGGACTGAAGAGAGGAACGGAGGTAGTTGACCTTGGTGCTCCTATCAAAATGCCTACAGGAGATGCAATCAGAGGACGACTTTTCAACGTTGTTGGTGACGCCATCGATGGAATGGAAGAAGTAGACAACTCAAATGGTCTTCCTATCCACAGACAGGCTCCTCCATTCGAGGATCTTTCTACTTCCACTGAGGTACTTTTCACAGGTATTAAAGTAATTGACCTGATCGAGCCTTACGCAAAAGGTGGTAAGATTGGATTGTTTGGTGGTGCGGGTGTTGGTAAAACCGTATTGATCCAGGAACTAATTAATAACATCGCAAAAGGACACGGTGGTTTGTCAGTATTTGCTGGTGTAGGAGAAAGAACAAGAGAAGGAAATGACCTTCTTCGTGAGATGATTGAAGCTGGAATCGTGGATTACGGTGAAGATTTCAAAGAATCAATGGAAGCAGGAGGATGGGACCTGTCTAAAGTAAATAAAGAAAAACTTAAAGACTCTAAAGCAACCTTCGTATTTGGTCAGATGAATGAGCCACCGGGTGCGAGAGCACGGGTAGCACTTTCCGGACTGACAGTTGCCGAGCACTTCCGTGATGGAGACGGTGAAGGAAAAGGAAAAGACATTCTTTTCTTCGTTGATAATATTTTCCGATTTACTCAGGCGGGATCTGAGGTATCGGCACTTCTTGGTCGTATGCCATCGGCGGTAGGTTACCAGCCAACGCTTGCAACTGAGATGGGTCTGATGCAGGAACGAATTACTTCAACAAAACGAGGATCGATTACTTCCGTACAGGCCGTTTACGTACCTGCGGATGACTTGACTGACCCAGCGCCAGCGACTACATTCTCTCACTTGGATGCTACAACTGTACTTTCAAGAAAGATCGCTGAGCTTGGTATCTATCCAGCGGTAGATCCATTGGATTCGACTTCTCGAATCTTGAGCGCGGACATTTTGGGCAATGAGCACTACGATTGTGCGCAGCGAGTGAAAGAGATTCTTCAGCGATACAAAGAGCTTCAGGATATTATTGCCATTCTTGGTATGGATGAACTTTCTGATGAAGATAAGGAAGTGGTACACAGAGCAAGAAGGGTACAACGATTCCTTTCTCAGCCGTTCCACGTAGCAGAGCAGTTTACAGGTCTTCAGGGAGTACTTGTAGATATTAAGGATACCATCAAAGGATTCAACATGATCATGGATGGTGAGTTGGATCATCTACCAGAGGCTGCTTTCAACCTTGTAGGTACGATTGAGCAGGCGATTGAGAAAGGTGAGAAACTAATGGCTGAAGCGAACGCTTAATCGCAACGCTACAGGAAAATCTAATTAAATATGTTTCTAGAGATAGTAACACCAGACGAGAAAGTATTTGAGGGAGAAGTTGTTAGTGCTTCTTTTCCTGGTAGCGATGGTTCATTTCAGATATTGAACAACCACGCAGCAATGGTTTCTACGTTAGGTAAAGGCGACATTCGCTACAAACCTGAGAAGAAAGAAGAGGTTCATATCCTGGTAGAGGGAGGAGTTGTAGAGGTAATGAATAACAAAGTGAATGTTTTGGTAGAAAAGATATTCGCTGAACAATAAATACTGAAAATCTTAATTAGAAAGCCATCTGGAGTAATCCGGATGGCTTTTTTTGTTTTTATACACAGTAATATTGGTCTGTTAATTTTACTCAGACAACCAATTCCCACTTATTCTCATTCTACTACCAAACGCTGACGCTTGAACACCGAACACCTAATAAAAGAAAGTAGATCTGGAGATCGTAGTGCGCAACACTTGCTTTATCAACAGTTAAGTGCTCCGATGATGGGGGTTTGCATTCGGTATATGAAGAACCAGCAAGATGCTGAGGATGTGCTGCTAGAGGGATTTTATAAAGTATTTAAGAATCTGGAGAAGCTAAATTATGAAAATGAAAATGCTTTTTTCGGGTGGGTCAAACGGATCATGATCAATGAAGCTTTGATGAAGCTTCGGAAGAATAAGGAAATTCAGATCATGTCGATCAACGAAGACGTAGATAAGGAGATAGATATTTCTCCGCTGAAGAGTCTGGAAACTGCTGATCTGCTAAAAATAATTCGATCGATTCCCGTGGGTTACCGAACGGTATTTAACCTCTATGAGATAGAGGGGTATTCCCATCAGGAAATTGCTGACCAACTCAAAATTTCAACTGGAACATCTAAATCTCAGCTTTTTAAAGCAAAAAAGCTTCTAAGGGAAATGTTACAATCAAAAAACGAAGGTTATGGCTCATAATGAATTATCTGAGAAACTGGATCAACTCTCCTCTCACGAATTGGGAGTTGAATTTGATGATGTAGCGACCTGGTCCAGGCTGGAAAAGCGACTGGATGAACGCAGACCTTACGCCATTTGGTGGGTAGCAGCCGCTTGTCTCATTTTGGGTCTTGCTTACATTCTTAGCCCCACATTAGAGCAGTCAGAGAGGCAAGTTCTCTCAGATCAGTCAATAGCAGCAGATTCTAAAGAGGATGTTGAAACACCAGCAATTATTGAGGAGCAAGTAAGTCCGTCAGTTGCTGTCGATGAGGAGTTTGACTATCCGGATGCGAAACCATTAAGGAAGAAAGGCATAGCTCCTTTGCAAGTGGCAAGCTTGCCATCCATGAATTTATCACTGGAACCAGTTGTGGTCCCTGTCAAACATGAAAACAAAAAGTCGCTGTTTGCGGCAGAAGATATTTCAGCGATCCGGGCAAGTCTCGAGCAGCCCACAGTTGAAAAAGGAAGATCAATAACCATTAGAGCTCAATGGCAAAAATCTACCGATGAATTAAATGTCAATTATCAAGCATTAAAAATTAAGCTCTATGAAAAGAATAAATAAATTGAAATTAGCAATAGGTGCGATTTTACTTTGCACGTCATCAATAACTTATTCCCAACAATTAAATTTCGGGCAGTCACCTAAAGAGTCAAAATTCCCTGACACTTTAACCATCGTAACTGATGCTAACAAGAAACTGACCTTTGCTTTTAATCAAATGAGTCACGATAAAGAATACTTATCAAATGAATTGTGGGGATCAATTCTAAGCGTAATGGAGACATCATTAGACAAGTCAATACACGATGATGGTGTTGCGGTTATTTATTCAAAACATAAAAATGAAGATGCCGCTGAAGCCAGAATTGCAGTCACGCCCTTTGAGACTCAATCTGATTTATTTGTCATTGGGAAAGAAGGAATGTATGAGCAATTTTCAGATCGCATAGATTTTAGGATTTATTTGGATAAAATCTCTATTTCCTTCTTTGTGGACGATATTTCTGAGCTGGATCATATTAAAAATCAAAATATAGAAAGCCTTTGGTCTGAAATAGAATCCAATAAGGAAGAATTCAAGTACAGAAGATCACAATATCAGGCTGAGGGTATATCTAAGTACGGAGACTTTAAAATAGATAAAATAAGTACAGATAATCCGGTAGATTTTTTGGAGTTGAGTATCGGAGTAGGATTAGGATATTATGCAGATCGATTTGTGCCTGACATTAGTTATGATGTGTCATTTAGATTTCATAATCGTTTTGGTAAACCATCAACCAAATTCGGACTTCTTTACACGCAGCATTACTTCGTTTCCAGGAATGAGGAGAGCGAATTCAATATCGATTTAAATGGTTTTTTGTCGGGTTATTTCGCAATTAATACTACCACTGAAAAGGAGTACGGAATTGGATTTGGTTACCTGATCAACCAGAACGGAGATTTTTATAAAGGAGATACATTTAAATTAACCGTTTACAATAGAAAATCATCCAAAACAAGCCTTACTCCGGAGATTGTTTTTACCGACGGTTTCAAGAAGGCATTTCCGGCCCTTCGCTTTGGTTTAACCTTCTGAGAATACCGCAAAAAGGGGATGTTGTCAAAGATTCGAATCAGCTATTTTTAGCGGATGAAACGATTCATCCGAGATACCATCCTCTGTTCAGCTTTTATTTTTGGGATCATGGGGGCGTTTGCGTCCCTTACATTCCTTAATGTTTTTGATGCCTTCGATCCGATTGGCGAAATGTTTGCTGACTTTGAGCTAACAGATATTGTATTCTCACAGCTTCAGGAAGATCCCATTGCCGATGACCGCATTGTGATGGTTAATATCGGTTACTTGCCGAGAGAAGCAATCGCACGCCAGATCGAGATTATCAATAAGTATGAGCCAAAAGTCATCGGGTTGGATGTGTTACTGGATATTCCTAAAGAGTGGGAGCAGGATAGTGCTCTAGTGCGAGTGCTTTCAGAGACTCCTAATATTGTACTTGGCGAGAAATTGATCAATTATAATCCTGAAGCAGGTCATTTTGATACGACGATCAAGCCGCAAGAGCATATTACAAATGTGACTGAATTGGGCTATGTCAATCTCATTACCAATGCACGCGTGCAGGAAGATCTGAAAATGTGCAGGGAGTTTCCCCCCTCTGAAATTGTAGCTGGAGAAACCCGATACGCTTTTCCTGTTCGTCTGGCCTATGCATACGATTCTGCCAGCACTCAAGAATTTGTAGATCGAGATAATGATGTAGAAGTAATTAACTATAAAGGCAATATCATGAGCTTTTCAGCCGCTCAGTACGGCATGAAATACTTTGCACTGGATGTCAATGATGTTTTCGAGGAGAACTTTACCGCTGATCTCTTTAAGGACAAGATTGTGATCATGTGTTTCATGGGGGAATACCTGGGAGATACCGAGACAGTAGAGGATTTCTATTTTACCCCAATGAATGAAAACTATGTTGGAAAAGCCAAAAATGACATGTTCGGAGGTGTGGTTCATGCCAATATTATCTCACAGATTCTGGATGATGACCCCATTGATCAGATGTCCGAAAATGCTCAGATAGCTTTAGCTATCTTTTTCTGTTTGTTTAATGTGTTCCTTTTTAAAATCATTTATGGAGCCATGCCAAAATGGTATGATGGAATCACTAAAATCTTTCAATTAATAGAAGTTGCTGGACTTGCGACGTTAATGATCTATTTGCTATTGGTTTTTAACTATAAAGCTGATTTTACTCTGGCAATGATTGTTATTGCACTATCGGGTGATTCGCTGGAAGTATATCACGGGGTAGTTAAAAATCTGTTTTCTAAGGAACGAAGAAGAGAAGTATTTAAGGTCAATCGGCGGTTTTGGGAAGAGAGATAGACGAGACAGGGATTTCCAGATCACCTAAATCTAACATGGCATTGATGAGACTGACCTTTTCAAAGGTATCTATATCCTTTATTAATATTTCTTCTTCTTTTATTCTCGCTTCGTTCAAAAGTTGTTGTCTTCGCACACCATTTAATAGATAATTATTTGGAGTGAGCCAATCGGTTCCGTTCCAGAAGGTCACATTGAAATAGGAGCCATCGGTGATTTTTCCATCAATGGCTATGATGATATCATCAGCATTGGATTGCTTGACTAGATTATTAATAGGGGCACGCTCAGCATATTTCATGGAATAGTCAAATGGTTTGGAATTGACCACTTCCAGAGAGTCTATTTTTCTCGGCAAATATTCAGAATACTCTAAATCATATTCTGCATCTTCAATATCCAGATCATAAACCAATCGAACTTTATAGATGCCATCAAGCTGAATGTTTGGGAGAATATGTTCTAAATCATGTGATTCAATTGAAGGTGCAAAACGTTCAAAAGCATAATCAACCCTTGCCTGATGCAACGGCAGGTTAATGTACTTTCCATCTCTCATTTGAATACTTTCAATGAACTGCATGTTTTTCATCTTAGCTTAAAACTCTAACTTTATCTCAAAATAATCCTAGCCATGTTTCGAATCATTTTATTCATTCTGTTTGCATTTGCCTCCGCTCAGGTTACGGCACAAATCAACTTTAAAAAACTCAAAGATCGAGTGCAAAAAGCGGTTGAAGAAGAAGTAGAGCCGCAAGAACTGGTAAATAAGGACGATCGGATGGCGAAGATTAGGGAGGATCAGCTGGTTAAGGACACCTCATTTTACAATTATATTTTCTCTCAAGGCAATAGAGCATCTTTTTTTGCCAATCGGGATAGCAAAGAAAATCTGCTTGTCACTTTTGCAAAAAATTACGAAGATGAAGATACAGAACCTGTTCAACTTGAAGTATATGAGCAGGTATTAGATTTGAATCGGGCGGCTGAGTTTTCAATCTATATTCATCCGGAAGCTGCAATTTCAAATTTCAATGATGCATTGGGCCTGATGATGGATGATGTTCCTTCATTCGATCAGGTCTTCACCATCGAAGACTTGGTGAATATGGATACCATGAACATCGCTGATCGGTATGCGCTTGGTAAAACGGTAGCTAATATTTCTATCCTCATTCACGCAGAAGGTGATTATAAACTCTCAGAAAAATTCATTGAAGAAACCATTCGTTATTTCAAAGAAATTATTGGTGAGAATACCGCAGCGCTGGCCTCACTTTATTGCAATCATGCAACCATTTCACAAGCTCAAGGAAGGTATACTGATGCGGAAGAGTATTTCAATAAATCTGAGGAAATCATCCGAAAAAATAGCCGAGACGGATCGTTATCACATGCTATTATTCTTAATAATAAAGCACTTCTCTACAACGAAATTGGTCAGTATGATAAAGCTTTGGAAACCATAGATCAGGCAACACGATATGCAGAAGGGGCTCTTAGAGAAAAGGGACGTGACAATGTGAGTTTCCAGATAAATAAAGGTTTGATTCAATATAGTGCAGGTTCGTATGCCGAGGCGGAGCGTGTTTTTAGAGAAATTATTGAATTAAAGGAAAAACGATTTGCCAAAAACCAGACAGATGTTGGAAATGTGAAGAACTATTTGGCGGCCGTTCTGATGGAGCAAGGTAAAACCGGAGAAGTGCTCGAACTCTTGGCGCATTCATTGGATATTTTCCGAAAGAAATATTCGGAATCTCATCCCGCCTACATTAAAACCAAGCATAACAAAGGCCGGTATCATTTGACCTCCGGTAGCCTGGATGAGGCTAAGAGAATTATTAGTGAAGTAAGTAATTCATATTTAGAGATATTCAACGAATATCACCCGGATTACTTGGGTTCGCTGGAAGATCTGGCTGTCGTTTACTGGAAGAAGGGAGACTACCCAACGGCAAAAGCAAATTTTGAGAAGGCGTTAAACACCAATCTGGAATTGGTGGAAAAGTACTTTGGCGCCATGAGCGAATATGAAAAAAGCCAGTATTGGGCTAAGGTTCGCCCTTCCATATTAAAGTTCTATGCCTTTGCTTCTGAAAGAGGGAAGCAAGACCCCTCACTTCTCACAGATATGTATAATCTACACTTGAAGACAAAGGGCATTTTATTGAGTGCTTCCAGCAAGGTACGGGAGGAAATTCTAAATAGTAATGACGAAAGTCTGAAGCATCTTTATACAGAGTGGGTTGATGTAAAAGAAAGGTTACTGCTTTATTATTCCTATTCAAAAGAACAACTCAGCGATTTAAAAATTGATATCTCTGCGGCAGAGGAAAAGGCAAATCAACTGGAGAAGGAACTGAACAGAAGGTCATCATCATTTGCAGCTTCAAATAAGCTTCCTTCCACCACGTTGGCTGAGGTGAAATCCAAACTTGGTACTGGAGATGCTGCCGTTGAAATCATCGGTTATCCCGTATTTGATCGCACCTTTAAGCAGGAAAAGAAATATGCCTTTCTAATAGCTGATCTAAACTCCATCCACCCGCAAATTGTCGAGATTGAGGAAGGAGAGGATTTGGATGGGAAGTACGCCAAGGCTTACCTGAACATGGTGAAAGCCAAAATGCAGGATCGCATATCCTATGATAAATACTGGAAGCCGGTAGATGATGCACTTACTGGGTTTAAGAATATTCATCTATCACTTGATGGCATTTATTTTCAATTGAATATAGGAGCCTTGAAGCGACCGGATGGTACTTATGTGTCAGATAATTTAAACCTTCACTTATATACGAGTACCCGTGACCTGGTGAAAGAAAAGCATACAGGATTTTCTTCAAAGAACGTAGCGCTAATCGGCTATCCAAATTTTGGAAATAAAGGTCTCTTGAGTCCACTACCTGGGACCAAGGCAGAACTTGAGGCTATCAGTGGAATTACTAAGAGTAAAGGCTTTTCTACGAAGGCATTTATGCAAAATCAAGCAACAGAGGAAAACTTTAAATCCATTCAGTCCCCCGCCTTATTGCACGTAGCTACTCATGGATTCTTCCTTCCGGAAAGTCAGGCATCCGGAGAGAAAGTTTTTGGTGTGGATGTGAGTCAGGCCAAAGACAACCCGCTGCTTAGATCTGGTTTAATGCTTGCGAATGCTGAGCAAACCATGCAGGGTGATGATCATGATGTAGAGGTGAAGAGCACGAATAATGGGGTGCTTACTGCTTACGAAGTAATTACGCTAGATCTAAAAAGCACCGACCTGGTCGTTTTGAGTGCTTGCGAAACTGGACTCGGTGAAGTTAAATCCGGTGAGGGCGTCTACGGACTTCAGCGTGCCTTCCAGGTGGCAGGTGCAGAATCAGTCGTTATGAGTCTGTGGAAAGTGAGCGACGAAGCAACCATGCAACTGATGACCAATTTCTACAAGGAATGGATGGGAGGTAAACCCAAAGAGGTTGCATTCTTTGCAGCACAAAAAAAGCTCAGAGAGTCATTCCCTGAGCCTTACTATTGGGGTGCCTTTGTGATGCTTAATTAAGCCACATGCATCTGCAAATCCTTCGCACTACCCATTTCCTTCATGTGCTTGAAATGGCTAGCTACTGCTGCTCCAAATGAAGGAAATGCGTAATAGGGTAAATCGAATTCTTTTACCGTCTGCTGTACTAGTTTTGATATAGCGGGATAATGTACATGACAGATTTCTGGGAATAGATGGTGCTCAATTTGAAAGTTCAGCCCTCCCAAAAACCAGGAAAGTACCTTGTCATCCATGCCATAGTTACAGGTTGTTTTCAGCTGATGAGCCACCCAACTGTGCTTTACTCGCTCATCCTCTTCATCAAAGAATTCCGCTGGCTCTACCACATGAGCAGTCTGGAAAATCATAGCCAACATAATTCCAGTAATACAATGAGACGCAAATATCATGAGTATGGTGATCCATACCGGAATTGAAATAAGCATTACCGGAAGAACAAGAAATACCACCCAATAAAACACCTTTCTTAGGATTACTTTGGTTAGCTCCATTGGAAAATCCTTTTTCTTTATCAATCCATCTCTTCGATAATCGAAAACCTTGATAAAGTCTTTAGTTGTAATCCACTCTAAAAGGGGGACACAATAAAAAATTGGTGCGTAGATATGTTGAAATCTGTGAAACCACTTATGGGGTTGGTTGGTATTGTATCTGAATACAAATCGTGGCAAAATATCCTCGTCTGCATGCTCAAGATTTGTATACGTATGATGCAGCACATTATGCTGAATGTGCCAGATAAGTTTGTCTACTCCTACAATGGTAGCTGAAAATGTCATCAGGTTATTCATGGTCGGATTCTTAAAGTAAGACCCATGAATGGAGTCGTGCATGATGGTCGTTCCTATAAACGCTTTGCCAATTCCCATCAGCATCCAAAGCCCCATCAAAAGCCAGAGATTAGTGAATCCACCCAATATCAAAACAAAATAAGGTACCAAGTACATGGATAGCACAGAAATGGTCTTGATGATCATTTTGCTGTTTGCATTTCTTTGAATTTGGTTATCCTGAAAATATGAATTCACCCGCGTCCTCAAAGCAGCTGCAAACTCTCGATCTAACTTATTCTCAAATTTGTATCTGATAATCATGCTTCCTTAGGCTCTTTTTCTTAGCAACACCCTAATCAGGGAATGTTTTTCTTTGAAGCCGCAAATTTACAAATAAAAGCCCTGAGCCCCAATTGGATACGTCGGTCAATTGGCTGGTTACACCGATTAAAGGCGATAGAAAGGTGTACACCCATTCCAAAAATTAACCTACCGTCCATCAAGAAGAGATTCAATCTGAAAGCATTCCTCCTTATCTTTAGAAGAAACCTTTAACCTTTAAAAAATCATGAAGCGATTATCCTCACTATTGCTCCTTGCATTGATGATTGGAGTGATCTTTACTATCGATGCGCAAAGGCGCAGATCCAGCACAACTACAAAACCGATTGAATCGGAATTATTTTCAAATCTAAAGTTCCGGAATATTGGACCGGCGTTTATGTCAGGGCGGATTGCTGACATTGCTATTGATCCAACCAATGAAAATGTTTGGTATGTGGCTGTTGGCTCAGGCGGAGTTTGGAAAACCGTCAATGCAGGCACCACATTCGAACCTATTTTCGATGACCAGCCAGTGTACTCTACTGGTTGTGTCACGATAGATCCAAGTAACCCTTACACCATCTGGGTGGGAACGGGTGAGAATGTAGGCGGGCGTCATGCCGGTTTTGGTGATGGTATTTATCGAAGTACCGATGGAGGAGCCTCATGGACCAATATGGGGCTGAAAAACTCGGAACACATTTCTAAAATCATTGTACATCACGATAATTCTGATGTGATCTACGTTGCTTCGCAAGGACCACTTTGGAGTCCCGGTGGCGATCGTGGATTTTTTAAATCTACTGATGGTGGAAAAACCTGGAAGAAGACACTCGGAGATGATCAGTATACCGGAGTTACAGACATGGTAGTTGATCCAAGAGATGCTAATAGAGTGTATGCGGTGACTTGGGAGCATCACAGAACCATTGCAGCCTGGATGGGTGGTGGAGAAAAATCTAGACTTTACCTAAGCGAAGATGGCGGAGATACCTGGAGGCAATTAAAAACAGGATTGCCGGAAGGCAAATGGGGTAAAACAGGCCTTGCTATTTCTCCAATCAATCCGGATGTGTTGTATGCTGCTATTGAACTGAACCGTACAACCGGCGGAGTATGGAGGTCAGCAAACAGAGGAGGTAGCTGGACAAAAATGTCTGATGCAGTGGCTGGGGCGACCGGCCCACACTACTATCAGGAGATTTACGCCTCACCTCACAAATTCGATCGGTTGTATATGATGAACAATACACTGATGAAATCAGAAGATGGAGGAAAGACCTTTGAAAACATGGATGAGACTGCTAAACATGGTGATAATCATTCGTTCACTTTCAAAATGTCAGATCCGAATTATCTGTTAGTCGGGACAGACGGAGGTGTCTATGAAAGTTTTGATCTGGGCGCGACCTGGCGATACATGGAAAACCTTCCAATCACACAGTTTTATAAAGTAGCGGTAGATGACTCGAAACCATTTTACAATGTGTATGGTGGTACTCAAGACAACAGCACCCAAGGAGGCCCTTCAAGAACGGATAATCTGCACGGCATTCGAAATGCTGATTGGCAGGTGGTGCTGAATTGGGATGGTCACCAGCCCGCAACAGAGCCGGGCAACCCGAACATCATGTATGGCCAGCGTCAGCAGGGAACGCTTTCCAGAATAGATTTGAAAACGGGTGAAGTAACTGATGTAATGCCGCAACCAGGTCCCGACGAAGATTTTGAACGGTACAACTGGGATGCACCGATTTTGGTCTCTCCACATGACCCTGCAACCATCTATCATGGGTCTCAAAGATTGTGGAAGTCTACCAATCGGGGAGATAGCTGGACGGCACTTTCGGGTGATTTGACCAGGGATCAGGAAAGATTAGCACTGCCAATTATGGGAAGAACCCAGAGCTGGGATTCCCCATGGGATGTGGGTGCTATGTCGAATTTCAATACCATCACTTCCATTGCTGTTTCTCCTCAAAATGCGCAGGTTATTTTCATCGGTACGGATGATGGGTTGATCCAGGTGACTGAGGATGAAGGTCAAAACTGGAGAAAGGTAGAAGTGAGCGCTATGGGTGTTCCTTCCAGATGCTATGTCAATGATGTGAAAGCAGATCTTTTTGATGAGAATATCCTTTATGTAGCTCTCGATAATCACAAGGAGGGCGACTACAGACCTTATCTGGTGAAGAGTACTGACAAAGGCAGAACCTGGACACGCATTGAAAATGGATTAGGAGATAAAAACCTGATTTGGCGAATCGTGCAGGATCATGTGAATAAGGATTTGATGTTTGCTGCTACTGAGTTTGGTGTCTATTTTACCGTAGATGGAGGAGGAAGCTGGACGGAGTTGGAAGGAGGAATTCCTACAATTTCATTTAGAGACCTGGCCATTCAGCGCAGAGAAAGTGATCTGGTTGCCGCTTCATTCGGAAGAGGTTTTTACATACTGGACGACTATTCAGCTTTAAGAAATGTAAACGCTAATCAAATTGCTCAGGAAGCGACGCTATTTGAACCCCGAAAAGCGTGGTGGTATGTAGAGCGACCGGTGTTGAGTTTCGATGATAAGCGAGGGTCTCAAGGTTCACAGCTATATGTAGCACCAAACCCTGATTTTGGAGCAGTATTTACTTACTACTTAAAGGACAGTAACAAAAGCCTGGAGGAACAGCGACAGACTAGTGAAAAAGGAAAAACTGGCAATATTCCATTCCCTGGTTGGGATGCACTGGAAGATGAAACCAGAGAAATGGACCCATTTATTTACCTGGAAATCAAAGATCAAGCAGGAAATATTATCAACCGAGTGAAAGCCGCTAATAAAAAAGGCTTCAACCGAGTAGCGTGGAACCTACGTGTAGGAGTGACAAAAGCGGTAGACCTGGAAGGTGATTTTGGAGATGTCAATGGTTTGTTGTGTGCGCCAGGCACGTATATAGCTACTCTTCATAAATATGAAAGAGGAAGCTTTAGTCAAATTGCTGGTCCGGTGAATGTGGTGGTTGAGCCAATGTACAATGGAACACTGGAAGGGAATCCGATGGAAGAAGTGGTTGCATTCTGGAGGGAATATGAAGATCTAAGCAGAGATGTAGGTAAGCTAGGGATTCAGTTATCTAAAACCATGAAAATGGCCGACATGCTACATAAAGCTGCAGGACATGCCAATTTGAGTAGCGAAGTTTTAACAGAGATCGCCACACTTCGAAGTGAACTAGGAGAGCTAGATACGAAATTCAATGGAAATCCGGCTAAAAATCAGGTTGGAGAAAAAAGTCGACCGACAATCGGTGCTCGATTGTTTGCCTTGAATAGGGGTATCACTACCTCTACGTATGGACCAACAGAGACACATAAAGAAACCATGCGCATCATTAAGGAGCAATGGACTGACATGATGGCCAGGCTGGAAGCGCAGCGCATCAAAGCGCAAAGCATCGCTGATAAGGTAGTAGAAGCGGGAGGCTCGTGGGTAGAGGGGAGGTAGCATATAGTTAACGTCATTGCGAGTGACGTAGGAGCGAAGCAATCTTATTAATGAGACTGCTTCGCTTATTTTAAGCTAATTACTTTCGATGAGAATCGGTGATGACTCGTTAAGCTCACCCTTGTAACAATCGGTAACGACTATTTTTACTTAAAACTATCTCTAATGAAATCACTGAATTTTTTTGTGCTGATGATAGCAAGCCATTTACTGTTTTCGCAATCAAAAGAATGCGACTTTCCAACATCCTGGAAAGTAGACCCTTCAAGGTTGTTTGCTACCCATGTTGTTAAAGACGAGAGTGGAAAAAGAGTAACGGATACACTTGATATTAGCACGTATAATGGAAAATATGAATTGCCTGATTCTGCAGTTTTCAATGACGACAAAGTACTCCTGTTTTTTGGTGATGAAAAGGCGAGGGTTGTAGAAGGCTCATATAAATTATCCAATAAGAAATTCTCATTCAAAGCGAAGCAAGCTTCGCTGGCCTCTGTTAAGTATAAATTCGAAGGAGAAAATGCGTCATGTAGTCTTAGGAAGGATGGAATAAATCTAACAACGATTATTAAAGAAGATGAGGAAAAATATATCTTGATCAAATACTATTTAATTCCAGATAGTTAAATAGCCAAATACACCTTATCCACCATTTCCTGATACTCCTTTTCCGGATCACTAAAGGAGGTGATGCCGCCACCACTGCAAAAGATCATTTGATCATGTTCTTGTTTGATGAAGCGGATCATTACTCCGGTATCCAATGATTCTCCATCAAAATAGCCACAGATGCCTGTATAAAATCTTCGATCATAGGACTCTGCTTTTTGAATGATTTTGATAGTCTCCGGTTTAGGTGCTCCTGATATAGAGCCAGCTGGTAATAATTTGGAAAGGGTTTCCCCGAGTCGATTTTTCCATTCATTGCCGAGGTATCCCTTTATCTCCGAACTAACTTGAAGCAATTCCTTGTCGTTCGTCTCTAGCCTGTCGATGTAGCGAAACTTCGTCACCTCCACTTCTTTGGCTACCTGACTCAGATCGTTTCTTATTAAGTCGACAATTGTGATATGTTCTGCAGTCTCCTTTACATCATTTAAAATGATATTTTTTGCGTCTGGAATGTTGGCATCAATGGTTCCCTTCATAGGGTAGGAATAAATGTGATCATCCTTGATTTTGACAAACGTTTCAGGAGAGAAAACCACGAATTGGTTGGGTACCAGAAGCTTGTATTTTGCCTGTGAATGATGAAATATTTCTTCCAGACTGAGATTGGTTTCTATAGGAGTTTCAAAAGTGAGATTGGTGAGGAAAGAATTGCCAATGTTAACCTGATGAATGACTTGATCAAATGCTTTTTTGAATGAGACAATGTCTATTGGTTTTTTATTAAAGGTAGTTTCTAGTCCATAGTCCATAGTCGACAGTCTAGGCCTCTGTTGACTATGGACTATCGACTGATTTTTTCCTGGATTCTGGTTGTCGATGTTTAGGTAAAATTGGTTTTCCTGTTTACCACTTTCAACGCACCACCTCTCTCCCAAAAAATCACAATAAAAAGAAAACGGCTGTCCAGCCGCTCCCAAATCATTTAGCTTCGATATCGCTTCATTCTTTGTCAGCATTCACTTTGATACCGAAGCGTTTAAGCATCTTTTGCTCATACTTCCAGAAGAAGTCAAATTGTCGGAAAAGGAAGCCGTAGAAAAGCAGGATAACATTGTAAATAGGTAGGATTAGCACCCAATAGGAAATTTGGAACCACAACGGCCTAACGCCATCATCAAATAACAAGTTGATGAGCGGCTTTTTGATTAGTACTACCGTCGTTCCTGTGCAGGCAAAAACCAGCATAATTAGAAAAAACTGCCAATTACTTTCCAGTCCCCACTTTTTTTTCAATTTTTCAATCCAGCTCATTTCAATTCTTTTATAAACGCCTCAAAATCCGGCCATTTGGGTTTAGAGATTACTTTGATAGGTTCTTTTTTCACCGGGTGCTCAAACTCAAGTTTATAAGCATGTAAGTCAATGCTTTTGTCTGGGTTTGGTTTGTTAAACCCATATTTAACATCCCCTTTGATAGAGGTACCATTCTCTCTCATCTGGATTCGAATTTGGTGTGGTCGACCGGTTTTGGGTTTTACTTCCAACAAAGACACTTTACCGAGAGATGCTAACATCGAATAACTCAATACAGCTTTTTTGGCATTTCCTTTTCCAGGCTTTCGAACATGTGCCTTGTTTTTACCCCCATCTTTATCCAGCCAGTGCACAAGCTCTTGTTCAGGATTTTTAGGCACACCATCCACCACAGCCAGATAGGTTTTTGTTATTTCCTGATCTCTAAATAGTTTGTTCATCCGCTCCAATCCTTTTGAAGTTCGAGCGAATACCACCAAACCTCCAACGGGACGATCCAATCGGTGGCAGGGTTGACAAAAGACATTGCCGGGCTTATTGTATTTATTTCGGATATATTCAGTAGCCCAGTCCGTCAATGTAGTATCACCAGTATCATCTCCTTGCACCAACCATCCGGCAGGCTTTTCCACGATGAGGAGGTGGTTGTCTTCGTATTTTATTTGAGGCTTTTGCATCAAAATTCACTGATAAAATGAAACTCGATATCAGGGAAATTGTCCTGAACCATCTGTAACCAGGCTTTCGATTCTGCCATGAAGACCAACTTACCTTCCTTATCCTTAGCGATGTGTCGCTGCTTATCCTTGATAAATGCATCCAGCTTGGTTTTTTCCGGTGAGCTTATCCAGCACGCTTTGTAAATATTCACTGGTTCGAACTTTGCATTTGCACCATACTCATTCAAAAGTCTGTGTTGCAGTACCTCAAATTGGAGTGCGCCTACCGTACCAACCACTTTCCTGGAGCCAAGTTCAAATGTGAATAGCTGAGCCAACCCTTCGTCCATCAGTTGGTTAAGCCCCTTATCCAATTGCTTGGATTTCATCGCATCCATATTGATCACCTCTCGAAACATCTCCGGAGAGAATGATGGTATGCCTTTGTAAAGTCCTTTTTCCCCTTCACTTAGTGTATCTCCTATTTTGAGATTGCCGGTATCGTATAGACCAACGATATCTCCAGGAAAGGCTTGCTCTACGGTTTCTTTTTGTTGGGCCATGAAAGCCGTAGCATTCGAAAAACGAATTTTCTTATCGTCACGGACATGGTAGTAGTTGCTTCCTCGCTCAAACTTTCCGGAGCAAACGCGAACAAACGCAATTCTATTGCGATGCTTAGGGTCCATGTTGGCGTGAATCTTGAAAATAAATCCCGAGAATTTTTTCTCGTCAGGTTTGATTTCTCTTTCCTCAGTTTCTCTCGGCTTGGGTGGAGGGGCGATTTGTGTAAAGCAATCAAGAAGCTCTCTAACTCCAAAGTTATTGACCGCACTGCCGAAGAAAACAGGAGCTACCTCCCCACTTAGATAAGTTTTTTCATCAAACTCATCGTACACTCCATTGACCAACTCAATTTCTTCTCTTAGTTCTTTTACCAGCGATTCAGGTAAACGATTATCTAATTCCGGATCGTCAACGCCCTTGATGTTTACCACATCATCCACTCGCTTTTGCTTGTTGGGCTCGTATAGGTTGACATTATTTTCATAGATGTTATAAACCCCTCGCAAGGTTTTGCCCATGCCTATTGGCCAACTCATGGGTCGAACCTTAATATTTAGCTTTTCTTCAATTTCATCAAGAAGTGTGAACGCATCTTGTCCCTCTCGGTCGAGCTTGTTAATGAAGCAGATCACCGGAGTGTTTCGCATCCGGCAGACTTCCATCAATTTCTCTGTCTGCTCCTCCACACCTTTCACACAATCGATTACCATGATTACGCTATCTACTGCTGTAAGTGTCCGGTAGGTGTCTTCAGCAAAGTCTTTGTGACCGGGTGTATCCAGAATATTGATTTTCAGGTCCTTGTATTCAAAGCCCATCACGGAAGTCGCTACCGAGATCCCTCTTTGCTTTTCTATGTCCATCCAGTCAGAGCGGGTGCCCATATCTATTTTGTTAGACTTAACAGCTCCCGCGGTTTGGATGGCTCCCCCAAAAAGAAGAAGTTTCTCAGTAAGAGTTGTTTTGCCTGCATCGGGGTGGGCGATGATCCCGAAAGTTCTACGTCTACCTATTTCCTGCTCCAGCGTCATAATGATCAAATTGAGGCGCAAAATTAGGCAATAGGCAGGAGCATGTCATGAGAGACAAAAAGAATCATTGCAAAGAGCAATAATTGAGATAATTTTCAGGTCGACATGACTATGGAATCAATAAAGAAAAGAAACGCAGTATATCGAAGTGAGCTTTTCCGGCATCTGGATGGAATCGCCATCGCACCAGTAGCATATGAGCTATATCTTAAAGGAGTCTTTAATCCAATTGTTAAAGCATCAAGCATTGATCTGCAAGAACTAAGTGACCTGTTCAAAGCCAATGAAGGATATCTGAACGTCGCTTTGAGGTTGATTGCCTGTCAAGGCTGGCTGAAGTACACAGTAGATAATAAGGCCCAAAGGGTCACCATTTCAACCAATGAGAAAAGTGAAAAAGCCTTTGCTAACCTAGCCTATTACAAAGACGTGGTGGAGTTGATGAAGCTGTCAGCTCTGTATCACCCTCGTAAGTTTGAGAAAGAGCCATTCGAGGTATGGAATCGGATAGCGAAGAAATTTATGAATGGCTATTTCCCCCTTTCTGAAGATCCAATTGAAAGAGAAGTGCAGGATCAAATCGTAAAGCACATCGAAGGAGTGTTGGTGGGACCTAGTACTGTTCAGCTAGGAATGGGAGGGATGTTCCATAAGTATTTCATGGAGATGTCTTTCAGTCCGACGGAGTACCACCAGGATCCGGAGAGCTTTGAACAGATATTGGATTTCTTCACGCATCTTGGATGGTTTGAAAAGAAAAATATCACGTACAAATTCACGGAGAAGGGCTTGTTTTTTGCCAAGCGTTCTTCGGCTTATGGGGTAACCGTTTCATACATCCCTACCTTCCGAAACCTGGACGAGTTGATTTTTGGAGATGCTGAGATCCTGAAAGTATTAGAAGGTGAAAAGGAAAAAGGCGTGGATCGTGAAATGAACGTTTGGGGCAGTGGTGGTGCTCACGTGGCATACTTCGAGAAAGTAGATGACATCATTATTGATTTGTTCAATAAACCAATAGGCGAGCAGCCAAAAGGAATATTGGATATGGGCTGTGGTAATGGAGCGTTTCTCATACACATTTTTGATGTGGTATATCATAAAACAAAAAGAGGAGAGATGCTTGAAGAGTATCCTCTGTTCTTGGTAGGTGCCGATTACAATGAGGCAGCCCTAAAGGTCACTCGCGAAAACCTGATCAATGCGGATGTATGGGCAAAAGTGATTTGGGGAGATATAGGAAATCCGGAAAGGCTGGCCCATGACCTGGAGGAAAACTACGAGATGGATTTATCCGACCTGTTGAATGTGCGAACATTTCTGGATCACAACCGAATGTGGGAGGATACCGATGAGCAAATCTCAGAAACCAGTATTTCCACAGGAGCCTTTTCTTCGAAAGGGCGATTATTAAGTAACAATGAAGTAGAGGCCAACTTAAAAGCACACTTTAAAAAGTGGAAGCCTTACATTGACAAGTTTGGATTGATCGTCATTGAACTACACGGATTGGATCCAAAATTGACTGCAGCTAACCTAGGCAAGACGGCTAGTACAGCCTATGAAGCCACACACGGATTTTCCGATCAGTACATCCTGGAGGTTGATAGTTTTGATAAGGTGATCAACGAAGCGGGTCTGACTATTGATCTTGATCATAGAACCAAATTTCCCAATACAGAGCTCGCGACAGTAAGTATCAATTATTTGAAATAGCGGTTACATTCTTTCGGTATTTTCGGCCAATAGGTATGGAGTACGCTTTTACGACTATTTCGTCATAGGATTGCTTATCTATTAAATGGGTATTTATTATAAATGACTTGTGGCATCTGACGAAAAAGTCTGGTAGTTCCTTTTCAGCTTGGGCCAATGTCTGTCTAATTACATGTTTTTTATCCGCATGGTAAATGCAATAATTTCCATCACTCTCCAGGTGTGAAAGTTCATCTAAATTTAGATGGATGTTTTTGTGGCCGTCTTTAACAATCAGTTTTTGAATTGGACTAATTGTGGACTCACTTTTTTGCCAGGCCTTAATAAATCCGAACATTATGGATGGCAAGTAGAAAAAAATGAAATTCATCAAAATTTGCCCAACTAAAATTTCATAAACTATATCCAGGCTCATTGTCCAATAGTGGATAGAAAAATAAAGTGTGTCAAGGAGTGACTCAATAACTGTGACGATGAGGAAAATCAGAAATGTGTACTTCAGCTGATGTAAAATATTGTTAAAATCAGCTCCCTCTATTTTACCGGCACTTTCATAAAAAAGATGTGCATTTAGAAGAGCTCCATAAATACTAGGTATAATCAGCGAGTAATCATTACTATAGAATGGTCCCAATGTCACATTCCAACTCGGAATATTTATCAATATCAAACCAATCACCCAGACTATGAAATGGATCTGTTGCTCCTTTTTTGAAAGCCTGTAAAAGGGATTTACTCGATTCATTCGGGCAATATTAGTTGATCAAATACAAAAGACGGTTGTTCATCACACCGATACATCTTCAAGGTTTTGACTTGCATCATTCACCTGAAATTGAATGCAATCAAAATCTAAAAAAATGAAAAGTACATTAACATTTATTTTAATCATCTATTCTCTGGCTGTTCAATCGCAGCTACAAAAGCTTTTTGATCGGGAGGTCATGTATCAGCATTTTAGTGGGGTGGTATTAGTGGAGGCTAATGATGGCTCGATGTTCAAATATTATCATGGTAAAAAAGGTGATGAGTCATCCGTTGAATTTAACACACTCTTTGACATTGGTTCTATCACGAAACAATTCACTGCAGCAGGCATTCTTCATCTTGTAGCTGATGAAAAGTTCGATTTACATGATCGTATTAACCCCTTGCTGGGAAAATATGCTTCAGATAGATGGGATAAAGTGACCGTACATCAACTGCTGACACACACTTCAGGGATACCGAGTGTATACCAAACAGAACAGGGATTGGAACTATTTTTTCCTGAGGAAAAATCCTTATCCAGAACTGCTCTGATAAGTAGATTTAGTGACGGCAAGTTGTTGTTTAGTCCGGGTGAAGAGTTCAGCTACAGCAACTCTGGATATATACTTCTGGCAGCAATCATCGAAGAAGCTTCAGGTAAAAACTATGAGGCTTTCATGCAAGAAATGTTCAAATCTTATGGATTGAGTAAGACCTATTTCAATCCAACAGGCGATGAAGCAAAGCCCTACTATGGATACCGAAACGATCTTTTGAAAAAAGCTCCAATTTATCACCATTCCTGGTTTTTGGGTGCTGGAGGAGTTTATTCAACTGTTAATGATCTATCAAAATGGGTTGGTATAATCACTTCCGAAACATTTCTCACTTCGGATTTGAGGAAGAAATTTTTGAAGCCACATACCAACAGTGGTTACGGTTATGGCTGGGTTCACAATGATGGAATCATCAGTCATGATGGAGGAAATGCAGGTTTCATGAGCAGACTAAGCTTTAATCCTAAAATCATGGAGAAGGTGATCATCTTAACCAATCGGTCTTTTGAGGATTTGAAGAAATATGGAAAAAGTGCAGAATACATTAACCGTTTGAGTGATAAATGCTGGGCCCATTTGAATGGGAAAGATATTGAGGTTTTGCCTGAAGTCGTTGAATCTGAAGCACCAGAAAACCTTCGATTCGCTAATGGAATTACGCTTGAAAGAGTAGATACGCTACTCATGGTGCATGTCAAAGGAAACTATCCTACCAGGCTTGTTAACAACACTCCACTAGAAGGGAAGGACGAATTAGAGAAAAAAATGATAGACATAGCTAATTATTTAGAAAAGAAAAAGTACTGGAGCCTTGCCAAGCACTGTGATGGCGAGATGAAGTTTGTGATGTACTCCGGGATGATGGCTATAGGTATGCGGATGATGAAAAAGCAAACGGGAGGTGCAGATGAATTTATCCCCTACTTTGTTGATGATAGTCATGGGCTGATTCGGATGAAAGGCCCGGAAGGAATTTTAGATCTTATTGTATACTTTGATGATGAAGGCAGAATACAAGGGATGTTTGAGCATGGGTTTTATGAGGAAGACAAAGAAGTGGCAATGATTACGTATCCAATTGGCAATAGGCTCTATTTTATCGATGGTCTTCCGTATGGTGAAAAGTCAGTCACTCTGAAAATCACTGATGAAAGCCTGAGTGTTTACCAGTTGAATCGTGTGCTTGATTTCAGACATCAGCCAAATTAAAAATTCATTAAAGACCGATCAAATGATCGGTGTTTTTTACTTTCACCTCATGAGAAAATCTTTTCGCTACGTCCTCTACCTCATGGTTGGTTTCCTGATCTATCAGGTCATTGATTCTGGTGAGACCAGCTTTACACACAAAGAAGTGAAAAATACATTGGTGATTGCCATGATTGTGGTGTTTGTATTGCTACTGATTGTTCGGGTAATCAAGCAGCGGTATGATGATAATGGTGACGAAAAATAATAATCAAACTCAACATCCCCCTAACCCCCTTCAAAGGGGGATTTGGTCCTAATTTAGCAAAGAGAATGTCCCCTTGAGGGGACTACAAGGGTGTTTATTTTGATCTAGATCAAGTTTATGAAGTAATGAGATTCCCAAGTCTCGTTCGTGCCTCACTCGCAAGGAAATAGCGACCGTTATAGCTCGAAGCGAATCTCTTTCCACCTAGACGGGATAGGAGTGGCACCCCTGTAGAGCGAATAGCCCGAATATCAGCAGATCTGGAAAGCTGCCAGTTCTCTTCAAGTAAAGGCGAACAGTTTTGACATCCCCCTGCCATCGCAAATCCAACACACCCCCCCCCTTCAAAGGGGGATTAAGTAACATTTTGGCAAAAAATAATAAAAGGCCACTATGTGGCCCTGTCAATGTGTCACGATTTTTCCTTTGGCACATCCATTGATCAATAGAAAGCGAAACTTGAATTAACGAATAAGAAATAAATCATAGACATGGGAAAAATCATAGGTATCGACTTAGGAACTACCAACTCTTGCGTCTCTGTGATGGAGGGTAACGAGCCGGTGGTAATCCAGAACAGTGAAGGAAGAAGAACGACACCATCGATCGTGGCATTCCTCGAAGATGGAAAAGGAGAAAGAAAAGTAGGTGATGCAGCCAAAAGACAGGCGATCACCAACCCACAGAATACCGTAAGCTCTGTGAAGCGATTCATGGGTAAGAAGTACTCTGAGGTAAAAGAAGAAATGAAGAATGTGTCTTACGGCCTGGAGTCAGGAAGTAACGACACAGTGCGAGTGAAAATTGGTGACAGAAAATATACCCCACAGGAAATTTCTGCCATGATCTTACAGAAGATGAAATCTACCGCAGAGGATTTCCTTGGACAGGAAGTGAAAGAGGCGGTGATTACCGTTCCTGCATATTTCAACGATTCTGAACGTCAGGCCACCAAAGAAGCCGGACAGATTGCAGGTCTTGATGTGAAAAGAATTATCAACGAGCCGACAGCAGCAGCATTGGCTTATGGTCTTGACAAGAAAGACCAAGACATGAAAATCGCTGTGTATGACCTTGGTGGTGGTACATTCGATATTTCAATCCTTGAGCTTGGTGATGGCGTATTTGAAGTGAAGTCTACTAACGGTGACGTGCACCTGGGTGGTGACGATTTCGATGGAGTAATCATCAACTGGTTGGCGGAAGAATTTAAAAATGACGAAGGCATTGATCTAAGAAAAGATCCCATGGCACTTCAGCGATTGAAAGAGGCAGCTGAGAAAGCAAAGATTGAGCTTTCAAGCTCTTCCGAGACTGAGATCAACTTGCCATATATCATGCCGGTAGATGGTGTGCCAAAGCACCTTGTAAGAAAACTGACACGATCCAAGTTTGAGCAGCTTGCAGATAATCTGATCAAGCGATCAATGAAGCCGGTAGAGGCAGCTCTTAAAGATGCTGGTCTATCTACTTCAGAAATTGACGAAGTGATTTTGGTAGGTGGTTCTACCCGAATCCCAATCATCCAACAGGAAGTTGAGAAATTCTTTGGTAAGAAGCCATCTAAAGGTGTAAACCCGGATGAGGTAGTAGCAATCGGTGCTGCGATCCAGGGAGGTGTATTGACCGGAGAAGTAAAAGATGTATTGCTTCTTGACGTGACCCCACTTTCTCTTGGTATCGAAACCATGGGCGGTGTAGCTACGAAATTGATCGATGCGAATACAACAATCCCAACGAAGAAGTCTGAGACATTCTCGACTGCAGCTGACAACCAGCCGTCTGTAGAGATTCACATTACACAAGGTGAGCGACCAATGGCGAAAGACAACAAGTCACTTGGTAAATTCCACCTGGATGGTATTCCACCGGCACCAAGAGGTGTACCTCAGATCGAAGTGACCTTCGATATTGATGCGAATGGTATCCTGAATGTGAGTGCGAAAGACAAAGGCACTGGTAAAGAGCAGAACATCCGAATTGAGGCATCATCCGGTTTGACTGATGAGGAAATCAACAAGATGAAGCAGGAAGCTGAGGCGAATGCAGAAGCAGATAAGCAAGCCAAAGAGAAAGTTGAGAAAATCAACCAGGCTGACTCGCTGATCTTCCAGACTGAGAAGCAGTTGAAAGAGTTTGGTGATAAGCTTTCTGAAGGTAACAAAACAGCTATCGAAGGCGGCTTGACCAAGCTGAAAGAAGCACATGGTAAGCAAGACCTTGCTGCGATCGATGCAGCGATGGAAGAGCTGAACAACGCATGGCAAAATGCTTCACAGGAAATGTACGCTGCACAACAGGAAGCCGGAGGGGCTGACGCTGGCGCAGCAGGTGCAGATGCGGGAGCTTCTGATAGCGCAGAATCTGCAGACGATGTGTCTGACGTAGAATTCGAAGAGGTAGAAGAGGACAAGAAGTAAGCCGCTTGGCTATTGGCCTTTAGCGATTAACTTTTGGCTCTGATTTTACCCTGGATATAAATTATACCCTTCTCGAGAAATCGAGGAGGGTTTTTTGTTTGATGAAGAGAACACTATTTTTCTTTCGCATTTTTTCCACTCGATGAAAAAACGCTAACAAAAAAATCTCGTCAAAATCAATCCAGCTTACCCTCATGCCCTTCACGTGATTTTGACAGTTCGCCGTTCCGGCGATTGAGATGGCCTTAAATCATGAGCGTTAAGAAAAATTGAATTGAAGGGAATGAAATGCAAAACCACTGCTTAAGCGTAGCGAGGTTTGGTTTTGCTTACCTGATTGATTCAATTTTTTAGTGAGGGATTTACAGCCTTGAGTTTTTGCTACTTTTTTATCAAGAAAAAAGTAGGATTGAAAATTTACAAGGCCGGCATTCCAACTATTAGGTAGGGTAAAAACCATGATTACCGTTTAAATAGTGTAATCACTTAAATGACAACACTATGAAAATCTATCTGTGGTACGTCGAAATGAAAAGAAGATATGTGACCGGACGATCCAGTGAGTTTGGGCTTTCCTATGACGATGTTTTGTATTCGTTTGATCCTAGTCAGCAAACACTTTCCCAAAAAATCTTAAACAACCTCAACAGAGCCAGGTAATTGTTACTGGTACTTAGGTAGTGATAGACCCTCCTTGAGAATAGGGGAGTCTTTTAATTTACTAAAAAAAATAGCATTTTTTAAGCAAAGATTCTAGGGAATCCTTCCACACCAGTGGTCGGGTTCCCTTTTTTATTAATTGCTAACAGTAAAAAGAAATGAAATTTACAAGAAATGGAAAAATCCTAATCGAGAACAATTTTTGTCCTGTTGTATCTAAAGACATGAATATGCCTTTTATATCATTCAGAAAAAGTTGTCCAAACTATGGTCAATTTCTTTATCTGGTTTATTCCAAGGATACTGGATTTGAGTTTATAGGGAGATTTGCAAAAGACTTAAATGTATTTGGTCCAGTAAAAGTTTATAAAGAATGGCAGAACAGGGAGTTGGGCTTTGATCTGAATAAATTCTTTCGAGATTTGGGTTCGGATTATTCATTTTGATTAAATGCTTTGTCCTAAGCATGCTATGTCCTAATCACAGTGAATGATTTTTCATATTTCGCTCAAGCCGCTAGGCTCCTCATTTTTGCCTTGATGCAAAAACGAGGCAAAAAGATCAAGTCAAAATCAAATCCCGGCCATCGCACAATACAACCCCGTGATTTTGACGTTTCGCCGTTCCGGCGATTGAGGTGGCCTTAAATCATGAGCGTTTAGAAAAATTGAATTGTGGATTCAAGACACAAAACCACTGCTTGAGCGCAGCGAGGTTTGGTTTTGCTTACCTGATTGATTCAATTTTTTAGTGAAGGATTTACAGTCCCAGCGGGGAACCGCTTGATTTTTGGCTACTTTTTACGGTTCGCCGCTGCGATCAAGAAAAAGTAGTGGAGTAAAAGATCTTTCCGCAGCGGTCATGTTGACATCAATTGGATAAGAGTTTGAGCACTCAGTCTTGTTCTATCCTCAAACTCAAAAACCGATGAAACCAACACTCACCTATCTCCTTTTTTATATTTGTTTATCCACACAGGCACAATCCGATGAATTCAGTAAGATGGATTTTCTGATCGGGGATTGGACCTATCAGGCAAAGTCTCTCACTCCGGATGGCTCTTTTTTAGAGCAGGAGTTTTTCACGAAGTGCTCATACATTTTCAATGAAAGAGCGCACAAGGATGATTTTTACTACACCGATCCCAATGGTAATCTCATCTGTTATGGAACTACGATACGAACGTACGACAACCAAACCCAGCAATGGCGCATGATGTGGGTGGAAAGCAACCTGGCCATCAGCACGAACATGACCGGAGAGTTTCGTGATGGAAATTTCTACTTTGATGGTAAAGGCAAAGATCAGCGAGGGGAATACCTGGAAAAGATTACTTTCTATGATATCTCCGATGATCAATACAAATGGAAAATGGATCGATCGTATGACAAAGGTAAGACCTGGATGAAAAACTACTTTAGCTATACGGCTACTAAAAATTAAGCAGAGAACATTAGTTGCCCGATTGAATAAGTCTACTGGTTTTGACCTAACTTAAACTCGCAGAGCACAATTCAAACTGTTCAAGTGAGAAATTTTTTAACTCTTTGTACCCTATTTCTGTCAATATACTGCAATAGTCAAACTAGGCTGGACAGCTTAAAAAGGGAGGCGGCTATTAATAAGTCAGATAGCTTAAGGGTGATAGCTTACATACAGCTAACTGTTAAATACAATCGGATAAATTACGATTCAGCACTCAAATATGCCATGAGGGCACAGTCGCTTTCAAGAGTGATGAAAGCAGAAAACTTACTAGCCAGAGCTAAATACCGAACAGCCACAGTATACATTCAGAAGAATGAAACCGAACTTGCAAATGCTGAGCTTGACTCGGTTATTACCATTTGCAACAGAACGAACTACCAGAAGATCCTCTCATACGCAAAAGTGGAGAAAGGAAGGCTTTTGCAAGGCACTTCAAACTACCAAATGGCCGCCTCTAATTACTTTGAAGCGCTTGAAATTGCAGAAGAACTGGGAGATAAGAATACCCAGGCAAGAATAAAAAACTACCTGGCCTCCATTTACAATTATCAGATGCAGTATGATCTTTCAGTTAAATATTACAAAGAAGCATTGATCCTTGTTCGGGAGTTAAACTTCAAACCCGGAATTTCAGCTGTATTGACCAACTTAGGGGATACTTATTTATCACTGAAATTATATGATAGTGCTGTCGTTTACCATCGAAAGGCGCTCACTATCAAGAAGGAATTAGGAGACAAACTGGGAACGGGCAGGGTTTACAATAACCTTGGAAACGTCTTTGCGTCATCCGGTACCGTTTCAGATCTTGACTCAGCCAGCCATTATTATGAAAAGGGTTTGGAGGTATCAAAAGAAATCAATGATAAGAGCTTAAAAGCATTGTCACTCTATGGATTGGTACGTGTATATTTTATGGAAGGTCGTTTTGCAGAAGCCGAACAGATTGGAAATGAACTCATCGGTGAGGTTGAGGTCATTCAGGATTTACCATTGGCCAGCCGGGCCTATGGATACCAATCATTAGTTTATGCAGCGCTTGGAAAACCGATGAAATCCATTGACTTTCGGGAAATGAGCAATGCACTGGCAGATTCCTTGCTCAAGAACGAACGTGTGAAACTCACACAGGAACTTGAAGCCAAATATCAAAATGAAGCCCAACAAAGAACCATAGAACTTCAAGAGGTAACCATTGCCAAAAGACAAAATGAACGAAATGGACTAATCGTTCTCGCTATTATCATTCTGATAATTTTAGGATTGATCATTAACCAATACAGAATTAAACAGAAGACCAATCGTCAACTTCGCGAGCTGGATCGCATTAAGTCCACATTTTTTGAAAATCTGTCTCATGAATTCCGCACACCCCTGAGTCTGATTATCGCACCTCTAAAAGATCGCATGCAGAAAAGCATCAATCAAGAAGATCACATGTTGTTTCACGGGGTATTGAAAAGTGCAGAAAATCTGGATGAACTCATCAAGCAACTATTGGATCTTGCGAAGCTGGAGGAAAACAAGTATCAACTGAAGCTTCAGGCGACAGAAGCTTCACATTTCTTCCGAGTAATAGCCACCTCATATGAATCATTGGCACAAATGAAAGAAATTACTTTTGAGATGATCCTTCCCAAGGATACCCATTGGTTGATGTTTGATCGAAATTTGGTGAGAAAGGTTTGTAATAACCTGCTAGGCAATGCATTTAAGTTTACACCAGACCAAGGAAGGATTTGCTTTGAGGTCGCTCATGATTCTATTCTTAGGATCAAAGTCAGGGACAATGGAGACGGGATTTCTCAGGTGGACCAGAAGAAGATTTTCGATCGGTTTTATCAGGTGGAAGGTCCCCAAGCCTCAGGAACTGGAATTGGGCTCGCATTAACAAAAGAACTGGTTGAAAAAGCGGGGGGAGGGATCAGTGTGGAGAGCATCCGGGGAGAAGGTACCATATTCACTGTTGCTCTACCTGTGGCATCAGTCGATGCTCAGGTTTCGGAGGGAATAGCTATTGAAGAGATGGAGCCGAATGCTAAAATTCAGGATGGATTTGAATCTGCTGAAGAAGGGCTTAGTTTGTTGATAATAGAGGATAATGCTGATCTTAGATCCTACTTATCCGGTCTTTTCATGCAGTCATTTAATATTCATACTGCACAAAATGGAAAGGAGGGAATCGCCATAGCTTTTGAAACTATTCCTGACCTTGTTATCAGTGATATTATGATGAAAGAAACGACCGGTTTGGAAGTTTGCAAGGCTTTGAAACAGGATGAACGAAGTGATCATATCCCAGTGATTTTACTTACCGCTAGATCCGATCAGCGAACAAAGATTGACGGTATTCAGTATGGAGCAGACGCTTACATTACCAAACCTTTTGATCCGGAAGAGTTGAAGGCAAGGGCCAATAATTTAATTACTCTTAGAGAAAAACTTCGTACCAAATATGCTGCTGAGGAGGGTATAACGGAACAAGTGGCAGCTAAGCACCCATTCATTTTAAAATGTGAGAAGATTGTACAAAATCATCTTTCCAACGAATCGTTTAGCGTAGATCATTTTACCAAAGAAGTAGGAATGAGTCGAATGCAGCTGCATCGAAAACTAAAGGCGCTTACAGGTTTATCAACCACCGGATTTGTGAGGCATTATAGGCTTTTCAAAGCAAAAGAACTCCTTGAAAGTGGGGAGCCTGTATCTCAGGTGGCGTATGCTGTGGGTTTCTCAAGTTTACCTTATTTCACCAAAACCTTCAAAGAAAAGTTCGGATTTGTTCCTTCTGAGCTGGCAAAAAAGTGAGTTTGTTACATTAGAATAAGAGATTGATACAATGGGATAAGTCCTTGACTTAAAAGAAAGTCACATTTGAAATGAATTCAATCATTTCAATATGGATATAAAACCCATCACCAAAGTAAAACTTAAGTTTTACCTTTTGATCATTGTGCTGTCCATCGGCAATGTATCTAGGAGTCAGGTACTTGAGTCGGATTCTTTGGCTTTAGTCGCCTTATATAATGCGACAGACGGAACTAACTGGGACAATAATAGCAATTGGCTTATTGAACCTGTAGATGAGTGGAATGGCGTGACCACCACAGGAAACAGGGTAACGCTTCTTGGATGGCTTTCTGGGAATGGCTTAATTGGAAGCTTACCTCCAGAATTAGGTAACCTGTCTGAACTACGCACATTATATCTTCAGGGAAATGAACTTACAGGTTTGATTCCTTCTGAATTAGGAAACTTATCGAAGCTTGAGTCTTTGTATTTGTACAACAATCAACTCTTCGGCAGTATCCCTCCCGAGTTGGGTAACCTATCAGCACTCAAAGAGCTAATCATGTCCAACAACCAGCTCACAGGGCAGATCCCTGGCGAATTAGGGAATTTATCGAATCTTACTGAATTGACCTTATCCCAAAACCAACTCTCAGGAAACATTCCGAAAGAGCTTGGAAATCTGACTGGATTAAGATTTTTACTGCTTTGGAATAATGCGCTAACTGGCGAGATACCTACAGAAATGGGAAATCTATCCATTATTTTAAGACTAAATATTTATGACAATCAACTGGAAGGAGAAATACCGGAGCAGCTGGGAAATCTGGCGCTCATTAGGGACTTAATCTTCAATAAGAACAATCTTAGTGGAGGTATTCCATCGTCATTTTCACAGCTTACAAACCTGTTGAATTTAAACATAAGTGAAAATCAGCTGAAGGATCTTCCTGATTTGTCGAACCTTACACAACTTACTTTTTTTGATGTCTCCTTAAACTGTTTTGGGGATGATGATATTCAGACCAACATCGATGTAATCACAGATAACATCGGTCAAAACTCATGCTCTGAAAACATCACCATCAATACACAGCCAACGAACATTGTAGGGTGTGATGGAGACAATGTTTCTTTTTCTGTGGCAGCCTCCGGCACAACTAATCTCCAATATCAATGGCAGCAAGATCAGGGTTCAGGTTTTATGAACCTAACAGATCAAGGATCAGTAGCTGGTTCGAATACTGATCAATTAACTATTTCTGACATTCAACCATCCATGGACGGTATCCAATTCCGATGCGTAGTTTCTGGAGATAATGCGGACGATGCAACGAGTAATGAAGCAGGTCTGATGGTGATTGAGTCCATTGATATTACAAGTCATCCGGCCTCCAAGGAGGTGTCTTCGGGCCAATCTATCAACTTCACGATCTTGACAGAAGGTGATGCCCCATCATATCAATGGATGAAAGACGGTTCTAATATTGCCGGTGCAACCTCAAACAAGCATTCAATTGGCTCGGTAAGTCTTTTGGATGCCGGAGTATATCAATGTGAGGTGACTAACGATTGTGGAACAGTAATAAGTAGTTCTGCCACCTTGACTATCGATGATACGGATCCATTAAATGTTCGCGAAGACTTGTTAATCGTATACCCCAACCCATCCTATGGACAACTACACATTGACGGGCTGTCAACTGACCTGAAATGGTCGATCACTTTTATGGACCTATCAGGTAAAAAAGTTGAAGAATTACATTTTTCAGAGCGCAGTAACCTCCTTGATATTTCTTCATTTTCCAAGGGAATTTATTGGCTGGACATTCGGAACGATCAGGAAAGAATACATAGTCAGAGAATAGTATTAAAGTAATTCTAAAGCCGCCTACCATATGACAACTTTTCTAAAAATATCAGGCTGGACACTTCTCATTCTATTGAGTCTGTATTTTTATCTTGAAAGTGTTGCGCCCTACTTTTTAAGAATGCTGGAGCCAAGGAAGCTGGCAATAGAGCCCTGGCTGATTGCTCATTTCGCTGGAGCATTTTGTACGCTCTTCATCGGCCCCATTCAGCTATGGCCTGGGTTCAGAAAGAAGTATCCTTTCATTCATCGTATCTTAGGCAAGGTATATATTGTTGGAACATTGATTGGTGCAAGTACGGTCTTTTACCTCCTGTTCAATGGATATCCCTTGCCAGGAGGCATCCCATCTCTATTTGTGCTGGCTATACTTTGGATTTTCATGACGCTCTCAGCCTGGGTGTGTATCCGAAATCGAGACATTGATAATCATCGTAAGTTTATGATTCGCAGTTATGTGCTTGGATTGGCCTTTGTTTTTATCCGAGTATTTAACAGACTGGACGCTTTCGGGTTTGCGGCTTTTCCTTTTATCGAGGATGAAATGATGCGATATACACTATACGAATGGGTTTGCTGGGTTTATCCACTTGTGATTACCGAAATGGTATTTGTTTGGTGGCCAGTAATAAGGGAAAAAGGACAAATGGTTAAGACGCATGAATAGGTACGCAAAGGCCGAACATAAATTTTTCATGGCAACAGCCGTTTGGTATGCTATCACAGTCTTTTGGGGATTTGCCCCTTCTTTCTACCTAGCTAAGTTCAATGAAGATTATGAATCCCTTCCAAAATCACTAATCATTCACGGTGTGATCTTTACCATCTGGATTTCGCTCTATGTATTGCAGGTCTTTTTGATAAGAAGTAAGAATTTCAAACTTCATAAACTACTAGGTATCTTCGGTCTTGTCGTCATGATTTTCATGGTTCCTTCCGGACTTTTTCCAGTCGTTTACAAAGTATATGCCGGTTGGGTTCCTATAGATGCAGCCGGACACAACGTGTTTCGACTATGCGCAGGATACCTGTTTTTCACACTGGCTTTTATATACCGAAAGGAGTCGTTTCTACATAAACGTTTCATACTAAGCTGCATGGTCATGCTCATGAGTGCTGCCATTTTCAGAATTTCCTTTGATTTTGGATTGGAAGCCAGCCAGGTTTTCAATAAGGGACTTCAGGTGCTTCCAGCTGTGGCACTTTTTATTTTTGATCTTATCTATCATCGGAAATTAGTATTTATCGACCTTTTGTCTGTACTAGCAGTTTTCTCTATTTTCCTTCTGGCAGATTCTTTCTGGTTGTCTACCATTGGAGAAAAAACCATGGATGCACTGATTTATCTTTTTATCAAACCATTTGTATAGATATGCAGCTATGAGGAATAACTTTTTTAAAGATGCGTTATGAAAATATTTACGTCTTATTACCTTCTTTTTTTGCTAGTCTCATGTAGCCCTGCGAAAAAGCAAACCTACGATCTCATCATCAGTAATGTCAACCTTATCGATGGGACAGGTGCCCCTTTACTTGAGAGAGCTAATGTCTATATCAAAGATCGGGTCATTACCAAAATCGATTCTGGTGATGTTGATGGAAGTGGAGAGATAATTGACGGCTCTGGAAAATACCTCATTCCTGGTTTATTTGATTGTCATGTGCACACGACAGACTTCAATAGGGACTTTCCAAAATTGATACATTATGGTGTGACGTCTGTATTTATCCCAGGTGGAGGTACCTGCACGAATGAATATTATAAAGAAATGCGAGCGAGGGGAAACCAGGATTCGATTCCATCACCTCGTGTTTTTCATACCAGTCAGCATTTTACTATGGAAGGAAGGCACCCGGTTAAGACATACGCCAGTAGCAATTGGGTTGAAGGTGAAACGGTCTTTTTCCTGAAGGATACCGCTCAAATATCTGAGCTGGTAAAGCAGGTATCCGAATATCCGATACTAGGTATAAAAATTACGATTGAAGATGGTCCTGCGCCTCCTTTTGTTGAGCGTATGCCTCAGGCATTCATTGATAAGACAGTAGAAGAAGGCAAGAAGTATGGACAAGAGGTGTTCGCACATGTGAGCGACAATGAGGAATTACGAATGGCAGTAGAAGGTGGTGTCCAAAATCTGGTGCATTACACAGGAGTTAATATTGATCCGAATGATTCTGTTCATTTGAAATGGATTGCCCAGCTAAAGGATAGAGATGCTTCATGGGTGACCACCTTAATGATTGATAAGTCATTTTTATATCCGCTGCATCCGGAGTGGTTTGAGGATAAGTATATGATTACCTCATACAAGAAAATGGTTGAAGAATTAACTCCCAAAGTAATCGAACGATCGAATTTCTTCTCACAAATGTTGCAAGAGGAATATGGCATTGAAGGAGGTGAACTGGCTGATTTTATGATTCCTCAATCCAGGGACATCCAGTTTTTACTGGATCAGGGATTGAACATGGTTCTGGGTACAGACACTGGAAACGATTTCAATTTTGCGGGATACAGCCTCCATGAGGAGATGCAATTGCTACGAATGGGAGGAATGGAGCCACTTCAAATCATCAAAATGGGAACTCTAAATGCTGCCAAAATGATGCATGCCGAAGATAGTCTTGGTAGCATTGAAGTAGGAAAGTTGGCAGACATGATTCTATTGGATCAAAATCCATTATCCAATATTGAGCATACATTGACAATTAATTCTGTTTTCAAAGGGGGACGGGTACAAAAGCGAATGCATTAATAGCATTAAGGAATTGTTTATTTCTTCAATTGCCCACTGATAGCGTCGTAAAGGTCATGAGGATTGAATGGCTTAGTGACAACACCGTTTAAGCCCGTCTTACTCATCTTGGTGGATTTTTCAAACATAGCAGAGGCTGTAAGTGCCAAAATAGGAGATTGAAAGCCCTTTTTGCGAAGGTGTCTGGTCGCCTCATATCCGTCCATTACCGGCATTTGTAAATCCATTAGAACGATATCAAAGTCTTGTTCTTCAATTATTTGTAGCGCCTCCTGACCATTTTTTGCTACAGTCACCTCCATCTCCCATTTTTCCAACAGTCGTTTGGCTATCAGTACATTCATGTCGTTATCTTCCACCAGCAATGCTCGGTACCCTTTCAAGTTTAGCACCCCTTCTTGCCGTATTCTTTCTGCTTTTTTCTTCACTTCAAGATCTAGCGAGAAGTAAAAAACCGATCCTTTTCCTGGCTCGCTGGTGAGGTGAATTTTAGACCCCATTTGCTCTACCAACTGCTTGGTGATGGATAGCCCGAGACCTGTCCCTCCATATTTTCGTGTGGTAGAAGTGCTTCCTTGCTGAAACGACTGGAAAATGCGATCCATTAGGTCGTTGTTTATTCCAATGCCTGTATCCTGGATTTTAAAGATCACTTCCACCTTTGAATCTTCGGTTAAGCCTTTTGAGACATAAAAATTAACACTGCCCTTCTCAGTAAATTTTATTGCATTTCCGATCAGGTTAGTAAGAATTTGGTTTACACGCGTTTTGTCCAGCCGAACAACAGCAGGAAGTTGATCATCAAATTGGAAACTGAATGCAATCTTTTTTTCCTCTGCAATTGGCTTGAACACATTAAAGACATTTAGGCAATAGGCCTTTAAATCTACATTGGAGAGTTCCAGTTCCAATTTTCCTGCATCTATTTTACTGTAGTCCAGTACATTATTTATAAGGGTTAGAAGATATTCAGAAGAATTTTTCAGGATGTTCAGTTCCTCCAACTGGTCTTTTCTTGGCTTCTCGCTGATCAGGTGATAGGTTGTGCCAATAACGGAATTTAAAGGAGTTCGTATTTCATGACTCATGATGGACAGGAAGTCAGACTTAATCTTTGCCGCATTTTCCGCCTCTTGTTTCGATCGCCTCCATGATTCTGTAAAATGCTGTGAAAGAATCAGGGCTTGAAACAAGAAAAAGATCAACTGCCCCAGCATTGATACCCATAAGATTTCTTCAAGTACATTAAGGTAGGCTAGTGTCTTCATGCAGAAAACGACAATGATTCCCATAGTACTGTATAGCGAAAAAACGGCTCCTCTTCTCCTTCTAAAAATGGCACGGATAAAAACAAAAAATGCAAATCCCATCCCAAGAAGAAGCAGAAGCAAAAACGGATCGTTTAGCTGGGTAAAGATGCGAACCGGGAGTAGGGTCATCAGTGCCCAGGCCAGAGATAGGACGATGAAAAAGTTAGCGACTTTTATCGGTGTATCTTTTGGGAAAAGATGCTTAAGGTATAGGCAAAAGAAGAATGCGGTGAGGTAAAACGTGCTGTACTCGATCGTCATCCCTAAGCGATAGGGCATGTCAACCAGATCGTAGAGGACATAATTACCCCAGCCGATAATTCGGTACGCATAAACCAGGCAAAAAAGGGAAAAGTAGAGCACCATCTTCTCATGCTGGCCATAGAGGAATAGTCCAAAAAAGAAAAATGCCCCCATGATCAGGCAGCCGGCCATAAAAACATCATACACATCGTTGATGAATTTTTTATCCATCAACCGATCAAGTGTGCCAAACGTAATCGATGAGCCAAGCCCACCCTTGCTGTGAACAAAGTTGGAAATGTGAATCACCATTTGCAGGGTGTCGCTCTGAATATGAGCAAGGGATACGAAGTTGTGTAACCTGTCCGGTTTTTCCTCCTTTGCATTTTCCGCCGGTGTGCCCATGCGAGCAAGCAACTCGCCATTAATATACAAATGGTATGCACTGAAAAGATCAGGCACTTTCAGTGCCATAGGGATAGCTGTGTTTTTGTAGATGGTGAGTGAATATGTACCATAGCCCATCGCCGATAGTCCACTCTGCTCCCATCGCTTTGGTACTTTGATAATTATTGGGTCTTTGCCTTGAGGGTTGGCAGGGTCTAAAAATTGATCGGGATAGAAGAGCCATTCACCGTTTAACGAAAAGGACGGATCATCGGAAAAATCATGATTGGAAAGATCCAGTTGGCCGGAAACAGGGCTTTGGCCAGAGACAAGCCCATAGGGAAGTAGGATCAAAAACCAAACAATTGATCTCCATAGCATACTTTAATTTAAGCCAATAGGAATAATTAGTCCGTTTTTTGGTGAATATTCTTTAGCACTAGGAAGGAATTAATGATGAAATGAAGTGATCTGACCAGTCGGCAACAGGGTTGAAAGAAGTATTTTTGCAGCTTATGAAATTAACCATCAAGACACTTTTCGGATTTGAGGATATTCTCGCAAAAGAGGTAGAGGCACTGGGCGGAGAGAAGATCGAAAAGATTACCCGAGGGGTCAAATGCGAGGGCAACCCGGCTTTTTTATATCGGGCAAACCTGGCACTTCGGACGGCATTGAAAATATTGGTTCCTATTCATACTTTTCAAGCGAAAACAGAGAAGCAGCTTTATGATGAAATGATGGGGTTTGATTGGTCTATGTTTTTAGATGTAGACCAAACATTTGCGATTGATACGGTGGTCTTCTCCGAGATATTCACTCACTCTAAATATGTGGGCTATAAGTCCAAAGATGCGATCGTGGATCAGTTTCGAAATAAATATCGAAGACGACCAAATATTGATACAGATAAGCCGGATGTGCTGTTCAACATTCACTGTGCGAATGACTTTTTCACTGTTTCTATGGATAGTTCAGGTGAGCCGTTGAATCAGCGAGGATATAGAGAAGAGGGGCACAGAGCTCCTATGAATGAAGTGCTGGCAGCTGGAATGATTGCTTTATCTGGTTGGGATAAGAAATCGCCATTGGTTGATCCAATGTGCGGGAGTGGCACCATCCTGACAGAGGCAGCTATGATCGCCATGAATATGGCACCTAATCTGAAACGAAAGGAATTTGGTTTTCGAACATGGCCGGAATACAGCCCGATTTTATTCAATAATGTAAAGACCGAGGAGCAAAATAAAATGCGTAAGCCAAGCATGGATATCATTGGAATCGATATAGATGATGAGGCTGTCACCTTAGCGAGGAAAGCATTGGGAAAGATCGGTTTGCGACGAGAGGTAAAAATTAAAATCATGGATTTCCGTGATTTCAAGCCGATTAACGATCACGGGATGATCATCACCAATCCACCGTATGGCGAACGAATAGGTGACGATATTCTGGAGTTTTACAAAACGATGGGAGATGCCTTTAAGCAAAACTTTGTTGGCTATGATGCCTGGCTGATCAGTTCCAATAAGCAAGCGCTTAAGCAAATTGGCCTGAAAGATTCTGAGCGCATTAAGCTTTACAATGGAAAGCTTGAGTGTGATTTTTGTAAGTATGAGTTGTGTTGAAACCCCTATAGTCCCCTCAAAGGGATAAAACTTCCTGGAGTTAAGATATTAACATTTAAAACTTCAATCTGACCAACTTCCCTTTTCCTACTTCGTATGCCACAATAATGATCAAATTTGAGTAATCACTTTCATCCCATTGCTCAAATTTCTCTTCACCCAATAGCGCATTAGCCAATGCTGGGATCGTATTGGAATGACCAGAGATAATCACTGTTCCATTACTGTGTTTTTCAGCAATGGTCTGGAGCCACTCCTTTTTAGCTAATGGATCGTAATTTTTTATCTCAAGTCCCTGCTGATCTGCAATGGACCGGAGCGTTTCCATGGTTCTTTTAAATGGGGTGGAATAGAGCCCATCTATTTCTTGCCGGCTAAGTAATTCAGCAAGGTAGCTTGACCGTTCTTTTCCTTCTTCGTTTAGTGGAGGATTGCGTGTTCCGTCATCAGCTTTTTCTGCATGGCGAACAAGGATAAAGGTTGTTTGATCTTGCGCATAAGAAATAATCGTAAACGCAAGGAAGAAGGTAGTAATGAGTAGCTTTTTCATAAGGTGAATTTAGAAAAAAACGTCATCACGAGTAAAACGAAGCGATCTTGGATTGAGATTGCTGCGCTTCGCTCGCAATGACGGTATAAATAGGAGTTACTTCGGATTCAAAATCGCATCAATACGCTGCTGAATATCCTGAAGGTGAAACCTGGAGGAGGTATCATTTTGTCTGGATAAACCACTCCTCACGTCTCGTTCCAACCTGCTAAGGGTAGCCATAGCCACAGAAGGGATGTCTGAATTGGCGTATTTTTCCTCTTCCAGACTCATGAGCTCACCCAGTCTGTTGATGTGCTCCTTTTGAAGGTTCCTTCGATAGGTATCAATTCTTCTGCCATTGTAAAGCTCACCCCAGATACCCTGTCTCATATCAGTAAACAACCCGGTAAGTGAATATGCATCATTGCCGTTGAGTGCCTCGTTTTCGATCATACGCATAAGCATTTCCTCCATCGTAAGACGATTTAAGATTCTCACTTGTATACCTCTCATTCGCTCGACTAAGCCATCCTGCTGAATTCTTCCAAGGATTTCTGCATCAACTAACCAATTTGGAGTTGCAAAAAGCTGCTCATTCAAAAACTCAACCGCTCTTTCTTGCTTATCTTTCTCTACATGGGTGTATACAGCACCATCTTGATCAGCAGTTTTATAATATTCGTAAACACCGCCAACATTCGAGACTACATGTCCATTATAGCGGTTAAATTGATTCACTACCTGGCCATATAACTCTTCAAGCTCCTTGTAATTTTCACCCTCTACGGTCGTCCAATCCATTAGTTTATCAACGATTCGTTTTAGGTTCCTGATCCCTAGTTCACTGGCAATCATAGAGTCATGTCCTATATCTTCTGTTTGCGCAGTTGGATCTACAGGGAGTCCTCGCTGACGTCCATACCTGTATAGCGGATCATCACCTTTTTCTTTGATCCATGCATTGAGGACGTCTTCTTCATCATCCGGGGTGCTTACGTTTGGAATGGGCTTATAACCATATTGGGTTACCCATAGGTCATACTCTCCAATGCGAGGGAAGAAATTGGTGATCCCATCCTCTGGCTGAGCCACATAGTTGAAGCGTGCGTAATCCATAATGGAAGGAGCAACTCCATGCGTATCGGTGAAGGCTTTATCCCTCAATTGATCTACTGTGTATGCAGGAGATGAACCCATGTTGTGAGGATATCCCAATGTATGACCTACTTCATGAGCAGACACAAACCGAATGAGTTCGCCCATCAATTCATCGTCAAATTTAGTTTTCTGTGCCTCAGGGTTGACTGCTGCCGTCTGAATGAAGTACCAGTTTCTCAGCAGATTCATCACGTTGTGATACCACAAGATGTCACTCTCTAGAATCTCGCCGGTTCTTGGATCATGTACATGAGGACCCTGGGCATTTTGAATATCAGTGGCAATGTATCTGATCACTGAGAAACGAACATCCTCCGGACTCCAGTCAGGATCTTCCTCTTTACTTGGAGGGTCTTTGGCAAGGATTGCATTTTTCAATCCGGCAGCCTCAAACGCTACCTGCCAGTCTTCTACACCCTGCTTGATATACTTTCTCCACTTTTCCGGAGTTGCCGGGTCAATGTAATACACGATTGGTTTTACAGGCTCTACCAGTTCGCCATTGTTGTAGGCATCCCAGTCGCTTGGTTCCAGTCTCCATTTCGTGATAAATCTTCTTTGAGCCGCTTTTTGCTCATCTGAACTGTAATCGATTTGACGCAGAGAAAAGAACCCTACTCTTTCGTCATGATATCGTGGAACCATTGGATCTTCTGGTAAAAGAATCATTGATTGATTCATTTCAATAGACAGTGTCTCGGTCAATCCATTCGCAGGGAGTTCATCTCCTTTGTACGTTAAAATATGTCTGACTTCTACATTTTCTGGGAATGACTTTACTGAAGTGATCAGTGATCTTGCCTTGTCAATCCCTTTGATCTTGAATCTTTTTCTCTCTGAATCTCTCAGTCCACCAATCATAGGGATGTCACTGGAAAAGAAATCTGTTACTTTAATCACATAAGATGAAGAATCATCCTTCATTGTTTCCAATGAAAATGACTCTATGACCGGCTCAAAATTGTTGTTTTTGACGGAGGTATAAATGGGCTCATTTTCGGCTGCTACATTATTGTAGGAAACCGAGCGCATCAAGATCTTTCCGCCCATTTTTTGAAAGCGGATTACTTGCTGAGGTCGCGACTTCATGCCAGCCCCACCAAAATTCAATCCCTTTACGTGACCTGCTATCCTTGATACAATCAGGATTTCTTTTTCAAGCAGGTTAGCCGGAATTTCAAAGTAGAAATCGTCTCCTACCTGATGTGAAGTGATTAATCCCTCATCGGTAATGGCCTCATTTGTGATTACTTCAGCGTAATCTTTTAAGCCATTCTTTTTCTTCTTAGGTGCTTCCTGCTCAGTATCGTCACCTTTCTTTTTCTTCTTTTTCTGCGCTTGAATGTCTGTCGAAATGCCGACGAATAAGAGCGCAAATACTACGGTAAGTATTTTTTTCATGCTTTCATGGATTTAATTTTCAATAGCAACTTAATCACGAAGCAGAGGAATTAGATAAAATTTTATTTGAGCGGTTAGGTTCAATTGCAGAGAACATTGAGAAAGGCATCAAGATTACTTACCAATAAGATGTCGAAATTTTGCTGATCGGAAGGAAGTAGCGGAGATGTTTAGCTGAATTAAAAAAGTCGTCCCACCATAGTGGAGGGACGACTGATAGCCACAGAGCTTTATGAGTAAAAATCTTCAGTTTTACTCTGTCGTTATATCTTTAATTAAAACCTCGTCTTTCCAGGATGGCTTCAAATTTTGGTTCTCTGCCTCGGAAATTCACATACATTTCCATGGCATCTCTTGTGCCACCTTTGGAAAGGATGTGATTCTTATATGCAGTTGCCGTTTCTTTATCGAAGAGACCGTTTTCTTTGAATGCTCCGAATGCGTCTGCATCCATTACCTCAGAATTCAGGTAGCTGTAGTATCCGGATGAATATCCCTCAGGACTGGAGAATGCATGTCTGAAATACCCGGTTCGGTATCTCGGAACGATCGCATCAATCAATCCGATTTCATCCATTGCAGCTTTCTCAAACGCATCGACATCTCCTTCAATAGGCTCGGTGATTGAATGATAAGCCATGTCCAGATATGCAGCTGCCATGTATTCTACTGTTGCGAAACCCTGATTGAATTTGCCAGCATTTTTGATCTTCTCGACCAGCTCTGTAGGCATCACTTCTCCTGTTTCATAATGGAACGCATATAGCTCCAGCATCTCCGGTTCAAAAACCCAGTTTTCCATCACCTGAGAAGGGAACTCTACAAAGTCCCTTGGAGTAGATGTGCCTGAGATGGAAGGATATGTGCACTCTGAAAGGAGTCCATGCAGTGCGTGACCGAATTCATGAAACAATGTACTTGCTTCATCCTGGGATAGTAAGGAAGGTGTATCACCGGTCGGTTTAGTGAAGTTTCCTACGTTCGTCACAATAGGAATGACTCTATCGCCACCCATGTTGCTTTGGTCACGGAAGGTGTTCATCCATGCTCCGCCTCGCTTGCTTCCACGGTAAAACCAATCAGATAAATAGATACCGATCAATTCATCAGCTTCATTTTTTACCGTGTATGTACGAACATCCGGGTGGTATTTTGGGATGTTACTTTGTTCTTCGAATGTCAGGCCGAATAGTTTGTTAGCAAGAGTAAACGTGCCATTGATGACATTGTCGACTTTTAAATATGGACGTATCTCGTTTTCATCGAGGTTATATTGCTCCATCTTGATCTTTTCTGCATAGTACCACCAGTCCCATGGGCCGATTTCAATATTTTGACCTTCATTGGCAGCCATTTTAGCCATCATATCACGCTCTTTCTTGGCCGCTTCCAATGCAGCAGGCCAAACTTTATCTAAGAGATTATACACCTTGTCAGGAGTATCCAGCATACGCTCAGCAAGGATATAATCAGCCCAGGTCTCGTAACCTAGCAGATTAGCCTTTTCCAGTCTTACGTTCGCGAGGTTTCTAGCCAGTTCTTTGTTGTCCAACTCATCATCATTGTCGCCTCGAAAAATGTACCCTTCTTTCAGTTGTTTTCTCAATGCGCGGTTGTTGGAGTATGTGATGAATGGAATCATGCTTGGCTTGTGCGGAGTGAAAAGCCATTCTTCATTGTATCCTCTTTCCTGCGCAGCTTCTCGCGCTGCATTAATGATGTTATCAGATAGACCATCGAGATCTTCTTCATTCTCAATGAGCATCTCAAACTTGTTGTCTTCCTTCAGCACATTCTCACCGAATTTCACAGAAAGCGAGGACAGCTGGCCGTTTAACTCACGCATTTTTGCTTGCTCATCCATGCTCAATGCAGCACCCGCACGAACGAATCGGGTGTGATAATTTTCTAAAAGTTTAGCTTGTTCTACGGTAAGATCAAGCTCTTCGCGCTGATCGTATAGTATCTTTACTCGTGAATAGAAATCACCATTTAGAAAGATGTTGTCGCTATGAGCCGACAGCTTGGGACTGATTACACGAGATATTCCTTGAATTGAATCATTTGTATGAGCAGAAGATAAGTTGAAGAATACACCACCTACTTTGGTTAGTAACTCACCGGATTTTTCAAATGCTTCGATGGTGTTTTCAAAAGTAGGTGCTTCTTCGTTGCTGGCAATTGCAGCGACTTCTTCAAGCTGTTGTTGCATGCCATCTTCGAAGGCCTGCATGTAGTGCTCATCCTTAATTTGATCAAAGGGAGGTACACCGTAAGGGGTATCCCATTCCTGATAGAATGGATTTTCAGTTTGCATATCTGTGTTTTCAGATTGAGGTTGGCAGCTGATTAAGAATAATACAGCTAATCCATAAATGAAATTTTTCATATTTTGGTTTTTGGTTGTCAGGGTAAATTTAGTGAAAGGCCATGCTCTCAAGAAATATCCGGCAGCTGCCACTTAAACTTCACGGCTAAAATTCTAAAAGAGGCAATAAAAAGGACAGTGATCAGAATATTCCATCCCTGATCTAATCCGGCTCGCTGAAGGATGACATAAAGGATGCCACCACACAGACAAGTGAGTGCATAAATCTCTTTTCTAAAAATGAGGGGGATTTCATTACAGACAATATCGCGGATCACTCCGCCGAATACAGCTGATACCATTCCCATCATGATAGCGATGACAGGGTGTACTCCTATAGTCAGCGCTTTTTGTAGCCCTAAAACAGTAAAAACAGCAATTCCGATGGTATCGAACATGAAGAAAGTTCTACGTAGTTTCAATACAGCTTTACCAAAAAGCAGTGAGATCAAGATTCCTGAACCGATCATGGTCAGGTACATCAGATCATTCATCCAACCGACAGGGGTGCTGCCCAACAAAACGTCTCGAACGGTACCTCCGCCAATGGCTGTAATTAAGCCCACTGCCGCAATGCCAAAGAAATCCAGTTTCTTGTCTCGACCGGCAAGTGCCCCGGAGATGGCAAACACCATGGTACCAATGATATCGATGAAGTAAAGGATAGTCACGGAGCGAAAGTAGTGACTATTCCAATAATCAGAAGTTTATTTTAATGTATTAACTAATCAAAAATTACTCAAGCTAAATACCAAAGCATCCCTCCAATATTCCAATAATGGATCGAGTAGGAAAGGACTAAAAAGCTAATTGTAAATAGAGCATAAAATATCTTATGTCTGACTTCTACTCCTTCGTTTTTGAAAAGGTGCAGCGACTGGTAGATGAAATACAATCCAAAAATCCCGAAAGATACATGAATAAGGAGGGGCGTCATACTAGTAGTAATAACAGCAGCACTTTCTGCGCTTCGCATTTTCAGGATCTGGATTACGATCAGAAAAATAGATAGGAAAGAGGCAATGGATGGAATCGAAAGGGAGGTTGACTTTTTTCTGATCTTTTTGATGATAAAAACAAATATGGTGATCAGGCATACAATCACACAAATTATTAGGGGGACTAAGCTTTTAATGAAATTGTTTCTAAATGCTTTTTCGTATGTACGATTGATTGATTTGCCGGCATATCCTGCATCCTTGAGGTAGATGATTGCATCGAACATAGTTAGTTCTTCATGGAAGCTTGTTTCGGGATCAGTCTGAAGGTATTTTTTTGAATCAATGAGGATCATGTTGGCATTGTTAAAAACACTGTCAGGAACAATAGCATTTTCTGGATTATACCTTCGAATGCTAATTGATAATGTTTTCTGTCCATTTTGTTTGGCTATCTTCTGAACATGATCTCCTAATGTAAGAACACCATTCGGGCCCACCCCATACATAGTGTGTGCACCACCTATCTTGAAAAGGACTTTTGCATCCGGATCGCTTTTCAGATAGTTATCCAGGTTGGCTTTCATCAATTCTTCCCTGATGGCTACTGATTCTTGTCTGGTATTTGGGTCCATCCATTTAGTGAATATCTCCATGGTTTGCTGAAGCTCTTTTAGTATTTGATCTTTTTCTTCAGAAGGATTGCCTTCAAATACCTGCTTTAAAACCTCTAAGTCTTTTTGATGATTTTGCCTGGTGTACCTTCCCATTTTTAAAGTCGCTTTTAAAAATGCTCCTCTAGCCACTTTTTTTTGTTCATTCGTATTTGCTAGCTCGATAAGTCGTTGAAATGGGTGAATAGCTGTTTGCATTTGATCCAGGCCCCAAATAGGAGTTTCCAAATCAGGGTGCATGTCAACAGCTGATTGCATCAGCTCTAAATCACCATTTGAGTCAAATGCGATGGAATGGGGGTACTTCCTCGTAAACTTATCTATACCAAGTTTCGCCGACTTACTGGTGGTCCATCCATCGGTCTCAAGTGCTAAATAGTCAAAACCTTTCTTATCTAGTTGTTTATTGATAAAAATGACAAACTCCGCAACTCCCTTAACTCCATGCTGTTCACCGAAGAGCACAAATTGACAACTGTCAGCTCGATCTATGATCCATTTGACACCAGAGCCTTGGTAATCGTTTTCGTTAACAGATATTGGATAAATGGATTGTGATTGGATAAAATGACTAACAAACAAAAATCCTGTAATTAGGAGTGTTCTAGTGACCAGTGTTTTCATGAATGGAATTGGTTAGGATTGAATAAATTTAATATTCCTTTTCAAGCCCTCAAATTTTGTCCGCTTCACCGCAGACTTCTTAAACACTTTCTGAAAAACCTCTTTCGTCATTTCCTGCCAGTCCTGCTTTGCAAACGCTTCCCAGCCTTGTGGTTTGAAAGCTGGCTCTGAATGAGGCTTTGAAAACCTATTCCACGGGCATACATCCTGGCAGATGTCACATCCAAACGCCCAACCTTCCATTTTGTCTTTGAATTCTGAAGGTATCTCATCTTTCAACTCAATGGTTAGGTACGAAATGCATCTGCTTCCGTCTACTACATAGGGTTCAGGAATGGCATCTGTAGGACAGGCATCCTGACATGCCGTACAGGTGCCGCAGTAGTCTTTCATGGGACCATCCGGTTCTAGTTCCAGGTCAATAATCAGTTCAGCTAAAAAGAAGAAGCTTCCCATCTCACGATTGAGAAGCAAAGAGTTTTTGCCTATCCACCCCAGTCCGCTT